>CACENO010000007.1 GCA_902560875.1 uncultured Prochlorococcus sp. | reverse complement strand
AGGTAATTAATGGTCTAGGGGTATATCCAAAAAATATGATTAGGAATATGAATGTCTATGGAGGTGTTGTATTTAGCCAAAGAGTGTTGTTGCAACTAGTCAATAGTGGAATGTCAAGAGAAGATGCCTACAGATTAGTTCAACGAAATGCTCACTTAGCATGGAATCAAGAAGGAGGTGATTTCCGAAAGAATCTTGAATCAGACCAGGAAGTACTCAAACGCCTTAGCACCGATCAGCTTGCCAATTGTTTCAATACAGATGTTCATCAAGCAAAGATGCATGAAATTTGGGAACGTCTTGGGATTTAAAAGTTAGCGATTGATGGCAAAATTTGATTCGTATAGATTAAAACATTCTCTAATTACTCCTCATCAAAGATAAATGTCTGAGTTGTTTCGTATAGAGAATGACAGCATGGGGGCTATGCAGGTCCCTTCCAATGCACTTTGGGGGGGCTCAAACCCAAAGGTCCCTTTTGAACTTTTCCATTGGGGAAGATCGTATCCCAATAGATCTCATTTATGCATTAGCCAAAATCAAACACGCTGCTGCAAATGTAAATGCCCGTCTGAAGGTGCTTGATATAAAAAAGCGTGATTTTATTGTCAATGCATCTATTGAAATCGCAAAAGGATTGCATGATGATCAATTCCCTTTGAGGGTATGGCAAACAGGTAGCGGCACACAAACCAATATGAATATCAATGAAGTTATCAGCAACCTTGCATCAAAAGCCAACGGAAAGCCATTGGGGAGCCATAAACCATTACATCCCAATGATGATGTCAACCAATCACAATCCACCAACGATACTTTCCCAGCATCAATTCATATAGCTGCTGCTGAAGGAATAACAAAAAAGCTCCTTCCAGAACTCAAGCTCTTAATCAATGCTTTCGAACAAAAAAGTGTTGAATGGACAAATATAATTAAAGTTGGTAGAACTCATTTACAAGATGCAGTGCCATTAACCCTTGGCCAAGAAGCATCCGCCTGGCGAGATCAAATCGCAATCGCATATTCACGAATAGAGGAATCATTAAAAGAGCTATACCCATTACAACTAGGTGGAACTGCAGTCGGCACTGGATTAAATACACCTAAAGGATTCGATCTAGCAGTTGCTCAAGAAATTGCAAAATTAACCTCCTTGCCATTCACCTCAGCACCTAACAAGTTTGCCATCATGGCAAGTCATGATGGCCTTGTTAATGCAATGTCTCAACTAAAGCTTTTATCAGTAGGGCTTCTCAAAATTGTTAACGACATTCGGTTGTTGTCATGTGGCCCAAGAGCTGGGTTTGCAGAGCTCCAACTGCCAGAAAACGAGCCAGGAAGTTCAATTATGCCTGGGAAAATAAACCCCACACAATGTGAGGCAATGGCAATGGTTTGCACTCAAGTCATAGGACTAGATGCTGCAGTGTCTATAGCTGGGAGTGGTGGTCACCTCCAAATGAATTCATATAAACCACTTATTGGTTTTAATCTTTTACACAGCATCCAATTAATACATGATGCTTGCAAAAGCTGCCGATCAGCAATGATTGAAGGAATAACTCCAAATCAAACAAAGATCAAATATGACCTAAAGCAATCTCTCATGCTTGTCACTGCCTTAACACCTTCCATCGGATATGAAAAAGCCTGTGAAATTGCCAAATATGCCCATCAAAAACATGTCAATCTCAAGGAAGCTGCTATGCAGCTAGGCTATGTAAGCGGAGCAGATTTTGACCTAATAGTCAATCCAGAATCTATGATTACTCCTAACAAGAACAATTAAATTTACCGGGTCCTTAAGACACTCTTTTAATGGCTGAATTAAGAACTTGTTCATCATCAGTGACGACATCAATGAATACATCTTCTGAATCACAGATAGGAAATCGATTAATTGCGTTTAATGCGATCCGAGCGTTCCTGCGTAGTTGATCGCTTACCACTTCACAAAAAGGAATCTGCGAAAGCAAATCAACTGTTCTTCTCATTATTCTCACCACATCTCCCTCGTCAAGAGAAGTATTAGCAATTAAATCAGCCCATGTTGCTCCTGAAGCCCATACCTCTACAAGACCCATTAGTTCTGCTTCACACCAAACTGGAATATCTATCTGATGCCTCTCTTGAACTCTTAATAGCTCATTACGAATAGACGAAAGATCGTTTAATGCCGAAACTGTATTAGGAGAGCTAATGTGACCACTCCACAAGTCAGATCGATTAATTTCAGTACTAATGGCTTCGCATACTGCAGCCAATTCAAACGGTTCTAACTCATCCAAGTGCCCACTCATTAAGGCAATCCCTAGCCAAAGCTCATTATCACCTCGCAAAGAGGCGACTGTTCTTCCTACATCCGAAGGGGTGAACTGCTCAAGGCAACCAAAATATTTCAGAATCTCTATTAGCGATAAAAATGTCTGCCAATGTCGATTAGCTCTATGGTAAAGCAAAGCCTGACGCTCCTTAATCTCAAATTCAAGCTCCTCCATACGACGACGATGTTTCTTTAATTTTTTTCGATCACCCCAACGATGAGCTGGCTGCTCTTCTAATGCTTTTTCAAAAGACTTCACTAGCTTTGCTTGGTCCAAAACTTCTCCAGCAAGATCATATTGAGGTGTTGTCATGCTATGCCGTTTAGCAACATGGCAAATAGCCAAAGCAAGATCACTACTCTTCTTATCACCATGACGTACCTCACCAGCCTTTCTTAAATCTGGCTGAGTCATATGGGCAATTTCTAGACAGCTCAATTCAGCATGCAAACTCACAACGGACTGACAGGGCAATAAAACCCAAACATTTTGATCTGTTAGACAGAGAAGTAATGGAAATTGTCCAGATCCCTCTAATTTCTCAACTATCACAGCTGGTGTTATACGTCCACGTAATTGAGGTGCTTTCAAACTCACCAAAGTTCCAACACTCGCAAACTGCAAGGCCATAGTTAATTCACTAGCCAAGGTTTCTGCAGCTTGTTCCTGAAGAATACGTAGCAAACGTCTAGCCTCTTTGAGCCGACCTCTTTGTTTTTCGTACTCTTCAAAATCAGACCAAGGTATATCACCAGAAATACCTTGAAGCTGAGCTAATTGCTCTCTTAAGGTCTCTAATAAATCTTCCTCTTCTACTAAATCCAGGCTTGCTAAATATCTACCAAAACTACGCTCTACAAGTTCTTTAGACTTTCCTAGACTATATTGTTGCAACAAATTCAAAACCATTCCATAACTAGGTGTGAACTGGCTAATCAATGGGTCAGGCAAGCTCATAGCTAATTGACCCGCTTCTTTGACTCCTTCAAAACGACTTTGAACCGTGACGACATAACCCTGTACATCGCGTCCTCTACGGCCTGCCCTCCCAGCCATTTGTAAAAACTCACTACCCATCAATGCTCTATGTCCACGCTCAGTTCGCTTTGAAAGAGTAGAGATCACAGTACTGCGGGCAGGCATGTTGATCCCTGCAGCCAAAGTCTCAGTCGCAAAAACTACTTTTATCAAGCCTTCTTGAAACAAGCTTTCAACCAACTCCTTCCACGCTGGCAACACTCCTGCATGATGTGAAGCAATGCCTCTTAGCAAAGCATCGACATGTAAACCGTCACGCACAGCCTCTGGGTTGTTTGCCCGAAAAGCAACAAGTCGTTCATTCAAAATTATTTGTTCATCAGAGTTAACAAGACATATCGCTCCTAGGTCTTTAATGGCCCTATCACAACCTCGACGACTAAAAATAAAATAAATTGCAGGGAGCATATTCCGGTCTTTCATTATTGAAATAACAAAACTAATGAGAGGTGTTTCAGGTTGAGGAGGCTTTGATGAACGATTCTTTCTCCTATAACCCTTTGGAGCTCTCCAAATTTTGCAATTAGGATGCAATCCACTCCCTTTTTCATTCAACAAAGGATGTAAACCCTTTGCACTACAGAAGTGATAACTTAGTGGAACTGGACGAAACTCACTCCTTACCAAATCTGTAGGGCCATGCACCTGTTGAATCCAATCAGTTAACTGAGCTGCATTCGCAACTGTTGCTGAAAGTGCCACCAGCTGCACTGATTGAGGACAATGAATAATTGATTCTTCCCAAACAGTCCCTCTCTGAGAATCATTCATATAGTGACACTCATCGAGTATCACAGCTTCTACTTCAGATAAAGGATCGTCGTCATTATTTGCTTCTGCGTAAAGCATATTACGAAAAATCTCCGTAGTCATTACAACGACTGCTGCATCTCTATTGATACTTAAATCACCAGTCATCAAGCCAACATTTTCGGCTCCAAACTGTGTACGAAAATCGCGTAATTTTTGATTTGAAAGCGCCTTTAAAGGGGTTGTATAAAAAACTTTTTGTTGATGAGCAATTGCTCTATAAACCGCATATTCACCAATTAATGTCTTACCTGAGCCAGTCGGAGCACTAACAACAACTGAATGACCCTGATTTAAAGAATCTATAGCCTCCTTTTGAAAATCATCCAATGGGAATGCAAAGATGGTTGCTGGGTCCAAGCAATCTTTAACTGAGATTGAAGCAGTCGTATCACTCGCCTCGGAATTCATCAATAAAATCCTATAGAGCCTTTCATTTCATCTCATGTAATATTTTCAGTAGTAAAAAGGTCAGATCACAAACGACAATAAAGCAATAAAGGAAACTGCAAACACATTAGGTCTCAAACTGAGAAATGCAAAGCATCCCTCTAGAACGAAGACGCAAGCTAAGGACATGGAGTCATGGCAATAAACCTGCTGAATTGCAAGATAGTGAAGTTAAGCCAGCGAAATTCTTACTTGATCTTGCAAGTAATGACTACTTAGGACTTAGCAAGCACCCAAATCTTATAAAGGCTGCACAAGCCAGCATTGCTAGAGAAGGGACAGGGGCTGGAGCTTCACGTTTAGTTACTGGCAGCAGACCAATACACAAAGAATTAGAAGAGGCTCTGGCCAATTGGCTGGGACAAGAAAGTGTTTTACTTTTCCCAAGTGGATTCCAAGCTAATCTGGCTGCAGTTTTAGCCCTTGCAGATAGATCTACCACTGTTCTTGCAGATAGACTTATTCATCATTCTCTACTAATCGGGATAAAAGCAAGTGGCGCCAAATTAAAAAGGTTTGTCCACAATGATTTAGACGATTTAGAAAGACACTTGAACAACTTTAGAAACAATCATTCTGCTCAGCAATCAGCACTTGTAATTACCGAAAGTCTTTTCAGTATGGAAGGTACAAGTCCATCTTTGACTCCAATGGCACAATTATGCGAAAGGTATGGAGCAAAGTTCCTCGTTGATGAAGCACACGCCCTAGGAGTAATGGGGAAAGAAGGTCGAGGACTTTGTTATCAAGTGTCTACACCAATCACTATGTTAAGCGGTACATTTGGCAAGGCTTTTGGAAGTGGTGGAGCCTTTTTAGCAGGTAGCAAAAACACAATCGAATACATACTGCAAACCAGTGGAGCCTTTCGTTACACAACAGCCCTTGCCCCTTCCCTAGCCGCTGCTGCATTCGCAGCCTTAAAATTGATAAAAAATAATCCCAAGTGGAGTGCGACTCTGCAACAACGTTCAAAAAGTTGGCGTTCAGCACTATCAGCTCATAACTGGACATGTCCCCCCGGAGACAGTCCCATCATTCCTTTAATAATAGGAACTGATCAAGAAGCTCTTAACTATCAAATGCATTTAGAAAAGGCAGGCCTACTGACTGTAGCAATTCGTCCACCAACTGTTCCAGAAGGAACGGCTCGCCTCAGATTAATTCTTAGGAGAGATCTTCCAGATGGAACCTTAAAGCAATTAGTGAATGCTCTCAAAGGTCTCCTATGAAACAAGTAATTGCTGTACATGGATGGAGTGGAGATAGCAATACTTGGGGAAATTGGGCAAAAGAATTTCAAAAAAATGGTTGGACCTGGCAAAGCTTTGAACGAGGTTATGGTGACACCGAGCCTTTCCTTCCAAAATGGAAGAAAACAAAGATTCAAGGCTCTAATGAGCAACGTGTAGTCATCACACATTCTCTTGGTACTCACTTGCTAGATAATCATATTTGGCTAGACGCTACAGATGTTGTTTTACTTTGTAGCTTTAGTCGATTCATACCAAAGGGAATCAATAGTCGTTCATTGCAAACTGCACTACGTTTAATGCAACAGCACATCGGAACTTCTGATGAAGCAACTATGCTCAAAACTTTTCTCAAGAAAGCTTGTGAGCCAGAACCTGTGGTTGAAATTCCGCCAGGTCCAATAAAAGAAGGGCTCTCGCCTAAAGGGCGCATAAAACTCAAACATGATCTCCAATTACTTGTTGACACAAATGGCATACCACCAGATTTACCTGTAAAAGCTAAAGTTCTGATTGTGCAAGGAGAGCAAGACTCGATCGTTATTCCAGCCACAAGACGTTCTTTACTAAATGACCTCAGAAAACACCTTGAAATTGCTCCAACCTATTGGGAAATCAAGAATTCTGGACATTTACTGCTTGTTCAAGATCTAATAATACGTACACGAAATTGGCTTGAATCATGACCTTCAGCCAGAATTGGTCAAAACAAGTTTTAGAGAATTTTGGGCAAGCAGCAGTTAAATACAGCCAAAATGCACAACTCCAACGTGCTTTTGCTTGGCGACTAGCCCAAAAATGCTCAAAAGAGTTTATTCCAAAAGGTATTTGGGTCGATCTTGGTACAGGCACTGGGATTCTTGCAGACTCTTTTGAAGCACTACACCCAAATCAATCTGTAATTAGAGTAGATGGCAGCGAAGAAATGCTTTGCCAACACCACCATAAAAGTCAAACACAACTTTGTGATCTAAATTTAGGCTTGCCTAATTGGCCAAAACAACCAACTTTAATCGCCTCTAACTTTGCACTGCATTGGCTAGATAGTCCAACATCCCGTCTTAAAGAATGGTTTGAGGCCTTAGCCCCAGGTGGCTGGCTCGCAATAGCGCTGCCAATTCAAGGAAGTTTCCACGAATGGCATTTAGCTGCACATCAAGCGAATGTACCCTGCAGTGCACTTAGTTTGCCTTCGCATGATTCATTACTGAAAGCCTTAAACCCTCAAAACATCTACTATCAAAAGCTGCACAAATTCACACAAACATCTTCTAAGATTTACCCTCTTTTAAACCCCATAAGCAAAATAGGTGCACAATCTAGTAGGAAAAGAAGTCTTAGTATCGGAGAATGGCGAAGGTTACAAAAATCCTGGTCTTGTTTGAATGAAAATAAAACAATCAATTTAACGTGGCTTATTCAACTACTTTTAATCAAGAGATGATTTCTAACCCAATTCGACTGATAATTTGTGGCACAGATACAGATGTAGGAAAAACAGTTGTTAGTAGTTGGATCGTTCAAGGTCTGAATGGAATATATTGGAAGCCAATACAAAGTGGTTTGGAAAATGGGGGGGATACAAATCAAGTTTGCAAGCTCATTGATCTCCCAAAGGAACGTTATCTAAAAGAAGCATATAAATTCAAGGCACCTGTATCTCCTCATTGGGCAGCAGAAAAAGAGAACAAACTCATAGACCCAAAAAAACTAGAACCACCTATAGTTCAAAAACCTCTAATCATAGAAACCGCTGGTGGACTTCTAGTGCCATTAACTCGTCAATTCCTTCAGATAAACCAATTAAAGAATTGGGGTATACCTATAATTCTAGTTGCAAGAACTGGACTCGGAACTCTTAATCACACATTACTAAGTATTGAAGCAATTAGGAATCGCAAGATTCCCCTGCTGGGAGTAATTCTTAATGGAGACCATCACCCAGATAATCCAAAAACCATAGAGCAAATTGGAAAAGTTAAAATCATCGCTCAACTACCTAGATTAAAAAAGCTAAATGCATCTTCTCTCGCAGAGCAATGGCAGCAACAACACCTTGGCAATATTTTTGGACGCCTACTTCAAATATGAGATTTTATCTTCAGGAGGCTTTCGTAAATGAGCAATAAATCCAGAGAATGGAATTCAAATCTTTGGCCTCCATTCACCCAAATTGCCAAGTCAACCCCTCCAGAACGAGTAATCACAGGAAATGGAGCTCTACTGATGCGTGAAAATGCTCCACCGGTTATAGATGCAATCAGTAGCTGGTGGGTGACGCTTCATGGGCATTCCAATCCACATATCTCATCGGCAATTGCATCTCAGGCTCAAGAGTTAGAACAAGTTATTTTGGCTGATTTCACCCATCCGCAAGCAGAAAAGTTAGCAAAAAGGTTAAGTAAGCTTTCAGGTCTTCAACGCTTATTCTTTTCAGATAATGGCTCTACTGCTGTAGAGGTTGCAATTAAAATTGCATGCCAATGGTGGCAAAACAAAGGGGAGCCAAGGCAACAAGTGATTGCATTTGAAGGTGCCTATCACGGTGACACGTTCGGAGCGATGGCAGTTGGAGAAAGGAATTTATTTAATGCCCCATTTGAAAAAATGTTATTTCCAGTGAGTCGACTCCCCTGGCCAGCTAACTGGTGGGAAGAAGATAATATCAACAAAAAAGAAGACTTGGTCTTAGATAGATTAGAAGGGTTACTCCAAACTCCTACCGCTGCAGTTGTACTTGAACCTCTTGTGCAGGGAGCAGGAGGTATGTCTATGGTGCGACCTGAATTTCTCAAGAAAGTTGAAGTAAGAGTGCGCCAAGCTAATGCTCTTCTGGTAATAGATGAAGTTCTGACAGGTTTTGGGCGATGTGGAACCTTGTTTGCATTTCAGCGTGCTGATATAAAACCAGACTTGATAGCACTTTCAAAAGGGTTGACCGGAGGATTTCTTCCAATGGGAGTAACAATGGCAGCTGAAAAAATCTTTTCGGCATTTACAGGAACAGCTCCACAATCAACCTTTTGGCATGGTCATAGTTTTACCGGTAATCCACTGGGATGTGCAGCCGCAAATGCCAGTTTGGATCTTCTCGAAGCAAACCCAAAGCAATACGAAAATTTTGAAGCACGTCATCTTCCACATCTAAAGAAACTAATAAAGCATCCAAAAGTTGAAAAGCCTAGAATTACTGGAACTATTGCAGCATTTGATATCAAAGTCGAAGAAGCCGG
The DNA here is from genome assembly GCA_902560875.1 of uncultured Prochlorococcus sp. Taxonomy (GTDB): domain Bacteria; phylum Cyanobacteriota; class Cyanobacteriia; order PCC-6307; family Cyanobiaceae; genus AG-363-K07. The sequence goes on along the minus strand of CACENO010000007.1, from coordinate 67,100 downwards.
TGGTTACCTCAACACTGCAGGAAGTATTCTTAAAAAAATAGCCATCCAAAATGGAGTATACATTCGGCCTTTAGGCAATGTTATTTATCTACTCCCTCCACTTTGCATAAATGATTCACAACTGGAGCAATGCTATGACGCTATACATAAAGGTTTAGATGAACTTTAAACTTTATCGAAGTGTTCTCTATAAGTACCATCAAAGTCCTGCAACGAGTGCATTTTGAACATCTAAGCGTGATAAACCATAAGGGAAAGAACACTGGCTTGTCTTGCCCTTGTTTTTCCAAGTTACTTTTAAATCGTCCTGGTCCAACCTGATCTGAGCTGACCAAGAAGGCATTTGCCAAATCCATAAACATGGATCTTCATTGCTTTTTTGAGCTCCAAGCTCATTCAACCAAAATTCGAGGGCTTCTAATGAATGTTGATTGAGTGGAGTATTGGCTTCTGGGAGAACGGACATAAGTATGACTTGAAGTGGTTTTGTTAGGACTTATCGAATTAACGATGAGCCAACTTGGCCGAGCTTGCAACTCCTTACCATTGACAAAAGCAAAGCCTAATGCAAGTAACAAGCTAATAAATAATGCAACTCCTAACAGAAAAAGTGAAAACAATTCACCTCCAGAGAAAGGACGACGAACTTCCTGAGCTCTCACTGTTTTATATAAAGTTTCTGATAAAGCAAAGTCCTCTTTCTCATAAGATGTTTTCTGCATAGTAGTCTCTAATAAATTGTCGTCATATAACTTTCGCCGAATTGGATCGGAAAGTAATTCATAAGCTTCACAAACCTGTTGAAATTTTCTAGCAGCTTCTTCAACTGGCAGAACAGTAGTATCTGGATGTAAGACTTTACTAAGTTTACGAAAAGCCTTATGCAGAGTTGTCACATCTGCCAAACTGGATACTCCAAGTAATTCGTAGTAGCTTTTTGGAGAAGTCACACAATCAACAATTGATTACGAAGAGAAATTCTAGAAATTTAATCATCAGTGAACAATTCCCACTAGGTCAATAGGTTTTATATGGACATTCAAACCAGTTTTAACAAGCCAGAGAATCAATTGTGGGATATGTTGCATTGGCAACCATCTCTTCAACAGTTAGAACAATTTATTCTGCTTCAAAAACTACTAACTCACTTTAATAAAAAGGTTAATCTAACGAGACTTTTAAATCGAGAAGACTATTGGGTCAGCCAAGTCTTTGATAGCTTGTGGGCTTTCCAGCAAGAATTAAATAATCCACAAAAGTCATTCAATTGCATTGATGTTGGAACAGGTTGTGGCTTCCCAGGATTAGCCATGGCCATAGCAATGCCAAATACAACCCTAATCCTTGTGGATTCGGCCAAACGCAAAACCAGTGCTTTACTGCAGATAGTCAAAGAACTTCGTCTAAGTTCACGAGTTAAAATCATTACAGAACGAGTAGAAATTACAGGCCACAAAGTTGCATATAGAGGGATGTTTGATCTCGCAATGGCTCGTGCAGTTGCAACTGCACCTGTCACTGCAGAATATTTAATTCCCTTACTCAAAGCTGATGGTGAAGCTTGTCTCTTTAGAGGTAAATGGAATAAGGCTAATGAAAAACCACTTATAAAAGCACTCAAAAAACTTAAAGCAGAAATAAGCCAAATTCAAAGCATAGAACTCCCATCCAATAAAGGTGTAAGACATTTAATTAGATTAAAGCCATATTCACTTTGCCCACAAAACTTTCCACGAGGTATTGGCATCCCTATAAGGAAACCTTTAGGGGGTTAAGCAGTAGACAATCTCCGCTGAGAACCTCCACCAACACGTTCTCTCAAATCACGCAAAACCCCTGGTATCTTGTGACACCAGGGACTTTTAGTTAAAACTTTTTTTAGAGCTTCTTCACTAACTTCTTTATCCAAGCATTCAGCATTTTCACCAGGGAACCAATGACTTGCATTCCCTAATAAATTATATCGAGCTTTTGCATAACCTTCCATGTCCCATGCTTCTAAAAGATTATAAAGCCATAGCAGTGTAGAAATATTTATTTCACCTGGGGTTTCCTTCCAATTTGGCAAGCCAAAATTCCATGTATTTATCCAAGAATTCCCAAGCTTTTTACATGCTTCTTTATTCAACCTCTTCTCAACTAAAGGTACAACTGTATCTGCTTCTTCAAGTAAGTTAATAGCTTCAAGATGGATATCTAAGTCTTCAGGGATGCCTGCTCCAACACTAATAGTATGCACACGATGATCTCGCAAACAAAAAAGATCATTGAACACAATTGGATGTATTGGCGAGCACAGATCGCGAAGTATTGAAGATGGTGTATGTAAATGGCCACCTTTATCTGTTGGGCTAATAATAAAAACACCCAGATCTAATTTATGAGCGGCATCTAATGCAGGTTCATTTTCCTGACGAATAAAGTACCAATGAAGATTTACATAATCGAATTCATTTGTCTCTATAGCTTTAACAATTAATTCAGTTGCACCATGAGTAGAGAATCCTACAAAACCAATTCGGCCAGCATCCTGCCATCTCCTCACAACATCCAAACATCCACCAGGTCTCATCGTTTGATCTAGATGTTCTGGAAGATTCAAACCATGAATTGAAAAAAGATCTAGCTTTTTGCAGCCTAACTTTTGAAAGCTGAGCTCAAGCTCAGCTTCAAATGCTTGAGGATCTTCTTGGGGTGGAACTTTAGTTTGAAGAAAATGATGAGTATCAGATAACTTCCTTAAAGCCCATCCAAGCTGAAGCTCGGATGTTCCATAATGCCTAGCAGTTTCAATATGGTTAAATCCCAAATCAAGTGCCTTCTTAAGCGTTCTTACTAATAAGTCTTGGTTTTGATTATTAATTTGGTTTGGTTGCAGTTGATTCCAACTTTGCTGAAAACGCATTCCACCCAGTGATAAGACAGGCATGTTTAGACCTGTACGACCAAATCGTCTCAAAGGAATTGTTGGAGTACTTCTCAAAATTTGATTCAGTTAATTATGTGCCCTACTTTTTATACGCCTAGATACTTTTGGAAGTTTACCCAAATCTTGCAAGTCCATTGAATCTAATTCAGCACGCAAATCATCTAATTCCTCAAATTGCACCCAATGAATACAGTTAACTGGACATGTTGCAATTGCCTCTTGAACAAGTTCAATGCTGTCTCCATCCTGACGAATTGCTCGTGACCTACCTAAATGTTTCTCAATTACAAATGTATTAGTGGCAACATGAGCACAGTAACGACATCCAATACAGACAGATTCATCAACCCAAACCGCCTTTTCACGAAGCTTTCCCCCAAGGCATGGCTCTTTCCCATTTGGGAAAAGAAGCGCCTTAGCCTTAACTTTAAAAGCTACTGAAGGGTCAAAAACTTCTTTACTCAAGAATCCCAACGGGTAACAACCAGTTCTATCGATCCATCAACATTTGTTTTTTGTTCTGCTACTTCAAAACCTTCTTTCGCAGTTGCAGAAAGAACTGTATTCAGTGCATATGTTTGAGTAAGTTTTGCCAAGAATCTCTCTATAGGCACTTCCTGCTGCCAAAGGTCCAAATCAGCCACTAATTCATAAGATTGAGTAGATGCATTCCATCTGAAACCAATATCACCCCCTTTATTCATTGGCACTGCCACTTCAGCTTTGATAGTTTGACCTCGATATCCACGTACTAAATTGTCCCCTTCTATAGGTACAAAGCCGAGATCAGAAAGCGCCTTTAGCAGAGGCTGGCGCTTACGAAGTTGAGTTTTAACTGTACTAAAATGAGACATCAGGAAAGTTGTTCTACAGAAATGGATTGAGCTTGGGCATCACCTTGAAGGAATGACTCGGAAGTAGGTTCTCGAAGTTGAACCACCCCTAAATCACTTTCCAACTTGCGGGTAAGTTTATGGCATGAATCTCCATGCACTCCCTCTACAGTCTCTTCAACGAGACCATCTTGTCGAATTTTAAACCGCAGAATGCGTTGAGGCATGCATCTGAAGCTAGAAACAGTGATGTTATAGAAAATAATCCGCTCTTTTGGCTGTTCTTGTTACAACAATATGTTCTAAAACAAGCATCAAGCTAGAAGGCCTTGATCTACCAAGCGTTTTAGCCTCTGCTTAAGTGGCGGATTATCAATTTGCTCGAGCACGGTTCGAGCCTCATAACGAACAGAAGGCTCAGCATCATTCAGCAAAACATTCAAAAAAGCTTCCTCTATTTCATCCCTACGCAGAATCTCCAAGGTGTCGTATAAACGACCGAGAGCCCAAATGCAATTACTTCGTACTAAAGGCTCATTATCAATTTGCAAACTTATAAGCAACTGATTCGCAGCAATAGCAGCATTTTTTGAAGATCCAGCGCCTGCTTCAGCAAGTGAACCTGATGCCCAAAGACGCACAGCAGCCACATCATTCTGCAAAGAATGTATTAATGGCTTTAAAACAGGTGCATCAGAGTAATTACCTAAGCTCCACGCTGTGGCCTTGCGTACATATGCGTTGCTATCAGTTCTCAAAAGTTTGAGAAGGATTTTTACAGCTCTAGGGCATGGATTACGTCCTAGTGCATAAACAGCACTCATTCGCTCTACGGGGCAAGGCTCCTGCAAAAGAGGGACTAACAAAGGAAGAGCTCGTGGGTCTCTGTGTTCACAAAACACCCTTAGCCCTTGCAAACGGTTTTCATGGTCTTGCTTTAACCACTGCAGGCCCACTTCACATTCTCTAGAAACATCAAAAGCATCAGAATCACTTTCTTCAACATCAATCTCATCTAAAGGATCCCCTATCAACTCAGCCTCTAGTTCTCGAGCAAGCACATCTGGATCTATGGCGAGATTTGCCAACCCCTCATCAGCTAAATGTCCTTGCAATTCATTCATAAATAAGATCCTAATGAAAATTAGGAATACTTCAATTCATAGAAGCAGGAGCAAGCATGTCTCCAGGAAGCCAAATACGTGCACTTACGGCAAACAAAGCAACCCCAAAAAGAGCCACTATGAGAATTGGCAAAAGAGTGGAACGTAAGAAACCCAAAATTCCAATTGATTTTGAATCATTCTGCTTCCATTCATCAAATCTGTGGGCTCAAGACAGAATAGAAACATGAAATATTTTTTTTCTACGCATAATCCACAAACTTATTACAGCAACCACAATTCCTATCCAGCCAGTTCTCTGCTGATGTAAAAGAAATCCTCCACTCCCAAGAAGTCCTCCAAAAAGCACTCCAATTCCAAGAAAGAACCGCAGCATCAAGCTCCCTAAAGGTTCAACAGGCATAACTCCAAGGCGCTGTCGAATCAACCGCCACCCTGGCCCAGGAGGTTGGACTTTAAGAACAAACCTATCAAGAACTTCTTGGGACTCAGCTGGAGTAGAGAAAAGAACAATTATCCAAACAATTGCTGTAAACAATGTTGTAATCATTAATTTCAAACCATAATCCTCAATACGAAGCACGGGAATCACAGATGTTGTGAGTCCAATTGCAAAACCACAAAGCATTGCCGCTAACTCAGCTGCTGCATTAATCCGCCACCAAAACCACCTAAGAACTAAAACCACACCAGGCCCAGTTCCAATTGCAATAACCAAACGAAAAACTGCCCCAATACTTTCACTCACAAGAGCCGTAAATATCCCTATCAACATCAGAAATATGCTTGTAATTTGACCGATCAGAAGCAATTCTTTAGCCCCAGCTGAAGGTCTTAAAAACCTCTGATAAAGATCATGAGTTAGGTAGCTAGCACCCCAATTCACAGAGGTGCTTACCGTACTCATAAAGGCTGCAACCAAGGAGACAACTACAATTCCTAAAACTACAGGTGGTAGATATTCAATCGCGAGAGTTGGATAGCTCAACTCCCAGTCCTGCTGAGCAGGAAGTAACACCAGAGCTGACAGTGCAACTATTATCCACAACCAACTCCTAAGCAAATAATTAATAACAAGGAACACCCAGCCCGCTAAAACAGAGTTGCGCTCATCGCGTGTTGCGAGCATTCGCTGGATAAATTCGCCCCCACCATCACTACGGCGAAAACTCCACCATTGCAATGTAAGGAATGAAATAAAGGTTGTAATACTAATCCCTGCACCACTAAGCCATTCCACGCCATCATTCGTCCAATGCCAAGGAAAAAGAGAAAGCAATTCAGGCCGATTTAATTCATCAATTTGCACAAGCAATTGATCCATCCCACCTGCCGCTGAAATAACAGCAACAGCAACGGCCAGCGCACCGAACAAAGCTATAACCAATTGCAGAAGATCATTTACTACAACAGCCCATAATCCACCAATAACGGTATAAGCAAGAAGCAAAGCCGCGACACAGGCCATCAGCAGAATAGTGTCACTAATGCCACCAAAAACAAGATGGCCATCAACAATTCCCAAAGCCTCTGCAACCTTTCGCATTGCAAGGAAGGCATAGCCAATCCCAATACAATTAATGGGAACAGCAAGTAAAAATGCTTTGATAGCACGAAGCCAAGCCGCTGGTGCTCCTCCATAGCGCAACTCAGTAAATGCCGCATCTGTAAGGACTTCACTACGTCTCCACATAGGTGCAAACACTATCGTCATTGCAATATGTGCTAGTCCAAAACTCCACCATTCCCAATTACCAGAGAGTCCTCGGGCTCCAACTATTCCTGCTACATATAACGGCGTATCTATCGAAAAGGTAGTTGCAGCCATCGAAGCACCTGCCAACCAACCACTCAGTCGACGCCCTGCGACAAAATAATCATCATTATTTCTGTTTCTACGCGCCAAAAAAACACCAAGAGTCAATGAAATCAACAAATAAGTAATAAGAATCAACCAATCAATAATTGTCATCTTGCAAATTTTGTTTCGCTAAGTACTCCTAGTTAAGACCTTTTAGGAACTCTTTGCATGTTGACGACGCAATTGGCCACATGCAGCATCTTGATCTAAACCCCTACTAGAGCGCAAACTCACTGCAATGCCATGTGATTCCAATACAGCTTGAAAAGCTTTAATACGCTCCAAGGAAGGCCTAGTAAATTGCTCTTCTTGAATAGGGTTATAAGGTATTAAATTGACATGACTCTGAAATCCACTCACAAGATCAGCCAATTGATGTGCCTGCTCTCGATGATCATTAAGCTCTCCTAAAAGTATGTACTCAAAACTCACTCGTCTTCCTGTCACATTCAAATAATGCTTGCAATCTTCAAGTAATTTTTTTATAGGGTAAGTTTTAGCAACAGGGATCAATTTCTCTCTCAATTCTTGGTTTGGTGCATGCAAGCTAATTGCAAGAGTAAATTGTGCACGACCTAAGCGTTCCAACGCTAGTTCAGCCAATTTAGGAAGAGTATGAGGTACACCTACTGTGCTTACAGTTATACGACGTTGACCAATCCCTAAATCGGTATTCAAACAACTAATTGCAGACAAAACTGAGTCTATATTCAATAAAGGTTCCCCCATTCCCATAAAAACAATATGAGAGGGCCTTCTCTCCATTACTTCTCGAACACTTAAGACCTGATCTACTATTTCATGTGTTGCCAATGACCTTTGCAAGCCTTCCTTTCCGGTCGCACAAAAATGACAGCCCATTGAACATCCTACTTGAGTAGAAACACAAACCGTAAGACGATGTTTAGTAGGGATACCTACCGTTTCTATGTTTTCACCATCCGAAGTCCCCAACAATAATTTTGTCGTTTCATCCAAAGCGACAAAACGTTCTACCTCTTTCAGCCTTCCGATTTCAACATTACGCTTTTTGAGATAACTTCTCCATTCCTTTGGCAGAACAGTAATTTCCCCAAGTTCTCTTGCGCCCTTAGCATAGAGCCAGTCATACAATTGACGACCTCGAAAAGCCGGCTGACCGAAGTCAACCGCAAAACTTTCTAGATCATTTGCACTAAGACCTAGCAAAACCAATTTTTCGCCTGTCATAGGCGTATTAGTCACCAGTTCAGAATGCCATGCTGAAGATTCAGCTCTAATATGACTAATACGACAAAAGCAATCATTGCAAGTCGCCCATTCAATTTCTCAATATGAGTATGAAAGCCATATCGAGATAACTTTCTTTTAGGGATAAGTTTGGGTTCAAGCATCTAATTAATCCTCAAACAATTCAAGTAGATAATCCGTAGGGAAGCAGTTCCAGATCATAAGCACTCATACTACTCATCAGAAAGCAACCCTTCCTCCTGCAACCCCTCGAGAGCGGCAGGATCAGGCATCTGGTCCTCTTTCATTTCATCTTCTCCAGTTGGCCGTGCAAAGGCTGCAAAGTTACTCAATGTAGGGTCAATACCATGCCGACTCCTCGTCGCCTCCAAGTCCTCTTCGCTTGGATCATCCAATACTGCGGTAGAACTAGCTACAGGTGTAGTAGGCATCTCAACTGTATAGTCGGGGCGGAGGTTTTGCATACGTCTATAACCTGCAGGGTCTTCAGCCAAGATGTCTGGGTGAGGTCCTGCCTCCGCTCGCAACTCTTCAACAAAACCACTGAAGCCCGTGCCCGCTGGGATTAAACGGCCAATAATCACATTCTCCTTCAGGCCACGTAACCAATCCGATTTTCCTTCAATTGCAGCTTCAGTCAAAACACGTGTTGTCTCCTGGAAGGATGCTGCAGAAATAAAGCTATCAGTATTCAAAGAGGCTTTGGTAATACCAAGCAAAACAGGAGTGAACTCTGAAGGAGCACCACCTGTTATAGATATCGCCTGATTAGTATCTTCTACTTGACGAAGTTCAATTAATTCACCAGGCAAAAGTGTCGTATCACCAGCATCCTCAATACGAACTTTACTAGTCATCTGTCTAACAATTACCTCAATATGTTTATCATCAATTGATACTCCCTGGGATTTATAAACATTTTGCACCTCATTAACTAACCGATGTTGAAGCTTGGCTATAGCTTCCTGTGCCGCCTCCATCAATGGTTTGCGATCGCGTAAATCGGAGAAGAAACAATCCAATAACTCATGAGGGTTAATTGGTCCATCTGTTAAAAGCTCACCTGCAGCAACTTGCTGGCCATTGCTCACCATTACGTTTCGACCAAGAAGAATTGGATATTCGCCAATTGCATCATCACTTTCAATAACAGTGACCGTTATTGACTCTCCATCTTCTTCTTGTTTGATTTCTACAACTCCTTGCTTTTTAGCTAAGACAGCAGAATCTCTAGGACGACGGGCTTCAAGCAACTCTTCAATCCTAGGAAGGCCTTGAACAATGTCGCCTGTCTTCTGTCTTTCAAAAACCAATAAAGCTAGACCATCTCCTCTCTGAACCAAATCTCCATCCCTAACATGTAAAACAGAATCAGGGGAAACCATATAAGGCCGTCCCAAACGAAGAGTTAGGTCATTCCCATTGATAGTTTCAACTTCACCACAACAATTCACTGGTTCTCCTTCTGCCAACAAATCTCCGTCAACAACACGTTGACCAACCTTGATTAGTGGTGAATTCTTTGTTTGCAATTTAACTGTATCCTCTTTTCTTTCTACTATTAATCGACGAATAGGATCCCCTTCATTAAGGTCAGGCAATTGCACAACACCTGGCTGTTTACAGAGAATTTGAGTCGTTGCTACAACATCAGCGGCCTGAACAGTCTGTCCATCTTCAATTTTTAATTCAGTGTGAGTTGAACCATGACTTGAATCTGACATGGTGTCACGACGAACCAAAATGCTTTCCAAAATCACTAAGCGCAAACGTTCAATCGTTTTTGCTCTTTTATCCTTCACTGCTTCTACATCTACAGTCATCTGAGGAGTAGTTTCATATGTTTCAAGATTGAGCTGAGTCTTCAAAAGTTCAACACCTTCAACAGATTTCACAAGCTCTCCATCTTTAAAAGAAAGTCTCTGAGTAGCCTTTAAACCTAAATAAGGTCCTTTAGGTTGTTTCACATGTGAAAGTTCTGGTAAATAAGCCTCGTTTGGAATGGTGTATTCCTCAACTGGTCTCAATAAAAGGCCCTTACCCTCAGGTGTTTCTACCATTTGAACAAAGACTATGGAATCTGTCTTAATTCCTTTCGCAATTGTCTCTCCAGGATTAACCATTTGCCCTTCACCATCAAAGCGTTCTAATGCTTTGCTCTCATTGCATAAATGAAAACTTCCACTTCGAACAATAATTTCTCTAAGAATATCGTTTTTCTGGGTGACTGTGACGATACCAGCTGTCTGGCTAAAGATGTCCTTAACCACCTCCGTACCAGCTTCTATCCACTGTCGATCTTTAATCATCAATAAGGAAATGTCTTTGTTGATCTCATGAGTTTCTTGAGGAACCCAAAGCAAAGTTCCACCTTTACTTACCTCATATCCATTCTTAGCTGACCGTGCTTTCTTAACGGATAGGCCAGGAGCAAATTTTGCTAGGCCACCAGTCTTAGTCCGAAAACGATCATCAGCTAATTCAGCTACAACTTCACCATTGCCAATCTTGCTACCAGGGATTGTATTTAATCGATAATTAGTTCCATCTTTAGCTTCTAAATGCCAAATTTCCCCTGAATGAGTTGACTCCCCTATCAACTTAAAATCCTTAAGAGTCATAGAAGTAGTAACAATTTGCACTTCTCTAGAATCACCAATCGAATCGCGTAAACGAACTTCTCCACCAAATTCACTTGCTTGACTAGCTTCCGCTAAAACTTGTCCCTCACTAACTTTGACATTTCCTTCGACTACCGGCTGAGCATTTGGCGGTAAATTGTAGACATCTCCAGCAAGAACCCACATACGTCCCAAGCGCTGCGCTTTCAAAGTGATATTTCCCTGCCTATCTGTAACTTCTTTAGGTTGAATTACACTTTCATATCTCACTTGGCCAGCTAAATCACAGATAACATCTTTAGTGGCTTTTTCAACGCTTTTCTTCACCGCACCAGCAGCGATTTGTGCGAGTGTTATATCAGCTTCTATCTCTTGCGCATCTTCAACAAAAAGGAGAGAACCATTTGTAATCTCAATTTTTTGAGGCCTTCCCTTCCCAGAAGGTTTCACAATTAAATTAAAGTCCACTTCCGCTTGTTGAGCTTCAACTCCATGAGGAGTTCTATAACCACGAATTCTTGCTTTGGGACCAAACTCAACTGTCCCAGCAACAGTTGATCGCACTACTCCTGTCTCCGCCGTTGAGACACCTCCAGTATGGAAAGTTCTCATTGTGAGCTGAGTACCAGGCTCCCCAATTGACTGGGCAGCAATGATGCCAACTGCTTCCCCTAAATCCACTAATTCGTTGTGTGCTAATGCCCATCCATAACACTTCCTACAAACTGAACGAGTAGCTTCGCAAGTGAGTGGAGAGCGAACCATCACACCGTTGATATTTGCCTTTTCAAATCTCCCAGAAAGTGGAGGGTCTATAGCAGTATCTCTCTCAGCTAAAACTTCTCCATCAGCTCCTAAAACCTGTTCAGCAGTAAGTCTTCCAACAAGACGATTCCCAAAACGCCCATCTTCTGCTTTTACTAAAATAGCTCTAGTAGTTCCACAATCCTCCTCTCTAACAATTACGTCTTGGGCAACATCAACTAAGCGCCGAGTTAAATAACCTGAATCAGCAGTTCTTAAAGCTGTGTCAACTAAGCCCTTCCTGGCACCATAAGAAGAAATCACATATTCGGTAACAGTTAAACCCTCGCGGAAATTTGTTCTAATTGGGAGGTCAATAATCTCTCCCTGCGGATTGGCCATCAAACCACGCATGCCGACTAGTTGACGAACCTGAGACATATTTCCCCTAGCACCAGAGTTGGCCATCATCCAAACGGAATTAAGAGGGTCATTCTGATTAAAATTCTTCTTAACAGCATCTACTAATCTCTCATTAGTCTCAGTCCATGTATCAATAACTTTGGTATGACGTTCAACTTCTGTTATCTCACCTAAGCGATAGCATTCTTCTGTTGCCGTAATTTGTTCTTCTGCTTGCCCAAGTAGATCTTGCTTAGCTTCTGGAACCTTTAAGTCTTCGACAGAAATTGATACAGCTGCTTGTGTTGCATATCTAAATCCCAAATCTTTCAAGTTGTCAGCCATAGCTGCTGTAGCAGCTGTCCCATGGTGTTTATAAGCCCACGCCACCAAATTTTTCAAACCTTTTTTATCAACTATGCGATTACGAAAGGGAGGAGGAGTTTTCAACAAAGGTGGGACAGTTTGCACTTGTGCTTTCTTTTTTGACGCCCTAGAGCCCTTGGATCCTCTAGCAGATTTGCTGGATGCTTTTTTACGAGATTTGGAAGAAGAAGTCATGAATCAGCTAGCGGTTGGTAATTGAATAAAAATCTTTAAAGACTCAGGCAGCAGCTACTGCATCCATAATCGTGTGGTTAATTACAACTCGTCCAACAGTTGTAAGGATGTAGCGGCTTATAAGCGCCCCTTCTTCATCCAACCTGTCCCGACGATACGTCCATTGTTCAAAACGAGTTCCATCTTCGAGAGTATTTGCTTCAATTGGTTCATCAATTTCATCATCATCTTCAACCTCTCCATTAAATCGAACCCAAATCCAATCATGTAATCCAATCCTTTTATCCTCAAAAGCATGAATAACATCTTCAAGACCAGCAAATGTCTTTTCACGATCCCCAAATTGAGGCTTCTCAGCCTCAGGCTGTAATGCAGTTAAATAATACGAACCAAGAACCATATCTTGTGAAGGTGTGACGATTGGATCCCCAGTTGCTGGCGAAAGAATATTGTTACTAGCCAACATCAACATACGAGCTTCAGTTTGAGCTTCAATCGCTAATGGAACATGCACAGCCATTTGATCTCCATCAAAGTCAGCATTAAAAGCTGGGCAAACCAAAGGATGAAGTTGAATGGCTCTTCCATCAACAAGTTTAGGTTCAAAAGCCTGAATGCCTAAACGGTGGAGAGTTGGAGCCCTATTAAGAAGTATTGGATGACCTTCTATAACTTCCTGTAAAACTTGCATGACTTCATCATCAGCACGCTGAATGAGTTTTTTTGCTGCTTTTATGTTATTGACAATGTTTTGTCGAATTAACCTATGGATTACAAAAGGTTGAAATAGCTCTATCGCCATTTCTTTAGGTAATCCACATTGATGCATTTTTAATTTTGGTCCAACAACAATGACAGATCGGCCTGAATAATCAACACGTTTTCCTAAAAGGTTTTGCCTGAAGCGCCCCTGCTTTCCTTCGATGATGTCACTAAGTGACTTAAGAGGGCGGCTATTAGCACCAACTACTGTCCTTCCTCGACGTCCATTATCTATAAGAGCATCAACTGCTTCTTGCAGCATCCTCTTTTCATTACGGACAATAATTTCAGGAGCAAGAATTTCTTGAAGACGAGCCAGGCGATTATTCCTATTAATTACCCTTCGATATAGATCATTCAAATCAGAAGTCGCGAAACGACCACCATCCAGTTGAACCATAGGCCGCAAATCAGGAGGTATTACAGGAATCGCATCCAATACCATCCATTCAGGGCTAGCATTAGTAGCTATAAAGTTATCAATGACTCTTAGACGTTTAATAAGCTTTGCTCTTTTTTGACCTTTACTACTTGCAATTTCTTCACGAAGTTCTTCAGCAACCTTAGTTAATTCAAGATCTTCTAAAAGTTGCTTTAAAGCTTCTGCTCCAATTCCAACAACTGGTTCATTCTCAATTGTGGAATCTTCAGCATAAATTTCATCTTCAATCTCAAGCCATTCATCCTCGGTAAGTAATTGTTTGTATTTGAGATCTTTATGATCTCCTGGATCCAGCACTACATAACAATTAAAATAAACAATTTGTTCTACATCCCTAAGTGGCATATCCAACAGAATCGCTACATAACTAGGTATTCCTTTTAAATACCAAACATGTGAAACAGGTGCAGCCAATTTAATAAAACCCATTCTGTGACGCCTTACCCTGCTTTCTGTCACTTCAACTCCACATCTTTCGCAAACAATGCCACGATGACGAACTCTTTTATATTTCCCGCAATGACACTCCCAATCCTTTGAAGGCCCAAATATCTTCTCGCAAAAAAGCCCATCCATTTCAGGCTTGAGTGTGCGGTAATTAATCGTCTCCGGCTTAGTGACTTCACCAACTACCTGCCCATTTGGCAAAGTACGTTGGCCCCACTCCATTACTCGTTCTGGAGATGCAAGTGTAATTTTGACGTAGTCAAAATGATTTTCGGTACGTAAGTTGCTGTTAGTCATGAACGAATAGCCAATGTTTAGGGATGTAAAACAAAAAGTATTTAGTTTGTGGTACTAATCTTCGTCGTAATCCGAAACTCCTAAAGATTCGTAGGTTGGTCTGCTTGGGGTACTTCTGCGAGGGTTAACATCCTGCATTAAATCAACCTCTTTACCCTCATCGGTATAAACGGCGATATCAAGTCCTAAAGACTGAAGTTCGCGCATTAGCACCTTGAATGATTCGGGAGTACCAGGCCTAGGAATAGGCTTACCTTTAACAATTGCGTTCAGAGCCTCATTACGACCTTGCATATCATCGGATTTAACTGTTAGGAGCTCTTGCAAAGTGTAAGCAGCACCATAAGCCTCTAAAGCCCAAACTTCCATTTCACCCAATCGCTGACCTCCTTGTTGGGCCTTACCACCAAGAGGTTGCTGGGTAACTAATGAATAGGGTCCTGTTGAGCGAGCATGAATCTTGTCATCAACAAGGTGAACCAATTTCAGAATCTGGGCATATCCCACTGTTACCGGTTGATCAAAAGGCTCACCATTACGCCCATCAATAAGCTGCAATTTGCCTGGGCTATCAGGGTTGTATACCCATTCTTTACCGGGTTGTTGAGCAGCCTTTTTCAAATAGGCTTGAACAGTTTGCTGAGATTTTTCAGCGCCATACATTTCATCAAAAGGCACAACCTTTACACGACAGTCAAGATTTGCAGCTGCCCACCCCATTAAACATTCGAATACCTGACCAACATTCATTCGACTTGGCACCCCTAAAGGGTTTAACACTATGTCGACTGGAGTGCCGTCAGGCAAATAAGGCATATCTTCTCTGGGAAGAATGCGGCTAATTATCCCCTTATTGCCATGTCGGCCTGCCATTTTATCTCCAACTTGAATCTTCCTACGTTGAGCTACATAAACTCTTACCACCATGTTTGCTCCTGGGGGTAATTCATCACCCTGCTCTCTTGTGTAAATACGAACGTCTACAACTCTTCCCCTTTCTGTACTAGGCACTCTTAGAGAGTTGTCTCTCACATCTCTTGCTTTCTCTCCAAAAATAGCTCTTAATAATTTTTCTTCAGGAGGCTGATCTGACTCACCCTTGGGTGTTACTTTGCCTACCAAAATATCACCGCTTTCTACAAACGCCCCTGGACGAATAATTCCCATTTCATCAAGATTTCCAAGACTATCCTCATTAACATTTGGGATTTCTCTTGTAATTTCTTCTGGACCTAATTTCGTTTGACGTGCCTCTATTTCATATTTTTCAATATGAACAGATGTATAGAGATCATCTTTAACTAAACGCTCACTAACAAGAATAGCGTCTTCATAGTTATAACCTTCCCAAGGCATGTAGGCGACTAAAACATTTTGGCCAAGGGCTATTTCACCCCCCTCACAAGCTGAGCCATCTGCAAGAACCTGCCCTACAGTTACAGGATCATCTTGACAAACAATTGGCCGTTGATTCAAACATGTATCTTGATTAGATCTCTGATATTTCTGTAAATAATGAGTATGGTCTTGACCCTCTTCGTCCTGAACGACAATTGCTGTGGCATCTACAAAAGTCACCTTCCCATTGACACGGGAAATAGGCACCATACCTGAATCTCTTGCCACCTGAGTCTCTAGGCCAGTACCAACTAAGGGGCGCTCTGGTCTTAAAAGAGGGACAGCTTGTCTTTGCATATTTGAGCCCATCAGAGCTCTATTGGCATCATCATGTTCTAGGAAAGGTATTAATGAAGTTGCAACTGATATAACTTGTACAGGAGATAATTGAACATAATCAACCTGCTCTGGTGGGACTTTCTCAAAATCCTGTCTATATCTAACAGGTATTAATTCTGCAAGTATTGTGCCTTCTTTATCAGTTGCGACATCACCCGGTGCAACTCGACACTCATCTTCTAGATCTGCAGACAAATATATAGGATCTCCCTCTTTAATTACCCGTCCACTTTCAACTTTCCAAAATGGTGTTTCTATAAATCCATATTGATTAACTCTGGCATGAGTAGCAAGAGAGTTAATCAAACCAGCATTTGGGCCCTCAGGAGTTTCAATTGGACACAATCGACCATAGTGAGATGGATGAATGTCACGAACAGCAAAACCGGCTCTCTCTCGAGTAAGCCCACCAGGACCTAAAGCTGATATACGACGCTTATGAGTCAATTCAGCTAAAGGATTTGTTTGATCCATAAATTGGCTCAGCTGACTGGAACCAAAAAACTCCTTTATTGCTGCAACAAGAGGTTTTGGATTAACTAATTGAGCTGGCGTTAGTGAATCAGTTTCTCCAACAGTCATTCGTTCTTTAATTATTCTCTCTAATCGATTCAATCCAACACGAACTTGATTCTGCAATAGTTCACCTACTGATCGAACCCTTCTATTACCTAAATGATCAATATCATCAAGACTCGCTCCTCCAACATCCAGTTCTAAATTGATTAAATAGTCAAGAGTGGACAATACATCTTCATGAGTAAGAGTCCTTACATTATCTGGGATAGTTAGACGTAATTTCTTATTTATTTTATATCTACCAACCCTCCCCAAGTCATAACGTTTCGGATCAAAAAATCTTGTTTGTAAAAGCTGTTGCCCACCACTGACTGATGGCGGTTCTCCAGGTCTTAATTTCTTATAGAGTTCTAATAAGGCCTGGTCTTCGGAGCTGATCCCCTCTTCATTAGCTGCATCAATTGACTTCTTATAAAACTCTGGATGTCTTAACTTATCAACAACATCATTATCTGAAAGGCCCATAGCCCTCATCAGAACATGTGCATTAATTTTGCGAGTTTTATCAACTCGAACATGCAATAAATCATTCTTGTCAGTTTCAAACTTTAACCATGCTCCTCGATTAGGAATAACACTTGCATTATATGTTCTACGACCATTTTTATCTTGTTCATCTTTAAAATAAACCCCAGGACTGCGAACAATCTGATTAACAATTACTCTTTCTGCACCATTAATAATAAATGTTCCACGCTCAGTCATTAAAGGCAGCTCGCCAATAAAAACTTCTTGTTCTTTAATCTCACCTGTTTCTTTATTAATCAACCTACAAGTGACATACATCTGGGATGCAAATGTGGCATCTCTTCGCTTTGCCTCCTCCACATCATGGCGAGGACGTTTCAATCGATATTCACTACCAATGAAATGAAGTTCGAGTTTTCCTGTGTAATCAGTTATTGGAGAAAAACTCTCCAGTTCTTCTATTAAACCTTTCTCTAAAAACCATTTAAAACTTGCTCGCTGAACCTCTACAAGGTCGGGCAGATAAGTAGCGGTCTTAACGACCTGAAGGGCGCTTCTGCTCATGCGGAACCTGCAGTTGGAGAAGTAATTAAGGGAAAGTCTGAACTTGCGACTTTGACGAGATCAAGCCAAATAAGCATATAAAGCGGCAACAGGCCTCCCAAGGAGAGACCTGTTGCCGTCCTCAAAGGCTCAATGAACTCGTGTCAGAACTGCTGACGTCGACAATGCACGTGAAGGAGATGGACTCTTTCAGATGGCAGAGACGAGATGATCCTCGTCGAAGCCAGACCAATTTTTTATATTACACTTATTGGTGCATTTTTCATAGATTGTCTTGAAACTCAAGGCAATCCAAACAAACGTCTAGCGTTAGCAGTAGTGACCTTTGCAATATTTTGAATCGTTTCTCCTCTTATTTCAGCGACACGTGCCGCTACAAATACCACAAAAGAAGGCTCATTTCGCTTGCCTCTTCGAGGAACAGGTGCAAGGAAGGGACAGTCAGTTTCTACTAAAAAGCGATCAGTTGGAACCTCACGAGCACATAGATGAGTCTCTTTCGCCTTTGGGAAAGTGACAGTTCCACTAAAACTTATATAAAAGCCAAGATCTAAAAAATCTTCCATCTCAGACCTAGTGCCACCCCAACAATGCATAACTCCTTTAGGACAGGATCCAGCCTCCTTCCGGGAGCGCAGCTCTTTCAACATAGGAACTGCAGCTTCTCGGCAATGAATAATTACCGGCAAATCCATTTCAGAAGCCAATTGCAGTTGAGGCCTGAGTACAGCCAATTGTTCGTCAAGATTGGAATCCCTAAAAAGATCAAGGCCTAATTCCCCAATAGCTACAACTCTTTCATCTGCTAAAGCGGCATTTCGCAACACTGAAAGGGTGTCTTTTTGCCAATGCTTCGTATCTAATGGATGCACGCCAACGGAGTATCTCAATTCTTGAAATCGATCAGCTAGTGCTCGAATAGCTGGAATTTCAGAAGGCTCTACGCAAGCATGCAACAAACTAGTAACCCCAGCTTGTTGCCATCTGGTCGCAACTTCATCTAAATCGTCATTGAAATTCTGAAAAACAATATGACAATGACTATCTATAAGTTGGATTGAGTCCACAAGATCAAGGTCTAGTTGTAAGCCATTCTGCTATGTAAAACCTAATCAGAAAGCATTAAACAATGAAAGGGATCAGGGTTTTTAAGCTGGCTCAATGGCTTTCTTAACTGCAGAGCTTAAACGGGATTTTTGATTTGCTCCTGCATTACGATGCATAACTCCTCTCTTAACAGCTTTATCTATCTTGCTGTAAGCATCATTCATACTTGTTTGAATAGAAGCTTTATTTGCTTCATTCTGATCTTGAGAATAAACCCCACAAGCCACTAAACATCGCTTAATCAAAGTCCGCATAGATGACTTATAGGATTTGTTTTGCAAGCGATTGCGCTCTGCAATTTGAATACGCTTCTTGGAAGACTTGTTATTTGCCACTGAGGCCTAGACGAGATATAAGACTGTTCAGATTACCGCAGCACAGAATTTGAATGACCCTATGAAGCAATTACAAGACAATCAAGGAGTCAAGGACCTAGCTTTAATAAAGAGTTCTAATTTCAAAATTGGCTGAAACCGGCCAGAATCACTCCCAAACGCCTAGACCACTAATCCGGTGCATTCGCGACCATGATCAAGGGAGAAGAGAATTAGCACGAATATCCCAACGAACTTCTAGCGCAGAACAAAAAAAAGCAACAAATACTGTTGAAAATATCCTTGCTGAAATTGAAGATCAAGGCGATGAGGCGCTTATAAAATACACAGAAAATTTTGATGGATTCAGACCAGAACCCCTAATTATTTCGCCAAAGACAATTAAGCAAGCATGGAAGGAAACACCTCAAGGACTACAAGAAGCTCTTGTTCTGGCCCACAGACGAATCAAAAATTTCCATCAAAATCAACTACCAAGGGACCTTCTAATCCATGGGGAATATGGCGAGAAGCTTGGGCGTAGGTGGCGCCCTGTGAAGAAAGCAGGAATTTATATACCAGGAGGGAGAGCCTCATATCCCAGCACAGTACTTATGAATGCAATACCAGCAAAAGTTGCAGGTGTTCAAGAAGTCTTAATGGTTTCTCCAGCAGGTAAAGATGGCCAAGTAAATAAAACAGTTTTAGCTGCAGCTTATTTAGCCGGAGTCAGCAAAGTCTTTCGAATTGGAGGCGCTCAAGCTATTGGAGCCCTGGCATACGGGACTAAAACAGTGGAAAAAGTTGATGTCATCACTGGCCCAGGAAATATTTATGTCACATTGGCAAAAAAAGCAGTCTATGGAAAAGTTGGGATTGATTCTCTAGCTGGTCCTAGTGAAGTCTTAATTATTGCTGACCAAACAGCGAAAGTTCAACAAGTTGCAGCCGACTTGCTAGCTCAATCAGAACATGATCCCCTAGCAGCCTCCATTCTTCTTACTACTGAATCCAAACTTGCAGAAGCTCTGTTAGCAGAGATTGATCACCAACTAGAAAAACACCCCCGTGCTGAAATCTGCAAATCTTCCCTAAGCAATTGGGGATTAATTATCATCTGTAAAGATTTAGATTCATGCATAAAATTAAGTGATGCATTTGCTCCCGAACATCTTGAACTCTTAATAAAAAATCCAAATTCAATCGTAGATAAAATAAATAATGCTGGAGCAATATTTATCGGAGAATGGACGCCAGAAGCTATTGGAGATTATCTTGCAGGTCCTAATCACACCTTGCCAACTTCAGGCACTGCAAGATTCGATGGTGCTTTATCTGTAGAAACTTTCATGAAAAACACATCATTAATAGAATTTACAAAGAATTCGTTTGATAAAACCTCTACTGCTGTTATTGAATTAGCTGAAAGTGAAGGGTTACATAGCCACGCTGAATCAATAAGGATAAGATCCTAATTGATATTTATCAAGCCTTAATAAGCTTATCCACACAAGCTTTACCGTCCACAATCTTGCCAACCAAAACTTCATTTGTAAGATTCACAAAGAGTCCATTTTCTAATACTCCTGGAATATTATTAATACTTTTTTCAAGATTGACTGGATCTAAAATACCATTTTCAAAACTAACATCTAGCACTAGATTCCCCTGATCAGTAACCACAGGACCAGCCTTGCGGGTCGCCATACGAAGATCTGAATCCCCGCCAAATTCTTTCAAGGTAGTTTGAACCTGTTTCCATGCAGAAGGCAAAACTTCAACTGGGAGTTGGAAATCCAAATTCAGACGTTCAACAATTTTAGTCGAATCAACAACTACAACAAACCTATCGGCAATAGCCGCTACAAGCTTTTCCTGTACGTGGCAAGCACCGCCACCTTTGATTAATTGAAATGATGGATCGACTTCATCTGCTCCATCTATTGCTAAATCAATTCGATTTACTGCAGAAAGATTTTTCAAAGGTATACCAAGCTTCGAAGCTAAGACTTCTCCCTGAAAAGAAGTTGTAACTCCAACAATGTCTCTCAATTCCCCATTAGAGAGCTTTAAACCTAAAGCCTCAATCATTAAGGCAGCTGTTGAACCTGAACCAAGTCCTAAAACCATTCCATCATGAATTTGTTCAACAGCTGATTGAGCAACTGCTTCCTTCATTTGTGTTTGGAGGTTCGACATCAATTAATTAAGCACCGGCGAGACCGTAGCAAGAACTTCAACTAAAGCCAGGCAATGCAGCAGGCTTGATAGAAAGATCTAACTCATTCCTATTACGCAAAATCTTCAAATCAAAGGGCACACCAATTGGTGCCTGATCAACATGTTCTAACAAAGTCTGAGGATCAGCAATGGTCTTTTGATCAGCTTGTATGACCAAATCTCCTCTTCTTAAACCAGCTTTCTCTGCAGGACTATCTGGTAAAACCGATTGAACTAAAGCACCGTTACGTTCTGGCAATTCAACTAATGAGTTTGGATCACGGTTATGCTCTCTTGCTATTCGAGCATTAAGAGAAATCAGTTGAACGCCTAAATATGGATGAATCACTTCCCCAGTAAGTACGAGCTGCTCAGAGACCCTTCTTGCCAGGTTCATTGGAATTGCAAAACCAAGCCCTGCACCTGGACCAGATCGAACCAAAGTATTAATTCCAATTACTTCTCCACTTCCATTAACCAAGGGGCCTCCTGAATTTCCAGGGTTGATTGCAGCATCAGTTTGAATTAAGTCCAGCCTTTTATCGGAGAAGCCAAGGCTATTTATATTCCTATGCAAACTGCTAATAATACCTAGAGTGACTGTGTGCTCCAAACCATAAGGAGTGCCCAATGCAATTGCCCAATCGCCTACCTCAAGTGCATCAGAATCACCAAGAGGGGCAACTTCTGATGTCACACCTCCTGCTATACGAACAAGAGCAAGATCAGTAATCGGATCAGAGCCAATTACTGTTCCATCACATTCTTGACCATCCGCCAAAGTCAAACTGACCTGATCAACTTGTTCAACAACATGTGCATTAGTGAGTACTAAACCATTGCTATCTATCAATACTCCTGAACCTTGTCCTCTCTCATGCTCAGGTCCAACAATTGGGTCGCCGAGTAAATCACGCAGCAAAGGATCAATCAAATTTGGATCAAAAGGCTGACGATCTATTGTTCGTTCCGTATCTATGCGAACCACAGCAGGTGCAACACGATTAACCGCATCTGCAACAAAACTATGTTGCTGGTTCACATTTGCCCCCTGCAGATTAGATAGTCCATATACCTTCTCCACAAAGAAGAATGGAAGAGAAAAAACACTTATCAAGCAAATAAGCCATGTCATAGAGAACAAAAATTGTCCTTTTCGACTTGTTTTAACTAGAAGACTGCGTAAATTCATACGGGCAAAATTGCTGAAAGTTCCTAAAAATTGAACTAAGTTTTGAAATAAAGACTATTCATTCTTGGAGGCAATTGATTCTTTGAATTGTGGCCCTGCAATGAAACCAGATGCCTCTTTCACTTAAATTATGCACTATTCCAGCGATCACGTAGAATTTAATCGCTTGACGGTTACCTCCTAATTGGGGGCAGGTTAATTCTGAAACCGATCGGGCTAGCAGTCCGATCAAATTCCTGCCTCTTGCCTCATCCCATCCTCGCGGAATTGGAGACACTCGCGTCTAAGACGGCAGCCCAGCAGGGTTTTGATCTATGTAGTGTCCATCTTTTCACGCATCTAAAGCCAATGACCATACAGGTCCAAATTCGCCATATGGATGGCGATGATGTATCTCTCGAGGATTGCGCTAGTTTCAGTTCCCCTATGGGTGAAGCTATTGAAATAAATAAACTACTAAATGAGGCTTATGTTCTGGAAGTAAGTAGTCCAGGCATCAAAGACAATCTCATTAGCGATCGTGATTTCAAAACATTTCGAGGATTCCCTGTAAAGGTTACCTTTCGCGATAACAAGCATTCTGAGCTTTATCAAAACGGTCTACTGCACGAGAGATCCAAAGATCATGTTCATCTGAATATAAAAGGCAAATTAAATCGTATTCCACGAAAGGATGTCATTGAAGTCCGCCTCACAAGTCCTACTGGATAATTCCATCAAGGTCTTAAAGCTCAGCTCCAACACTCACTCGTCTTCCTCTCTAATTCCCATCATCGATGGCTCTAGTTTTCCTCCCTGGTCTGAATAACCTGATAGAAGATATCAGTGAGGAGAAAAAACTCCCCTCACAAGTTGTAGAAGCTGCCCTTAGGGAAGCCTTACTAAAAGGTTATGAAAGATATAGGCGAACACTATATTTAGGCATTAGTGAAGACCCTTTTGAAGAGGAATATTTTAGCAATTTTGATGTAGGGCTTGACCTAGAGGAAGAAGGATATCGAGTACTTGCAAGCAAAATTATCGTAGAAGAAGTCGAAAGTGAAGACCATCAAATTGCTTTGTCAGAAGTAATGCAGGTCGCTGAAGACGCACAAATTGGTGACACCGTAGTTCTTGATGTCACTCCAGAAAAAGAAGATTTTGGGAGGATGGCAGCAGCTACTACAAAGCAAGTTCTGGCGCAAAAGCTTAGAGATCAGCAAAGAAGAATGATCCAAGAAGAATTTGCTGACTTAGAAGATCCAGTACTCACAG
Source organism: uncultured Prochlorococcus sp. (assembly GCA_902560875.1). GTDB lineage: Bacteria > Cyanobacteriota > Cyanobacteriia > PCC-6307 > Cyanobiaceae > AG-363-K07. Next base: position 43,412 of record CACENO010000007.1, on the reverse strand, counting down.
CGAGGGTAATTCGTTTTGAGCGCCAGTCAGTAATCATGGCAGTAAGTTCTGGTCTAGGAAGGCCCGAGGTCGAGGCAGAACTCCCAAGGCGCGATCAACTCCCAAATGATAACTATCGTGCAAATGCCACTTTTAAGGTCTACTTAAAAGAAGTCAGCGAAATTCCAAGACGTGGGCCTCAACTCTTTGTAAGTAGATCCAATGCAGGACTAGTTGTCTATCTATTTGAGAACGAAGTTCCAGAAATTCAAGAAGGTTCAGTTCGGATTGTTGCAGTTGCCCGTGAAGCCAATCCCCCATCCAGATCAGTTGGTCCACGTACAAAAGTTGCCGTAGACAGCATAGAGAGAGAAGTAGACCCTGTTGGGGCCTGCATAGGTGCACGTGGCTCCCGCATTCAACAGGTTGTAAATGAACTTCGTGGCGAAAAGATAGATGTAATACGTTGGTCACCAGACCCTGTTCAATATATTTGCAATTCTCTGAGTCCAGCAAGAGTGGAGATGGTAAGGCTCGTTGATCCTGAAGGACAACATGCACATGTACTTGTTCCTCCAGATCAATTAAGTCTTGCAATCGGACGTGAAGGTCAAAATGTGCGATTAGCAGCGAGATTGACAGGCTGGAAAATCGACATTAAAAATTCTCAAGAATACGATCAGGCCACTGAAGATGCAGAGGTAGCTGAGTTGATTAAACATAGAGAAGAAGAAGAAGCTTTACAAAGAGACGCTGAAGAACGTCTTGCAGCAGAACAAGCCGCCAGAGCCGAAGAGGATGCGCGCCTAAGAGAGCTATATCCCCTTCCTGAAGATGATGAAGAATTTGATGAAGAGCAATCAGAGACAGTAGAAAACAATCCACCAGCCCAAGAGGAAACTTTCAACGAAAGCCCAACAGAGGAAATCCAAGAGCCTTCAGAAGAAGAGGATGGAGCCCGGTGAGTAAGAGTCCCGTCCTGCGTCGCTGTGTTTCCTGTCGGAAGTTGCTCAACCGCAAGCAACTTCTCAAGGTTACTAGGGACTATCAGGATGGTGTAGTCCTCGAACAAGGCATGGGTAGATCAGCCTATATTTGCCCCAATGAGGCCTGCCTAGAAGAGTCGTGGCGCCGCAAACGTCTTCAGAAAGCCCTGCGTTGTCAGGTGCCTACAAGCGTTTGGGAGATGCTTCAAAACCGGCTAAATCACTGCAATGATGCAGCCGCTGAGGCAAGATGACATATGGCACCAGTCAATTGTTGCCCCAGGTACTCCGTACCTGGAACGAAAGGAGAACTTAATGACCAGCAGCGGCAAAATCAGAATTTATGAGCTGTCCAGGGAATTGAGCCTGGATAATAAGAACGTGCTCGATGCCGCTCATAGTCTTTCTATTGCGGCCAAAAGTCACAGCAGTTCCATAAGTGACGAAGAAGCCCAACGAATACGTTCCCATCTGAAGCGAGGGAAAAGTCACGTATCCAGCCCTAAAAACAAACCTCAATCTGGGAAAGAAATCCTTTCCGTTAAAAAAGCATCTGATAAACAAACACAATCAAATCATTTAGACCACAAGAAAATAGAGAAATCAACGCCAAGTGCACAACAGAAACCAAGCTCTGTTGTTCAACCACAAGTACCAAACAAAATTACAAGCCAAGCTCCAACAACACCCAAGTCACCACCAACAAGACCAGTCAGCCCAACTATCAATAAAGCATCAAAAAATTCTCTACCAACAACACCAAAGAAACAACCAAATACTCATATCAATCGTCCAGCCCCTCCAAGTAGGCCAGTAGCTCCTACACCCAGTCAAGCAAACAAACCTTCGGCTCCTTTAAGGCCAACGGTAAGTAATTCCAGTAAGAATCCAAAAATCAATAGACCGCCTGCTCCTGCCATTAACAAGCCAACAAATATTGCAGCCTCCAAACCCAAAATCATTTCCAAACCTCAATCCACTCATAGGTCTGGAGCGCCAAACAAACCATCAAGCCCATCGCAAAGTCAAATATCTAAACCAGAATTAGTTGGACGCCCACAACCCAAGCGCCCTATTGCGCCTCCTAGTCGTCCAACACCCCCTACACAAGGCAAAAGAAGAGCAGTGGGAGGGCAAAAAGGTATTGGAGGCTCGAATCAGAGAAGTAATTATCCACAGCGCAATCCAAATGCACAAAGACAAAATGGTCCAACAAAGCAAGGCGTTAATAGACCTGGTCAACCTCGTTCTTCTGGAAACCCAGTAGAGCTAGTAGGAAAACCTATTAGACGTGATCGCTCAAGTGGTAATCAGTCATCTAGAGATGGCAATAACCGTCAAGGGAATCCACCACGTTCAAATATGCCGCCAGGCATGAGGAAGCCAGTGGCTCCTGGCGAGTTAATGCAATTGCAAAAACCCAACGGTCGGCCAGGGGTACCATCTCCAAGACGTCCTGATGGAACAACAGTAGGAGCGAAAGGCCCTTCTGAAGGTGCCAAAGGCCCCAACAAACCAGTCAATAGACCAACACCAGCTGCCGCACCTAAGAGACCAAGTCATCGTCCAGGCGCAGGAAATGCTGGAGCAAGACGAACAGGTAGGCCCGATTGGGATGACAGTGCAAAACTTGAGGCTCTTAGAAGTAAGTCCCCCCAAAAGCAAAGACAGAAAGTTCACATCATCGGCGAAAACGATGATGCCCTTACCACAGAAACGAGTGGGTTCGCCGGGGAACAACAAGCAGTAGTCCTTACTGCAAGTCTTGCTCGTCCCGCAAAACCAAAAACATCTCAAAAGAATGCTGCCAAACCTATGGCAGCAATGCGCAAACGGAAAAAAGAAACTACACGTCAGAGACAGCGCCGTCGCGCGATGGAACTAAGGGCAGCTAGAGAAGCCAAGCAAGTCAGGCCAGAAATGATAATTGTTCCGGAAGCAAATCTCACGGTTCAAGAACTTGCAGACATGCTTAGCGTAGAAAGTTCGGAAATCATCAAATCACTTTTCTTCAAAGGGATCACCGCCACCGTTACTCAATCACTGGACCTCTCAACAATAGAGACTGTTGCAGAAGAATTTGGAGTACCAGTTCTTCAAGATGATATTGAAGAAGCAGCAAAGAAAACATCTGAAATCATTGAAGAAACTGATATTGCACATCTCATACGTCGACCTCCTGTCGTTACTGTCATGGGTCACGTAGATCATGGCAAAACAAGTTTGTTAGATGCAATTCGAAAAGCAAGAGTTGCTGCAGGAGAAGCAGGAGGTATTACACAACACATCGGTGCTTACCAAGTTGAGGTTCAACATTCAGGTGAAGCCCGAAAGCTCACTTTCCTTGACACGCCAGGTCATGAAGCTTTCACAGCAATGCGTGCACGCGGAACAAAAGTTACAGACGTAGCTGTACTAGTTGTTGCAGCCGATGATGGAGTCCGCCCTCAAACCTTAGAAGCAATTAGTCATGCTCGTGCCGCAGAAGTTCCAATCGTCGTTGCAATCAATAAAATTGACAAAGAAGGGGCTTCATCCGATCGAGTAAAACAAGAACTGTCAGACCAAAACCTGCTCGCAGAAGAATGGGGTGGAGATGTTGTCATGGTTCCTGTTAGTGCAATCAAAGGAGAAAACATAGACAAACTGCTTGAAATGATCTTGCTAGTGACTGAAGTTGAAGACCTTCAAGCGAACCCCGATCGCCTTGCAAAAGGAACAGTTATTGAGGCACACCTTGATAAAGCAAAGGGTCCCGTCGCAACACTCTTAATTCAAAATGGAACTTTACGAACCGGAGATGTAATAACCGCTGGTCCAGTACTTGGAAAAGTAAGAGCGATGGTCGACGAGAATGGAGCAAGAATGAAAACTAGTGGGCCTTCAAGTGCTGTAGAAGCACTTGGTTTTAATGAAGTGCCCACAGCAGGAGATGAGTTCGAAGTTTATCCTGATGAGAAGTCTGCAAGAGCAGTAGTGGGAGAACGAGCATCAGATGCTCGCGCCACTCGGTTAGCTCAGCAAATGGCCTCAAGGCGAGTATCTCTCTCCGCCATGTCAGGTCAAGCTAGTGAAGGCGAGCTCAAAGAACTGAATTTAATATTGAAAGCCGATGTGCAAGGAAGTGTTGAAGCAATTCTTGGATCCTTAGAGCAATTACCAAAAGATGAAGTTCAAGTAAGAGTTCTATTATCCGCTCCAGGTGAAATTACAGAGACTGATGTTGATCTAGCAGCTGCTTCTGGAGCAGTCATTGTTGGCTTTAATACTTCAATGGCTTCTGGAGCTAAACGTGCTGCTGATGCAACAGGGGTAGATGTTAGAGACTATGAGGTCATTTATAAATTGCTCGAAGATATTCAATTAGCAATGGAAGGTTTACTAGAACCTGAAATGATTGAAGAGTCCCTTGGGACAGCTGAAGTTAGAGCTATTTTCACCATCGGCAAGAGCTCTGTAGCCGGTTGCTATATCACTAATGGGAAATTACAACGAAACTGCAGAGTTAGAGTCCAAAGAGGAAGTCAAACCGTATTCGAAGGAGACCTTGACTCATTACGACGAAATAAAGATGACGTTAAAGAAGTGGCTACTGGATTTGAATGTGGAATAGGTTGTGATCGATTTGCCAGCTGGGAAGAAGGCGACAAGATTGAGGCATACAAGTTTGTTACTCAGAAAAGGAAGCTCAATACCTAATTTGCATAAATCAATTTCTTTCCAGAGAATTGTACTTCAAATTAACAACCTAAATTTGAACTTAAGAAAGAAATTGATCCTTAATTCTTAGTTTTCTTATCCCAAAATAATAAGAACCCAAATATCATAACTGCAGATATTTGTATACCAGCATCGCTAAGTGGAACATCTTCTCCAGCCAGTCCTCTTAAGGACATAACGAAAAGACCAATAGTCGACGAGCCTAAAAAGGCAATCCATATTGCTCTTCGAAGACCTCTCCAAGGAGTCTTCAATTCTTGTAGAAGCTTGTCTCTCAATTGAGGATCCAAGTTTGAGCCTTTGCCTAGATTGTCGGTCAAGGTCTGTAATCCATAAATACCAAATGTTAGGTTCCTTCTGCTGCCGGTGTAGCTCAGAGGTAGAGCAACTGATTCGTAATCAGTAGGTCGCAGGTTCAAATCCAGTCACCGGCTCTATGAATTAGAGCATGCTTCAAGGAACTAAAGAACTACATGGGAGTAAAAAATACGCGATTCTCAATTAAAGAAGCTTTGGCTTCTAAACGAGTGAAGTCTTTGGTAAGCAAAGTTGTGCTTTAGAGAAACCGACTGCATAAGCATAGAGCCACTGAAATGTCACTTCAGCCACAAAGCCAAGAAATAAACCATGAGAATTACGCGACTGTATAAATTCGATCACAAGATTGGAAATACAACAATTTGCCCAATCTTTGGAGCAACTTTCCTTAAGCGTCAAGAACAAAAGGAAATTGGCGTCATAGGCTCAGAGGTCTTGATAAGATTTAGTACGAGAAAAGCCATAGATTATTTCTTGTGATTTCGAATCACAATTATTAGCAGCCCAACCTGATCGGCTTTCAAGCAAATTAAACAAGTAATTCAAGGATCTTTTTAGTCATGAACACATCAACCATTTTCAATTGGTATAAACGCTCAAAAAATTTAATTGCATTTCGAACAACGCTTATCAATAAATTATTATCTTATCCATTATCGAAATTTTTTAATTAATAGCATTTATCTCATCAAATGGGAAAAGAATCCTCTAAACACAGCAAATCCAAGCAATCCTCTCATGCTATACAACTAGCAGAGAGAGTCCTCTTAGTTCGCCTACCTTGTAATCCAATTTTCCCAGTTGGACCAATCTATCTAGCTGATCATATACATAAATTATTTCCGGATATCTCTCAAAAGATACTTGATTTAGCAGCTATACCGATCATTGATGTTGAGAGAATTTTAACTTCAACCATCAATGATTTTAAGCCTTCATTATTAGTTTTTTCTTGGCGTGATATTCAAATATATGCTCCTGTCGATGGCCGAGGCGGGAATCCACTGCAAAACTCCTTTGAAGTTTTTTATTCACGAAACCCCTTAAAGAGATTACGAGGTGCTCTAGGAGGGCTCAGATTAATGTCAAGCCATTACGGAGAGCTCTGGAGAAATCAGCATTTAATTAACAAAGGCCTAAGCACTGCCCTTAAACACCAAAGTAACGTTAGGACAATTCTTGGTGGCGGAGCAGTCAGTGTCTTCTACGAGCAATTAGGAAAATCTTTACCTAAAGGAACAATTATTTCCGTTGGAGAAGGCGAACCTCTCTTGGAAAAATTACTACGAAATGAATCAATTAATGGTGAAAGATGTTTTGTTGTAGGGGAAAAGCCAAGAACAGCACTTATTCATGAGCAGCCAATAAGCTCACCAAAAACAGCATGTAATTACGAATATATTGATTCAATATGGTCACAACTTAATTGGTACCTTGAAGGAGGCGATTTTTATATCGGAGTCCAAACCAAAAGAGGATGTCCACATAATTGTTGCTATTGCGTATATACAGTAGTTGAAGGCAAACAAGTTCGCGTAAATCCTATTGAGGAAGTTGTCCAAGAAATGCGTCAGCTATATGACTTAGGAGTTAGAAGTTTTTGGTTTACTGATGCACAATTTATACCAGCAAGGAGATATATAGAAGATGCCAAGGAACTCTTGAAAAGAATAAAAGAAGAAGGCCTGAAAGATATCAAATGGGCTGCATATATTAGAGCTGATAACTTAGATTATGAGCTGGCTGAATTAATGGTCGAAACAGGTATGAGCTATTTCGAAATTGGAATAACCTCTGGATCTCAAGAACTAGTAAGAAAAATGAGGATGGGGTATAACTTAAGAACAGTACTTGAAAATTGCGAAATGCTTGCAAAAGCAGGCTTTAAAGATAAAGTTTCTGTCAACTACTCATTCAACGTGATAGATGAGCGACCTGAAACGATACGTCAAACAGTTGCTTATCATCGAGCACTAGAAAATATTTTTGGAGCCGATAAAGTTGAACCAGCAATTTTCTTTATAGGACTTCAACCTCATACACATTTGGAACAATATGGTTTTGAACAAGGCTTAATAAAACCTAACTATAATCCTATGAGTATGATGCCTTGGACTGCAAGGAAGCTACTTTGGAATCCAGAGCCAATGGGCAAAATTTTTGGAGGAATATGTCTCGAAGCTTTCGATAAAGATTCAACAAATTTTGGTAAAACTGTTTTTACATTGTTAGAACGAGACTATGGGAAAGCTCCTTTAGAAGAATCCTTACATGCCCCACTTAAAGGAGGCCCAGCCATAGCAAGTGCTATACGCTGATTCCAAAGAATTAAAAGCAAAAGTAGAATAGCTATCAATCCACCAATTGGATTAAGTTGCGACCCCCCTGGACCAAATAACCAAGAAGGAGTATTAGGCGAAATTTTAATTAGTCCAGTTGCAAACACAAACCATATACCTACTAATCCCCCATGCAAACCAATACACCCCCATAAAGATCCTTCATTCATTTTTCTCTGATTACATAAGACTAATCCTAAAAGAAATAAGCCAATCATTAAACCAAACAAAGACAAAAAATCCAAGTCTAACCGTACATGTACAAGACTAAAGATTGCTGCATTAGCTAAAACAGCATTACGTGGTCCAAGTAATTGATTCATCTCACAAAAAAGCCATCCTCTAAAAATAATTTCTTCTGCAAAGCCAACACCAAGGCCTAAAAAAATTGCATTGAAGAAAACACTGCTATTTAAGACAAAAATACCTTTACCCCATGACGAAAAAACCAGAAAAAATGAAACACATAAAATTAAAAATACTGAAAGCAAAAAGCCTTTATAAAAATATTTCAAAGATATTCCTTTTGATAAATTATTTAAACCAATAGTAAAGGCCCAATGATTATCATTCCATCTAAATTTAAACCAACTCGGCAAAACAATGAAAAAAGCTATAAAGCTAATAATAGTACCAATTAAACTAAGCTCATGTTCTTCCATCTCCAAGCCAAAAACACTAATAGATTGGGCTATCGACCAACCCAATATATAAATAAAGGGGATCAAAGTAGCCGTAGGAATCCAACCATGACGTTGAGTCACCCAATGTCTCCAAATTTGGCCAAAAAAATAAATCAGGTTTCTTGTTCAATAGTGCTGGTAAGACCTTTAGATTTCAGCGTCTCACAATAAAATTCTGCAGGCTCAAGATCACATACAATTACTAATCCGACACCAGAGTTGTGAGCTTCAAGCATCACTGCCATAGCATCACTTTCAGAAAGTTGGGGAACAACCTGCCGTAATGTTGTAACAACATACTCCATAGTATTAACAGGATCATTGTGCAATAGCACTTTATACTTTGGTGATATTTTTCTAACTATCTCAGTCTTTTTCTCTACTACAGCAGCACCACCAACTTGCTGAGACTTGATATGACTTTTGTAGTAAATCTCACACACCTTTGAGTGAGTGATGTAGCAATCGCAAAAGAAAGTTTTTGTCATTAAAGATCTCCAATACGCTGCATAGCCTTTTCAACATTTAATCTGTTATTAAAAGCTGATAATCGAAAATAACCTTCTCCGGAAGCTCCAAATCCGCTTCCGGGGGTACCTACTATGTTTGCCTTCTCTAGGAGGAAATCAAAGAAGTCCCATGAACTCATTTTCTCAGGGACTTTGATCCAAACATATGGAGCATGCTCTCCTCCGTAAACAGAATAACCTGCTTGCAAAAGATCATTTCTAATAATTTTTGCATTTTCCATATAAAAACTTACAAGAGACTTTACTTCTGTCTGTCCATTTGATGAATAAACGGCCTCTGCTCCTCTCTGAACTATATAACTCACACCATTAAACTTCGTGCTTTGACGACGATTCCAAAGGCTCCATAAATCAACTATTTCACCAGTAATTGATTGACCTTTAAGTTCTTTTGGAACAACCGTAAAAGCACACCGTGTTCCTGTAAAACCCGCATTTTTAGAGAAAGAACGAAATTCAATAGCACAATGTCTTGCTCCTTCAATTTCATAAATCGAATGAGGCAAGTCTTTATCTTGAATAAAAGCTTCGTAAGCAGCATCAAAAAGTATCAATGAGTCGTGCTCACGGGCATATGCAACCCATCGCGCCAATTCCTCTTTACTCACAACTGCACCAGTTGGGTTATTAGGAAAGCAAAGATAAATCAAATCAATTGATTGTTCTGGAATCTGAGCCTTGAAATTATTAGATGCATCAATTGGCAAATAAGTAAGGCCTTCATACCGCCCAGTATCAAAGGCGTTTCCTGTCCTTCCAGCCATGACATTGCTATCAACGTAGACTGGATAAACTGGATCAGTGACGGCAATGCGATTTCCTGTCCCGAGGATATCGAGAATGTTGCTGCTGTCACACTTTGATCCATCGGAAACAAAGATTTCATCAGCACTCACGTCACAACCTCGAATCTGATAATCAGACTTGGCAATAATCTCTCTAAGCCATAGATAACCTTGCTCAGGCCCGTACCCATGAAAACCGGCTTCAGTCCCTAATTCGTCAATAGCCTGCTTCATTGCCTGTCGACAAGCCAATGGGAGTGGTTCTGTTACATCCCCAATGCCTAAGCGAATTAGATCTTTATCTGAATGACTCAAGCTAAATGCCTTTACTCGCCTGGCAATCTCTGGGAACAGATATCCCGCTTTGAGCTTGAGGTAATTGGAATTGACCTGAACCACGAAAGCAGATGCATCAACACATCGCATATTGCTATGCAGAGAGCACCTCTGTGGAGTTCTTACATACGATGTATTTCAAAGAAGATCTTTGTCTGCCATGAGTAATGGGTCTCATACAGATCAAAAGCGAAGGCAACCACTTGATGAAATTACTTTTAAAAAGTTAGTAAATAGCGATGTAAACAAGCCTGCTAGATACCTTGGTAATGAGTTAGGTGTGCAAAACCGCGATTGGGTATCTGCGGAAGTCCGATGGGCACTTACTTACCCAGAACTCTATGAAGTTGGAATAAGTAACACAGGACATATAATTCTTTACTCAATTTTGAATTCCGTACCTAAGCAGATTTGTGATAGGGCCTACCTTCCTGCACAAGACTTTTCCAACAAGCTAAGAAGATTCTCTCAACCTTTATTTGCATTAGAAAGTCGTCGAGCACTGCTCGAATTTGACATACTTGGCTTCAGTCTTAGTTACGAATTAGGTGCTACTAATATTTTGGAAATGTTGGATTTATCAGATATCCCCATTTATTCAAAAGATCGTGGTGATTTGCCAATAGATCATCCAGAATCACCTCCAATAATTTTAGCAGGAGGGCCAACAGCTACTAGCAATCCAGAACCATTTGCAGATTTTTTCGATCTATTTGCACTTGGAGATGGTGAAGAGCTTTTGCCAGAAATAGGCCTTATTGTTTCAGATGCAAAAAAGAGACAGTTATCTAGAAGAAAACTACTTCAAGAGCTTTCCGAGATCCCAGGAACTTATATTCCAGCTTTTTACAAATATGAAGTAGACACTACAACACTCACACCTTTAGATACTTTTGCACCCAGAAAAATATTAAGAAGGGTAGCCAATCCTATGCCTCATTATGCAACTGGATTAGTACCTAATATAGAAACAATTCATGACCGATTAACTGTTGAGATTCGTAGAGGCTGTACGCGGGGGTGTCGTTTTTGTCAGCCAGGCATGCTTACCAGGCCTGCCAGAGACGTGCCTCCTAAAGAAATAATCAAAGCTGTAGAAGATGGCATGAAAAAGACTGGGTATAGTGATTTTTCTCTGCTTTCTCTAAGTTGTAGTGATTATTTAGCCCTACCTGCTGTAGGCGTTGAATTAAAAAATAAGCTTGCCAATCACAACGTCTCTTTGCAATTGCCCAGTCAACGAGTTGATCGCTTTACTGATGATATTGCCCACATTCTTGGAGGCTCTAGGAAATCAGGCTTAACTTTTGCGCCAGAAGCTGGTAGCCAAAGACTAAGGGACATTATTAATAAAGGTCTTACAGATAATGACCTTATAAATGGCATCCGCAAAGCCATGGCTAACGGATATCGAAAGATAAAGCTCTACTTCATGATTGGGCTCCCTGGAGAAAGAGATGAGGATGTGCTAGGTATTGCTTCTACATGTGAAATGCTCCAAAAGAAATGCATAGATTTAGGGCGATTAAAGTTAACATTAACCATAAGTAATTTCACACCAAAACCTCATACACCATTTCAATGGCACAGTGTTTCCACAAGTGAGTTTGTACGTCGGCAAAAATTGCTTAAAAACCAATTAAGACTTTTAAAAGATGTCAAAGGAAATTTTACAGACGTACGCCTCTCTGCAATGGAGGATTTTATTGGAAGAGGAGATAGAAGACTCTCAAGTGTGATTGAGGCAGCCTGGAAAGATGGAGCCGGAATGGACGCATGGTTCGAATCTCTCGATAGGGCTTATCAAGCATGGACGAAAGCTATTTCACAAGCAGGGCTTGAAGGTAAATACAGAAAATTAGAAATGGGTAATTGGAATCATATTGAAAGACTCAGTCCTCAAGAGATTCATACACTCTGCATGCAAGCATTACCATGGGATCACATTGATGCAGGAGTCGACAAAGAATGGTTAGCAGAAGACCTGAAAAGAGCTCTTGAGGAATCAATAGTTCCAGACTGTTCATTTAATGGGTGTAGTAATTGTGGCGTGTGTGGTCCCGAGTTAGGACACAATGTGATAGCAACACCTCCCGAGGTGCCTACTCATAAAGTTTCAACTATCTCGCGAAGTAAAAGGGTATCTAGAGTTCGATTTTGTTTTACAAAAACACACCCTTTAGAACTACTTAGTCATCTAGATCTTTTACGAATATTTGAGAGATCACTAAGACGGAGCAACTTACCAGTGAGCTATAGCGAAGGGTTTCATCCTCTCCCTCGTCTAAAGATTGCGCTCGCTTTACCTCTAGGAGTTGAAGCCTCTGGAGAATGGATGGATGTTGATTTTTTCGAATCAATCGACACAGAAACTGTACGAGAAAAGCTTCAAAGACAGCTCCCCATTGGACTAGGTCTACTAAGCGCAAAATCAGTTCCCTTAACAAGCACTAGCCTTTCAAAACAACTGGCAGCTTCAATTTGGAGTTTTGATCTGAAAGTTCTATCAGGAACTAATCCGAATTTATTGACCTGGCAAAAAGCAATCGATTCACTCATTAGTGCAAAAAAACTTGTATGGCATGACCATGACAAACGTGGCAAGCCTAGAAGCAGAAATTGCAGACAAGAACTTCACTCTCTTGAAATAGATAATATAAAAAATAACCCAAATCATTCGTCAACCAATCATAGAATCCGTGTTCAGCTAAATGCGCATATAGATCCAATTGGAAGAAGCATTAAACCTATGCAGATAAAGCAATGGTTAGAGGAATACCTTGAGCAACCTTTAGAGATCTCACAAGTCAAAAGAGATGAAATCCAATTACATCAATGCTAAGGTCTTAAAAGGGACGATGACTCGGGCAACATTGCCACATACTCATTCAGTCCTGACTTCACCCCAATTTTGAGGAAAGCGAGGCCAATTGCCCCTCGCATTTTTCCGCTTCGACAGCTCCGGTAAGTAACCCAAGGCTCTAAAAGGAGCAATTGGTCCACACAATTCTTCTATTGGCCTTAGGTCATTCACCTTTTCTTTTTAAAACTTCGCAGAGCAACTGCAAGTTTGTAATTGTTTCTGAGCCAAGTAGGGCTCTTACTCACTCTTATATATGCCTCAGCAAATTGTCATCGCAGAGCAGCTGCGGCTAGCAGCTTTGCTTACCGATGAGCGAGTAGACGAATTAATCGTCGCACAGGGTCGCTACCAAATTGGAGATGTCTATTTAGGCACAGTTGAAAATGTTCTACCTGGAATAGATGCAGCCTTTGTAAACATTGGAGAAAGTGAAAAGAATGGTTTCATCCATGTAACAGATTTAGGCCCCTTAAAGCTTAAAAAAGGAGCAGCAGGAATTACTGAATTACTTGAACCTCGACAAAAAGTTTTGGTTCAAGTTATGAAAGAACCAACAGGTACTAAAGGACCTCGACTGACTGGGAACCTTTCTCTACCTGGACGATATCTAATTCTTCAACCACATGGTCAAGGTGTGAATATCTCAAGAAGGATTCAAAATGAAGGAGAAAGAAATCGATTAAGAGCTTTAGGAGTATTAATTAAGCCTCCAGGGAATGGACTTGTCATTAGAACTGAAGCCGAAAATATCAGTGAGGAATTACTAATAGATGACCTAGAAAATCTTCTTCAACAATGGGATGCAATTCAACAAGCTGCTGAAAATTATACGCCTCCAGTATTACTAAACCGTGACGAAGATTTCACACATCGGATACTTCGAGATCACATCGGTCCAGACCTTGTTCGAGTTGTTGTTGATGATGCGAGCGCAATCAAACGTGTTAATGATTTTCTAGGTCAAGATGGATCTAAAGTCTTAGTAGAAACTCATTCAGGAGCAAACGATTTACTTGATCATTTTAAAATAAATACTGCAATAATAGACGCTCTACAACCAAGGGTTGATCTTCCCTCTGGCGGTTACATTATCATTGAACCAACAGAAGCTCTAACAGTAATTGATGTCAATTCAGGCTCTTTTACTCGCTCAGCTAATGCAAGGGAGACTGTCCTTTGGACTAATTGTGAAGCAGCTATTGAAATTGCACGTCAACTAAAACTACGCAATATTGGAGGTGTAATCATTATCGACTTCATTGATATGGAGTCGCGTCGAGATCAATTACAAGTACTAGAACATTTCACATCAGCTGTAAGAGACGATGCTGCAAGACCACAAATTGCGCAACTAACTGAACTAGGTCTTGTTGAACTTACACGCAAACGTCAAGGCCAAAATATATATGAATTATTTGGCAAACAATGTCAAGCCTGTGGGGGGTTAGGCCATACAGCATTACTACCTGGAAAAGATTTACTTAAGCCATCTGCAACTGCAACTGGTTTAGTTAGGACTACAATTTCTACAAGAGCAGACGAAGCAGTTAATGGAGATACTAATATTAAAAGGAAAAAATATAGCAAAAATCGAAGCAATGATCTAAGTTCCATCTCTAATACTTCAGATGCAATTCCTGAAGGATCGTTAGTCACAAACGTGCATGAAAATATATCTGAAGCAACATCCACTGAAATATCAAGCCCAAGACAAGAACAAGAACTTATAGGTATAAATATGAATCTTGAACAAGAAGAAGTTTTTAGCTTTTTAGGATTAAGTCCAGTTCTTTTACTAGACGAATTACCAGAGAATGACAACCTATTAGTTCGAGTAGTTCGCCCTGGCGAAGACGTAGAGGAAGTCATAGAAGAAGCTAGGCAGCAACTTGCATCCTCATTAATCCGACGAAGGAGGAGAGGGAAAGGAGGGAATAATCGTGCTGGCAGTCGTGGAAGCATAGAAACTCAATCTTCTATGAATGAAGAGGAACTAGTCAAAGAAGCAGAACCTGAAGCAAAAATCTCAAATATGCAGCTAGAGGTTGATTTGAATGAAGAAAAAAATGATCCGGAAAATAACTTAGAGTCTGAACCTTCTTCCATCTCAAACATAGAAGCAGAGGACCCTCGCAGGCGCAGGAGAAGATCTTCAGCTTCCAATGGAAATGACTCCTGACGAGACCAAAATTGCAGGCGTCGATGAGGTTGGCAAAGGATGTTTATTTGGCCCAGTTTTTGCAGGTGCAGTGATTTTTGACAAGGATGCAGGAATTCAATTGCTCAAAGCTGGCCTCAAAGACAGCAAAACTCTGAGTCCAAAAAGAAGAGCATTACTTGTTCCTCTAATTAAGCAGAAGGCTCTTGCCTGGGGTATCGGCGACGCTTCCTCTCAAGAAATTGACTCAAAAGGAATTCGTATAGCTACTGAATTGGCAATGATTAGAGCACTCAAAAAACTCACAAAAACAATAGATCTAGTTTTAGTGGATGGGGTATTACCAATCAGAACATGGAATGGACCTCAAAAAACATTAATAAAAGGAGAAACAAAATCACCAGCAATTGCAGCGGCTAGTGTTCTAGCAAAAGAAGCTCGCGATGAGCTAATTAAGGGTTTAGCAATCACTTATCCCGACTACGGACTGTCAACAAATGTTGGTTATGGAACAAAATTACATATAAAGGTTTTGCAAAATTTAGGGCCAACTCCTTTACATAGGAAATCTTTTCTCTCAAAAATATGTGTTTAACAAATAAATAACTTCACTGCTTACACCATTCGCTGAAGTCGTCTACTAGTTGCTTTCTCACACGAGTCTTAATTCCAAGCAAAATTGTACTCAGAATGGATTGCCCAGTTCGTTCAAGCACTTTATTTGGAATTAGCTTCAAAAGAGGCGGTGGACTGACAGTAACCCCTAGCAAAGCTTCTCCTTCAAGTCCTCTAAGAGTGGCCTCTAAAGTTGCATTAAGCGTTAATTCAAAATCATCCACTAATCCCAAACCATCCAGTTCACTGTCCACAGCATGCATACTCAACCTTCCTTCACTATTAATTGCTGCTATTGATACAACTGGATTTACTTCCAATTGAAAAACCTTAAAGCTCGTTACGTTGTAACGGTAGCTTCCAGGACCAAGAAGCGTAAGTTTCTCTGAGTCCAACATTGCGCCAACAACCCTCTCCTGTTGCAGGAGATAGTCAGGAAGACGTTCGACATGACTGGTTACCGGCAGATCAAGTTTCTGTCGAGCTTCGAAAGCCAGAGACATAATCGACAACTGACGCGCCATGATCCTATCGACCCCCCCGTTTATTTATCTAAATGCCGACACAAGTGGCCTACCTGGGACCAGAGGGAACCTATGCCGAACAAGCTGCTTGTAGCCTGGCAAAACTAGAAAAAATAAAGGATCCACAATTTATCCCTTGCAAAGGATTGCATTCTGTAATCGAGCATGTTGCAAAAAATATTTGCGATGCAGGGGTAGTGCCTATAGAAAACTCAGTTGAAGGTGGAGTGACAGCAAGCCTTGACGCACTCTGGAGTTATCCAGATTTATTTATCAGAAGAGCGTTGATACTCCCTATCAGACATTGTTTACTAAGTAGTGGATCTCTTAATCAGATTTCAGAAGTGCTATCACACCCTCAAGCACTAGCTCAATGCAGTGGGTGGATTAACAAAAATCTACCTAATGCCCTTCAATTACCAACAAATTCCACAGCAGAAGCTGTAAGAATGATTTGTAATAGCAAATTTCGCGCAGCTATTGCATCCAAATCTGCTAAAAGAAATCAAGAACTCAAAGAATTAGCCTATCCAATTAATGATGTAGCCGGAAATAGGACACGTTTTGTATTACTTCAAAGAGAAGAAATTAAACAGCCTGGCGATATTGCGAGTCTAGCTTTCTCATTACATAAGAATGCCCCCGGCGCTCTATTGGAAGCACTATCTTGCATAGCGAACCTAGGATTAAACATGAGCCGAATTGAGTCTAGACCATCAAAAAGAGAGTTAGGTGAATATGTTTTCTTCGTAGATGTTGAATTATCAGATTCTAAAACTTCTAATTACAGCAAATTGAAAAAAAAATTAGAGCCTTTTTGCGAAAATTTAGTGAACTTTGGAGTATATCAAAGTAGTGAAATCAATATCTAATATGTTCAACCCCGAGTACGAAATACGCCAAATTGCATAAGTCCACAAGCAAAAGCCCAACGCATTAAAAGAATCGTTGGAATTTCTCGTAATCCCTTCATTAAAGCGTTAGGGCCTAAACCAAGTACAGCTCCAGGGCGACGAAATCCTTCGAAGATAGAGTCATTCCATGAAGGAAGAGTGTATTTTGTCCAATCATCAACGTCCACAGAGCCTCCACAAAAACGACTGTTTAATAAATTCCTTCTAAAACCATTAATACTTGCAAACTCAGGATGAGCCCATTGATTTAGAAGTTGATTCATCACTAATTCTTCCAAATTACTCATTCCTTTCTCTTCTAAATCACGAGAATTCCAATCCGCCACTGCTAATACGCCACCTGGCCTAAGAACACGCAACATTTCATCTGCATAAAGTTGTTTATCAGGCATATGAGGACCTGCCTCAACACTCCATATCCCATCAAAACTTCCTTTTTCAAACTTTAACTGAAGCGCATCCATTACCTCAAAACGACACAACAAATCGCTAGGAGATAACTGATTAGCTCGATCTACTTGTGCTCTACTAATTGTTATTCCTACGACATCAAATCCATAGTCTCTTGATAGGATTCTGGAACTCCCACCTATACCACATCCAACATCAAGAACTCTTGAACCTCTCGGTAAAAGGTCTAATCCACTCCAACGTACAAGTTCATGGACGAAATCAACTTTTGCAGAGCGAAAATCTCTATTTGGCAATCCTAAAGTGTAATAGCCAAGATGAACATGATCACCCCAAAGCTTTTCTAAAAGCCGATCATTAGTCCAATCATCATATGCAGAGGCAACACTGTCACTAGTTTTATACTTTCTTTCTTTAAAGAACCATAAAAATAAACATAAAATTGAAAATATTGAAATAAAAAATATCAAAATTACCATCAATTTGCCTGATCTACATTTGAAAATGTCTGCTTAAGAACCGTTCGAGCAGCAAGCTGCTTGCGTGTATAGTCCAGCATTTCAAATTCACGTTGCAAACGATCTGCAGTGGTATTTATCTCCAATAAATTTTGCTGTTCTCTAGAAACTGGGCCGCCAAGATGGGCCGCAATCCAAAATGAAAGTTCTCTCGGAAGATCAGGCAAATCATCGGGTAAAACAGTCTGTGATTCAGTCAATTTTCCAGTAAGTGAAACAACATCTTTAAGGGCTACCAAAACCAAGTCAGAGAGTTCCTTTAATTGATCAGGATCGTTAACCTTTGCATCTTCTATCCAACTAACCATTGCAGTAGCAAAAGGTTTATCTCTAATAATTTCAAGAATTCGAAATCTTTGCTGACCAAGAGTAATGATGTTGCTCCGGCCATCTTCAGAGGTGTGATGCTTTATCACTTCAGCGCAACAACCTACTTCTGACATTTCCTTTGATTTTGGATCCCAACGAACCACACCAAAACGACTATCGCCTTCCAAGACAGTCCGAAGCATAATTCGATACCTTGACTCAAAAATATGCAGTGGCAATACCTCCTGTGGAAAGAGCACTACATCAGGCAATGGAAAAAGAGGTAACTCCCTTACAGCCAGATCGCTCACGAGCTTCTTTCAAACAGAGTTAAATCCTAGGAAACATCCACCTAATTTGTTGGAGTTAATAAATCAGAGCTTAACTTCTATATCTACACCGCTTGGAAGATCCAATTTCATTAGGGCATCAATAGTCTTAGCAGAAGGGTTATATATATCAATAATGCGCCTGTGAGTACGAGTTTCAAAGTGCTCTCTTGAGTCCTTATCAACATGAGGAGACCGAAGGACACAGTAGATTTTTCTTTTTGTAGGGAGAGGAATTGGACCAATGGCCGTAGCTGCAGTGTTATCAGCAGTCTCAATAATCTTTTCACAAGATAAATCCAACATCCTCCTATCAAAAGCTTTGAGGCGAATACGAATTTTTTGTTGAGCTATAGCGGTTGACATAGATAAGACCTGGGAATACTGCCAAAAGCAGCAAAATTAAGTTTTCAAGGTTCTTGAATACTTTCAGCCAAAAAAGCCAAAAGATCGAGCCAGTTAATAACCCTAGAGGATGACTAGACAAAAGAACCTAGTCACCCTCAATTAAGCAACTACTCGATAATTTTAGATACAACCCCTGCTCCAATCGTACGCCCACCTTCTCTAATAGCAAAACGCATATTCTTTTCTATCGCAACTGGACAAATAAGCTCTCCTGTCATTTTAATTCTGTCCCCGGGCATAACCATTTCAACATTGCTGCCATCATCTGCAGTAAAAGCAGTGATTTGTCCAGTTACATCAGTTGTCCTGATATAAAACTGTGGGCGATAACCCGCAAAGAAAGGGGTATGCCTTCCACCTTCTTCCTTCTTAAGGACATAAACCTCTCCTTCAAACTTGGTATGAGGAGTAATCGAGCCTTTCTTAACTAGAACCATTCCGCGTTCAATGTCTTCCTTTTGAATTCCGCGAAGCAATAGTCCAACATTGTCACCAGCCATACCTTCATCAAGAAGTTTACGGAACATCTCAACACCAGTAACAGTAGTGACACGAGTATCTTTGATACCAACAATCTCTACTTCCTCTCCAACTTTTACCTTGCCTCTCTCAATACGACCTGTAGCCACTGTGCCACGACCTGTAATTGAGAAGACATCCTCAACAGCCATAAGGAAAGGCTTGTCGATCTCCCTTTCAGGTTCAGGAATCGACTCATCAACAGCTGTCATCAATTCGTCTATTTTGCCTTCCCATGCAGAGTCTCCTTCCAAAGCTTTAAGAGCAGAAACCTGAATAACAGGAATATCATCGCCAGGGAAGTCATAACTAGATAAAAGCTCACGAATCTCCATCTCAACAAGTTCGATCATTTCTTCATCGTCAACCATGTCGCATTTATTCAAGGCAACAACCAATGACGGAACACCAACTTGCTTTGCCAAGAGAATGTGCTCCTTAGTTTGAGCCATGGCTCCATCAGTAGCAGCAACAACAATGATTGCTCCATCCATTTGAGCTGCACCAGTAATCATATTTTTTACATAGTCAGCATGACCAGGGCAATCCACATGGGCGTAGTGACGACCTTCGGTCTCATACTCAACATGAGCAGTATTAATTGTGATGCCGCGTTCACGCTCTTCAGGAGCACCATCAATGTCACCGTAATCTTGCGCCTTAGCCTGACCTTTCTTGGCTAGCACATTTGTAATTGCTGCAGTAAGGGTGGTCTTGCCATGATCAACATGACCAATAGTGCCAATGTTGACGTGAGGCTTGTTCCTCTCAAACTTCTCGCGGGCCATTGTTTTAAAGAATCGGGGGGTAAAAAAAGGAGGTGTTAGAGATCAGGAATTGCCCTGATTCTTGGAAATGATGGCTTCAGCCACATTACGGGGAACTTCCTCGTAATTGCTGAACTCCATTGAAAATATGCCACGACCTTGGGTCATTGATCGGAGCGTAGTGGCATAGCCGAACATTTCAGCCAGAGGCACTTTGGCATTTACTTTAGACAGTCCATCGTCTATCGACTGTCCTTCAACCTGTCCTCTACGTGAAGAAAGGTCGCCAATGATAGACCCAAGGAAATCTTCAGGCACCTCTACTTCAACTTTCATCATTGGTTCAAGCAATACTGGATTGCACTTCTTAACTCCATCTTTAAAAGCCATAGAGCCTGCGATCTTGAAGGCCATTTCGGATGAATCAACATCGTGATAGGAGCCATCAACAAGAGTTACTTTTACATCTATCAAAGGATATCCAGCAATAACACCAGATTCTGAAGTCTCCTTCATGCCTGATTCAGCAGGCTTGATGTATTCCCTTGGAACCACACCTCCAACGATTTTGTTTACAAACTCAAAACCTGAACCTGGCTCTCCTGGTTCAACTTCAACAACCACATGTCCATATTGACCTTTACCTCCTGTTTGTCTCGCAAACTTTCCTTCACCAGATGCACTTGCTCGTATCGTTTCTCTATAAGAAACTTGAGGAGCTCCAATATTTGCTTCAACCTTAAATTCACGCAACATGCGATCAACAAGAATTTCAAGGTGTAACTCCCCCATTCCTGCAATAACTGTTTGATTAGTTTCAGGATCAGTACTTACACGGAAAGTCGGGTCTTCTTCAGCCAATGCAGTGAGAGCCTTGGAGAGCTTTTCCATATCTCCTTTAGTTTTAGGCTCTACAGCAACTGAAATAACAGGTTCAGGAATAAATAGAGTTTCAAGAACTATTGGATCATCTGTTGTGCACAAAGTATCGCCAGTCGTAGTGTTCTTTAATCCCAAAACCGCACCCAGATCTCCTGCTCGAAGTTCATCTACTTCTTCACGATCATCGGCCTTAAGAATGATCAAGCGAGAAATTCTTTCTTTCTGATCCTTCGTTGAATTGAGTACATAACTACCTTTAGAAAGAATACCGGAATACATCCGAACAAAAGTCAACTTCCCGTAGGGGTCAGACATAACCTTGAAGGCAAGTGCACTAAATGGAGCACTGTCATCAGAGGTGCGACATGCCTCTTGACCATTTGGAAGCAATCCTTGAATTGGAGGGACATCTACTGGAGCCGGAAGGTAGCTAACAACTGCATCTAAAAGCAATTGAACACCTTTGTTTTTAAAAGCAGAGCCACAAAGCATTGGGACAAGACCATGTTTTAAAACACCTTCACGAATTCCTTCCTCAAGCTGCCCTTGACTAAGCTCACCCTCTTCAAGGAAAGTCTCAATAAGATTCTCATCAGTTTCAGCAACAGATTCCATTAACTTCGCACGCCATTCAGCAGCTATATCTTTCATATCAGCTGGAATATCAGTTTCTTCAATATCTTTGCCTAAGTCATCTTTATAAATAAACGCCTTATTTTTAACAAGATCCACAATTCCTTTCAGGTCATTCTCAGCACCTATAGGTAACTGGATTGGTGCTGCATTTGCTTTTAAACGTTCTTTAATCTGGTTATAAACTTTTAAAAAGTCGGCTCCAGTACGGTCCATCTTATTCACAAAAACCATTCTGGGAACTGAATAACGATCAGCTTGGCGCCAGACGGTCTCTGATTGAGGTTGAACCCCACCTACTGCGCAAAATACAGCTATTACACCATCGAGAACGCGCATTGAGCGCTCAACTTCAATAGTGAAATCAACGTGACCAGGGGTATCAATAATATTGATTCTGTGATCTTGCCATGTTGTGGAAATAGCCGCTGCAGTGATCGTAATTCCACGTTCTCTTTCCTGGGCCATCCAGTCCGTAACTGCTGCGCCATCATGGACTTCACCCATTTTATGAACAACACCGGAATAAAACAAAATGCGCTCTGTGCACGTTGTTTTACCAGCGTCAATATGGGCTGCTATCCCTATATTTCTGACGCGTTCCAAGGGGAAGGCACGAGCCACAAGAAAATCTCCGTAATCAGGTCATAAAAGGCGGGTGTGACTCTACAGGTCAGCCCCCTCAATTGAGGTAATTGTGTGGCTAAATTGCTTGTGGCTTATTGAGAATTTCAATAGCGATAGTGAGCAAAAGCCTTGTTGGCTTCTGCCATTTTATGAGTTTCCTCTCTTTTACGAACAGCACTTCCTGCTTCATTCGCTGCATCCATAAGTTCTGCTGCCAATTTTTGCGCCATACTTCGACCATTTCTTGATCTAGAAAAATTAACCAGCCAACGTAAAGCCATTGCAGTGCCTCGCTCTTGACGTACTTCCATTGGGACTTGATAGGTCGCACCCCCCACCCTGCGAGCTCTTACTTCAACTAGAGGGGTTGCATTTTTTACAGCTGTTTCAAAAAGCTCTATCGGGTCATTTCCTGTTCGTTCATTAATCAAGCCAAAGGCTTCTGACAAAATTCTTTGTGCTGTTGATTTTTTTCCATGTTTCATTAATCTTGCAACCATCATGGTCGCAAGTCGATTATTAAACTGAGGATCAGGTAGGACAGGGCGCTTTTCAGCAGCGTTACGTCTAGACATAAACCGTTAGAGTTGAATGGAATGAACTAAATAAAGAAGGAACTGAAAAGAACTTTTTATTCCTTAGGTGATTTAGCACCGTACTTAGAGCGTGCTTGGCGTCGGTCTTTAACACCTGCAGTGTCAAGAGTTCCACGAATTATGTGATATCGCACTCCTGGTAAATCTTTAACTCTCCCTCCTCGCAACAAAACAACAGAGTGTTCTTGTAAATTGTGGCCAATGCCTGGGATATAAGCAGTAACTTCAAAACCTGAAGTTAAGCGAACACGTGCAACTTTGCGCAAGGCCGAATTGGGCTTTTTAGGAGTAGAGGTGTAAACCCTCGTACAAACCCCTCTGCGCTCTGGGCAAGCCCGCAGCGCTGGTGATTTGGTCTTACGCGTTAGGCGCTGACGTTCAGTACGAATCAACTGTTGGATAGTGGGCATCGACGTTCATTATTTGGCCGGACATCCGACCTGTCTCCAGAATCCATAACATTACTGGTTCACATGACCATGTACCAAGTAAAGGCGCATTTTGCGCAAAAGCAATTGATTAAAATATGAAATTTGAAATCCAAAGACAGGTCCTAATTAAAGATAAACTGAACCAGTCAATAGCTATAAACTTTCGAAGGATGACAAAACTTCTCAAAAAGTTTCCAAAAAATTCTGTGCTTTAGCTAAAGAAATAATGACTCAATATCATTGGTTCAAAAGAAGTTGCTTGAATGTACCTATTCCTGATACAGGCAGTACATCTCTAGGATTCTGAATCAGCCCTTCCATTGCTTCCCATTCGCTTAGAAGTAGGGAAAGAACTTGCTTGAAATTTATGTCTCATCTTCCACGTAGTCCTAATTGGCCGTATTGCGACAGCAGCTCACCCAACGCCTTGTCAGGAGAGAGGGATGCTTGTGGAGTTGGCTTTTTAGCAAGCGTAAATGGCGTCCCTAGCAATTGGGTACTTCAACAGGCTTTGCGGGGACTGGAATGTATGGAGCACAGAGGTGGATGTGGTGGTGATAGTGATTCTGGAGATGGCGCTGGATTGCTCTGTGCAATTCCCTGGCATTACTTAAAAAACATTTGGGAAGATGCAAAGGGAGTAAATAATCAGTCAACAGGCTTGGGCATGATGTTCATGCCGCCTAACCCAGAATTAAGAAATAAAGCAAAGTTTTTTTGTGAACAAGAAGCTAAATCTTTGGGCTTCGAATCCAAAGGTTGGCGGGATGTTCCTGTTAATAGTTCTGTTTTAGGACCACTTGCGAAGGAGACTGCCCCTTTTATTTCACAATGGCTAATAGAAGGAAAAGAGAAAGGAAATCAACTAGAAGCACAATTGTTTCGACTGCGCAGGCGCATTGGTGATCGAGCTAGAGAGATATTAAAAGGCAATTCACATGACCTATATATTGCCTCATTAAGCAGCAGGACAATTGTTTATAAAGGAATGGTCAGATCAGAAGTTTTATCAGCCTTCTACAAAGACCTCCGAGATCCTAAATTCGAAATTGCATTTGCTGTTTATCACCGCAGATTCAGCACAAACACTCTTCCAAGGTGGCCACTAGCACAGCCGATGCGGCTTCTTGGTCACAACGGTGAAATCAATACTCTGCTTGGAAACCTCAATTGGGCTAGGGCTACAGAAATCAACCTTGATGATGTGTGGGGTGAAGCAGCAGAAGATTTAAAACCTGTAGTTAATGCTTCTTTCAGTGATTCAGCAAACCTTGATGCAACTTTGGAATTATTTGTTCGAAGTGGTCGACCAATAACAGACAGTCTTCTTACTCTCGTACCAGAAGCTTTTCGTGACCAACCTGAACTTAAAGAACAACCAGAAATTAAGGCTTTTTATGAATTCTCAGCATGTACTCAAGAGCCTTGGGATGGGCCAGCCTTACTTGTGTTCTCTGATGGATGCTTTGTTGGCGCAACACTTGATCGCAATGGTTTACGTCCAGCCCGCTATTGCATCACGAAAGATGGCTTTGTCATCATGGGTTCTGAGACAGGTGTCGTAGAGATTGAAGAAGACCAAATAATTGAGAAAGGGCGACTTGGACCTGGTCAAATGCTGGCAGTTGATCTTGAAAAAAATCGCATTCTTCGAAATTGGGATGTCAAAAAAGAAGCTGCTGCGAGATATCCCTATAAAAATTGGTTAAATCAAAATCGTGAAACTCTAAATCAATGCGCGTGGGAAGAGTCAACCCAATTAGAGGGCAAAGAACTTCTCCAACAACAATCAGCTTTTGGATTCACCGCTGAGGATTTTGATTTAATTATTGACTCAATGGCTAGTGCTGCAAAAGAACCCACTTATTGCATGGGCGACGACATCCCTCTTGCTGTTCTTTCTGATAAACCACACCTGCTTTACGACTACTTCAAACAAAGATTTGCTCAAGTTACCAACCCACCTATAGATCCATTAAGAGAAAAGCTTGTAATGAGCTTAGAAATGCATTTAGGTAAACGTGGTTCTCCACTGCTCCCTGAGGCATCTTCTGCCTCTGTTATTCACCTCAAAACGCCAATATTAAATGAAGCAGAACTTGATAGTCTTATCAAACAAAATCGCAATACAAAAGTTCTATCAACAATATTCCCAATTAGCGAAGCCCCACTTGATCTAAATACTCCCATCAAGCAGTTATGTCTTGCCGCAGAGAAGGCTGTAAATGAAGGAAACGAATTATTAGTCCTATCTGATCGTGGAGTAAATGCAACTAACTCTTACATCCCACCTCTCCTTGCAATTGGAGCAGTTCATCATCATTTACTAAAGCAAGGCTTACGTCTGAATGCATCCATAGTTGTAGATACAGCCCAATGCTGGAGTACTCACCATTTTGCCTGTTTAATCGGCTATGGAGCTAGCGCTATCTGCCCATGGCTTACATGGGAAACTACAAGACATTGGTGGAAGAATGCTAAAACTCAAAAACTAATAGAAACTGGAAAGCTGCCGAATTTAGAAATTTCTGATGCTCAAGCTAACTTGCGCACAGCATTAGAAGATGGGCTGCGCAAAATTCTTTCCAAGATTGGGATTTCACTTCTTGCTAGTTACCACGGTGCTCAAATTTTCGAAGCAATTGGTATTGGAGCAGATCTAATAAGCCTTGCTTTTAAAGGGACTACAAGCAGAGTCGCCGGATTAAGCCTCAAAGAATTAGCGAAAGAAACTCTGATCTTTCATTCCAAAGCATTCCCTGAATTAGATCGCAATAAACTTGAATTTATGGGATTTGTTCAATATAGAAGTGGTGGGGAATTTCATCTCAACTCACCAGAGATGTCTAAAATCTTACATAATGCAGTGAAAGCTGGGCCAAACTACGATCACTTTTCTATATATCAAACTCTTCTAGCAAACAGACCATCGACATCATTACGCGACTTATTAAGTCTAAAAGCTGCACCCAAAGCAATACCCTTAAATGAAGTTGAAAGCGTAGAAAGTATTTGCAGACGCTTTTGTACAGGAGGTATGAGTTTAGGAGCACTCTCTAGAGAAGCGCATGAAGTGCTAGCTGTTGCAATGAATAGAATTGGTGGTAAAAGCAATAGTGGAGAAGGAGGAGAGGATCCTGCTCGTTTCAAAGTTCTTAATGACGTAAATGAACATACACGTTCAGAAACTTTGCCAACAATTAAAGGGCTAAGAAATGGAGATACTGCTTGCTCAGCAATCAAACAAATAGCATCTGGCCGTTTTGGAGTAACACCTGAATACTTAAGGAGTGGTAAACAACTTGAAATTAAAGTTGCCCAAGGAGCAAAACCTGGCGAAGGAGGTCAACTACCAGGCCCCAAAGTTGATAAATACATAGCAAAATTGCGCAATAGCAAGCCAGGAGTCGCACTTATTTCTCCTCCCCCACATCACGACATTTATTCCATTGAAGACTTAGCTCAATTAATTCATGACCTCCATCAAGTTCATCCAAAAGCGAAAGTAAGTGTAAAACTTGTAGCTGAAATTGGTATAGGAACAATTGCCGCAGGGGTAGCCAAAGCCAATGCTGACGTCATCCAAATTTCAGGACATGATGGCGGTACTGGTGCTTCTCCTCTGAGTTCAATAAAACATGCAGGCAGTCCCTGGGAATTAGGTCTTAGCGAAGTTCATCGCTCTCTTCTTGAAAATGGTTTGAGAGATCGAGTTTTATTGAGAGCTGATGGTGGATTAAAAACCGGCTGGGATGTAGTAATAGCAGCCTTACTTGGCGCGGAAGAATATGGATTTGGATCAGTTGCAATGATTGCAGAAGGGTGCATCATGGCCCGGGTATGTCATACAAACAAATGTCCAGTAGGCGTCGCAACCCAAAAGGAGTCTCTAAGAAAGCGTTTCACAGGTGTACCAGAAAATGTTGTAAACTTCTTTATATTTATAGCTGAAGAAGTTAGACAATTAATGAGCGTCCTTGGCGCCAGAAGTCTGGAAGAACTAATTGGCCGAATAGAACTACTTGAGCCTAGAGATACCAACTTAGCCAAGACTAATTCGCTCGATCTAACATGTCTCCTCAAACCCATAGAAGAAGCCGAAGACAGATCATGGCTCTTACATAATCCCAATGCACATGGGAATGGGGAAATCCTCGAAGACAAGCTTTTGTCAGATGAGACATTCATCAAAGCAATTAATAACCATGGAAGATTTTCCAAAACAATTGATATTACGAACACTGATAGAAGTGTTTGCGCCCGAATATCTGGTGAAATTGCAGAGTTGTATGGGAATAAAGGTTTTAAAGGACAAATAAATCTCACATTTCAAGGTTCTGCTGGACAAAGTTTTGGGGCATTTGCAATTCAAGGCATGAATATCCTTCTCATTGGTGAGGCAAATGACTATGTTGGCAAAGGTATTAATGGTGGTCAAATCACTGTTGTTCCTCCATCAACAAATTCCATAGTTGAAAGTCAAGTAATTCTTGGGAACACATGTTTATATGGAGCAACTGGAGGTGAACTTTATTCACTGGGCAGAGCAGGTGAACGTTTTGCCGTTCGAAATAGCGGAGCAAAAGCAGTTGTCGAAGGTGCAGGTGATCACTGTTGTGAATATATGACAGGTGGAATAATTGTGATATTGGGGTCAACAGGAAGGAACGTGGCTGCAGGCATGACAGGCGGGTTAACATTCCTACTCGATGAAAAAAATACTGCAGTTGATAAGGTAAACAAAGACATTGTCCAAATACATTCCATCAGGAATCAAACACAAGAAAGCATACTTAAACCTCTTATAGAAAAGCATTTTGAACAAACAAATAGCAAAACCGCAAAAGAAATACTCTCAAATTGGTCAAGATGGAAAATGCTATTTAAAATTCTTGTTCCACCCAGCGAAACAGAGAAGTTAGAGTTAAAAACTTCTAAATAGTATTCATTAAAATATGCCTTGGTTTATTAAAACTGAAAGTTTTACTGCACAAGCTAAAGATTTAAAAGAAGAAGTGAGAAGAGCAGTTATCAAAAAGCACTGTTCTTGGGTGAATAAATTAAATGAATCAGGAACTAAAGTATACAGTGGTTATTTAATTGATCAAAATGGGCTCCCAGGAGGAGGTGGGTTGCTATTAATTGAAGCTATCTCATTCGAATCAGCACAATCAATAATTAGAACTGATCCTATGATTAAATCTGGATTTGTTCATTGGAAGCTTCAACAATGGATAAATATTTCAAAGAAAAAATTTACATAGTCTAACGAGGATAATTTGCAATCAGTCTCTTGACTTCTCCAGCATGATAACTACTACGTGTCAAAGGTGAACTAACCACTTGTAAAAACCCAAACTTTTCTTCTCCCTCCTGCCGAAAATAATCAAACTGATTTGGGCTTACATATCTGTCTACAGGCAAATGATTCGGACCAGGAGACAAATATTGGCCGATAGTAAGAATATCAACCTTATTAATACTCAGATCTGACATGACATCTATTACTTCCCTATCTGTTTCTCCAAGCCCAACCATTAACCCCGACTTTGTATACACCTTCGGCCAACCATCCCTAACACGCATAAGAAGTTCTAATGATCTTTCATAAATCCCTTGAGGGCGAATCCTTTTGTAAAGCCTTGGAATAGTTTCAATATTGTGATTCAACACATCAGGAGTCGAATCCATAACAAAACCCAAAGCATCCCAATTGCCACAAAAGTCTGGAATCAATAATTCAATAGTTGTTTTTGCAGAATATTTACGAATTTGTTCCACACAAGCAACAAATTGACTAGCACCTCCATCCACTAAATCATCCCGATTAACAGAAGTAATAACTACATGATCAAGCCCCAATCTTGAAACAGCTTCTGAAAGACGATAAGGCTCAGTTGGATCCAAGGACCGAACACTTTTGTCGAAATCAATATCACAATAAGGGCAAGCACGTGTACATCCAGGTCCCATTATCAAAAATGTAGCCGTACCACCTGCAAAGCATTCACCAATATTTGGGCAACTTGCCTCTTGACAAACTGTATTAAGTCCTAAATCCACCAAAAGATCCGCAACTGCCCCGATGCGTTCTTTTTGTGGAGCCTTAACACGTAACCAATCGGGTTTAAGCAAAGCTGTAATGCTAATAAAGCAACTCTATAAAAGAAGCAAGTAAATCACTTTATTTATTCAGAATCTTCTAAAGTTGACTTATCGGGATGTAGCGCAGTTTGGTAGCGCACTTCGTTCGGGACGAAGGGGGCGCAGGTTCGAATCCTGCCATCCCGATCCGCATATGACGTGTTTCACGATTTTAAATATCCACGGGGATTTACAAGCCAACCATCCTTAACAACACTTTGACTATTTCCAATTAAAATAACTGTCAACATGTCAACTGATTTCACTGGGAAATTCTGCAAGGAAAATAGAGAGATCTTTTGCTCCAATCTGCCTAATTGACGAGCAAAAACTACTGGGGTTGTTACAGGCCGAAATTCTCTAATTAATTCAATTACACTTTGAAGCTGCCAATCTCGATCTTTCGACTTTGGGTTATAAATAGCAATAACAAAATCACCTATCAAAGCTCCACGAAGTCGCTCTTTAATTGTTACCCATGGAGTCAAGTGATCACTAAGACTGATTGTACAAAAATCATTCATGAGGGGCGCACCTATATATGCTGCCGCGATTTGAATAGCTGAGATACCTGGATGAATATTTAACTTTGGCCGTTCATCTTGAGGCCTCTCTAAACAAAGTTCCAAAGCTAATCCTGCCATCCCATAAATTCCACTATCACCAGAAGAAATAAGTGCAACCCGAATTCCTTGGGTAGCTAAATCAAGAGCATGATTGCATCGATTTTTTTCTTGTGTTAAGTGACCATCAATTCGAACTTGATCACTACGCCTTAATGGTTCTAGGAGATCTAAATAACGACCGTAACCAATCCAAACTGCACTTCTGGCCAAAGCAAAACGAGCATCGTGAGTTAAATAAGATGGATCTCCTGGGCCACTCCCAACCAAGTGGAGTTCACCCCGTTGAGGAGAAAATGGTACTTTCCCTTCTGCAATAGAAATAGTTACAGCACCTTTTTCATTAGATTTAGAATGATAAATATGCTTTTTATATCTCAAGACTGCACCTTTTCCAGCTGCCAAAAGAGCAGCTGCTTCAGCTACTGAAGGCGTGCCTACAGCATTTTTGACATTTTCAGAAGGTGAAGGAATAGACACCTGTGCAAGTAAATCAGCATTAAAGAAACGAATTGGCCAACCTTCTCTTTTCGCAATCCAAAGCAAAGCAGGTTCATCAGACTTGAGATCAATGCTGGCAAGTCCAGCTATAGATTCTTGAGCTAATCCTGCTTGGGAAAAGGCTTCTGCCAAGGATCTCTCAAGAAGACTTTTTTCCGTATTCCTTTCACAACCAATCCCAACCCAAAGTGTTGGTGGATGCCAACAACAATCATTCTCACTTCTTGAACCAATTATCAAGGTCTTTGATAAGCAAGAATTTGTGTGATTCTTAAATGCCAGTGAATTTGATGCTGCCTTCGAGTTAATCCACAACTTTGAACCTGAAGATTGCTCAACTTTTAATGCTCCTCCATTTGCCTTATGAATCATCAACGTCTTCCAAATGGAGGTATCTCCTGTTCTTTTCCATCCCCAAGCATCGCCAAAACTATCTAAAGCAAGATCTTCTTGATTTTCAGAGTTGCCAGTAATTACAGGATTACTTCCTAAATCTTCAGCAAGTGCTAAGGCAAAATCAACGGCACCAGCCTTATGCCCTCCCAAAATAGGGACGACATTCCTTGCCCGAGCATCAATAACAACTACAGCAGGATCAGAATCTTTGCTTTTAACTAATGGAGCAACCAACCTTGTTGCAGCACCTATTGCACCAACAATAAGAAAGAGCCCTCCTTCATTCCAATATTTGCTCAATATTTCAGTAGCCGAATCAACTAAACAATCTTTAGGCTTTAAATGCAAACTCAAAGCAGCTTTAGGAGTCAAAGCCACAAGATCAACATGCTTACGAAGCTTGAGACGCTGAAGCAATGTCCATGAGCTTGTAGAAAGTCCAAGCGCAATTTTCCGTGAGGTTGTTGAAAGATTTGAGTTAATCAGAGGAATAAATAGATAAAATTTACTTGAAGGATTAGCGTGATTGTTACATTCTAGAAGGGAGCTTGAGGAACTTAAAACAATTGAACCATAAAAAAAAATAAATCAATAAGGTTTCGATTAGATGTACTTTATCAAACAAAATTTTTCAATCTGATCTTGGGAAAATGACCTCATACTTAGGAATAGAAGTATCCTCTTCTCGTTGACTCAAGATAGATTTATTATTTGAATCTGACTGGCTTTCAGATGAAATCTGTGCATCTAAGTCTTCAGGCTCACCAATAAATCTAGAGAGCTCATCATTGCTCAATTTTGAATGCATCCAAATTGGTTGTTTCGAAACAGGGTAAGAAACAATTCTAAGTTTGTTATTAAAAAATGGGGTAATAGGGTTCCCAAGATTATCCAATAACTCAAAGTGAATAATGTTTTTCTCAGGTAACAATCCTTTCACCCAAATAGCCTCCTGCCGATCCAATAGAAAACTACCACCATTAATAGTCACTCTTAATCTCCATCGATCATCACCCACCTTGAGCCCCTGCAAAGGTGCATTCCAAATCAAAGGGTCAATCAATAATGGTTCATTAAGGGCTAACTCGGAGGGACTAGCAATTGTTAGCCAAGGCTGATCCATTGCTGGCTGAGAACCTTCGAGCACATCAATAAAGTGAATTCTAGATTCAAAAAATGTGCCAGGTCCTTTCAAAGCCTCCCCCCATGGGAAAGCTAGATATGCCGCGAGACGATGACTTCCAGGAGCTAACGAATCCATTGAGAGAACAATTCTGTCCCCATCCGCATGGCTTATACGTATTGGGTCCAAATCATCTATTTGAATAACAAGGTGGGGGCCTATGCCCATATCCGGATCTTGGACCAAAGGCCAATCTTTTAAATCCAAGACAAGCTGCCATTCATTTAGCTCATTGGCAAGAATTTCTCCTGGGATAGGCGATAAAAGAGTCAACTGAGGATTATGTTTTGCTAATTTTTGTCTTATTTGCTGAACAGCTCCTGGTGGAGGAACTTCTTGCAAACCACTTTCCAAAGAGTTGGATTCAGAAAGTATCCCGATAGTTAGACGCTTATTTTCTTCAGTATTAATAGGCTTTTCTGATAGAGCAATTGCAGGATTGATCAAGAAAAAATTCAAAATCGTCACAGCGAGAAGGGCTGCGAGCAATTTCTGAGCTCTGAAAAAGCAGGTGAAAATGACCAGTGGGTAGAACATTTGTTACGTGGCTAGGTAGTAACAGGCTCTCGGTTCTAAGATTTCAAGATGCGGACCCCAACCAGGGAACCCTCTCAACAGTGATAGTAAAGGCCTAAGCCCTTGCTAGCACTGAATCCACAAGTCAAATCTCCTAAAAAGATGATCTTGACTTATGGCAAAAGACAAGTCATCCGACTTGTTCATGCGGTGGAATCCCACCTCGATCCCATACCTCGAGGAATCTCTCGATGACCATTAGCCCACCAGAACGTGGGGAGAAAGCAGCTTCAGGAGTTCCGACTCCTTATAACCAGCCTGTCGACAGGGACCATGTCCCAGCCGATCTGGAACAAACCGGTAAACCCGGTTTCTGGTCAAGAAGCCTTGCTAAAGGACCCAAAACCACTACATGGATTTGGAATCTCCACGCGGACGCTCACGACTTTGACACCCACATAGGTGATCTTGAAGAAACAAGTCGAAAGATCTTTTCGGCCCACTTCGGACACTTAGCAATCGTTTTCATCTGGATGAGCGGTGCCTTTTACCACGGCGCTCGCTTCTCTAATTACTCCGGTTGGTTAGCAGATCCCACGCACGTGAAACCTAGTGCCCAGGTTCTCTGGCCAATTGTGGGGCAAGAAGTGATGAATGGTGATGTGGGGGCCGGTTTCCATGGCCTTCAGATCACCTCAGGTATTTTCCAGATGTGGAGATCTTGGGGCATCACCAGCGAGACACAATTGATGGCACTAGCCATTGGTGCTGTTGTGATGGCGGGCCTCATGCTCCATGGAGGTATCTACCACTATCACAAGGCTGCTCCAAAACTGGCATGGTTCCAGAAAATTGAGTCCATGCTTCAGCACCATCAGATAATTCTGTTTGGTTTGGGCTCAATTGCTTGGGCTGGTCACCTGATTCATATCAGTGCTCCAGTTACAGCAATGATGGATGCAATTGATGCTGGAACGCCCCTAGTAGTTGATGGCGTAACCATCGCTAGCGCTGCAGACATCACTAGCCTTTCAACAAGGCTCTGCGACCCACTTGTTGCAAGTCAAATTTTCCCGAGCCTTGCAGGGCGTACGGTTGAAAATTTCTTCACCCTTAACTGGTGGGCCTTTAGCGATATCCTCACCAACAAAGGCGGATTAAATCCTGTAACAGGAAGCCTTTGGATGACAGACATCTCTCACCACCATCTTGCATGGGGTGTTTTTGCTGTTATCGGTGGCCACATGTGGGGTAACAACGTTCACGGCGTTGGCCACAGGATGAAGGAAATCATGGAGAACGCAAAAGGTGATCCAATACTTTTCCCTGCTCCAAAAGGACACACAGGGATTTTTGATTTCTTAAGTAACAGTTGGCACGGTCAACTAAGTATCAACCTGGCCATGATTGGCTCAGGCAGCATTGTTGTAGCGCATCACCAATATGCGCTTCCTGCATATCCATACATTGCGAATGATTACCCAACTGTGCTTGGGCTCTTCACTCACCATATGTGGATAGGTGGATTAATGATTTGTGGAGCTGCGGCGCATGGTGGTATTGCCATGATCCGTGATTACGATCCAGCTCTTCATATAGACAATGTGCTTGACCGGATTCTTAAAGCCCGTGACGCAATCATCAGTCATCTGAACTGGGTTTGCATGTTTATTGGCTTCCATAGTTTCGGCCTTTACATCCATAACGATGTAATGCGTGCCTTGGGTCGTCCCAAGGACATGTTTAGTGACACAGCTATTCAGCTACAGCCAGTTTTGGCTCAATGGGTTCAAAACTTATGGAAGGGTTCCATAGGCAGTGCTGATCTTGTAGGAGCTGGAAATTTACCTGGTGGAGTTAGTGAAGCCTTCTCAATTCCTTTGGGAACAGCTGATTTAATGATCCATCATGTTCATGCTTTTACCATTCACGTCACTCTGCTAATCCTTCTTAAGGGTGTGCTTTATGCAAGAAGCTCTCGCCTAATTCCTGATAAGGCCCAGCTAGGTTTCCGCTTCCCATGTGACGGTCCTGGCCGAGGAGGTACCTGCCAAGTGTCATCTTGGGACCATGTATTCCTAGGTCTCTTCTGGATGTACAACTCCATCTCAGTAATCATCTTCTACTTCTCTTGGAAGATGCAAAGTGATGTATGGGGTTTAACAGGTGGCAACTTTGCTCAAAGCTCCATAACCATTAATGGTTGGCTTCGTGACTTCCTTTGGGCACAATCATCTCAAGTACTGACTGGCTATGGAGAAGCAACCGCTGGATACAGCTTGTTGTTCCTCGGTGCTCACTTCATCTGGGCATTCAGTCTTATGTTCCTGTTCACTGGTCGCGGCTACTGGCAGGAGCTATTTGAGTCAATCATCTGGGCTCATAGCAAGCTCAAGCTAGCTCCCACAATTCAGCCAAGAGCTCTTTCAATTACTCAGGGCCGTGCTGTGGGTGTAACCCACTTCCTCCTAGGGGGCATTGTGACCACCTGGGCCTTCTTCCACGCCCGCCTAATTGGGCTCGGCTGACCTCTCCTGACCTTATCCCCAAATGGCAACGAAATTTCCTTCGTTTAGTCAGGGTCTGGCACAGGACCCCACAACCCGCCGTATTTGGTACGGCATAGCCACGGCTCACGATTTTGAGAGCCACGATGGCATGACCGAAGAAGCTCTTTACCAAAAGATCTTCGCCACACATTTCGGTCATCTTGCAATCATTGGCCTTTGGGTTGCTGGGAACCTGTTCCATATCGCCTGGCAAGGCAACTTTGAACAGTGGGTCACTGATCCTCTGCATATTCGACCCATTGCTCACGCAATCTGGGATCCTCATTTTGGTCAAGGCATTACTGATGCAATGACCCAAGCTGGTGCTAGTGGACCAGTCAATATTGCTTATTCCGGTTTGTATCACTGGTGGTACACAATTGGAATGAGAACAAACGAGCAGCTTTTCCAAGGTGCGATTTTTATCAACATCTTGGTTTGCTGGCTACTCTTTGCAGGTTGGTTGCACCTTCAGCCAAAGTTCCGTCCATCTTTGGCATGGTTCAAAAATGCTGAGGCTCAACTAAACCATCACATTGCTGTTCTATTTGGTTTCAGCAATATTGCTTGGAATGCTCATCTAGTTCACGTTGCTATCCCAGAATCACGTGGTCAACACGTTGGTTGGGACAACTGGTTAACAGTTCTTCCTCACCCAGCTGGTTTAGCACCATTCTTTACAGGTAACTGGGGCGCATATGCCCAGAATCCAGACTCCTTGGAACATGTATTTGGTACATCACAAGGAGCAGGAACAGCTATCTACACCTTCATGGGTGGATTACATCCAGGCACAGAGTCTCTTTGGCTGACTGACATTGCCCATCATCATCTAGCACTAGGTGTTGTGATGATTATTGGTGGTCATATGTACCGAAATACTTTCGGTATTGGTCATACATTGAAGGAGATCACAGAAGGTCATAACACTTCCCATCCAAATGACCCTCATAAAGGACATTTCGGCATTAGTCACAATGGGATCTACGAGACCGTCAACAATTCACTGCACTTCCAACTCGGATTAGCACTTGCTTGTCTTGGAACTGTTTGCAGTTTGGTTGCCCATCATATGGGTGCTTTACCTTCCTATGCCTACATAGCAAGGGATTACACAACGCAAGCAGCTCTTTATACACACCACCAATACATAGCAGTATTGCTGATGTGCGGTGCCTTCTCTCATGGTGCAATTTTCTTTGTCCGTGACTACGATCCTGAACTAAACAAGGGTAATGTTCTTGCCCGAGTATTAGGAACAAAAGAAGCACTAATCAGTCATCTCAGTTGGGTTTGCATGCTCCTCGGATTCCATACTCTGGGGCTGTATGTTCACAACGACGTTTGTATTGCTTTTGGTACTCCTGAAAAGCAAATTCTGATCGAACCAGTTTTTGCTCAAGCACTTCAGGCATTTAGTGGAAAAACAATTTATGGCATAGATGCACTGCTAGCAAATGCAAATAGTGCAGCCACCATTGCATCTCAGCAAATACCTGGGAATCACTATTGGATGGACATGATCAATGCGTCTGACGCAACGAGTAACTTCCTTCCAATAGGACCAGCTGACTTCTTGGTCCATCACGGAATTGCCTTAGGTGTCCATACAACAGCCCTTATCCTCATTAAAGGTGCTTTGGATGCAAGAGGAACAAAGCTGATTCCTGATAAAAAGGACTTTGGCTATTCTTTCCCATGCGATGGTCCTGGACGGGGAGGCACCTGTGACTCTTCAGCCTGGGATGCCACATATATGGCACTCTTCTGGGCAGTCAACACAATTGCTTGGGTTCAGTTCTACTGGCATTGGAAGCACCTTGCTATCTGGCAAGGCAACGTCGCGCAATTCAATGAGTCAGGAACATACCTTATGGGTTGGTTCAGAGATTATCTGTGGCTTAACAGCTCTCAGCTAATTAATGGATACAATCCATTTGGTGTCAATGAGCTTTCAGTTTGGGCATGGATGTTCCTTTTTGGTCACTTAATTTGGGCCACAGGATTCATGTTCTTGATCTCTTGGAGAGGTTACTGGCAAGAACTCATCGAGACACTTGTTTGGGCTCACGAGCGCACACCAATTGCCAACCTTGTTGGATGGCGAGATAAGCCAGTGGCTTTATCCATCGTTCAAGCACGTCTAGTTGGTGTTACCCACTTTGTTGTTGGTACAGCGGTGACTTACGCAGCGTTTGTTATCGGTTCAACTGCAGGCAAGTTCGGATAGATCTTCAAAGGTCATAACGAGAGGTAATAACCCCGTCAGTCATTCACTGGCGGGGTTTTCTTTTGGAAACTATTAATACTGAAATAATGAATGCACAATACAACCAATCTCATAAATGAAAGGCAATATTCAAATACAAAAGAAAATGATTCACTAAATTATGAAAATAAATTAATCGTGTCAAAATAAATTTTCCGAATCTAGGAAAAACTATTCAGATTAACCAATCAAAGAAATGCTTACTTAGATTTAGCAAAATAAATGAAATTTCAATTGAACCTCACTCAAAATTTCTATCTAATACGCAAAAAACTGCTTCTTAAATTCAATGAAAATTTTAGGGAATCTAACCTTTAGGACCTTCATCTTTTTGAATACTAGCGGAGATCCTTCTCAAGAAATTATTCCATGTTAAGGGCCATATCCACCGAAAAAAAACTGCTAGCAAAAACAAATAAAAAGTTCCTTCTAATGGGTGGCTAATATTTGAAAAACTTTTATAAAGCTGACTAATTAGTTCGCCATGAATAGTCATATTTTCATAATTCATCTTTAACTGAGGAAATCATCTAATACAACATAGAAAAATTTCTAACCAAGAAGTGATACTTAAAAAGATGTCCTAAGGCAGTAATACTACCTTAGGACATCTTTTTAACCTAATCTTTTATGAGGGGAAAATTTAAAGGAATAAAAATTAACCTACCCATGGGAAGAAAGCTCCCTGCTTCATTAACGTATCTACATGCAAAGTTCCACATAACAACCAAGCAAAAACCGCTCCGCCACAACCACCAAGCCAAAAACCACTTGTGAAGTCTGCCCAGCCAACTTTAGTAAACAAGTCAGCAGGAGGGTTATTAATTGTTGCATCCGCTGGTTGAGCGTTCGGAGCTTTACCAGGAGCGTTGTATAGAACCAAAAGAGCTGTAAGAATATGTACAGCCCCTACAGCACTAAGCAAGCCTGCAGTTAAAGCGAAATCGCTATTACGAAATGGTCCAGTAATTGCAAAAGGACCAAACAGGAAATATCCAAAGATTGCGCCTACTTCTAAGCCGCGAAAATTTGGAGACAAGCCTGGACGGTAGAAGGGAAGATTGTTTAGCCAAGCCTTAGTGAAATAACCACTATTAACTGGAGTGGCCAAATCAGCCCCAGCTGGATCGCCAGCGGGATTCACAGCCCACTGATCTGCTATCCCTATATCAGTTGACCGAACACTGTCATCTATATATTTTTGATTGAATTTGACAGGTTGGTTGGACTTTAAGAATGGGTCTTGAAAATCAGTCATTTAGGAACAAGAGCTGGGTTTGCTTGAATAAAGAAAGCAGCCTTTCAGTCGGTTGCAGTGATATGGCGCCCAATCAGCACAATGAAACATGCGGGTAGCGCTAGGCCAATCAGAGGGACAAAAACTGAGGGTAGCCACGCGGCAGCAAACTCACTAGACATACCAATTGCCAAAAGATCCATAGATACTGTATAGATTCCCTTAGGGGTGTACCTATTTAGAGGCCATTGGTGACATAAAAGTTCAATCCTTTGTCAGCGCATTAAACATTGATCTTGCTCTTGATCAGCTCTAACCTTTGTCTATGAACCAAATTCTTGCAAGCGCTCTTGGACTGTCCCTTGCCCTAGTTCTATGGGGGATTGGCAGGAATCCCCTAAAACGATTACAAGCAAATCAGGATGGATTTTTGGGAAAAAGTCTTAATAGCGCTAATCAAATATCCCTAGTTCAAAGATATGAGCGACGATCCGTCAAAGAGAACAGACCAAACCCATCAATTACATGGCAACTTCCCAAAAACTCAAAAGAGCGTTTAGTCCTAATAAAAAGACTTCAACAATTAATTTCAGGCAGCCCAGATGAACGTCTTGAAGCAATCAAACTTGCAGGGGCATGGGGTCACAAACGAGCTTTACCCATGCTGAGGAGAGGACTTAAAGATTCAGATCCTAGAGTTGTTATTGAGGCAGCAAGAGCAATCCAAAAGCATCGTATCTCAGGGAAGAAGGCTTCTTTATTGAATCAAGAACTCAGTAGATTGCGGCCGCCTCGTAATGTTGCCCTTATGCGATAAATAGGTCGCCCTTGACTTTCATGATAGGTGCGAATCTGAAGTTCCCCCAGAAGACCAAAACAAAAAAGCTGTACCCCTGATATTCCCAGTACCAATGCAAATATTAGAAGTGGTCTATTGCCAATATCTTCTCCAAATATTTTTAAAGTTAATAAATATGCACTAACTAGTAAACTTCCCACAATTGCAACAATCCCTCCAAAGCCAAATATATACATAGGCCTTGTTAAAAACCGATTCATAAACCAGACAGTGAGCAAATCCATCAGAACCCTATAAGTTCTATCTATTCCATATTTACTATTCCCATACTGTCTTGCTCGATGATTAACCTTTACCTCAGTGATTCTTGCACCTTCAATATTGGCTAAAACAGGTAAAAATCTATGCAGTTCGCCATATAGACGCATATCTGATAAAACTTCTCTCCTGTAGGCCTTTAAAGAACAACCATAATCATGAAGTCGAACTCCTGTAACACGTCCAATCAATCGATTAGCAACTTTTGAAGGTAATTTTCTTCTAAGAGCGGCATCCTGTCTTTGATAACGCCAACCACTTACTAAATCGAATCCTTCTCTCAATTTCGCTACTAGTGCAGGAATATCAGCTGGATCATTTTGCAAGTCCCCATCAAGACTAACCACTACCTCCCCAGATGAAATATCAAAGCCAGCTGCCATAGCAGCAGTTTGCCCATAGTTTTTTCGCAACAAAATACATACAAGTTCTGGAACGTCTGCACTGAGCCGAGACAAAACTTCTGCAGTCCTATCAACAGAACCATCATTCACTAAAACCAACTCGAAAGATTCTCCAGTAGGGCGCATTGCAGCTAACAACTGCTCTACCAGCTCAGACAGACTGTCTTCTTCGTTATATACCGGAACAACTACGGAAATAGCTATGGGGGTGGTCATCCCATTAATGGATTCTAAAGATGAGTTCAATCAGATATAACCTTAAGGGAGCGTAAGCCCATCATGACAACGAATGACACGCCCAGCACCACGAAGTTGTGATAGATAATGGCAAGCAACTGAAGATCTATCGAAAATCTCCAGGCGATCAAATCCAATCCCATTATGTCCATGTTCAATCCCAGAACAATGACAAAAGCTGCCATCCATATAGCAAATTCCTACATGAGTACATTTTTCAACACTGCCAAAAAATAAAAGATCACCTGGCTTCAAAATTCCAAGATTTTCAATAGATATATCGATCTTTTGGCAAAATTTTTCTTGCTGATACGCATCACGAGGTAACCAAATGTCCTGACTCGCAAATGCTGACTGAACCAACCCGGAGCAATCAAAATTAGGTCCTAAAGTCCCTCCCCAAAGGTATTGATTTGGAAGCAGCGCAGCTTTACCCAGCCAACAAAGAACGTCTGGAATGCGTTGTTGAATCTCAACTTGGTTTAGCAATATTGGGCTCCAAGGCTCACCGCAAAACGCATTATCAAAAATCTCGACCAAATCAAACCAACACCTATACCCGTCTTCTAAAAGCGATACTTCGATTCTTAAATTTGCATAGGAGCTCACAGTTTTGTCAGGAAAGCCATTAATTAATTGAAAATGCCTTCCACTTGCAGCCTGTGTGGCCAACTCAGAGGATCTTGGCCCTACATATCCATTCACCGAAGAGCACAATTGCCAACAACTTCCAGCAAGCATCTTTTCTATTTGTATTGGGGCTCCTAAGGTCATCTCTGATTCATGAGGGCGCTATGGCGTTCTATCGATCTGATCCAAAAATGACTGCCCAATTGGGCAGTCTCCTGAATCAATTGGCCAAAGAAGGTCGTCCAGGACTTCACAAAAGCATCGCAATCAATTGGATTAGTTATGACCAACCCAGCCCCGAGCCATGCAGTGGAGTAGGAACTAGTTGGTCAGAGCAAAAGCTTATCTATCCAGCAAGCGTTGTAAAACTGATCTATGCATTAGCGATTGAAGCATGGCTGCAAAAGGACATGCTCAAAGATTCAGCTGAGCTACAAAGATCAATGAAAGATATGCTTTCAAATTCAAGCAATGATGCCACTAGTTTCATTGTTGATGTGTTAACTGGTACAACAAGTGGTCCTTCATTATTTGGAGAAAGATGGAATGCTTGGCAAAACCAACGACTGCTCATTAACGAATGGCTAAAAAGCTTTGACTGGAAAGAATTGGAAGGAATCAATTGTTGCCAAAAAACCTGGGGAGAAGGCCCATATGGCCGAGAAAAAGATTTTTATCAAGGTGGCAACATCAATCGAAATTCAATAAATACCTCAGCGACAGCTCGTTTTTTGGAAGCAATAATGACTAACAGCGTGATCTCACCCCCAGCATGTAAAAGATTAAGAACCTTGCTTGCAAGATCAATAGATTTAACTCAACGACAAGCCGATCCTGAAAATCAGGTAGACGGGTTCCTTGGAGAAGGGTTACCTAAAGGGACTCGATTATGGAGCAAAGCTGGATGGATGAGTCAAGCTCGTCACGATGCTGCATGGGTTTGCCAACCACAAAGAAATCCAATGCTTTTGGTTGTATTTAGCCAAGGCAGGCAAAACTCAGCAGACAAATCCTTACTACCAGCTTTATCAAGAGAGCTCTATAAACTTCACATACAAAGATTAGAAACCTAAGAATTTTTAGGTCTAGAGAAAAAAAGCTTCAAAGGGGAAGAAGATCTAAGACTGAAAAGGAATCCACATATCAGCTATGTAGATCAAAACTCCAAATGAAATAGAAGACGCAAGAATGATTTCAAGACATCATCTTGCGAGCAACATGACACCTGCAAACAAGACAGATCCGACAATAAAACCAACTCCCAGTAATACAGCCACTATTGGTGTATTGAGATAGACCGATATGCTTGCCAACTCATTACCTTGTTTTTCTGCCACTTTTTGATCCTTAAAAAAACACCATTATTCAAGCACCGCATATCACCAAAAAACTTCAAGGAAGCAGTCTTCAAACAGAATTTCTTCTAAAAATTCAGCAATCCTTTACACAAATAAGCCGAAATTGATCTTCTTGCGGCATTTAGCTGCCTTTGGGCTGCAACATATTTAGTGTGCCAGATGCTTGCTGTTCCAAACCAGAGTCCAGGGAAGGAGTAGAAACAGGACGAATTTCTAAGGAGGCCATTTCAGAACTAATTGGGGTAGCAATTGGCCCTTCAGCCTGTTCTCCAATCTCTTCTTTGGCCTCCAAACTTGAATTTGTTTGAATTTGCAACTCACTTGTATCAATAGCCAATTGAGAAGTGGAACTAGGAGTGCTTAGAGGAATCTCAAATTTCCCATGAGACCAAGAAACAGCAACAAATACAAAGAGTGCAGACAGAAGAAGAACAGTAAAAAGGATGAGCAGAATTTGATTTATCGGTTTCCAAAGAACAGAAATATTTGCAAACTCAACACCTCTGGAGGAATCTTGAACCGGAGAGGATCCCCATTGGATATAGACATCATCAGTCAACCATCCCTTATTTGCATCCCGATATGGCGACTCAGTGGTAACAAAGTCGACCAATTCTTTAATTCTCTCCCTTACCACTGGCTGTCCCTCAAGTTTGCAACACATTCAAGCACTGAAGGGATGTGCACTTAATAAAAGACAATCACCTTGCAATGAAAGCCAAAGCTGCAACGAAGACAGCTGATGCAATTACGCCAATTGAAACAACAGTTGCAATTTTTGCAGTATTCACAGAGACAGAAACAGTGAATAATTGAGTCCTTTTATCTCGTTTCACTTCCGAGACTGATTTTGATTTACTTATCGATTGTGCTTTTAGCTGATCAGAAGCTCTTCTTGCAGTAGCAGCCTTCTTATCTGCAGCAGCCTTCTTCTCTGCTGCAGCCTTCCTTTCAGCTGCAGCCTTCTTCTCTGCTGCAGCCTTCTTATCTGCTGCAGCCTTCCTTTCAGCAGCAGCCTTCTTCTCAGCAGCAGACTTCCTTTCAGCTGCAGCTTTCTTCTCTGCTACA
>CACENO010000006.1 GCA_902560875.1 uncultured Prochlorococcus sp. | reverse complement strand
AGATATAAAGCCTAGCGAAGATCAGATTAGATCCTTACTTGATACATGGTTAGAGGCAAAAGCTGAAGTTTTGGCTGGAAATAATAGCGAAGCGTTGCTAATTGTTGCTAGACAAAAACTCGTAGAGAGAGTAAACCTTGAGAGAAAGAAAGATATTTCTGCGGGTGAAAGTCAGAAAATTAAAGCAACTATTAATTCTCTAGATTTGGTTTCACAAACAGCTAAAAGGATAGAGGTAAAAGTGAATCTTACATATAGTGACCAAAGATTGAAAATATCAGGTGAAACTGTTTCAGAAACAACTATTCCATCCCTTAATGTTACCTATGTGATTGGCCGAGAAAAAAAACTCTGGCAATTGGTTGATTACATAAGTGGCAGTTAGAAGTTGTATCTTTCTTAAAAACCAATCGCATTTTGCGATTAATTCCCCCTAGCTC
Organism: uncultured Prochlorococcus sp.; assembly: GCA_902560875.1. GTDB lineage: Bacteria > Cyanobacteriota > Cyanobacteriia > PCC-6307 > Cyanobiaceae > AG-363-K07. The sequence continues at coordinate 76,537 of CACENO010000006.1, read as the reverse complement.
TCGATTTTGTTGAATTATGTTTGATGAACTTTCATCCCGCTTTGAAGATGCGATCAAAGGGCTTAGGGGCGAAAATAAAATTAGCGAAACGAATGTCGATGAGGCCCTTAAGCAGGTCCGTAGAGCCCTTCTTGAAGCAGATGTAAGTTTGTCTGTTGTTAAAGAGTTTATAGAAGAAGTTAGGGAGAAAGCTATAGGTGCTGAGGTCGTTAGAGGAATTAATCCTGGGCAGAAATTTATAGAAGTTGTGCATCAGCAGTTGGTAGAAATTATGGGTGGTTCTAACACTCCTCTGCATCGGAATAAAGATGAACCTGCGGTTGTTTTAATGGCAGGTTTGCAAGGGGCAGGAAAGACTACAGCTACAGCAAAATTAGGGCTGTTTCTTAAGGAACAAGGTCAGAGAGCATTAATGGTTGCAGCTGATGTTTACAGACCTGCTGCTATTGATCAATTGCGCACTTTAGGGAGTCAAATTGATGTAGACGTTTTTAGTCTTGGTAATGATGTAAAGCCCGAAGAAATTGCCGCGGCTGGACTTGCAAAGGCCCGTGAAGATGGTTTTGACACAGTTCTAGTCGATACGGCTGGCAGGCTTCAGATTGACACCGAAATGATGGAAGAGATGGTTCGGATTCGATCAGCTGTAACTCCTAATGAAGTGTTGTTGGTAGTTGATTCGATGATTGGACAAGAAGCTGCTGACTTAACAAGATCATTTCATGAGCAAATAGGTATTACTGGTGCGGTCTTGACCAAGTTGGATGGAGATTCAAGAGGGGGAGCGGCTCTTTCAATTAGAAAAGTTAGTGGCCAGCCTATTAATTTTATAGGAACAGGAGAAAAGGTTGAGGCGTTGCAGCCTTTTCATCCAGAGCGAATGGCAAGTCGCATTTTAGGGATGGGAGATGTATTAACTCTTGTAGAAAAAGCTCAGAAAGAAGTTGAAATAGCAGATGCAGAAATTATGCAAAAGAAGCTTCAAGAAGCGACTTTTGATTTCTCAGACTTTCTTAAACAAATGCGTTTAATTAAACGCATGGGATCTTTAGGTGGATTGATGAAAATGATTCCTGGAATGAATAAATTGGATGATGGGATGCTCAAAAGTGGAGAGGAACAACTTAAAAGAATTGAGGCAATGATCGGTTCTATGACCCAGGCGGAACGTACTCAACCTGAATTGTTAGCAGCTCATCCTTCTAGAAGAAAACGTTTAGCTGGTGGGAGTGGTCATAGCGTGGCGGATGTGGACAAGGTATTGGCTGATTTTCAGAGAATGCGTGGCTTAATGAAACAGATGTCTAGTGGAGGCATGCCAGACATGGGAGGCATGCCAGGCATGGGAGGTATGCCAGGCATGGGAGGTATGCCAGGCATGGGAGGTATGCCAGGCAATCCTGGGCAAGGGAAAGGTGCTAATAGGGGTCCAAACAATAGCCGCCGTCACCGTCCCCAGAAAAAAAAGAAAGGTTTTGGGGATTTGTGACCTCAGCAAGCTAATGTTGTTGTTTGTCGACTAATTCTTAGCTCGTCAAATTGAACACCTTTCAAAAACTAAAGACAAGATGATTAAGCTCCGCCTTAAGCGGTTTGGGAAAAAGCGGGAAGCGAGTTTCCGTTTGGTTGCTTGCAATAGCACCTCTCGCCGGGATGGGCGTCCTCTTCAGGAATTAGGTTTTTATAATCCCAGAACTAAGGAAACCAGGTTGGATACAGAGGCTTTAAGGGTCCGTCTAGGTCAAGGGGCTCAACCAACTGATGCAGTCCGATCTTTATTAGAAAAAGGGGGCCTTCTAGAAAAGAAAGTTCGTCAGGCTGAGATCGTTGGAAAGGCAAAGCAAGAACAAGCGAGGAAGCTAGCTTCAAAGAATGCTTCGAAAGCCAAAATTGAAGAAGCTGAATCTACTCAGCAAGAATCATCTGACCAAGCTTCAGAAAGCTGAGTTCTCTAATGAACGAAGCAGCCACTCAAGGTCGCTTCGAAATTGATCTTCTTGACTCAAATGCAGCTATTGCATTGTCAGGATTGGGGCAAAAAAATCTCCATAAATTGGAATCTTTGACTGGGGCTCAATTAGTTATAAGAGGGTTGAAACTTGAAATAAGTGGTCTACCCAATCAAGTTGAAAGGGCAAAGGCTTTAGTTGAGCTAATTAGACCTTTATGGGAAGAAGGACAACAATTGTCTCCAGTGGATTTGCAAGCTGCAATGACTTCTTTAGAAACTGGGCGAACTCAAGCGCATGCCCAATTAGGAAACTTGATACTTGCGAGGAACCAGAGAGGAAATGTTTTGCGTCCAAGAACTTTGCGTCAAAAAGTCTATGTGGAAGCAATGGAAAGTCATGATTTGACTTTTGCTTTAGGGCCTGCTGGTACGGGCAAAACATTTCTAGCAACAGTTTTTGCCGTGAGAATGCTTAGTGAAAGAAAGATTGAGAGAATTGTCCTTACCAGACCAGCTGTTGAAGCAGGGGAAAGACTTGGATTCCTTCCTGGCGACCTTCAGCAAAAAGTTGACCCATATTTACGTCCTTTGTATGACTCTCTTCATTCTTTAATGGGGCCAGAAAAGACTACTAATTTACTGGAGAAAGGCTTAATAGAAGTAGCACCTTTGGCTTATATGCGTGGACGAACTCTTGAAGATGCTTTTGTCATTTTGGATGAGGCTCAAAATACAACCTCAGCTCAAATGCGAATGGTGCTTACACGTCTGGGTGAACGTTCAAGAATGGTTGTAACTGGAGATGTGACACAAGTTGATCTTCCATCTGGACAGTTAAGTGGCTTGATAGAGGCAGCAGAATTATTAGAGAAAGTAGAGGGAGTATCAGTTTGTTATTTGACTTCAGCAGATGTCTTGCGACATCACCTTGTTCAACGAGTTGTTGACGCTTATTCCAAAAATGATAAGCGTTAGGGTGATCCGCCCAATTAATTTAGGCAAAAATTTTTTTTTTCTGGCAAAGTAACTGTGTTTAGTGATCTGGTCAGTTATGCCAGCAAGTAGTAATTTCCAGCAAGCCATTCGTGAAGCACAATCAAGTGCTTTGATTGGCCCCAATGTTGTTAACAAAGCTTTGCCATATGTAGGAGGCGGAATGCTTCTAACTGCTGGTGGAGTGATTGGTGGTCTTTCCCTTCAGGTAACCAATCCGGGATTGTTCCAACCACTTTTCTTGGTCGCGTTCATTGCAGAACTGGTCTTGTTTTTTATGGCCTCTAGTGCGGCCAATAATGCAAATAACACCAAAGCACTCCCTTTACTAACTGCATTTAGTCTCCTTACTGGTTTCACTCTTAGTGGAATTGTTGGCCTTGCGATTGCTACTGCAGGAATGGGGTCGATTGGAACTGCAGTTTTTGCAACAGGCATCACTTTTGTTATTGCCTCAATCGTTGGAAGACGCATGAGTGATAGCGTCGGTCAAGCCCTTAGTGGAGTTGTTGGGTTAGGGCTCATTGGTTTGCTTCTTGCAATGGTGATTCAGATCATTGGTGGATTGTTTGTTCCAGGAATGTTTGGGGGAAGCGGCTTTGAACTAATGATTGCAGGTTTTGGGACTGTTCTTTTTGTTGGAATGTCTTTTGTCGATTTTTATACAATGCCTCGTAGATATAACGATGAGCAATATTTGGCTGGAGCACTAGGTATGTATCTGACTTATATAAACCTTTTTATTTTTATACTTAGACTGATTATTGCTCTTCAAGGAGGTGGCAGAAGAGATTGAAGTTTTCCTAAGAAGTTTAATTTAGGTTTTCAAATACTTTATTAGGGGTCTTTTAGACCCCTTTTTATTTGCATTATTGCTCGGCTACTGAATAGACTGTCGAGGCAATTGCTAACTTCTGCTCCTTGTCATAGCCCCAACGATTAAAGAGTAAAACATCATCACCTTTGCCATTGGTTGCATCTAAAAGTTTTTCTAATCTCTTTTTAACTTGCATTGGATCAAGCAGTCGTAAAAGATCTCTACACCTTGCAGTAACTCTATCTGAACCTGCTTGTTGCTTATCGTCTTTAAGACGTTGATGATAGACAGACATTGCTGTACTCATTGCTAAATTTCTCACAGTTAGGTCTACAACTATTTCTCCAGCCTCTCTTAGTCGTATCACTAGGGGTTCCGGTAGGCGGTCCATTATTGGACAATCAGTTGCAAGCATGATTACAAAAAAACCCCTTGCCCCATTTCTACTAGCCATGAGTTCAGATACTCTTTCAGCCAGAACTTCATCACTCAATTGCTCTTCTTCCCATGCTTTACACCAAATCATTGCTGCATTCATAGCTTGTTCAAATGATGGTTCTTTTTCGTTCATGGCTTGTAGGTGTTTTTTAGACTCAGGGTATGGGAGAACTTTCGCGTAAGGAAATGTCTTTGCTTGATGAAATCCCAAATGATTATCGATCAGGGTTCGTTGCTTTAATTGGAAGGCCAAATGTTGGGAAATCTACATTGGTGAATCAGCTTCTTGGCAAGAAGATTGCAATCACTTCTCCAGTCGCACAGACCACTCGTAATCGACTTAGAGCAATTTGCACGACACCCAAAGCTCAATTAGTAATGGTAGATACTCCAGGTATTCATAAACCTCATCATTTACTTGGAGAAAGACTTGTTAAGAGCGCTAAGAAAGCCATCGGGGAGGTTGACCTAGTGCTTCTTATTTTGGAAGCATGCCATTCTCCGGGCAGAGGAGATTCATTTATTATCCAAATACTTAAGCAGCAGAAGATACCTGTATTAATAGCTTTAAACAAGTCAGATCTTCTGTCAAAAGAGGATTACTTAGTCAAAGAGGCTGAGTATAGAGATGTAATTGAAGATTCGAGATGGCCTATTTATGGGTGTAGTGCATCTAATGGAGATGGATGCAGGATGTTATTAGATGCAATGGTAGACCTTTTACCTATTGGGCCAAAGCTTTATCCACCCGAAATGATATGTGACCAGCCAGAGAAAGTTTTACTTGCAGAATTGATCCGAGAACAGGTCTTGCTTCAAACGCGTGAAGAAGTTCCACACAGTGTGGCTGTGAAAATTGACCGTCTAGAGGAGGTCCCACCGTCAGTGAAATCGAAGAAAAAGGGATTAGCTCATACAGCAATTTTGGCTACAATATTAGTTGAAAGAAAAAGCCAAAAAGGTATCCTTATAGGGAAAGGTGGATCAATGTTAAAGAATATTGGTCAAGGGGCAAGGTTGCAAATGCAGATATTAATTAATGGGCCAGTTTATTTAGAGTTGTTTGTAAAAGTTGTGCCTGCTTGGCGCAGTAAACCTTCACAATTAAAAGAATTGGGTTATGGGTTGGATTTGTAATGGATCAATTTCGTTTTGATGTGATCAGTCTTTTCCCTCAAGCTTTTGAAGCTTTGAATAGCCTGGGTGTAATTGGTCGCGCATTTGCATCAAATATAGCGGAATTTAAAATCCATAACCCTCGTGATTTTGCACTTGATCGATATAAAAAAGTTGATGATGAACCATACGGTGGAGGTGTTGGAATGATCCTAAAGCCAGAACCAATATTTGCTGCATTTGATTCAATCCCATCTTTTGGAAATAGAAGAGTTGTAATGATGACGCCCCAAGGGAAACCATTACATCAATCTGACTTGCAACGGTGGTCTATAGAGCATGATCAAATGATTATCATATGTGGACATTATGAAGGTTTTGATGAACGAATTAGAACACTTGCGGATGAGGAGATTTCAATAGGAGATTTTGTACTTACTGGAGGTGAATTGCCCGCAATGATTATTATTAATGGTGTTGTTCGTTTGCTTCCAGGAACAGTAGGAGACTCTAACTCCTTATTGGAAGAGAGCCATTCTGATTTATTGCTGGAGCACCCTCATTACACTCGCCCCTCTCAATTCCGTGGTATGGAGGTGCCTCCTATTTTGAGGAGTGGTGACCATGGATCTATTGCTCATTGGAGAGAAGTTCAGCGTAAGTTGAGAACAAAACAAAGGCGCCCAGATTTATATTCTCAATGGATTTGTGAAAGTGATCGTAAAAAATTAGAATAGTTTGTATATGTTTGAGGATAAATTAAAATATTTAGGTCTCTAGATCTTGAATATTATTTAATATTTAAGTTTATAGTCCTTATTAGACTATTCATTACTAATGCATTTAAATCGTTATTGTAAATTGCAAGATGATGCTGATCTTTATAATATTGACTTCCATTTACATAGGGATAGCAGATGTTATCAGGACACAATGAATTTGTTATGTCCCAAAGGTGAAGATTATCATACTTTAATTCATACTTAAAGAATAGTTTGTCAAGAACTTTTCTTCTCTCTTCATGATCTTCTTTGCTTGTCCCTTTAAGGTCTAGATAGCAGGATTTATTTAAAACAGGCCTAAAGAATTCTTTTTTGCATAATTGCCCATCTATTTTTGAATTAGGGATGATATATGGGTATGGAGTTTTTAATATCACATCAACATTTTTCTTTGATAATTGATAGATGAAGCTATCAAGAAAAAATGATAATCCTTTTATTGTGTCTTGATTAGGGATTGCATTTCCTAAGTTTTCTTTGTACAAATAATTGAAAAATACAGATGCAAGTATTACTAAATCACCTTCAGTTGCATTCTTAAGGATAAAATTCTCATTTGATTTATGACCTATTTTGCATTTGTTTTCAACATTGTCTTTTAGGTAGTTATCATAAAAGGTGCATCCAACAAGGTCCAGACGTTTTACTTTGAAATTGCTTGTTTTACCTATAATGTTAACTAAATCCATTGCATGAGAATCGCCAAATACGTAGAAGGTTTTGATGCTTGGTTTTAATTCAACATTTATATTTGGTTTTGAACCTAAATATAGAAATTGATTCAAGCCTAATCCAAGGCTTACGGGTATGGTGGAAGTTAGGATTGTTATTAATCCTGCCACCTTTATGCCTGATAATTTAAACTTTTTCAATTCGATATAACGAAACTTCTGCTCGATGAAATGATAATTTAAAGATGAACATGCTAATATCAATAACAATTGAATTGGTATTGTCCACCAATAAACTCCAACTGTCCATTTGCTGATTACTATTACTCCCCAGTGCCATAAATAAAGTGAATAAGATATTTTCCCTAGATAAAGTAGTATTCTGTTTGTAAGTAATCTGTAACTAAATGTTTTCTCATTTAGTTGAAGTATCGCAATTGAAGTTAGGGCGACCATCCCTATAGTCGCAAAGCGTCCAAATGATATTGGCAATATCAGTAATAATGAGAAGCCAATCATAAATACAAACTGGTAGCAATATCTCTCTTTTATGCGGGTATTTTTTTTATTACTGATTATTAAAGAACAAATGCATCCAATTCCAATTTCCCAGAACCTGCTAGGCATAAGATAGTACGCACTGTCGAAATTATTGTTGTACATGTATATAAAATATAATAATGATATTGCGGATAATATTACTAGAAAGTAAAATAAATACTTCCTAAATTTATTTATTTGATTTTTAAATTGCCAAAAAATCAAAGGATATATTAGATAAAATTGTTCTTCCACACCTAGAGACCATGTATTTAGGAATGGATTGATTTCAGATTGGAATCCCCAATAATCCAATTTCGAAATATAAATAAAAATATTTGAAAGGCCAAATATTGCAGTAGTGCCTGTCTTTAAGGAAACTCCTGGATCAGTACTAAAAAAGCATATTAAGAGTGAAAAAATTACTACATATGTAACAAGCGAAGGCAAAAGTCTTTTGACTCTTCTTTCATAGAAACTGCCAATGAAACTTGTGAATGAATTACTTTCTCTTTTAATTAGTGAGCTGGTTATTACGTATCCCGATATAACAAAGAAACAATCGACCCCCAAATATCCGCCGGGAAGAAAACTTTTGTTGAAATGATTAATTATTACTGCAATTACGGCTATCGCTCTAAGCCCATCTAGCTCCGGTCTATATTTCAAAAGCTTCTGCATAAAATGGAAAGATCAAAATCACTTGTTAGGTACAGGAAGTAATTATTCACCTAAAGGAATCATTATGACGGATCCCAGGCCCCAGTTTCGAATTGGCAATGGTTATGACATTCATCGATTAGTTCCTGGGCGCAAATTGATTCTTGGAGGGGTTAGCGTGACGCATCCAGATGATTTGGGTTTAGATGGTCATAGTGATGCAGATGTTCTTGCTCATGCAATTACTGATGCGTTGCTTGGGGCACTTGCTTTAGGGGATATTGGAAAGTATTTCCCTCCTGAAGATCCTCAATGGAAGGATTTTGATAGTTTGGTGCTCCTAGAGAAGACAGTGATGATGTTAAAAGATCTTGGATGGAGGGTTGTCAATATTGATGCAGTGATCATTGCAGAACGTCCAAAATTAAAACCACATATTGATGAAATGAGAACTAATTTGGCTAAAAGATTGGGGCTTCTTTCTGATTCTGTTGGCGTTAAAGCTACAACTAATGAGAAGCTTGGAGCAGAAGGTAGAGAGGAGGGGATTAGTAGTCATGCAGTAGCTTTATTAGAGAAAATATGAAGAGAAATAGTATGAAAAGTAGAGTAATGCATTCTTACAAGGCTTTAAGTTCTTTTCTTTCGTTAGTATTAGTATTTTTTGCTAATACTCAAGCTGTTAATTCTGCGGTGTTAAATTTCTCAGGCCAAACCGATGGAACGGTGATTGAACACCTTCGATTACATGTTGCAAAGAAAGATAAGCAGGCTTGGCTTGAGGCCGAAAAAGCTAGTTGGGAAAAATGGTTAGTTAATAAGAATGGTTTCCTTGGAAGAAAATTGTTTTGGGATCCAAAAAATGAGGAGGCTACTTTGATGATTAGTTGGGTTAGTCGTGCTCAATGGAAATCTATTCCTCAGCAGGAGATAGATGCTATACAAGAACAATTTGAAGAGTTGGCGCGCTCAGGAACTGGAATGGAAGTTGGAAATCCATTCCCTTTGACATTTGAGGGGGAGTTAATACCTCAGTGAATGATTCTTGGCAAACGAAGTTGGATATGGATCGCAGTCAGCGCCTTGGAATGATTGAGGCTATATGGGGTGAACATAAGACTGCGGAACAAATTGCAGAAATATTGGAAATACTCCAGAAAGCTGGTCAGTTGGCTTTTGTTACTAGAGTTGATAGGAATAAGGCTGTCTTTTTAAAGAAAATTTTTCAGAGCGCAGAATTTCACTCTCAAGCACGTTGTTTAACTCTGGGCAAATCAGAAGAGTTTCAGCCGTCTTTAGGTGAAGTCTTGGTCTTAAGCGGAGGGACCAGTGATTTGGTTGTAGCAGCTGAAGCTGAATTGGCCTTACGCTTGCATGGGATCAAGACAGAACTAATACTTGATGTTGGCGTTTCTGGCATTCATAGGCTTATAGATAGGCTCAATAGAATAAAAAAGCTAATGCTTTGATTGCTTGCGCAGGGATGGAGGGAGCTTTGCCTACTGTTCTCGCCGGCCTTGTTCCTCAACCTGTAATTGGTGTGCCTGTATCAGTGGGTTATGGGGTAAGCATTAAAGGAAAAAGTGCACTTTATGGAATGCTTTCTAGTTGTGCACCTGGATTGATGGTTGTGAATATTGACAATGGATATGGTGCTGCAATGGCGGCACTACGAATTTTAAAATCCAAAGCTAATACTTGTGATCCTCATTAGAAGGCTCCTAAAGAGAAGACTTCTTTGGTAACAATTTGGAGCTTTCTTGTGGGTTTATATCCAAAAGCCTTTCAACCCATAATTTCATTGAACGAGGTAATCGATCTTCTTCGTATCTGACAACTGCTTCAAATAGGACTGGACTATTAACCCAGTGCAGTGGTCTCGCTCTCATTTATTTCTCTTGACTTCACTGAAGGTGAGTTATCTATGGCCTAAATGCAAGAGGTAAAAGCAAAATTTAGGGATTTTCGTCGCATTTTGCGCTAAGTCTTGAAAGTTCATCAACATGATGCGTTGATTCGACATCGCGAAGACGACTTAAAAGTTCGGAGAGGTCTCTTTGCGCCAACTCCCCATTATTTTCCCACTTCATAGATCGTGGACCTGTGCTGGATGAGGCAGACACTTTGAAAAAACAATTGGACATATAAGGTAATTGTGTTGATGCCCTGATTTGGTTATATATTGCACATTTTTGGCGAAAGAAATTATAAAGAATTTTTCAAGGGGTTAAACTTTGCTCGTTTTAAAGGTGCTTTAAGTTCGGATAATTAGTCACGAGCTCTTCTGCAGTAAGGACTTCTCCTTGCCCTTCAGGCTGCCAAATTACTTCTAAAGCAATTAGATCACTTGAGGAGCTGGAGCCAATTATGCGAAGTGCATCTTTTAATTCTTCGCTTGTATTGCATTCTTTAAAGCGCATTTTGCTGCTCACAGCAGTTAAAACTGTTACGGCTATGTATTCATTGGTTGCATCAGCAGCACCAGATTCTATTGCAGAGGGGTTCTCTGAGGAAAGTTGACCTGACACGTTAGTTGTTATTTCAGCTTTTAACTTGCTTCGCTCAATCATAGATAGCCTATTGAATGTTGATTCAGCAGAAGAGAAAGGAACTTCACCACTCTCTAAGTTTGCATATACCCAAAGGTTTGGTTGCCTAAGCAAAGCAAGAGTTGTTTCTTGCAGGACCTTTTGTAGTCCAGTTGAATTTTGGGTGTCAGATGATGCGGCTAGTTTCCTAAGGTCTTCTTGCAGATCTTTTGCTTTTGCTAAAAGGCCAATTTGGAGTTGAGTCATGGTCACAACTCCTTGCATTGAAGTTGCTCCATTAAGTGGGCTTGGGTTTTGAGTAGAAGGATAAGAATTACCCCCACCCCTTATTGAATTAACTATTACTCCAGCAATTGACATAAGAATCAAGAAGCCAAACAAGCCTCCTCCTCCAAAGCCGAAGATTGGGAGCAAAAAAGGGAATCCCATACCTCCACCTCTATATCCCCCATATCCTCTATAACCTCCGCCTCTATAGCCTCCTCCATATCCTCCAGTGCGAGGAATAGAAGGGGCTCTAAAGCTTCCTCCGCCAATGCGGCCGCCGCTTGCAGCATGGCCTTGCTGAGGATTAAAAAGCAGCAAGAAAGCTATGAAGATTGGGAGGAATAAGGTCGTAACCCATCGCTTTGGAGCGAAGATTTTTTGGTAATTAGATTCTTGGGCCAATGACTTAATTGGCAATTGAAGAGACTTTAGGAACCTCCGCCAACAATCGTCACAATTTCAATACGATCTCCATTATTGAGTTTTTGGCTTGGCCAATTTTCTGGCCTAATTATTTTTCCATTGAACTCAATAACTACAAGCCTAGGTTGGTGACCTAATTGTTCGATTAAAGTCTGAAGGAAAAGAGTGTCGTTAGATCCTGAAATGATTTTGACCTCTCCGTTAATAGTGAGTTTCATGACAGCCGTTCCATGAGACTTGAAGTGGCTAAGGATGGGTCTTTAGCTTGCATGATTGCTCCTGATACAGCAATTTTTTTTGCTCCGGAATAAAGTACTGCGTCTAAGTTAGAAGAAGATATTCCTCCAATTGCAAACCAAGGTAATCGAACAATTTGACTTGCTAGGCTTACGATATTTGTGCCGGCTGGGTTAAGTTCTGGCTTTGTTCTTGTTGGATATACAGGACCTACTCCAAGGTAATCACAACCTTCGTATTGGGCTTCTTTAATTTCTTTTATTGAGTGTGTACTCTGTCCAATTATTTTACCAGGACCTAAAATATTCCTAGCAATCTTAATTGGAAGATCTTCTTGACCAAGGTGAACTCCATCTGCGTTAACAGCCAAAGCAATATCTAAACGATCATTAATAATGAATAATGATTCATATTCTTTACATAAAAGTGCGAGTTCACTTGCTTCTGAAATTTTATTTGAGTCAGTAATATTTTTGGAACGATATTGAATCATCCCTATGCCTGCCTCAAGGGCTTTTTTGACTACTATTCGGAGTGCATTGTGTGGACTAGTTACCAGGCAGAGATTACATTTTTCTAGTCTTTCATGAAGTCTCGTTGCTTTAGTTGCATAGAGAATATTTGATTCAAAATCATAAAGCTCATACCGGATACTAGATGCGGTTTTTGCGAGGTCAGGGTTGCTGGATCTTGCAAATTCTTCTAATACTCTTAAAGCTTCTTGAACTCTTGAGCAGTTTGCTGCAATTACTTTTTCAGGTGAATCCCGACTTTTTTGTGCTGGATGAGTTAACCCAATTCCTTGATCGCTTTCCGTACACCGGGCTTTTTTATATCTCTCGAGATGCTGTTGCCCGAGTTGTTGCCTCCAATCTTTGAGAGTTATAACAAGGTCTTTTCTGGAAAGTCCATACCTGCACCAGTCCTCAATGACTCGCAGTCCCTCTCTAGCTCTGTCTAGATTGGCGTCTAGCAGCTGATCAACATGTGGATTTGCATTTAGCACAGGTGTTGTCCATTCCATGTCAATCTTGGCAGGATCGCATGGCTAATGGCTAATGGCTAATGGTGGTTTTGATAGCACTATGAATGTGCTGATCTGGGGAGTTTTGCTCTTAGGGGGAATTGGCATCTTTATTGTTTGGGGCTTGGCCAATGCTTATCCAGCTACTTCTTGAACTTCTTAAAAATTGTTCAAGTAACTTTTAGCGGACTTTGCATCTAGATCGATCTGATGACTAAGGTCTGCAAGGCTATTAAAACGCTTTTGGCCTCTAAGTCTTTGGACAGGTTCTACGACTAGTTCTAGACCGTTTAAATTAATTGTTTGGTCCAAGAGATGAACTTCTACTGCGGAAGGAGAGGATGGATCGACAGTTGGTTGTGGCCCTAAATTCATCACTGCGGAGAAACGAGTATTTTGATTTTGGATCCAGGCCCATGCGGCATAAACCCCTAGAGCAGGCAAAAATTTACGTCCATCAACTCTCAAGTTTGCTGTAGGCCAGCCTATTGTTTTGCCAATGCCTTTACCTTTGACTACTTGCCCACGAAATCTATAAGCACGTCCCATTAAATCTTTTGCAACATTTAGTTCCCCTTCCTTTAGTGCTGAACGAATTCGACTACTACTCATTCTTCCTTGCTTGTCTTCAAGGATCGGCACAATTGAAATTTTGATGCCTTTTTCTAATCCGATTTTTTTTAAGGTCAATACATCTCCTTGGCGGTGCCGCCCAAATCGGAAATTTTCTCCTACTGAAATCTGTTTTGCTTGGAGGGTATTAATTAAAACTTGATTGACAAATTCCTCTGCAGTAAGCATTGCTAGGGCTTCATCAAATGGTACTAACACAAGTTGCTTTACGCCAATTGCTTCTAGAAGGAAGGTTTTTTCAGAAGGGAGATCAATCCTCAGTCTTGTTTCTTTATAGAGAATTTCACGTGGATGTGGCCAGAAACTCACGACAGTCGGAATGCCGCAAGTTCCATCAGTGACCATATCAATAACACGGCGATGGCCTGAATGAAGGCCGTCAAAGCTTCCTAGAGCTAAAGCGGTAGGAAGCTTTGCTTCCTTAGGAGAGCAGAGAGGGATCAAGGGGTGCGTGCAATTTGTTCGTTTAGATGGCAAGTTTGAACAAGCGTCGCACTCGTCCAGATGGTTGACCAGGTTGATTTCCAGCTTCTTTCATTAGGGATGCGTCGCATGGGCTGGATTCGCTTTTGGATTCAGACGATTCTTGGTGTTGTTGTAGTAGGAGTTTTACTCTTTAATAACGTTGGAAGCAGTCTTGCACGAAATTCCGAGCGTGCATTGGGATTAGGACCTGGCTTGTCGCTTACAACTCTTGCGTTCTTTTTCTTGTTGTTTAGTCTTTGGCAGGGTTGGTTGATAGTACGCACTGGTAGAGCTCTTAATAGTGCTGTTCGGCCTAGTCGAGGCGAGACAAGTCGGATGCTTAAAAGAGGATTAATCGCAGACCTATTAGGTTTGGTTTTAGCTTCGGTTGGGTATCAATCCTTAGCGGGAGCATTGTTTGTACAAGCGTCTATGCAAGCTCCTGGAATCTCGATTGGAGCTGGTATGAGAGCAATGGAGAATTACCCAATAACTTCTTTGGAAATGCTTTCAGTCCTGAGCAATACTCAGGTTTTATTTGCACATGTAATAGGTGTAATTTTTTCTCTTTGGTTGCTTCAGAGAATTTATCGAACTAACTGATCTTTTAATTTCAATGAAGGTAGATCTTTAAGGTTTCCTCTCCAAAAAAGATCTGGTTGGATTGGTGTTATCGATGGACCTGAATTATCTATTTGTGCGACATCGCTAGGCCACTGATGGGGTCCATCCCCAGAAGATTCTAAGTCTCTAATTGCTTCACCAGCGAGCCAAAAATAAGTATTACCTCGTGGATCTTTTCTCCGACTAAATTGTTCTTGATAGTGCCTGATTGATAGCCTGGTCCAGCGAATTGGGATCATATTTTCAGGTTTGCAGGGGGGTATATTTAGATTTAGTAAAAGATTTTTGGGCCATTGTTTTATAAGGGTGTTTTCAGCAATATCAAGAGCTAATTCACTACTAAAATTGAATTCCCTCCATTGAAAAGAAGCAATACTTATCGCCATTGCCGGTATCCCTTCGAGAGTCCCTTCTAGTGCAGCTGCAACAGTTCCAGAACAGAAAATATCAGTACCTAAATTGGGCCCATGATTGACCCCAGAGAGCACAAGATCTGGCTTTTCATCCAGTAATTCATACAGGGCCAACTTGATGCAGTCAGCAGGGGTGCCACTGCAGCCCCATGCAGTTACTCCTTTTGCAAATAACTCATCTGCTTTTTCAGCCCTAATAGGAGATTGGAGCGTCAAACCATGCCCTGTCGCAGAGCGTTCCTGGTCTGGGCAAACAACCGTTACCTTATGCCCTCTGCGAGCTGCTGCTAAAGCAAGGGTTCTGATTCCTTTTGCAAAAACACCATCGTCATTGCAAATGAGAATCCTCAGAGGACGCATTTCGAAGATTGCATTAATAGAGAACCTAATCGTGATAGGTACCTAAAATCTCTAGGATCTATATTTTTGCCGTGAGAGATACCATTTCTTACGATCAGCTCAAATGTGAGCTTGAGCTTCTGGAACAAGAAGCTGAGAAAGAGATTCAGGCTGCTGGGGACAAGGAAACCCTTGAAAATTTGAGGGTTAATTTTCTGGGAAAGAAAGGTCGCCTTTCTAGGGTTCTTGGAGGAATGGGAAAGCTTCCTGATAAAGACCGACCATTAGTTGGTCAGCGTGCAAACCTTCTGAAGACTCAATTGCAGAAATTGCTTCTTGAGCGAAATGAGCACTTAAAAACAAAAGCACTATCAGATTTAATTTCTAAAGAAACTATTGATGTAACAGCACCTCCTATCGGCATTCCAATAGGGAAGCGCCATCCTATTCTTAAAACAACGGAGGATATTGTTGATTTATTTTGTGGGCTTGGATATTCAATGGCCGAAGGCCCTGAAATAGAGAATGACCATTACAACTTCACTGCATTAAATATTCCGAAAGGGCATCCTGCAAGGGATATGCAGGATACTTTCTATCTTGGCGAAGATCTTTTGTTACGTACTCATACTTCACCTGTTCAAATTCGATTTTTAGAGCAAAACAGCCCTCCTGTAAGAATTGTTGCGCCTGGAAGGGTTTACCGACGTGATTCTGTTGATTCAACTCATTCTCCAGTTTTTCATCAAGTTGAGGTTTTAGCTATAGATGAAGGGCTTGATTTTAGTCACCTGAGGGGGACCGTAATGGCTTTTTTGAAAGCCTTTTTTGGAGACTTGCCAGTACGTTTTCGTGCAAGTTATTTCCCTTTTACAGAGCCTTCAGCAGAAGTAGATGTTCAGTGGCGTGGACGTTGGCTTGAGGTTATGGGTTGTGGAATGGTTGATCCATCTGTTTTGGAGGGATTAGGTCTTGACCCTGAAAAATGGAGTGGATTTGCTGCAGGGTTAGGTGTTGAACGTTTTTGCATGGTTAGGCATGGAATCGATGACATTCGACGCCTCTATACCAGTGACCTAAGATTTTTGGATCAATTTTGACGGACTCCTCAAATCATCTCTCTAATGAAATGGTCCGTGATGCTTAATTAAAAAAAGCATATCTTTTATTAAACTGTTCTTGTTCTTCGTCTATTTCGATCGGTGTCCCGTGTAGGCCTGATCGTGAATGACGGCAAGGAGCTTGCTTTAGAGACTGCGCTTGCAATTCAACGCAAGCTTGAAAAAGACGGTTATACGGTTATTCGTGTTAGCAGCTCAGGAGGGATGGTTGGCTTCGCCAACCCAGATCAACACATGCGCATGCTGGGTTACAACGCATGCGTCCCTGAAGGCTTTGATTCTTCAATGCCTTTTGCAATTGTCTTGGGAGGAGATGGAACTGTTCTGTCTGCAGCTCGCCAGACTGCGCCTGTTCAGGTCCCAATCCTCACCATTAATACTGGACATATGGGGTTCTTAGCCGAAACATATTTGTCTCATTTGGATACAGCTATTGACCAGCTTTTGTCAATGAAATGGACTATTGAAGAAAGGACAAGCCTTGTTGTAAGCGTTTTGCGTGGAGATCAGCGTAGATGGGAAGCTCTTTCTCTCAATGAAATGGCTTTACATCGTGAGCCTCTTACTAGCATGTGCCATTTTGAGGTTTCTATAGGCCGTCATGCTCCAGTTGACATATCAGCTGATGGGGTGATTCTTTCAACTCCTACAGGCTCTACTGCGTATTCGCTTAGTGCTGGGGGACCAGTAATTAGTCCTGATTGCCCAGTTTTGCAATTAACCCCAATTGCACCACATTCTTTGGCTTCAAGAGCACTTGTGTTTAGTGATCAAGAGCCTGTAACAGTTTTCCCTGCCACTCCTGAAAGATTGATGATGGTTGTTGATGGAAGTGCGGGGTGTTACGTCTGGCCTGAAGACAGAGTTTTAATACGTCGTAGTGAACATCCAGTAAAATTTGTACGCTTAACTGATCATGAATTTTTTCAAGTTTTGCGAAATAAATTGGGTTGGGGCTTGCCACACGTTGCAAAGCCAGACCGCCAACCTGATTAAAACCTCGGAATTTTTTGGATTTAATACTTTTTTATTGATTACTTGTTTTTCAATTTTAGAAATAAATAAGGCTTCTTTGACAAATTCTTTTTGGCCAGTAAATACATCAAATAATCTGCCTTTGGAAGCAAAACTGTGTTTCTTAAATCAACAATGCTTGTCTTTAGAAGTTGCAGATACACCTGCTAAAAAGGAATTAGGATTGATGAAAAGAACATTTCTTCCTAAAGGTACTGGAATGCTATTCCCTTTCTCATCAAAAAGGATAGTTCGTTTTTGGATGTATAAGACCTTGATTGCATTGGATATGATTTTTTACCTGGATGGTGTTGTAATAGCATTAGAAAGAAATGCCCCACCTTGTATTGATAAAAAGTGTCCTTTCTATGGACCAGACTATCCAATTGATGGAGTAATTGAGTTAACTTCAGGTGAAATTGAAAGATTAGAGATTAAAGTTGGCGATCAAATAAGAATTGAATACCAATACTAAATATGATGAAATTAATTTCCTAGGGTAGGCTTAATTACGGCATTTTGCCTTGTAATATGAATACGGGGTTCATTGGGTTTAGACGAGTTCCATCCGAAAGAGATACTCCTCTCCAGTGCTGATTTTTTTGAATTTTAACTTTGCAGCCCGATGCTTTTAAGATAGAACTTTGTGATGCGATTGATTCTAGTGTAATTACAGGTATTACTATGATTCCAGCTGGTTGTAGTATCTTTAGGAGCTTTTCTAAGATAATATTTTTATTGGAACCTCCTCCTCCTAGGATTATTCTATTTGGCTTTTTAAGATCTTGATGAATATCCATTGTTGTTAAAATTTCCAATGCTTCTGATTCAATTATTGAAGTTGGTTTTACAGATAATCGCTTAGCATTTTTACTAATTAAAATTTCAGCACCTACTCTTTTCTCTATAGATAAGAGTTTAAGTTTAGGCCTTAATCGTATTGCCTCTAGACCAATACTTCCAACACCTGCTCCAACATCCCAAATGACACCTGTTTCTGGAAGCTCTAGGTCGGCTATTATTTGAATCCTTGTTTCGCGTTTTGTCATTAGCCCAGGACAGTCTCGATGCTGTAAAAAAATCCCATCACTAATTCCAAACAAAGGTAACCTCTTAGAATCAATAAAAGAATCTTCTTTCTCTATTAATAAGACAAGGTGAAGAGGGTGAATATCATCTGATAAATCATCATTAGGAAGCAAACATCTTATGCGTTCTTTAGGGTGACCTAACCTTTCAAAGATCCAAAAAGCATAGCTTTGTTCTAGTCCCGATGATTGAAGATATGCTTTTACCTCTTTAGCTCCCCCACGAGATGGGTCTGTCAAAATAGTCAATGCTTTTGGTCGCTTTTGTAGTTTCTTGGCTAAGGAATCAGGAGATCTTCCATGCAAACTAATCCAGGATGAGTCTTGCCAAGATAGACCTAACCTTGCAAAGGCCAGTTGAAATGAGCTCGGAGAAGGATGAAAAACAAGTCGATTTTTTGGTAATGCATCGCTCAGACACCTTCCAATGCCATACCAAAGTGGGTCTCCACTTGCCAAGACAATGGTTTTAGTATTTTGTTCTTTAAGCCATAGAATAAGTTCACTTGGGTTATTAATAAGAAACAACTCTGGAATCGCTTCATTGCCTTTTTTACTTTCCCACCATTCAGGAATTGTTTCTAAAATACGTTTTGAAGCTGCTAATTTGCTTGTCGAAAGAATTATTTCCTGTATGCAATAAGGAAGATTCTCCAGTCCACATGCATCTGTTCCAATCACATGGATTGGAACAGATTTTAGATTAAGTTTTTGATTTTCTTCTTGCATCTAGAAGTTTTTTTATGACACGTAATGGTGTTTTACTAGAAGCAACATAACGTCTGTTTGGTTGGAAAGGATTAGTGGCAAACTCAATCGAATCAGGAACTCACACCTTGGGAAGGCGTCGTCGCCTACATGAGCTTGTAATTGCTTTAATTGCCTCCCAAGAGGATTTAGAGCTTGTTGAAGCTGAAGAACCATTCTTTGATGGGAGCAGACATCTTGGTACGAAAGACCAGGACCCTGCAAGATGGTTGGAACGTAATAGACGCATTCTCAACAAATATCAGGCTTTGGTACGGTCTGCAATAACTTTGGATGCACTCATTGACTCTGAGTATGGCTAACAAAGCAGAAATACTCAATATTGAAAAGATAACAAGAATCTTGGTTTTTTCTTTTTTGTCTTTGTCAATATTTTTACTGAACCCTTTAATGGTTCAGGCAAGGCTCCAAATTAGTGAAAGCGAAGATGGAATTGCTTTTACGAGAAGTTTGGAAAGTCTTCGTGATCTCGATTATCAAACTTGGCAGGTTGTTGCTTATCCAAAAACTATTGGTGGAGAGGATTTTGTTTTGCGTATTGTTGGATATCCAGGAACTTTGCGTATGGATCATCCTGCACCACTTGAAGTGCACTCTGGATTGAAGAATTGGCATTTAGAAGATCTCACCTTGTCTAATCCCCAATTAGCGAATGACCCTCGGGAGGCTGCTGCAGAGTTTGATTTGACACTTTTGTTAAATGACCTCACAAATAACAGGCCTTTAAGACTCTCTTTGACTGAGGTATTTAGTGATTTGCCTGTACCTCCTTTTGTGGTTAGTGAATGGCGCTCTTTATCCCAAAAAGCTTCTATTGATGAAACAGATTGATCATTCAGCTGCTCTTTGGAGACAATGGATGCAACGGGCTTTGCAGCTTGCCTTGCTTGCAGATGGATTGACAAGCCCTAATCCATTAGTAGGTGCAGTTGTTCTTAATCAGGAAGGAAAAATAATAGGAGAAGGTTTTCATGCAGGGGCAGGTCATCCTCATGCTGAGGTATTGGCTTTATCTCAAGCTGGAATTAGGGCTAAAGGAGGAACTTTATTAGTAACGCTTGAGCCTTGTTGCCATTACGGAAGAACACCTCCTTGCACTGAAGCTATTTTGCAATCCGAAATATCTAGAGTTGTTATTGCACTAGAAGATCCTGACCCGAGGGTTGCTGGTGGAGGTATAGCTAGATTGAGGGATGCCGGATTAGAAGTTATTACTGGGGTTCTTGAAGAAGAAGCTGCATTCCAAAATAGAGCTTTTATTTTTAGAGTTAAGAATGGACGACCATGGGGCATTCTTAAATGGGCTATGTCTTTAGATGGCAGAACAGGATTGCCCAATGGAGAGAGTAAATGGATTACTGGAGAAAAAGCTCGTAATTGGGTTCATATCCTTCGCTCAAAGTGTGATGCAGTCATAGTTGGGAGTGGCACTGTTAGGACTGATAATCCACTGCTAACTAGTAGAGGACTTTGTAATCCAGAGCCTTTAAGAGTAGTTCTTACAAGTAGCTTGAATTTGCCCTCTGAGGCTATGCTTTGGGACACAACTATTGCTAAAACGCTTGTTGCATATGGTCCGCATGCTCTAAAAAACAAAATCAACCAAAAACCTAATGGCCCAGAT
Source organism: uncultured Prochlorococcus sp. (assembly GCA_902560875.1). GTDB lineage: Bacteria > Cyanobacteriota > Cyanobacteriia > PCC-6307 > Cyanobiaceae > AG-363-K07. The sequence goes on along the minus strand of CACENO010000006.1, from coordinate 55,980 downwards.
TATCTTGAGTTAAATTCCACCAATCCGATAGATCTTTTGAATGCTTTGGCAAGAAAAGATTGTAATCAGGTGCTGTGGGAGTGCGGTGCAGCACTTGCTAGTAATGCAATAAAAGATGGGTGCGTCCAAGAATTAGCAATTTTTATTGCTCCGAAATTATTGGGTGGCAATACTGCGATGACTCCATTAGCCAGTTTAGGGTTTACCTCAATTGAAGAGTCTTTGATTCTGAGAAAAGCTTCTATCAAAAGGATTGATCAAGATTGGCTTTTAAAGATGCTTGTCCCAACAGAAAAGCCTGGTCATTAGGACCACGTTCGGTTCTTACGCCAGAGAAATTAAACGTTTTTTGACTGTTCCGCTTAGTTTGGTACCCAACTGAATTTTTTTTTGCTATGGCGATTCGTCAAGATGACAATCAGCCGAATAGACGTTTCGGAATAATTAATTTTTTGCTGATTGGATTTGGAGCACTGCTCCTGATTAGCAGTATTTTGCCAAATCCAGGCATGCAAGTACCTCGTGTTCCGTATTCCCTTTTTATTAATCAGGTTAATGATGGCGAGGTTAAAAGGGCTTATATAACCCAAGAGCAAATTCGTTATGAGTTGACTTCCCCTCAAGAAGGTGCTCCATCTGTCTTGGCGACTACTCCAATTTTTGATATGGATTTGCCACAACGTTTGGAGGCTAAAGGCGTTGAATTTGCTGCAGCACCTCCTAAGAAGCCCAATATTTTCACAACAGTTCTTAGTTGGGTTGTCCCACCTTTGATTTTCATACTTGTACTTCAGTTTTTTGCACGCAGGAGCATGGGTGGAGGAGGAGCTCAAGGAGCTCTTAGTTTTACTAAAAGCAAAGCTAAAGTTTATGTTCCTGATGAAGAATCACGAGTCACTTTTGATGATGTGGCTGGAGTTGATGAGGCGAAGGACGAATTGACAGAGATAGTTGACTTTCTTAAAACTCCAGAAAGATATACAGATATAGGTGCACGCATTCCAAAGGGAGTTCTTTTAGTGGGCCCTCCTGGGACTGGAAAGACATTGCTCTCTAAAGCTGTAGCAGGTGAAGCGAGTGTACCCTTCTTTATTATTTCTGGTTCTGAATTTGTTGAATTATTTGTTGGAGCAGGCGCAGCACGTGTAAGAGATCTTTTTGAACAAGCCAAGAAAAAGGCTCCTTGCATTATTTTTATTGATGAACTTGATGCAATTGGTAAAAGTAGATCAGGCTCTATGGGTGTAGTAGGAGGTAACGATGAGAGAGAACAAACACTTAATCAGTTATTGACAGAAATGGATGGCTTTGCCTCAACAGATAAGCCAGTAATTGTTTTAGCAGCAACTAACCAACCAGAAGTTCTAGATGCTGCACTTTTGCGGCCAGGCCGATTTGACAGGCAAGTATTGGTTGACAGACCTGACCTATCTGGCAGGAAAACAATTCTTGATATCTACGTTAAAAAAGTGAAATTAGCCGAAGGAGTAGATCTTGAGAGAATTGCACAAGCCACCAGTGGTTTTGCTGGAGCTGATTTGGCAAATATGGTCAATGAAGCTGCCTTGCTTGCTGCTAGAGGTAAACGGACCAAAGTTGAGCAGCAAGACTTGAATGAAGCTATTGAAAGAGTTGTTGCTGGGTTAGAGAAGAAGAGCAGAGTTTTACAAGCAGATGAAAAGAAAGTTGTTGCATATCATGAGGTAGGCCATGCGATTGTTGGACATTTGATGCCTGGGGGAAGCAAGGTCGCCAAAATCTCTATTGTTCCTAGGGGGATGAGTGCTCTTGGCTACACTCTTCAGCTTCCAACCGAAGAAAGATTCTTAAATTCAAAAGAGGATTTACAGGGTCAAATAGCAACTTTGCTTGGTGGGCGATCTGCTGAAGAGATTGTTTTTGGAAAAATAACTACGGGCGCATCTAATGATTTGCAGAGAGCAACTGATTTGGCAGAGCAAATGGTTGGGACTTATGGCATGAGTGATATTTTGGGCCCTTTGGCTTATGACAAGCAGGGAGGAGGTACTTTTTTAGGAGGTAATAACAATCCCCGAAGAGTTGTAAGTGATGCAACTGCTCAAGCGATTGATAAAGAAGTAAGAAGCCTTGTAGATGTTGGACATGAAAATGCATTGAAAATACTTAGGCACAATCTTCTATTATTGGAAAACATTTCTCAACAGATTCTTGAGAAAGAAGTAATTGAAGGAGATCAATTAAAGGAAATGCTTGAAAAAAGTTCTATGCCTAAAGAAATGACTTCAGCATGAAAAAATTTGACTAATATCCTTTAATTACTACAACACCGCTTTCAAGCTTCCTCCATGGCCTCAATTTCCCATGGTGTCGCTGCCAACCTTTCTTCTCTTAAAGGCGGGGACTTCCTTTCTTCATCAGATTTTACTTCTGAACAAATATATGCTTTGTTTGAATTGGCAAAGCAACTAAAACAAGGGGATCGCAGAATAGACCTTGGCAACCGTGTTTTAGGGTTGATTTTTACTAAAGCATCAACTCGAACAAGAGTTAGTTTTCAGGTTGCAATGGCCAGATTAGGCGGACAAATAGTTGATTTAAATCCAAATGTTACACAATTAGGCCGTGGGGAGCCTTTGCAGGATACAGCCAGGGTATTGAGTCGTTTTTGTGATGCTTTAGCAGTAAGAACTTTTGAACAAAAAGAGTTAGAGGATTACGCTGATTGGGCTTCTATACCAGTTATAAATGCCTTAACAGATCTCGAACATCCTTGTCAGGCTCTTGCTGATTATTTCACAATAAAAGAATCATTTGGAAATCTTTCTGGTCTTACCCTGGCTTATGTTGGCGATGGAAATAATGTTGCTAATTCTTTAATGATTTGTGGTTCTCTTTTAGGAGTAAATGTAAGGATAGCTGCTCCTTCAGGATTTGAACCATTACCAGAAATTGTATCTAAGGCCCGTTCTTTGGCAACTTATGGGGCAAATGTTGAAATTTCTAATAATCCTCAAGATGCTGTAATAGGAGCTAGTGCGATTTATACAGATGTTTGGGCCTCTATGGGGCAGGAGGAAGAACAATCCAGTAGAAGTAAGGCTTTTGGTGGTTTTTGTGTTGATGAAGTCTTGCTTTCATTGGCTAATCCAGACGCAATAGTTCTCCACTGTTTACCAGCACATCGAGGAGAAGAAATTAGTCCTGAGGTCATGGAAAGTGAATCTAGCCGTATTTTTGATCAGGCTGAAAACCGACTTCATCTGCAGCAAGCACTTTTGGCTGCATTATTGGGAGGGGTATGAAGGTTGTCAGATCACTTTCTAGTAGGTACAAATGTATTGACCGACGAATGTTTTCAGGTGACTGAAGCCTCCAATAATTCTCTGACTTCTGCCCAGCAGGAATTGTATGACTGGCTTGCAGACTATATAGGTACAAATCATCACAGCCCTTCAATAAGGCAAATGATGGAGGCGATGGGTTTGCGCTCGCCTGCCCCTATTCAGAGCAGATTGAGGCATTTGCAGCAAAAAGGATGGATCACATGGAAAGAAGGACAGGCTAGAACTTTGCAGCTTTTGGGTGATTTCGTATCTGGTATTCCTGTGCTTGGGGCTGTTGCGGCAGGAGGTTTAGTAGAAACCTTTGATGATGTTCAGGAAAGATTGGATCTCAATTCAGTCCTTGAAACTCGTGGATTATTTGCTCTAACCGTAAATGGCGATTCAATGATTGATGCATATATCGCCGATGGTGATGTAGTTCTAATGGAGCCAGTGGTTGAACCATCCAGATTGAAGAATGGGACAGTTGTGAGTGCAATGGTGCCGGGTAGTGGAACAACGCTTAAGCATTTTCATCGAGATGGAGCAATAGTTCGCCTTGAGGCAGCTAATTCCTCTTATGAACCAATTGTTTTAGATGCAGATCAGGTCCATATCCAAGGAAAGCTTTTAGCAGTTTGGAGGCATTTGTAGTTTTTAGATTAAGGCTCTTACTTCAAATTTCTTCTATTAAAGTATTTTAATTATCTAAATCTGACATCTTCTTCCTGCAATTTTTAATACTTTTAATTGATTTATAAAAATTGACTTTTACTTATATACTGATTCATTTTGTTTAATGTTTGATTTAAACTAATCAAGTTTAGAATTTTCTTATAGACTATAGATATAACCCTTTTGGATAGGTTAATGGTTTATAAAAAGTTTCCTAGATTGCTATGAAGATAACTAATGAGAAAGTACTTGTTATAGGCTCAACAGGTGAGATAGGCACTTCATTGATCCAATATTTGGACAAAAAGGGGTATGAAACTATTGGCACTTCAAGAAAAAGTAATCATCAGAAAAATATAAAGCAGTTTGATTTAAATGATAAGGAATATAGTTTTGATTTTAAGAAGTTTGATGTATGTATTGTTCTTGGATCAGTAGCTAAAATATTAAGATGTGAGGAAAGTCCTGAAGAGACAAGAAAAATAAATGTTACTAATACTATTAGATTGATTAAGAAATGCCTAGAAGAAAATACATATGTGATCTTTTTGTCGACCAATTGCGTTTTTAGTGGCGAAAAGGGTTTTTATAAAGTTTCCGATAAAGTATGCCCTATGAATAACTATGGAAAGTTTAAAGCTGAAGTAGAAGACTTCCTCTTTCAATATCCCAAAAATACTGTTTGTGTTTTGAGAATCACCAAGGTAATTTCAGAAAGTACCCCTCTAATAAGAGAGTGGAAGCTTAAACTTGATAAAAATCAAGATATCTTTGCATTCTCAGATAAATACATATCTCCTATAACTTTACAACAAGTAAATGATGCGATACATAGAATCATAAGGAATAAAAGAATGAAACTATGCCATCTTGGAGGAAAAGAAGAGGTTTCTTATTTATCACTAGCAAAAACTTATTTTTCATCTCATAAAAATAGTAAAAGAAATATCAAGCAAATTCTTTTTGAACCAAAAAAAGGAAACAATTCTAGAATTCATTCTAGCTTAGAGACTTTTTTACCAAGAGAGCCTTTGGAATGAATTGGATAAGTGATTATAGAAAGTAATGTATAATCAAAATTCAACATAATTAATACTTCTAATGTTGCCGAAGTATAGCTATCAAGAGCTCCCATCAATAGAAAACAATAAATCTTTAAATTTTAAGAAACAATTTAAAGATTTTCTCATTTATTTTGTGTATCACAAAATACCCTCTTTAGTAGGAGTATTGGTTGATTTAACGATAGGGAAATATCTTTCAAAAAGATTTTCTTTTGTAAGGTCAGATTGCGATCATTTTGGATCTTGGTTATTTTTATTTTTGTATGCAGACGAAAACAGAATTGAGTCAAACAAGACAATAATATGCCTTGCGAAAAAAGGTTCAATTGATGAGTACTGGATTGGAATATTTCTAGATAGAAAAAATTGTGTGATATACAATCCTATTTTACAAATCCTTTTGGCACCATTTTTCTTTTCTATTAAGACATCAGTAGATGTAAATGGACATATGTTCTTATCTTATAAAGAAAATGGTATCAAATATAAAAAATTCCCAAGAATGAATTTAATAAATAGTCAATTCCTAGACAAATCAATTAAGAGAAGATCCTTTAGAAATTACTCTGTTAATAAAATCCTTGATTCAAAATATATATTGTTTTATGCGAGAACGGGTGTTTGGAAATACTCTACAGCAAACTCAGAACGAAATATGCCAAAACCTATAATAGATAATATCATTGATTCAATAGATGAGTCTATAAATATTGTATTGATAGGAGATACTCCAGTCCCCAGAAATCAAAATAAATCTAATATTTATAGTCTCAATGAATTAATTAACCAAAATATTTCTCTATACGAAATTTATCATAGAGCTGATTATGTTATTGGTAGTATCTCTGGTGCCACTCATTTCCCTTCCCTGTTATTTAATAAGCCAACTTTATATATTGGTAAAATACCGTTGACTCATTTAGATGCTATTTATTTACCTCCTTACAAAGAGGAAGATTTAATACAAGATTTAAGTATACCTATAAAGGATCATTGGCTGCTGATAGATAATAATGAGCTGATTAAACTAGAGAAGAGTTCTTTTGTAGATATCTTCAATAAATTTATTAAATATAAAAACATAAGAAATATTCCATTTTTTAATTCGTATTCCTATGCTAAGCCCCAGATCAATAGCCATAGAACTCTAAGGAGAAATGATCAAGGAAATATACATGTGCATGAAGGATTATTTGATTTCCTAAAGATTAAGGCTCCTCAACATAAATAAAACCTTTGATGCAAAAGCTTTTAAATAATTTGGACTTGGATGTCAGTTTACTGGTTGCTTTTAGGTTGCAGAATCTCTTGAAGGAATCAGTACTTTCTATTTTTCTTAAAATTTCGCTACGTCCTTTACTGAAAGATTTTAATCTTGCATAAATAGAAGGAATAATGACAATTTGCAAAGAAGAAATCGCAGCAGAAATTGCAACACAGATTAATGTATATTTTTTGATTTTGGTTCTAATATCTTTTCTTACCATTTTATTCCTCGATTATTGTGAATTCACGGACTAATGAATGTTTTGCTCTTAAACTAACATTACTTCTTTCTCCAATCAATGCTGATTTGATTTCCGAAAGATCTTCAACTCCACACCCATCCTTATTTAAGAATCTTTCAAATAATTTTTTTGCTTTAATATTTTTAGTACAAAAGTCTTGATCAAAATATTTCAATTCGTTGAATTTTAAAGAAACAAGACTACTTACATAATAGCCATCTTTCTCTTGGTTCATGAAATTCTCGCGTATCCCTAAATTTGAATAATTTGAATGATTTAAAGCCAACAAGATAATATTAATAGATAGTAAAATATATAAGAATTCTAATCTTATATTAACTCTAGGCATTAGCTCTACAAGTAATATTCCGACCGCTGTAAATGATAATATTGGGGCTACTAGATATGCATGAGCCATGTTATATCCATAAAACTTGATTGACTCTCTTATTAGTAAGATTGATATGGCAGTTGCTGAACCATAGTAATAACAGAAATCCCCATAAGCCTTGCCTATGGTGTTATTAGATAATTTAGATAAAATCAAACCTAACCCAATACATGGAATTAGACAATAAAGCCAAATATATATGTATGTATAAATATGGGAATAATCATTCGTGAAGAAATTTAGTTTATATAGGAAATTTACTTTATGATCATTTAGTAACCATCCATAAAAGGGGTTAATCGCATTTGATGCGATGCATTGATAGTAATTTTCTTTTGGTGTTATTAGGCATAAAGGAAAACTTAAATCTAAAGACCCATGATTGCTCTTGGGTAACAACCAGCTAAATAGTACAATGATTATGATGCCTGAAGCAATAAGAAACCAAACCTTAGGTATCTTTTTTAGTATTGATTGGGAATACTCAGAAGAAAGCAATAATAATATAAAACATAATAAAAATGCAGGAAAAGTAGAAGCCTTTGCTATTATTAAGGACGTACAAAGAATTAATATCGTAATTCGTGAAGCTAGTGAAAGTTCGGTACTTTTTTTGGCATACGATCCAAAACATTCTGATCCAATTGTTAGGAAAAGAATTAATATTGTATAGTTGGATATAGCTGCTGCATAGTCTATCTCTGACATATAAAGCAAGCCAGTGATAAATAATATGATTGATCCTAAAAATAATTGAATCTTTGTAGTGTATATTCTTATGCAATTGAAAAAACTATAAAAGAAATTAAATAAAGCGGAAAATATCAGTAAAAATTTAACATTATAACTTACATATAGGTTTACTGGTTTTATGAGAATAAGGAAAGGTGATAAAATACTTCCTGCAGTTAAATGGTTGGCACTTAACAAATTTGGATAGGCTGTAGGTGCCCTTATTGGACCAGGATAGTCTATTCTAAAGATTTCATTTAACCAAGAAAAGTAATTAAGATCATGTGAGTCGAACCTCCAAATAACTGGAATTGACTTATAGCAAAATAAACTAGATAGTAACAATGAAAAACCAATAATATATAAGCGATTTTTTCCTGTTGAAACCTTGAATTGGTTAAAAATAGAATTTGAAGAAGATAAAATCTGCTTGTATTTCTTATGCCTTTTAATTAAAGCGAAAGCTGCAAATAAAATTACAGTTAAAAAGTAATATTTAATGAGCCATGCTCTACTATAAGCCAATAGAGGGATTGGAGAAGTGATTAAGAATAAAGAAGCAAGAAAGCTATTAAAACTTACTTTTTTAAAAAGTAAAAGAGTTATACATGAAACAAATCCAATACCAAATGAAAGAGAAATTATAAAATTAGCAAGGTTCATTTAATAGATTATCTAGAATCAGAAATAGGATGAGTTCAGACCATTATTGATTTGTTTTCTAGATTATATCAATAGACATCAAAAAGCAAGCTTTCCTTTGACATGCATTACATGGATTTCTTCAGTTTTAATCCTACCATTATAAGCATTTAGTATGAAATGTTATCTAGAATGTATTAAGTATAAAACTTTTGGGACAAGAATCATTAAAGAAGATGCAAAAATGCTTTTGATGGGTTCAGACATCTATTTTGCATCTAGGGTTTATCTCTATAAACCTAGGGCTATTAGCTATCGCACTATTAGGCTTGCGAAATTGCAGCAATTTATCTCAGCCACTCCAGGATGTGCTCGATCAGGTTGCAGAAAAGCCCAGCCTGATCTTTGCTGAGAACTGGCTCGATAACAAAGCAACAATCCTTTCATATAAAAGTTGAAATCCTTTTGGAGATGAGTACTGGCATTATTGCCAAGATTAAATAATCATCTGTTCGACTTTTTTAAAGTCCTTTTAGCTTTGGCATGAGACATAACGAGATATGGCGGTTGGATGTACAGCCAATAAAATAAACACAAGCAGGTCAACAGTTAGCTGGATCAGCTTCATCTATTCGCAGGAGCAACTTGAAGTCCTTTCATGTGGCCCTGAAGATTGTTTGTTTTGCCAAGTTTGCGGAGCTCGCACTTAATAGACTCAAAAGCCTTTCTTGTTATTCCGAGGATGATGCTCTATCAACTTCCAAGTGGTTTGCACGGCTTTTTTTCTATGCATCCCCTATAGGAACTCTCAGCCCGAGGAAGGGATTGTGCGGAGCCAGACGGCATTGAACTAAGCGATCTGGACAGAGCCGATATACGTGATCTCAAAAAGACTGAAGACCTTTGGGCTTGTTCTCGGCCATTGCATAATCGAGCGAGACAAGCTAGAAATTAGCGTGGAACACTTGTAAAATTGCTTAGAAAAAGACTTTACTTTTATAGAAAAAGTCAGTAACTTGCAATAACATAATAGAGATGTGTGACTCTTGATGTCATCTTTTGAAAGTAAAATTATACAATTAAGGGTAGTTAAAGATTGCGTTAACCTTGCAGTTAATGCTAAGAGAATTGTATGTATTGGTGTAGATGGACCTACAGCATCAGGAAAAACAGTTTTTGCAGAATTATTGAAGCAAGAGATTTTAAATCTTTCAAATAAAGATGTACAAATTGTACCTTTAGATTCTTTATTAGTAGAACGTAAAATACGTGAGAAAAGTTTGCAAAATATATATCAGGTTGGAATACCTTTTGAGCATGAAGCTGAGATGCACATGAGATTTTCCAAATTTGATTACTTGCTAAATTTAGTAACTCTGAAGAAAGCAGGGTTATCTGAACAGAAAGATATAACCCTAGAAAATTTATATTCTAGATCTAAAGAAGGACGATGTACTGGAAAATTAAAAATAAATTTAACAAATAAAACAGTTCTGATTTTTGAAGGTCATTACACAACTAGGCCGGAATTCAATGAGATCCTAGATAAAAACTTTATTTTGATAGCTAAACGCGATGCTTTAATTAAAAGAAAAATAGAAAGAGTCGCTGATTATAGGGATAAAAAAGAGGTAGAGGACTATTTTAATCTAATAGACGAGCCTTCATATCTCTCAAACTATTATAGATTTGCCTCCCAAAATTCATTGATAATAGATAACACGGATTTTTCAAAACCTTTTCCTGTCGGATATAATCACATTCACTTATTGTTAAACACGACAAAATTTATAGATTTTAAAAAGATATCTTCGGAAAAGATAAAGGAATTTGTATTTGGGTTGCATGGATTATCTAACTACTCATTTAATGATAAAAATAATATTCAAAAGTTATTAGATGATTTAAACACAGCAGATGTTTTACATAGCATAAGTAGTGTATCTGAAGTATATTTCAATCATAAGATATCTCACAAGGTCTGTTATTTTGACTATGTAACCAAGAATGAAATTGAAGTAGGCTTAGTAGTCAAATTGTTTAAAAAAAAGAGTATTTGGATTATAAGTAAACGGTCAGGAACGATAAAGCACCTTCTCTTTTGGGAGGGAGGTGTATTTAAGATTGAGAATGGAATAATTGAAAGATTATCTTTTCTAACAGAAAAAGACAAATTATACAAAAGTGCTCCAAAAGATCTTTTTGAGAACCTTCGTCATGGTAAAGCTTTTATGAGCTCGGCATTACTCAGTGATAATTTAAGAGAAAATAGCAATGCTTGTTGCTTTTTAGATAATGTAAGCAGGGTCTCTTTTTTCGCATCAGCACTAAAATATACGCAATTTGCTTGTAGATCATTAGGAGATTTCTTTGTTATTTCATATAGAGGTTGTCTGGAAGATAACACTGAGAAAAGCACTTCGATCCCAAATACATTTAAAATAAATGAGTTGAATTTAAACACGAACAAAAAAGATTATTTTCAAAAAAAATCTAGTGCTTATTTTTTAACGACGGACTTCTTGATTCTAAATACAGATTTGAATAAAGAAATTGTGAATGAGTTAAAAGATATTTACTTTAAATCTGAAGATATTAAAGTTAGAAAAGCAATCATTGATGGCCTTTTGCATGAAGAGAATAGCTGTTTTGTATTTGAAGATATTCGAAATTATTTGTTATATAGTATTGGGTTTTTCCCCGTTTCAATGTCCCGATTATATGCTTTAAAAAGAATGGGAATCGAGCAAACTAATGTTTTAGCTGCAAATATTTATGATATAACAAAAGACCCAATAGACTCTTCGGCATATCTTGATATAGCTTTAGAAAATGAATTCCCAATTATTTTGCAGGTCAGTCTAAATGCTGCTGGCCAAGCTGAAATAAATCCAGATGGAGAAGATATGATTGGTTATCTGCATCCCGAAAAAGGTATCTTTGATTTTACGGATACTATATGTGATAGTCTTGTGAAAATACTAGAAGAAAGTACGGCTAAAAAATATAGCCCACCTTTAATCGGAATTGGATTGGATCATGTTGACGTTAGAGGTGACTTTCCAATAGGTAGATCGTCTAGATTTGTACGAGAAGCAATGCAAACTGAGTCGATAACACACTTAACTTTAGATGGTTCTGCACATTTCAAACCTCGCTACAAAGTCCTATATGAATTATTTAAAGCCTATGTAGAAGTTTTTAGTACGTCGTTGAGGTTCTTAGACAAAATAAATATCGATGGTATTGATTTGGAGTTTTGTACTGGGGAATTGAATTACATAGGGGAAGAGACCTCTCCCCATTATCCTGATGGTAACGAAATGTCAATCTTGCCTAATTGTTTTTCTTTCTCTCTAAATGAAGAAAAGGACTTGGAGTATAAAGCTGGTTTATTAAATAGTCTGAAATTGTATGTGGCCAATCTCGGTACAACGCATCACGGAAATGACGAGGAAAAATCTCTAAAACTAGGATTAGCAGAGGAATGGCAAAAAGCTCTTGAAGGGACAAGTTTTGTCAGTCCTGTTTTGCATGGTACTACAGGCTCTAGTGATGAAACATTTTCATTAGCCTCGAAATCATGTCAAAAAATCAATATCGCGGGATCGTTTTTACGTATACTTTTAGAGAACCTAAATTCCTCGCAAAAAAAAGTGATAGGTTTCAATTCTTTTGATGATAAAAGCAAATTTCTATGTGCAAAGCTCGGCCGGCTTAAAAAAGAGGAAGCCGTTCTTAGTAAAAAAGAGTTACAAAAAGAGTTTCTTAGGTATTGCAACATTAATAATGTTAGTCGAGTTTCAAAAAAGAATGAAAAGATTGTTAGAAAACCTCTTTACGGTAGAAATAAAATTGCACTACACATTTTTTCAACACTTGAGCAGATGATGACATTATGAGTGGTGTCTTTCTTCCATCAATGATTGAGGTTGAGTTTGGGAACTATTATAAGAAATGCGCCGAGTTGCTTTTTAATGAAGGTTTTAAATCTTTCCATGTCGATTTTGGTGATAATAAATTGATCGGAAGGGAGCTTGAATGTTGGGATAAAGTTTATTTCTTGAGAAACCTAGGCCCAGAAATGAGACTTACGGCGCATATAATGTGTATGTCAGGAGAACACACTCTAAGTGTTGAAAAAATAACGGATCGATGTCTTAAAGAAGGATTTGAGACTATATATATTCATCCAAGATCGTTTCAAAACCTCAATGATTTGCTTAGGTTCAAAGAAAGATCATTCAAAAATGCACATAATATTTTTGGAATTGTCTCTGAGTTACAAGATAAAAAAAATGAGAAATTGGTTGATTTTGTGGAAGATAATTCAATAAAAAATATTCTTCAAATGGGAGTTCCTATAGGCAGAGGGGGGCAGGAATTCGGCTGGTCTGCTGTTGATCGAATTGAAGATTTTACTTTAGGTTGTTCTGCAAGGCCTAATGTTGAATTAGATGGAGGGCTAACGTTTGATGTGATTAGAAATATTAGAAAAGGAATAATAGATAAGTTTGCAGGTTGGTCAATTGTTAAAGATACAGATCCATCAATCATTCTATCAAGAGCACGTGAAATAAAGGAACTTATTTAGTTTATGAATATTCTTATACCTATGTCGGGTACTGGATCCAGATTCGCAGCAAAAGGCTATAAAGAAATTAAACCTTTAGTTCCAGTTTTTGGTAAACCTATAATCAAATATATTATAGAGAAATTTTCCTTTGAAGACCATTTTATATTTATCTGTAGAGATGAACATCTATCAAATGAAGCCCTAGATCTGAAAAATTATCTAAATAGCTTAGCCCCAAATACAACTGTTGTTAGTGTAGAAAATCATAAACTAGGACCAGTTCACTCTTTGATGAAAATTGAGGAAGAAATTGATACCGATGCAGAATTGATAGTTAATTATTGTGATTTTGATTGGAGATGGGATTACGATGAATTCCAAAAATGGTTATCAATAGAAAAACCGGAGGCAGCTTTATGTGTATATTCAGGATTTCAACCACATTATATAAATCCAGCGACATACGCTTATACAAGGAATCATCAACATAATATTTTAGAAATTAGAGAAAAACAGTCTTTCACAAACTATCGTGAGGAAGAACCGGCTGCCAGTGGAACCTTTTACTTTTCGAGTGGAAAACTGTTATTGGATGCCTGTAAATGGCTTGTAAGGCGAGGAGAAGATATAAATGGTGAATTCTACGTGAGTTTATTATTTAATTATTTTCCTAAAAAGGGTTTGAGAACACTTACATATTTCATAGATCATTTCATGCAATGGGGTACGCCTCAGGACCTTGAGGAATTTATCTTTTTTGCAAAGAAAGTACCTCTTAATTTTAAAAAGAACTTAGTAGAGTGTCCTTCTATTACTCTAATGGCAGGCAAGGGTAATCGAATGAAGTCGATAAACAAGATTAAAAAGCCATATTTAAAAATCGATAAAAGTCACTTGTTTAAAGTTTGTACTAGTAATTTTAAAAGTAGTAAAATAAATATTTGTGCAGTAAATGGAGATAAAGAAGACAAAAAATACGAGAAAATATTTGAAGACTTAAAACAGGTCATTGTTGGTGAAACTAGCTCATCAGTGGAAACCCTATACCTTGCGCTTAAGAAATCCGAGTTATTTAATAATGAAGAAATTCTAATATTGCCTTGTGATGCTGCAATTGATTTGGATTGGCATAAATTTATAAGAGGATATAAAGAAAGATGCGAATGTGAAGCAATTATCTTCTCATTTTCTGGATATCCTTATGCCCGGTGGGCACCAAATCAATACGGCTGGCTGCATCTAAATGAGGACAAGTCAGTTAGGTCAATTGGTTACAAGTGTGGATGGGATTCAGATTTTTCAATCCCAATTGTCACAGGTCATTTTTGGTTTCCCAATATTGGAAGACTTAAATCTAATCTCAAGCTATTTTTGGATAGTTTAGATGAGTGCGATGAAGAATCATCTATTGACAAATTCTGTGAATTCTTGATAAAAAGAAATCAAAAAGTTTTTTCCTATCATGTTGATGATTTACTTTGTCTGGGGACATTTGAAGAGTTCAGAACTTATGAATACTGGTTAAATGCACATGAAATCTCGGGTATTAATTAGTCAAGGATTTTATTTTTTCATTGCAGGAGTTTCTGCTGTTTCACTAGATTACGTAGTTTATAAAATGACTCTAGGGTTGGCGGGATTAGTTTTGTCAAAAGTATTTGGATTTTATTCAGGAGTCGTTGTTAGTTTCTTAATAAATAGCTCATATACATTTCGTAGAAAGGGGAAAAGTTTCTTAAATCCTACTTATTTTTATAGATATATTATTTTTATCACAGTAGGTATGGTTATAAACGTATTAACAAATTACTTTATCTTGAAATCCTTTTCTGCAATTTCAAACATTACATTGCTGGCATTTTTAGTTGCAACATTTACCAGTATGGTGTTTAATTTTCTGAGCATGAAATTGGTGGTGTTTAAATGAAAGAAATTACAATCGTTATACCCTGTTATAATGAGTCAGATTCATTGCCAGAGCTGGTTCAACAGTTACGAAAAGTCAATAAGAGTTTTAACTTCATTTTGGTTGATAACGGTTCTACAGATAACACTCAAGAGACTTTAAAGTCTCTAACGATTCCAAATAACATAGAATTAGCAAAGAAAGAATTTAACACCGGCTATGGAGCTGGTATTAAATTTGGACTTAAAAGAGTAAAAACATATTATGCTGGTTGGATGCATGCAGATTTACAGCAAGATGCAACAGTTCTTTTGAATGCAAAAATATTACTCGAAAGTTTGAAGGAAAAAGAGGCTGGGGAGTCAATAGCACTAAAAGGCTTAAGGTCAGGCAGGACAATTTTTGAAAATTTATTTACAGTTGGAGTCGCCACAGTTACTTCCATTTTGTTTTTTCGTGTATTTTGGGACATTGCCGGTCAGCCAAATATCTTTAAAACTTCTTCTTTAACATTTTTGGATAAGGCACCAGACGATCATAATTTTGAATTTTATGTCTATATTCATTTTTTAAGGCTAAAAGGAACCTTCAAACGGTTTGATGCACCATTTCATAAAAGAAGATTTGGAATTTCTTCATGGGATAGAGGCCTTTTAAGCAAGTTAACGCACTCAAGTCGAATATTTAAATATATTTTGCATCTAAGATTTAACTCTTGACTTCAATCTACAAGTCTAGAAATTTAGCGAAAACGAAATCAGTATTAAAAGCGAAATATATTTATACTAATTATTTTGTGTTGAAAAATTTGTATTTTATATTCAGGTGAAACTAAGAAATTTAAATTTTACGTTCTTGTATAATAAAATAGTTATTTGGTTTAGAGGGAAATATGAAAAGTAATAAACCCAAACTAAATAGCTATTCCTTTAATTAAAGTGCATATTTAATTGGCTCTCTATCAGAAAAACTTTTTGGTTTGTTTTGATAGACTTACTCTGAATACTTAACTAAGAATAATAAAGAGAGTCTGAAAAGTAACAGCTGTTAATTCTTATCCTCTTCCATTGCCTTTTCCTAGGCTTCTTTGATCCCGTTTGATTTAAGAAGATTGAAAATTAACTGCCCAGTGCCCTTCCATTTATCCAATATATCTATGAGTTTAGTATTATCTCTAATATCATTATCAAAATGGACATGGAGACACTAAAAGGTGTTGTACTTCCAGTTTTAATTTGCCTTTCGATTGGCTGGGCTTTGAGCAAAGTAATTGTCTTTTTCGTTGGATATCCAACTATTACTCAATGGTCAGGTGGTTAGATAGGTTGTAGCAAAATGGGAAAACTTAGGTTTTGACAATGGCTGACACTCATGAGACCAACAATTTGAATTTTTTCAAAATCCTCAATGGAGTCGCTTTACTCTTGTGTGCTTTTTGTTTGGCCTTTATTGCTGTGAGTTTGCGTCCAGTTGCTCAGTGGGCAAATAATCAAAATATCTGCGTTCAACAAGAACAAGCCAAATCAGGTGCTCCTATCTCATGGGGTGTCAGGAAGTGCAATGGCAGATCCAAGGTATATGAAGTCAAAAGCCCCTCCTGATTCAGCAAGGTAACTTAAAAGTTGTCCTGAATTGGGACAACTTTTAAGATGGTTGCGATAGCTGGTCCAGGTGATCTTTTGCTAGTTTTGCTATGGCAGCTAACGCAATGGACTTTGGTGCATTGATTGTAAAAATATTGTGGGGTGGCGTAAAAGCAGTGGTTTACAAGTTTCAAGAATATCGAGATATCTAGGAGGCAGGGCTTTTTCAGCTCTGTTTAAGCTTCCCAGTGACTAGTTAGTGACCAGAAAAAGTTTCAGGTCACTAGGTGTTATTTGAATAATATTTGAGAAGTTTTATAATTGGATCATATATAAATCAACTGGGGAAATCGACTCTTTTCTTATGATAACTTTTTGTATTAGCCTTGGTTTAACAGAAGAAGGTCATGAAAACTTGAAATTTTTTATTGATAGGCTTGATTTAACTTTCTTAGACCGTAATGCATTTCTTCACACCAGCCTTTTTCAGGGTGTGGCTAACTCTTTAGATGAAATTACAAATTGGTCAAATCATGATGAATGTTTTATTAAAAAAGATAATATCCTGAATGCTATTTCCTCATGGGATCATAGAGCAAAGTCTCTTTCCAGGATTAGCATATCTAAATTTAATCATAATCTTTCAGCAGTTTGTATGGATTATTCATATTCCTGCTTTTTAATATTTCTTGCATCAAAAATATCAAGAGAACTATCTTCACTTAAAATAATAAAATCTCATGAGGATATATTTGTAGAAAGCATCAATTTATATCAAAAAAATTCAACGCATTTCAACTATGCTCTGGATTACCAATATAAGGCTTATACTGGAAATGTTATTCCTCATACAACATTAGGGTTCTCAAAGAACCCCTCAGAAATAATTGATACATTTAATTCTTATTTGAATCAGGTCTTCCCTCCAAAAATTCTTCATGGTGGAATATATCTAACTTTATTGGATGAATTCTGCATGACTCCAACTTTAGATAGGTTCCAAGTTGCAAAATTAATCTAGTGCCTTCAAGTCTCTTCGACTATTATTTAAATAGGGAGCTAATTATAAAATTTATAGTGTAGTTTTGAATGCCTTAAGTTGTTCTCTACTAGTTGAATCTTTTCATTGTGAACCTTAGAAGTGATCTTCCCAAGGTGTAGCCCTTTTCAGGTAAATAGCATGATATTGAATTTTTATATTTTTAAGCTTGCCCCATTCCTCATTGAGATGGAATTAGAGTATTATTGAGATCTCTCTTGGAATTCAATAATCAATTGATTTTTTCCGAGTTTTAGGGCTCGCTCCATTAAATTAGTATTGGGTACAATGAGGGTTGCGTTTAATTGGGTGCTTTGCTGCATCTTTAGTGTTGAACGCGTTAGGTTAGATCAAGTGCTTTGGAAATTACCAGATTTCTTTTAAAGTCTGATATAGCCTGATAATCAAAGTTGGGGGCCATAGCTCAGCTGGTAGAGCACCTGCATGGCATGCAGGGGGTCAGCGGTTCGAGTCCGCTTGGCTCCATTTTTATTTGCTAAGGATTGACTTTGGGAGTTGAGTATAAAAAATAAATATTACCTATTAAGGGGTAGTTCCTTTTTCTATTTGAGTATTCCTGGCCTCTTTTGATTTTAGCTTGTTTTGAATAGATAAACTATCTTATACTTTTCTATATAGATAGAAATACATAGAAGAAATGATGCTGATTAATTATACTTGGATTACCAAGATCTTCTATTTGTGAGAATAAATAGATTTTCAATTAAAAGGCTTAACTATTGTAATAACTTGAATAAAGCAACTGCATTTACTACTCCAGATACTGGCTCTGTTACGGCTCCAATTCCGCTAGTGATTTTTGCGATCGGGTTTGTGTGCACTCTAACAATATCTCCATTCGATAGCGGCGGGTTGTTTTTGTTTGATACTCCACCTTCAATTGTTCTTCTATTAAGCTTAAATCTTCTGCGTGTAGCTGATCCATTCCGATTTATTCTTAAAAGTTCAATGTTTCCACGATTAGCCTTCCATTCGACAGGTCCTCCTGCAAGATATATTGCTTGAATTAATGGAGTGTTTGCTGGAACTTGCTGCATACCAGGACTATTAACTTGTCCCATTATGTATACACTAATCAATCTAGGAGATAAATTTGCTTCTGCGATATTAATTATTTCTTCAGGTATTGGCTGGGCTTTTTGTAATTTAATAATATCTCCATCAAATAATAGAAGATTTTGAGACTGATTTCCCTCTAATATGAGTTCAAGTAGGTTTAACTTTGTTTGTTTGTATTTTAATTCTTGACTAGCAACTCTCCTCATAAGGATTACTTCTTTTAAGTTTGAATCTTGTGTTATGCCACCTGCTTGTTGAATCGCATCTACAATTGAGGGGAATTGATTATTGCCAAGCTCTCCTCCAGTTACTGTATATAGCCCTGGCCTTTCCACTTCTCCCAGCATTGACACTTTAATTGGTCTCGGATTTGATAATGTAAGATATAATTGAGGCCTTAATAATTCTTTTGAAAATTCTTTTTGTACTAAAATAGAGGCTTCTTGTATTGTATAATTGGTTATATTTATAGGACCAATTATAGGAAAATTGACTGTACCGTCGCTAAGAATTGTATATTCACCTGATAAGTCTTCAGAGTCAAATAATTTCAGGTTTAAAACATCACCAGGCCCAAGAATGTAAGCATCTTGCATCTTGAATATTGTTACATCACTTTTCTCGTCATTTGAGTCCAATGCCTGGACTGGCATAGTGATAGCCTGATTGAGCCCAGTTAACCCTGCCGAGAACAGCATTACACTGAATATGGCGCTCCTCCAGTTCATTTAAGCAATTAAGGAATAATCTATAGTTCAGCTATTGTCGCATGCGATGTATGATTTTTCATAAAATGTGGCACAGGCTTTTTTATGGAGCTTATTAGGGTACTATCTTAACCTTCAAATGGACTTTATTCGTCTATTTACTCTGGCTCCATTATTACGGACGAAGTTAATTGAACTCTGATTCCACAAATAGGTCAAATCAAGATAAAGAAACCTTGGCTAAAGGCCTTAATCCGGTTGCTAATGCACCTGATAGTGAAGCAATAGACCTTTTAGAATTACTTACAGCTTTTAGACGCAGGAAAAAAATTCTTTTTATAGTTGCTGCAGTTGTTTTTATCCTCTTTGGTCTACGTACCTTACATCAAAGAAAATATAGTCCTCTTTATACAGGCTCTTTTACTTTATTGATTACTGACCCTATTAGTACTGAATCACCTAGCAATACCCTTAGCAAGGGAATATCTTTTGATAGCATTGCTAGAAATGCTACTAGTAGTGACTTCCCCACTCTTGTTGATTATTTAAAAAGCCAACTTATCTTATCTGAATTATCAAATAAGCATTCATTAGGTGGATTAGGAGGAATGATTGGGATCAGGAGAGGCGGTGGTGCTTCTCAGAGAGCAAAAGGAGTACTGGTTGTCACTTTGTCTATAAATGATCCAGAAAAGGGTCAAGTAGTCCTTGAAGACCTTAGCAAAACATATCTTCGTGCCTCTTTACAGAATAGACAAAAAAGACTTCAAGATGGATTGGCTTTTTTATCAGATCAGGCACCAGCTTTAAGAGCAAAAACCAAGAAATTAGAATCTGATCTGACAAAATTCAGGGAAGACAACGGAATAATTTCACCGAAAGATGAAGCACAGACTATAAAGACTGAACAATTATCAATAGAAAGAGAAATTATGTTCTTAGAGAGTGAAAATCAATTGCTTAAGGATTTACGAGAATCAGTAAAAAAAGGAGCTATAACCCCTACTGGATATAGAAAACAGGTTTCTGATGTAGACATGAATGATGCGGGACAAGGTCTTCTAACTCAGATGGTAGAGATAGAGCGAGAATTAGCGGCTGCAAGAACAACATATACAGAAAGTTCAAGTGTCATAAAAGACCTTGAAGCTCGTCTTAAGGCTCTTGAACCGATTTTAAAGCCAAAACAATTAGCTTCCATCACTACAGCTATTTCATTAAACACAGATAAAATAAATATCAAGAAGAAAGAATTACGGCTGAATAAGAACAAATTCTCATTACAGCCAGATTTGATTCGGCAATATGAGGAATTGACAGCTCGGTTGAAACTTTCGCAGGAAAATCTTGTCAGCCTTAATGCAGCCAAAGAGACTTTTCAGTTGGAAATGGCTCAAACAAGTGTTCCATGGAGGATTCTTTCTCCTCCAAGTATGGGGACTGTCCCAATTAAGCCTTCAATACCACGTAATCTTTTAATGGGAGCAATGATTGCTTTTGCTTCTGGTGTAGCAGCTTCTTTATTACGTGACCGTATAGATTATGTTTATCATAATCCAGAAGAACTTGAAAAAGAGTTAGGATTGCCAATACTAGGTAATATTCCTTATGTGGATATATTTAAAGGTATAAGAGAGTCAAAATCTTCTATATTAGAAGAGCTAGATAATAAGAAAGGCATTGAAGATTATGATACCCCAGAGGAGTTTAGGAGATTGAATAGTATTAGATTCTTTTATCAAGAGGCATTTAGAAACTTTTACACTTCAATCAGGTTCTTAAATAGTGATATCCCCTTAAAATCAATAGCGATAACAAGCTCTATGCCATCTGAGGGCAAAACTTTCGTCAATATCTTAACTGCAAAAACATTATCTGATATGGGACAAAGAATCTTGTTAATTGATGCTGACATGCGAAAACCTCAATTGCATTTTCGCTTGGGAATGAATAACATTAGAGGACTTTCAAACTTACTTACAGATTCCAATTTAAATATTGAAGATGTAATTCAAGAAGTACCTCAAAATCCAAATATTAGCATTATTACAGCTGGTACAAAACCTCCTGACCCAACTAGGTTGCTTGGTTCAGAAAGTATGAAAATATTCAATTCTGAATTAGTTAATTCTGACAAGTATGATTTGATACTTTATGATACACCTCCCATTGTTGGCTTGGCTGATGCATCACTTGTTGCCGAGAAAACAGATGGAATGATTCTTCTTGTAAGCTTGTCAGGAGTTTCAAGAGATTTACCTAAAGAAGCTATTAACAAGATTCAAAGTAGTCGATGCGCATTATTAGGTTTGGTGGCTAATGCTATTAAGAAAGATACAGGTTATGGATCTTCTAAGGCTTATGGAGCCTATAACACTGCTTATTTATATGAAGCCTATGGTGACGATGATGAATTGCCAGAAAACTTAGAAAAAGAAGAAAAATTAATTGGTCTTTTTAATAAGAGCACTCTGGATAATATTGAAAATCCCTATGCTAAAAAATTAATTGAATATAGTAAGAAATCTTTCGAATTTGTTCTTGATAAATCTAATAGATTTATGAAGTGGCTTGATACATAGTGACAAAGGAAAACTAAAATGAGTAACAATGTTGCAAAAAGTCGCTTTAAGGTTATTTGGGTGCTTGCTCATGAATTAGCAGTTGGAACAGCTCCTAAAAAAGAAAAACACCTTGTTAAATTAAAACAGGAAGGAATAGCTTCTATTTTATGTTTATGCAGGGAAGATGAGGTTTTATTTCCTGATGGGATAGATAAAGAATTTAATTTTAAACGTGTTCCACTACCTGATCATAGGACGGGTAAAGCACCTACTATCGAACAGCTATGTAATGCATTGAGTTCGCTTGCAGAAATGAAACCATCAGGACCTATTTTCGTTCATTGTGTTGCATCTATGGAAAGATCCCCACTAGTTTGTATGGCATGGCTTGTTCTCAATCATAAGCTAAGCCCTCAAGAATCTCTTACTTATTTAATGCAAGCTCATCCAGGAGCTAATCCATTGCCTGAGCAGTTTGTTCTTCTCAATGAAATAGAAAAACTAAGACAATAAAAGTTTAATCACTGAACTCTTCCTCATTGTAGAAGAAATTAGGATTAAAGTCTGTTTCTATGTTAGTGATTACATTATTATAAGGAATCCATCCCCAAGCATGGGTCCCAAAGTTTAGCCAAACGAATTGCACTAAAAATGCAAAAATTACAACTGAGTAAGTTAATATTTTAACGTTAGTCTTTATAATATTTAAATCTGGAAGGATTGATGAGACAAAAAGGAGTATAGGTAATGCATATAGGGCCAGTCTATCGATTGCTGCTGTACTTGGGATAATAAAAAGAGCAGCAAAACATGCCAAAGAATAGATTGAAACTGATTTCCAAAGCGTATAACCATCTCTGCTTAGATCCAGCCTTTTTCCATAGATAAGGAAAATAGCTCCAGGTATAGTAACCAGTGACAAGCGAATATATACGCCACTCGCGCCCACACTTTTTGTTAGATATAGCGAGGAATAATCACCTAATAATTTACCAGAGTAGCTATAAATTATAAAAGCAACAAAAATGCATAGTATTATTTTAATCAATCTGCCAATAGCTTTCCTTGATCTAGTGACATATGGAAAAAGCATTGTTAGTATCAAAATACTTGTTTGCTGAAATAACATTGCTAAAAAACTGTAAATTGTGAATAATAAAAGCTTACCTTTAGAAAGTAGAACTAGTCCTATCATGATCAGGCCAATTGCTACAGACTGTCGTGTATACCCCATTGCTACAACTATCACTAAATAAGGTATAGAAGTAGTCAGTGCAAGCCATGGTCTTGGTGTGTTTTGGCAAAAGTAGACTAAAGCTGTTGTGAAAATAATTGCTGAAATAAAATTTACTCCATATATCCCAAAGCCCATCCCCATAGAAATCAAATTAACAAGAGTAAATAGAGGTTCTTTAGTATTTGAAAGAGTAATTTCACCCAAAGTTATTCTCTCTTGAACTATTTGATAGTTTGCCCAATCACCACCTACTTCATGTCTTAACCCAATAAAAATTACAAGAGTAAGCCATATTAAAACAGCCTCATAGTTCCTGAATTTACTTCTAGGCTTTACAAGGGATCTCCAAGCCGCAATAGAGAAAATAAACCAGTAAGGTATCAATACAATCTCCCTTAAACCAGCTATAATAGCTTAATCAATGATATTAAATTAAATTGAATTGATTTGATAACCCTGTAACAAACCTTTGCTTAGCAACTGATACTTGTGATGATTTATAGTGAAGAAGGATCAAACTACTTTATTTAATAATTTTTAAATCTTAATGTAGCTATTTGAAGTGTAAATAATTCATCTATTATTTGGACCTTTGATTATGAATTGATAGATATAATAAAAAAGCATAATTTTTAAAATTTAACCATTAAGTGATATTGTAATCAAGATTCAATACGCTATTGATTTTGACTTTAGGCATCTATTAAAAATCGTTTTGAGGTAGGCATAAAAGGTAATGTTGAACGGAGAAAATCGGGCCTTAATTCTTTTAATGCAATTTTATTTTTCAAGCTAGGGTAAGCAGTGAAAGACAAAGCAAGCCTTTCATTTAAAAGTGTATTTGCTCCTTTGTGCCTTAATATAGAACATTTAAAAAATATAGTAGTCCCTTTTGGACCTAAAATTGGAACAATTTCGTTAGACTGGTTTAAATAACAAAAAGGACCATTATTTAAGTCAACATCTGAAAGGTATATTATACACTTTATGGCATTATATATATCCCCATCAGTGTGAAGTCTATTTTGGGTATTTGAAGTTTCTTTCTTATTTATATTTTTTGTTTTATAAGCCCATGCTTTAAATATATTGCTTTTTGATCCCATTAATGAGTTAATTATGGGTAAACATTTCATATGAATTTGATTCCTAAAATTTTTTATGTTTTTAATGGGATGCAAGACCAAACTTGCTTCGCTCAAATAATTATCTGGAAATGAATAATAAATCACCGCATTCCTTAAGTATCTGTCAATAAAAAAGCGGTAGAATCGGCTTGGTATTTTTGAATAACTTAGATGTTTATTTGTTATTTTCTTGTTTTGATTAAGATTACTTAAAAGTGACTCTCCCATTTCTTCGGCAACAATGGGGTCAATATAAGAAGGCAATACTAAAATATTCTCCTTGTTGAAATTTGCAATGTCATCATTATTCAATAACTCACTCTCTTTAGTGTATAAAAGTTTGCATAATTCTCCGTATATTGGATAAGAAATATAATCTATGCCATCTTTATATTTCCCAAAAAAGTCTTTTATACTCCTCCATAGCATTTACAAGCTCCCAGCTGGAGTGATTTTAGCAGATCTTAAGAGCTCTACCAATAAGGTTATAATGTTTTTTACATGCTTTTAAGCAAGAGATTCTCCTATACTTTCTTGCTGGTGATCAATAATGAACTATAATATCTAAATTGAAATAAACTTCTCCGTATGATTCTATGTTGTTATATTCTAAACCTTTATAACTCATGCAAAAAATATAAGTCATCAGTTGAAATATGAATTCTTCAGTTTCTAACCCTAATAAAAGTATGGACCCAAATCCAATATTTGTATTCCTTTCTGTATGGTCTGTTATTACTCTTAAGAGGAAAATTGAATTTGCATTTACACTTTTGTTTATTCTATTGAATGGTTTTGCAGAAATAATATCTTTGTCTATTGTTTTGCCATTTTTAACCCTAGTTATTGATAGAGATCGTCTATGGAGTAACCCAAGAATTAAAGACATCTCAGAGCTTTTTAATATTCAAGATTCTTATACTCTACTTATTTATGTTACCCTTGCTCTGATAATTGCTGTTCTTATATGCTCCTCATTTAGGCTCTTTAATATGTGGTGGGCTACTAGAATGGCCTTTACTGTGAGTTGTGATTTAAGTACACAGTGCTTTTCTAATGCCCTATATCTGCCCTATTCATACCATTTAGAAAGGAACAGTTCGGAAACTATCGCAACAATTACGAAGTCAGTAGATGATGCAAGTCAGAATATAGATTCGACTCTTCAATTCGTATCCTCAGTCGTCATAATCGGTTCGATCATATCAGCTTTGATTGTAATAAATTGGAAGATCACATTAGTTTCAACATCTGTTTATGGACTTTGCTATTTCTTAATAAGTAGATCAACTAAAAACCTACTATTAGGCAGTAGTAAATTTATGGTTGAAAATGTACCTAAGAAATTTAAAACATTACAAGAAGGTTTAGGTGGTATCAGGGAAATCATATTAGGTCGATATCAAAACTATTTTATCGAGAACTTTAAATCTTTTGAGTTATCAATAAGGAAAAAAAATGCATATATCGGATTTATTTCTAATTCTCCAAGAGTTTTCCTAGAAGGTATTAGTATCTCCTTAATTGCTCTGCTTGCCCTTAGAATATCTAATAATGACTATGGAAGTTTTACTTCTCTTTCAATATTAGGAACATTTGCTTTGGGAGCTCAAAGAATTTTACCGGCAATGCAAAATGCTTATAGGGTTTCACAATTGATTACTTCGACAAGGTATGGAGTTCTTAATGCTGTTGATTTGTTAAGACGTAAAGGTAAAAGATCAATTGAAGTAGAAAAAATTGATTTTAAGAATCAAATTAATTTAAAGAACTTATGCTTTTCATTTCCATCTTCAAAAGATTATCTTTTTCAAAAGTTTGATCTTTCAATAAAAGCAGGAGATCGAATTGGGATTTTTGGTACTACTGGTTCTGGTAAAAGTACATTAGTAGATATTTTGATGGGCCTTTATGTCCCTCAGACTGGCACTTTGGAAATTGACGGTAAAAATATCTTTTCACCAAATAACCATGATTATTTAACCTCCTGGAGGTATTCGATCGCTAATGTTCCTCAGACAATATTTCTTACAGATGCAACCTTTTTAGAAAACATAGCTTTTGGAAATAATATCGATGAAATTGATCGTGAATTAGTTAAGGAGTCTGCAAAGCAAGCTCAAATTTCAGAATTTATAGAGTCAACTTCGAATGGCTATTCAACATATATCGGTGAACGCGGAGTCCGATTAAGTGGAGGTCAACGTCAAAGGATAGGCATTGCCCGAGCTTTATATAAAAAAGCTACATTGCTAGTTTTTGATGAGGCAACAAGTGCATTAGATAATTTTACTGAGGATTTTGTAATGAATTCGATTGATAATCTTGATAAGAATATAACTATTATAATCATTGCTCATAGATTAAGGACATTGAATAGATGTAATAGAATTCTGGAAATGGATTCAGGAAAAATAGTTCGAGAGTTGCATGGAAGTGACATTCAGGACATTATCTGATGTTTGAAGAGTCTATTCATACAATAAATTTTTTCTATGAATGTGGAAATTTTTACCCTAAGGGTCTTTTGAAGCGCCCAGCTTTATTTTTAGATAGAGATGGTGTAATTTTAAAAGATAAACATTATCTTTCAAATGTTAAGAATGTAGAACTTGAAATTGGAGCAAAAGATCTAGTAAGAACAGCATATGATAATCATTACCCAGTTGTTATAGTAACTAATCAGTCTGGAATTTCTAGGGGATATTTTAGTTGGAATGATTACAATAACATCACTAAGGAAATGATTAAATTGCTTGATTCACCAATACCAATATCCGCAATATATTCAAACGGACTACCACCTGAAGCCTCTAATAAGACTTGGCGAAAGCCAGGTGCAGGGATGATAATTAATGCAGCAAATTCATTGGATATAGATTTGGCTAAATCAATCATGGTAGGAGATCGATTATCAGATTTGATTTCTGCTTCTTTGGCGGGTATTACAACATTTGTCCACGTAAAGACAGGCCATGGTAACAAAGAATTATCAGATATTAATGAATTCATAAAAAAGAATAAAAATATTACTTTATACTCTTTGGATACTTTAGATGATTTCCCCTTAGCTATTTTATATCAGTGAATTTTTGAGAAAATTTTTTATCAACGAATTGTGTTAATATTGCTCATAAATTAGGTTTTATCATAGTGGCTGAAATTGATTTTATGGGTGGCTTGCACAGAAGTACAAAGAGAGATTATCTTGCAAGAGTTAATGATCCCATTTTCCCAAAGCATAAAGCTGCTTCATTAGCAAAAAAATTTGACTTTGATTATTGGGATGGGGACCGAAGAATATGCTATGGAGGATATAAATATATTCCTGGCAGATGGGAGCCAATAGCCAAGAAGATGATTGACCATTATAACTTGACGGATACAGCACAAATTCTAGACATTGGCTGTGGAAAAGGTTTTCTAATGTATGAGTTTTCAAAACTCTTGCCGAAAGCTAATATCTGTGGAATTGATATATCATCTTATGCTTTAGATAACAGTAAGCCAGAAGTGCGTGACAAAATTACTTTAGGTAATTCAACAAGCTTACCTTGGCAAGATAATTATTTTGATTTGGTTATATCAATAAATAGTTTACATTGCCTACATGCAAGAGACCTAGAAATTTCTCTTAGGGAAATGCAAAGAGTAGGTAAGAAGAATAAGTACCTGTGCGTTGAAAGTTATCGCAATGAATCTGAGAAGGCTAATTTGATGTACTGGCAAGTAACATGCGAAGCATTTCACAATCCTGAATCATGGTATTGGTGGTTTGATCTTACAGGCTATAATGGAGATCACTCCTTTATATATTTCGAATGAAGACTTCATTGATTCCAAAGAATGAATACAATTAGTAAGGTTATTAAACAACCTTTACCTCAACATGAAATCAATCATTTGTTGAGTCTGAAGGGAGATACAGTTTTAGTTTATGGGCATTTTAGTAGTATTCATCCAGGTCATGTTAGATATTTACAGAATGCCAAATCTTATGGCTCTATTCTTATCATTGCATTAAAAGGCGATGATAATCTTCAAATATCTGATAAATACCCTTTTTCTTTTGATGATCGATCGAATAGCCTGAAGTTGTTAAATATATGTGATTTTATTATTCAACTAAAAAATGACGAATTAGAAGAGATAGTATCCTTAATTGAGCCATCTACTATCATTTTAGGTAATGAATACAAGGATTCATACTCAAGGGATATATTAGAAACTACCAGTATCGCTAAAAAGCTCAATACACGAGTAGTTTACGATTCTGGTGATACTGTATATGCTACAACAGATTTACTTAGAGATAGTAAATCTGTTGTAGAGAATAAGCGGAAGATTGCATTCTTGAGTTCTTGTAAAAAGCAAAATATTAACCCTTCAAAACTTGTTGATAAGCTAAGTAGTTTAAGGGATACTCCTATATTAATTATAGGTGACTCTATTGTAGATGAATATACTGCATGTGAAGCTCTAGGAATGAGTGCGGAGGCACCTGTATTAGTAGTAAAGGAATTAGACAGTGAAATATATATAGGAGGTGCAGCGGTTGTAGCATCTCATATAAATAGTTTAGGAGGTAGTTGTTATTTTTTAAGTGTAACAGGGATTGATAGCTATTCTTCAATGATTAAAGACCATTTTTTAAAGCAATCGATTAGAGCAAATCTATTTGAAGATGATTCTAGACCAACTACTTATAAAAAAAGGTATATGGTCGAAAACCAAAAACTCTTCAGAGTTAGCAGGCTCGAGGACCAACCCTTATGTAGCGAGCTAGAGGATCAATTGATTGATTCAATCAGAGAGATCTCTCCAAAAGTAAAGGGAATTGTAATTAGTGATTTTAACTATGGAGTGATTACAGAGAGAATAATTCAGGAGATACAAAATGTTTCAAAGAAATATAATATAATGATATTTGCTGATTCACAGTGTAGTAGCCAAGTCGGCTCAATTGCTAAATTTAAGGGCTTAACTTTGTTATGTCCAAATGAAAGAGAAGCTAGAATTGGACTTCAGAGTAAGTCATCTGGCTTAGAGGGACTTGCCCTTCAACTCTTTGATAAGAGCTCTCCTGGTAACCTTATAATGAAACTAGGGAGCCAAGGCTTTATCGCATATACAATTGATAAACGTGGGAGAATATTTAATCAACATTTTCCAGCTTTGTCATCAAATCCAGTAGATGTCGCTGGTGCAGGCGACTCATTATTAGCTTGTATGTCTTTATCTCTTTCTTCCGGAATCTCAATGATGGAAGCTTCAGCACTTGGCTGTTTCATGTGTAACATTGCAGTAGAATCAGTAGGGAATAGATCTATTACATATGATCAACTACGGAACAAAATCATGGACTTTATAGAATAAATTTAACAAATTATTTGACATGCAGAATATTAAACTCTTATAGGCTATAATGAAACATATTATAATTTCAAATGAAGAAAGTTTTGGTAACAGGCGGCTGTGGCTATATGGGATCAGTTCTAGTTCCTAAGCTACTTTCTGCAGGATTTGAAGTCATTGTACATGATATTCAGTGGTTTGGTAATTTCTTACATAGCTTTGATAATTTGATAATTGAGAAGACCGATATACGGAATATAGATTCAGTAGATTTTAAAAATATAGATACTGTAATCCACTTAGCAAATGTAGCAAATGATCCGTCAGTAGAGCTTAATCCATCTATGAGTTGGGAAATAAATGTTCTAGCTTCTCAGCAATTAGTAGACAAAGCAGTTAGGGCTGGTGTTCCTCATATTATCTATGCAAGTTCAGGTAGTGTATATGGGATTAAAGATGAAGTTAAAGTAACTGAAGATTTAACACTTGTTCCAATCTCTACTTATAATAAAACAAAGATGGTAGCAGAAAGAGTTTTCTTAAGTTATAAAGATCAAGTTAAAATACACTGCATTCGGCCCGCCACTGTCTGTGGCGTTTCACCTAGAATGAGGCTTGATGTTGCAGTTAATTTATTAACCTTTCAAGCGCTTTCCAAGAAACAAATAACAGTTCTAGGAGGAGATCAAGTACGTCCTAATATCCATATTGATGACATAACAGATCTTTACTTGCATTTAATAGATAAAAGAGAATTGATAGATAGTGGATGTTTTAATGCTGGGTTCGAAAATATTTCAATATTAGATATAGCAAAAATGATACAAGCCAAAACAGATTGTTCCATTAGCATTAAGGAATCCAATGATCCTCGAAGTTATAGGCAAGATTCATCCAAGTTAATTTCAACAGGTTTCTTACCTAAAAAAAATGTAGAAAATGCTATAGATGAGATCATAATTGCTTATAACAATAATAGAATAAAAGACTTGCGATCCTCTTACACTGTTAAGTGGATGAAAGAGAATAATTTTCAATGAAAATAGTAATTTTAGGCTCTGGATCTTTTGCAGGCCAGGCTTTATTTGCAGAGTTTTTAAATAGAGGCTTTTCTGTTTATGGAATCAATAGAAGTTCACCTCAAGACTCCAAAATGTGGCCATGGATAGATTCTATTGATTTAGGTGGGAATTGGTTAACTTATAATATACAATCTTCTGTTGATCAAATTATTTATGATATTAGATCGATTAATCCCGATATTATTATTGATTTTATGGGTCAGGGTATGGTTGCGCAAAGTTGGGATACTCCTGAACTTTGGTACTCTACAAATGTAGCCCAAAAATCTAAATTATTAAATTCATTTTTAGAATTAAGTAATTTAAAAAAGTATATTAGGGCAAGTACACCGGAAGTTTATGGTAGTAGTGAAGCTTATATAGATGAGAACTCACCCTTTAATCCTTCAACACCATATGCAGTTTCACACGCCTCTATAGATTTGCATTTAAGGTGTATGGGTCGTCAGTATAACTTCCCTTATTTGATAGGACGATTTGCTAATTTTTATGGAGTTGGACAACAGCTTTATAGAGTAATACCCCGTATGTTCTTGTCCTGCTATACAGGAAGGAAATTTATTCTAGATGGAACTGGTTCCTCGACTAGATCTTTTATATATTCAGATGATATTGTTAGTGCTTTTGATCGAATGATTCTGACAGATAAGATTCAAGAGGAATATAATTTTAGCTCTAAAGAAGAGATATCAATTTTTAACCTTGTTACACTGATTTGTAAGCTTTCGAATGTAGAGAAAGATAAGATACTTGTTCATGGTCCTGAAAGACGCGGTAAAGATAAACATTATCGTCTCAATATATCGAAGGCTAATTCTGATCTAGGATGGCACCCTCTGATATCTTTGGATAAAGGTCTTATCGCTGTCAACGGCTGGATAAAAGCATCCTTACCAGCTTTATCTAAAAGATCATGGGATTTCGAGCTCAAGCTTTGATATAATTTAAATGACTGAATCTTTATTGCATGGAGAATTTCTATCCTAGTCAATATCTAAATGATTCTAAATTTGATATTAATCATAACTATCTTAAAAAGCAGTTTGAAGATTATGAGGAAATCTTTCTTTTAATAGAAGAGGTAATTAAAAACACCGACTATACATTGGGCAAAGCTGTTGATGATATTGAGAATTTAATGTCTAAAGAGGCTAATACTGAATTTGCAGTAGGGGTTGGAAGCGGTACAGATGCCCTTTTCTTGAGTCTAAAAGCTTTAGGTATTGGCTATGGAGATGAGGTGATAACGACAACTTATACTTTTTTTGCGACGGTGGGGGCAATTGCTACAGCTGGAGCAAAGCCAGTCTTTTGTGACGTCCTTGATAATGATTATAATTTAAATCCAGAAGAAATTATTTCAAAGATAAATTCTCGTACTAAGGCAATAATTCCAGTTCATTGGGCTGGTAGGCCATGCGATATGGATTCAATTAATCAAATAGCTTCTGAATATAATCTTTATGTAATTGAGGATGCTTGCCATGCACTCCAAGGTGAATATAAGGGTAAAAGATGTGGATCTTTAGGTGATATAGGATGCTTTAGCTTCCACCCTTTAAAAAATTTAAATGTTTGGGGAGATGGAGGGATGGTAACTACCAATAACGAAAAAATAGCTAACAAATTAAAGTTGATAAGAAATCATGGTTTAGTGGATAGAAACACATGTATTGAATTTGGTTATAATTCAAGACTTGATACTATACAAGCTGTTGTGGCAAGGTATGTTTTAAGTCATAAAATAGAAAAAATTACTGAAAGTAGAATACAAAACTCTCATCTGTTAGATGAGTTGCTTAAAGATATTCCTCAAATACGTACAGTTAAAAGGTCAACTGATTTGAAAGAGGTTTTTCATCTATATATGTTTATAGCCAATGATCGAGATGGGTTATCAAAGTTTCTAAATGAAAACGGAGTCGATGCAAAGGTTCATTACCCTATCCCAATGCACTTGCAGCCAGCAGCAAAACATCTAAATTATAATGTTGGTGATTTCCCTATTGCAGAAGAACTTGCACTAAATAGTATCTCGTTGCCAGTCCATGAGTTTATTTCTGAAGTGGATTTGAGTCATGTTTCAGAATTAATTCACTTTTATTATAAAATAAAATGACTACTAATTACAAGATTAAAGTACCTTTTGTAGACTTAACCAGAGAGGCTAAGAATTACTTGCCTCAAATCTTATTAAATACAGATAGAGTCCTGAAGTCAGGCCAATATATTAATGGACCATTTGTTAAAGAGTTTGAGAGTTTAGTCTCAGAATATTTAGGAGTTAAATATACAATATCAGTTGGGAATGGTTCTGATGCTTTGATGTTAATTTTAAAATCATTAAATTTGAGTTTAGAAGATGAGGTCATATGTCCAGCTAATTCATTTATAGCATCAGCGTGGTCAATTATTGCAGCTGGAGCAAAGCCAGTTTTTTGTGATGTAAGAGATGATTTTTTATTAGATCCCATAGACTTTCAAAGGAAAATTACATCAAAGACTAAGGTTGTTATGCCAGTTCATTTGACTGGGCGTGTGTTCGAAGTGGGTCTGATTAGTCAAATATGTATTGATAATGGAATTAAAATTGTTGAGGATGCAGCTCAATCTTTTGGCGCTTTTGATTCAAACAATATTAAAACAGGAGCATTAGGAGATGCAGCTGCTTTTAGCCTTCACCCCTTAAAAAACCTATCTATTTATGGTGATGGTGGTTTAATTACTACTAATGATAAGAAATTAGCTGAGGATTGTTTACTCTTTAGAAATCATGGACTTATTAATCGAGACGAGGCCTCAGTTTGGGGATATAATTCAAGGCTAGATGAACTTCAGGCTTCTTATGCATTGATTAAATTAAAGAATATTGAGGATTTGACATCTAAATATATAGGTATCGCCAATTTCTATAATAATAGAATTACCAATCAGGTCATAAAACCTAAAATAAGGACTACACTAAGAGATGTTTATCATAACTATGTAGTAGTTGTTCCTCCTCATATCAGAGATGACTTAATTGAAGATTTGTCGTCTTCTGGCATAGGAACTAAAATTCATTACCCTACCCCTTTACACCTTCAAATGTGTGCAAAAGATCTAAATTATAAGCCTGGAGATATTCCTAATGTTGAGAGGTTGGCTCAATCTATGATCAGTCTTCCAATATTTCCTTTTCTGGAAGAGTATGAATTAGAACATGTAGTTAATAATTTTAATAATTTAATCACAAAATATTTATGAAAAAAATCGACTCGGATACACTCTTAACTCTTTATGAGTCTGCTTTTTATGTAAGAACTGTTGAACAAATAATTGCTGATAATTATTCTAAAGGACTTATTAGATGCCCTACTCATTTAAGCATCGGTCAAGAGATGGTACCTGCACTTGTCTCTCATTTTAATAATAATAATGATTTGGCTGTTAGTACGCATAGAGCACACGGTCATTATTTAGCCAAAGGTGGTTCTCTTCCCTTGTTTTTTGATGAATTACATGGATTAAAATCTGGCTGTTCTGCAGGAAATGGTGGATCCATGCATCTGAATGATAAAAAAGTTGGCTTTATTGGTTCTACAGCAATTGTTGCAAATACTATTCCAGTAGGTGTAGGACTTGCGCAATCCTTAAAGATAGATGGAAGTAATAATTTTGTATATATATTTTTAGGAGATGGAGCAACAGAAGAAGGTGTTTTTTATGAGTCCCTACATTATGCTAAATTATATTCTTTACCATGCCTATTCATCATTGAAAATAACGAATTTTCAGTATATACACCAATCCAATTACGCCATTCTAATGAATTAAAAGACAAGGTGAATGGATTTGGGATTCAATATGTTTTCAATGATAATCACAACTACAGATCTTTATATGGTGATTTCCTTAAAGCTATAGAATATTTAAGAAATGGCAATGGACCTTTTGTTTTTGAAGTAATGACTCACCGTCATAGAGAACATTGTGGTCCAAATTATGACGATGAACTTGGATACCGCGAAAAGGAATTTCTTGATAAGTGGGAATCTATGGATATCTTAGATATATTTATGAAAGACATGTTATTAGAAGGAATTAAGCAGGTTAAAATATCAAATTCACAAAATAAAATTATCGAAAGAGTTACTAAAGCATTTGAAGATTCCCAAAATTTAGCTAATCAGATAATTCCAGATCCAACATAAAGAATATGTCATTACTTGTCACACAAGCTATAAATCAAGCCTTAGATGAGGTTTTGTTATCTAAAGATCGGTCTGTATGCATAGGACTAGGTATTAATGACCCAAAAAGAATTTTTAACACTACTCAAAACCTAGTAGAAAAATATGGGAATACTAGGGTAATCGAACCACCAACATCTGAGAATGCCCTAACAGGAATAGCTTTTGGCCTTTGTTTAAGGGGGTATTCTGTTTGCCTTACCCATCAACGTTTAGATTTTTCATTGCTTTCATTTGACCAAATTATTAATACCATTTCAAAATGGAAATTTATGTTTGGAGAAGAGAAGCAGGAGCTTTCTTGTCTTATTAGGATGATAGTAGGGAGAGGTTGGGGCCAAGGCCCAACACATTCTCAGAGTTATCATTCTTTTTTAAGCTCTTTGCCGGGATTAAAAGTACTCTATCCTTTTGATTCAGACAGTGCATACCATTCAGTTAAATATGGAATGAATTCAGGTAACCCAACTGTCTTAATTGAGCACAGATGGCTTCATAATTCTATTGGTGATCTTGATAAAAAAACTTCAAAAAATAAGTATATTTCTAGTTTAATAAAACTTGCGGCTGGGACATCTATTACTATATTTACTTATGGCTATATGGTTCCAGAAGCAATCAAGGCAACCGAAATTTTAAAGGAATATAATATTTCTGTTGATTTATTTGTTGCAGTCGATTTGTCAGATTTTGATTTGTCTCCACTTCTCGAAAGCTTGAATAAAACAAATAATATTACTCTAATTGAATGCTATACACTTAAATGTTCAATAGTAAATGATATCTCAACTAAGATAATTACAGATAAGAAGACTAGACTGGGTATAGATTCATTCAATATCTTGGCTCTAGAGCAAGGACATGAAAGTACATCCTTTTCCAAAACAAAGACTAGATATAACTCTTATATAGAAATTGTTGAAAATACATTAAGGCAATTAAATAAGGAACAAATATATCTTAAAAAGAGTTATTACCATGATATTCCTGGCGAATGGTTTAAGGGACCTTTCTAATGAAATTTAGAGCAGCTATTTTGAATCATGTCAATGAGCCACTAATTATTGATGATATTCAATGTGAGAAATTATCTATTGGTCAAGTTTTAATTAAAATTGAAAAAGCAGGTATTTGTAGAAGCCAGATATTTGAGATAGATGGACATCGTGGCCATGATCGGTGGTTGCCTCATCTTTTGGGACATGAAGCTGTGGGACAAGTTATTGATATAGGGCCTGGTGTTTCAACAGTAAAGGTAGGAGATAATGTTGTTCTTAGTTGGATAAAATCAAAAGGGATCTCGTCAGAACCAGCAAAATACAAATGGAGGGAAAACATATTAAATAGCGGTAGAGTAACTACCTTTAGTGAATACTCTGTTGTCTCGGAAGATAGATGTTTGACTATGGACAAGGTCCTAACTGATAAGGTTGGACCATCCTTGGGCTGTGCAATGCCGACTGGTTATGGAATAAGTTTGACATTAAAGGAACTTATTTCAGCTCAATATGTTGCAATAATTGGATTGGGAGGAATTGGTATGTCAGCACTACTTGGAGTCGTTAATGAAACAAAGTCAAAAGTAATAGCAGTTGACTTGGATGAATTTAGATTGCAGCAAGCCAGGAGAATAGGCGCAGATTTTGTTGTTAATTCAAAAAATACTGATAGTATAAAAGATGTTATATATCAAATAACAAATAATCAAATGTGCGATGTTGTAATAGAATGTAGTGGATCTTCAAAAGTCTTAGAAGATAGTCTCAATTTGATAAATAATAATGGGATTGTAAAGTTTGTGAGCCATCCTAAAAGTGGAGATCTTTTGACGATAGATCCATTTGAATTAATTTTAGGTAAGCGAATTGAGGGTTCATGGGGAGGTGGTGTTAATCCAGATGAGCATTTTATAGAGATAG
Organism: uncultured Prochlorococcus sp.; assembly: GCA_902560875.1. Classification (GTDB taxonomy): domain Bacteria; phylum Cyanobacteriota; class Cyanobacteriia; order PCC-6307; family Cyanobiaceae; genus AG-363-K07. The sequence continues at coordinate 19,256 of CACENO010000006.1, read as the reverse complement.
CCAAAAAGATTTCAAATAATAAGGTATTTTTAGACATGTACGCAATGAAAAATTATTCATTAGAGGAAATTAATCAAGCTTTAAATGATTTGAGATATGGCAAGGTCCTTAGACCTGTCTTGACGTTTACTTAGTTTTACTTGTCAGATGAATGATTCCTCTATATTTATCTTATTATCCGTTCTAGTTTATGAATAGATATCTTTTGTGGTATAATACCTATACATAAGCTTCGTGCACCCAATTCGCCAAGCCGAATGATTTAAAAGCAAAATGAAGAGTTATAGGCAGATCTTCACACACAATCCATTAATAGGTCATAAATATATCAATAATTTGAAAACAATAATAGTTGGTGAGATAGAGGATCAAATGTTAGACTATACTTTAATTGCTGATAAATTTGGCTACCGTAATGAAAATCTAGAGCTAGATCAGGGACAGTCAAAGATTCATGTTGATAATTTATTTATAGGATGTTCTTTTACAGCAGGCGACGGTGTTTCAAATAAAAGTAGATTTAGTGATATTTTAGGCAACTCTTATAATGCAGGTATATCAGGCACAGATATAATTCAGCAATATCTCATTTCTAAAGATTGTTCTGAATTTATAGAACCGAAGAGAGTTATTTTTTCTCCATATATTGGCTGTGTGGTTAGAAATTTTATGAAGAAGCGTCAAATAGACAACTTAGTTTCTAGTCATCTTTGGCATAAGCCATATCCTGAAATTAAGGATGGTGAAATGATTTTGCACAATATACCTGTTCCAAAACCACATCTTGAATATACTTCTAATACAGAAGAGATTAACCAAACTTCTTTTTTTAAACAATTAATTAGAAAATTATCAAACAAGGGTTATTCATCAGATATGAACAAAAATATTGAAAAGGCTTATAGTTCTCCTGATCAATTTAAAGTTACTCAGTCATGTTTTGAAAAGGCGAAGTCACTTTTCCCAAATTCCACATGCTTTATCGCACCAATTCCTAATTGGGACTTTCTTAAACATGCTAATAAAGACTTAAAGTTTTTAGTTCAACAATTTTATTTATCAATTTGCAAGACATCAAGGATGAAATATATTGATATCTTGAATTGCATGTTAGCAGGCGAATATAATCAATATTTCTATATAGAGGGGCATTTAAATGCTTCGGGTCATATCAAACTAGCTGACGTTTTTGCGAAGGAATTTAGATGATATGAATATTTTAGGGATCTCTTGTTTCTATCATGACTCTTCCGCAGCAATTATAGTAGATGGGCAAATTATAGCTGCAGTTCAGGAAGAAAGGTTTTCAAGGGTTAAAGGTGATAGAAGTTTTCCTAGGTTTTCTATAGCCTATTGCCTTGATCAAGCTTCACTAACAATAGATAGAATAGATTTTGTAGCTTTTTATGAGCAGCCATCAAAATCTTTTAAAAGAGTTTACTCTAATCTGCATTTAAATCCTAATAATATTTTAGATGTTTATAATAATATTTTATCGTGGGGTTTACAGAGGCTTCAGTTTGATAAATATTTTAAGAATGTTTATCCAAATTATACTGGTGAATTCTATTTCTCTAGGCACCATATTTCTCATGCTGCATCAGCTTTTTTCCCTTCAGGATTGAAGGAAGCCTCAATCCTGACAATTGATGCCGTAGGAGAAGATACTACAGCTACCATAAGCCTTGGGTCGAAAAATCAGATAAAGCTATTGAAAATCATGAAATATCCAGACTCTATTGGCTTACTTTATTCGTGCATAACAACATTTTTAGGTTTTAAGGCCAATTTGGGTGAATATAAAGTTATGGGATTAGCTCCTTATGGAGATTCAAAAACTTATTTTGATATTTTCAAGCAGGAACTATGTTATTTGTATGAAGATGGCTCATTAAAATTAAACATGAAATACTTTGATTTTACAAGTACTGATATTATGTTCACAAATAACTTAGAAAAATTATTTCATATCAAGCCCAGAATTAATGAATATGAACCAATTAATAAAACGCATATGGATATAGCAGCAGGATTGCAAGCATTTACAGATGAAGTTGTATTTCTAATGTCTTTGCATGCACAAAAGCTTACAAATATAAGGAATTTGTGTCTTTCTGGTGGAGTTGCCTTGAATTGTGTTTCAAATGGCAATTTGCAACGTTCTAAAAAATTTGACAAGATTTGGGTTCAACCAGCAAGTGGAGATAGTGGAAATGCATTAGGTGCAGCTCTTTATTTGTATCATCAAGTATTAGGCAACCCTAAAACTGAAGCAGATAATGATATCACAGATTTAATGCAAAATTGTAGATTAGGACCTAGTTATTCAGATTATGAGATTAGATGTTTCCTAGATTCAATTGGTGCCTGTTATGAATACTATAAAGATGATACTGAATTGACATCTATGCTTGTTGATGAATTGATGGATGGCCATATCTTTGGTTTGTTTAGAGGAAGAATGGAATTTGGGCCTAGAGCACTAGGCAATCGCTCAATAATTGGAGACCCAAGATCACAAGAAACACAAACAAGAATGAATTTAAAAATAAAATTTAGAGAATCTTTCCGACCTTTTGCTCCATTTGTTTTGCGAGAACATGTTAGTGAATGGTTTCAAGACTCAGATCTAGATAATAAATATATGCTCTTTGTATACTTACTGAATGAGAGTAAGAGATTTAATCAACCTATCGATTACTCTACAACTGTAAATATTTTACAATTATTAAATCAGCCTCGTTCGGAAGTCCCAGCAGTGACTCATGTTGACTACTCTGCCAGATTGCAAACTGTTAGTCATTCTGATAATCCTTTTATATATAATCTACTTTCTGAATTTAATCTTAGAACTAATATTCCTTTTTTAGTAAATACTTCTTTTAATGTTAGAGGAGAGCCTATAGTCTGTACTCCCTTAGATGCATATAACTGTATGATCAATACATATATGGATGGACTTTGTATGGGTAACTATTTTCTTCGCAGGTCAGACCAGACGCTGCCAGAGATGCCTCCAGAGGCTATCAGAATTCTAAGGCCAAAAATTGATTAAACTATGCCTTGTAAATTCATTCTAAAATTATTTATAATATCTGCAAGAAGAATCATGTCTTTTTTCTTTGACCTGATTATATTTATTATTTTGTTAATTAAACTCACCTTTCAAATCTTGCCTAACCCTTTTAAAAAGAAAATTATAAAAAGCAAATATAGAAGTACTAATTGGCAAAGTATACCAGAAGGTTATGAACAAGAGTACCCAATAGTCAGAAGGATTAGATTTTCTGACTTAGAATACATTTTAATTGTAAAATTATTACGTAGATACCCGCAAGGTAGATTCATAAAAACTAGAAAAAAATTGTCAGACTATATTTATGAGATGTTTTAATGATCACCTTATTTCAAACCGTCTAAAAAATATTTCTTATGACATTCTTTGAATTTTCTATGATAAGGTTATCAAATTGAAATTTTGTGTTAATTAGTTGCTGTTATGGCTAGGTCAATAGTGAGAAATCTAGTAACGGGTGGAGCTGGTTTTTTAGGTTCTCATTTGGTTGATTATTTAATGCAATCTGGAGATGAAGTAATTTGTCTAGATAATTATTTTACAGGAACTAAAAAGAATATTTACAAGTGGATTAATCATCCTAGGTTTGAATTGATCCGCCATGATGTTACTGAGCCAATACGTTTAGAAGCAGACAGAATTTGGCACTTGGCCTGTCCAGCCTCACCAGTGCATTACCAGTTCAATCCTATAAAGACAGCAAAAACAAGCTTTCTAGGAACTTATAATATGTTAGGTCTTGCAAGAAGATTGAATGCAAGGATTCTCCTCGCATCAACTAGCGAAGTATATGGAGACCCTGAAGTACACCCACAATCAGAGGAATATCGTGGCTCTGTTAATCCTATAGGAATTCGTAGTTGTTATGATGAGGGCAAACGTATAGCTGAAACATTATGCTTTGATTACCAAAGAATGCATAATACTCAAATTAGAGTTATGAGGATATTTAATACATATGGACCAAGAATGTTGCCTAACGATGGAAGGGTAGTAAGCAATTTTATTGTTCAGGCTTTGCAGGGTAAATCTTTGACTTTATATGGAGATGGTAGTCAGACAAGAAGTTTTTGTTATGTAGATGACCTAATAGAAGGGATGGTTAGATTTATGAATAGTGACTTTACAGGGCCAATCAATATTGGCAATCCAGATGAATTTACTATACTCAAACTGGCAGAATTAGTCCGATGTGCAATTAATCCATCTCTCACAATTGAAATGAAGAAATTACCAGCTGATGATCCCTTGCGAAGACAACCTGTGATAAACCTTGCGAAACAAAAACTAAATTGGGAGCCATGTATTTCTTTAGAAACTGGTTTAATTAAAACAATTGATTATTTTAAAAATGTACTTTAACTAATTATATTATAACTTAGCTCTTACTCTTAACTCGTAAAATAGTGTAATTATAAATGTTAAACTTGATATTAATAATAAAAATAATACATCATCAAAAATCAAAGATAATGCAATTGCAGAAAGTAATAGAGTTATACTATATATAAGGTGAACAGTGCTCCTTTCGCTAAAACCGATAGTAAGTAGTTTGTGGTGCAGATGGTTCCTATCAGGTAGGAAAGGTGAATCTCCATTGCTTAGTCTTGTTATAATTACTCTAGTCATATCACATAATGGAAGTAGTAAGATAAGTAATGGTAATAATGGATTTAATCCATATGGTTGGGTTGTTGAGCTTAAAATGCTAATTGAAGCCAGCGATGAACCAATTAGGTAGGAACCTCCATCACCCATAAGGATTTTCGCTGGATAAAGATTTAGATTTAGAAAGCCTATGCTTGCTCCTGCTAATGCAGCAGCAAGCACACTTGAGCAGATTTGCCCATTTGATAAACCTATTGCAATTAGGCTTAAAGCTGAAATCCCTGATACACCAGCAGCAAGGCCATCTAACCCATCAAACCAATTAATAGCATTAGTAGCTCCAACAATCCATATTGAGGTTAATATAAAACTCGTCAAAGAAGTTAATAGAAGGTTGTCTATTCCTAGTCCTAGCCAATCCATTTTGATATTATCTATGCGCACTCCATAATTCCACATAACCCCAGCAATACTGATTTGCAAAACAAGTCTTGGAATAGGTTCTAAAGACCAAAAATCATCGGCAAGGCCTAAAATAAAAAAAGCAGACATACCTAATGTTATTGCCCAAAATATTTTTATTTCATTAAGGCTAAAGGAACTTAAGTTGAAAAAATTATAAGTGGATATGCTTGAGATTAGGATGCCAATGATGATAGCAATACCTCCTACCCTTGCTATAGGCTTGTTGTGCTGTTTTCTAGAGTTTGGATGATCTAGTAAACCATAATTAAATCCAATTTTTCTAATAATTGGAGTCATCAATAAAGTTATGACTATTGAAATTAGAAAACAGACTACGGTCATCAATGAACCAGCCTCTGTGCTATTCATGAAACATGTCTGTAATGTTGATCACATTCTTCTGTAGCAAAATATGCATTACTTTGATTAGGCTGGTAAAGAAAGCCATTTGAGGATGATCTTGCCAGTGTTGTATTTTGAAGAATTCATTAGAAGTTTTGTATTAGAGATTGGCTAGGTTTCTATCAAGAGCTTACAGGTGAATGATTCTCACCTTCAAACTGTATTGATATTTTAGTTTAAGTCAGATTAACTTAATTGCTTTGTATTGAAAATCTTCATATTTTCTAATTTTAAGGATATTATAAAAAATATATCATAGTTTTCCCTTTATCCGTCTATGATATGTCAGAAGAACATATACTTAAACTCACTTTTTAGATTTAATTCAAATCTTCCATTCGTTTACAAAATGGTAACCACTAATAAAGATATTGTTATTATAGGAGGAGGAATCGTTGGCTTATCTGTAGCACATCAATTAATCGAGAGGAGGATTACACACAAGATTACTATTGTTGACAAGGAAGAACAGCTTGGCATGCATACTTCCGGCAGGAACAGTGGAGTATTGCATGCTGGAATATATTATAAGCCAGGGACACTGAAGGCTAAGGTATGTGTTAATGGGGCAAAAAGACTTCTCTCTTGGATTAAAGATAGAAATTTAAAAGTTAATGAATGTGGTAAGATTATAATACCTACAAAAGATAATTTAGATTCTCAATTAGATGAATTACTTGAGAGAGGGAGGCTTAATGGGGCAAAGGTTGAGTTATGGGATGAGAAGCAATTGCATGAATTTTTCCCACAAGCAAAGTCGGCGAGTGGACGGTGCTTATGGAGTCCTAATACAGTAGTCATAAAGCCAAAGGATGTTCTTGCCTGTTTGGAAAAGGATTTAATTTCTAAAGGTGTTTCTTTCATTAAGGGAGATCAAATAACAAAAGTAAATTTGAATGAAAATACTATTAAATTGACAAGTCAGACTAGTATTAGCTTTTCTCATTTATTCAATTGTGCAGGTCTTTATTCAGATAAAGTAGCTCACTTATTTGGCTTGGCTAAGCAATATGTATTGTTACCATTCAAAGGACTTTATTGGCAGGTCAGAAAAGATAGCCTTATCAAAGTACCTTCAAACTTGTACCCTGTTCCAGACTTATCTGTTCCTTTCCTGGGTGTTCATTTTACACCTAGTGCTGATTTGATTCCTAATATCTCTATTGGCCCTACGGCTACTCTCGCATTTGGTCGAGAGAACTATCGAGGCTTAGAATCAATAGAACCTTTCATGTCTATTTACAATTTGAGTATTTTAGCAAGACAACTTATTACAAACGAAGGAGGTTTTAGAAGATATGCAAGAGAACAATCCTTGCAGTCTTTTCAGCCTTTCTTGGTTCGGGCTGCACAGGAACTAATTCCTGATATTAATGCAAATGATATTGAACCAAGTCAAAAAGTTGGCATTAGAGCTCAGTTGTTTAATGTTAAAGAAAGTAGGCTTGTAGATGATTTCCTTTGTATTAATGCACAAGCAAGTACACATGTCCTAAACGCAATATCACCAGCATTTTCTGCTAGCTTTGAGCTAGCTGATTTAATATTAAATGAATCAAATCTGGAAAAATCATGAATTATAAATTTAGAACACTTTTATTGGCAGCAGGTTTAGGGACAAGATTAAGACCTTTAACTTATAAGACCCCAAAATGCCTTGTAAATATAGCAGGGAATACTCTCTTGGATCACTGGTTAACTCATCTAAGTGAAATCGGTTGTGAATCCGCATTGGTAAATACTCATTATAAATCCAACCTAGTCGAAGAACATCTATCAACTAAAAAGTATAATAATATGAATGTAACTACTAGCTATGAGAAAGAATTATTGGGCACAGCAGGAACTCTAATTGCCAACAAAGATTTCTTTTCAGGTGTTACAGGTGTTTTAATGCATTGCGATAACATATCTAAAGTAAATTTAGAAGGCTTATTAAAAGCGCATCACGAAAGGAATAGAAATTGTATATTAACTATGCTTACATTTACAACAAAAAAGCCTGAGATGGCTGGTATTATAACGACAGATAATAGCTCAGTGATGACCAATTTTTTTGAGAAGGTATCGAACCCTCCAGGAGATTGTGCAAACGGAGCAGTGTATGTATTTGATTCCGTATTTCTGGACTGGCTTCTAACAAATCATTCTAAAGCAGTTGATTTCAGCTTGGAAGTGTTACCTTATCTGCTTAATAGAGTGCAGACTTGGCACACTAATGAAATTTACATTGACATAGGAACACCCGCAACATTAGAAGAGGCAAAAACTATATTTGGTGTTTAAATTAAATAATAGTCATGAATCAATTCAGTACTCACTCTCAAGACTACCTTATCAGACTTGCTAAATGTTTTACTAGAGATAAGGAAGACCTTTTGGAATTATTAGCAAGGGATATTATTAAAATTTGGGATTCTAATCGTAGGTTATTTATTTGTGGCAATGGAGGCAGTGCCGCTAATTCTATACACATAGCAAATGATTTGCATTATGGTTTGGCAGCTGCAGTAAAAAAAGAAAAGAGAATAGGAATGAATGTAGATGCACTACCGGCTAACCAGGCTGTAATTACTTGCTTAGCAAATGACATAGGTTATGAAAATATTTTCTCTCATCAATTAAATGTTAAGGCTAGCGAGGAGGACCTTTTAGTTGTTCTTTCAGGTAGTGGCAATTCGCCTAATGTTGTAAATGCTTTGAGAGAAGGTTCAAGAATAGGAATGAAGAGTTATGCGATACTTGGATTTGATGGTGGGATATGCAAGGACTTTGCAGATGTTCCAATTCATTTCCCTATTAATGATATGCTTATTTCAGAGGATATTCAAATGATAGTGTTTAATATATGTTTCCAATGGATAGTTAAGTTTAAAAATCAGAATATTTAGATTGCTTTATGTTGGTGTTCTGAAATAAATTATTTCAATTCTAAACTCATGATCTTGCTATAACCAACTGAACTGATTCAAATAAAGTTTAAATATTTTTAATTTGAATATATTTTCTTTTAAACTTGAAATAAATCCTGCTTTAACTATCATATAAGTATGGAGGTTTTTTTATGAAAAAAGATTATAATGAATTAGTGACTATTGGAATTCTAGCTTTTAATGCTAAAGCCAGTATATTGAATGCTATAGAAGGTGCTTTAAATCAATCATGGCTTAATAAAGAGATCATAGTAATCGATGACTGCTCCACTGATGGTACATATGAGATGATAAAATCTAGCAAATTTAATACTAATATTTTACTTCTTAGGAATGCCAGAAACTTGGGTACAGCATATTCGAGAAATCAAATAATTCTTCGTTCAAAAGGTGAATACATTTGTTTTATGGATGATGACGATATTTCGCATCCAGATAGAGTATCAATGCAGGTTGCATCAATGAAAGACTTTGGATATCCAAAAAAAAAGTTTATTGTTTCAACTTGCAGTATTTTACGAGAATATGAAACAGGCTATAGCATGAAATTAGATGCAATGGGTTGCAAAGGAAGATTACCTGTTGGTAATGAACTGGCCGATTTTATTTTGTATTTTGGGAGAATTAAAGATGTTGATTATGGATTTGGTATTCCAACGTGTTCTATGATGGCTACCAAGGCTTGCTTTGACAAAGTTGGACTTTTTGATTCAAAGTTAAGGCGAGTAGAGGATTTAGATATATTAATCAGATTTTCATTATCTGATGTACTTTTTACTTCTGTAAAGGAGTATCTTCTCACACAAAATTCAACAACAGGTTCTCACAAAAACCCTTTGAATAATTTGAAAGCTGAAATCTATTTAGTAAACAAACATAGCAGATACTTATGGCAAAAGGGCTTGTTCCTTTATGCTCGGTTATGGCCTTACTTAAGATATTATCACTTTACCAAGAATTATTTTCTGATGGTGGTAGTACTTATCCCACTTTTTCTTTTATATCCTTTTAGAGCGATTCCCCATTTCTTTAGTACAGCCATGAGTCGATTAAAGCATGAGCGGAATATCAAGAATGGATATACTCTTTGATTCCTAATAAGCTATTATAAAAGTATCATGAAATACACAACGACAAAAACACCTACAGTTGGACTTATTTGTACAAGTTTTCATAATACAGCTGGTGGTTTGGAAAGACAAATAATACGTACCTGTGAAAGCTTTATTTCATCAGGATATAAAGTCATTTTGTTTAGTTATGATAATTATGATGCAATACCATTTTTCAATATTCCAGAATCTGTTGAATGGGTAAAGTGTGGCAATGGCCTAAAACCTCATGATTCTGCTTCTCCTATCAATCGTCTTAAGCAAGTATATTTCCTTAGAAAGAATCTCAAGTCCAATTCTTTGACTCATTTAATTACTTTTCATCATGGCTTATTCCCAAGAACGTTTTTAGCGAGTTTATTTCTAAATATTTTTCTTGTAGTTTCGGAAAGAAATTCACTTTCATTCTATAAATATATACGTTTGTCTAAATTAAATATAGGCTTTCTGAGTTTGTATTTTGCCAATAGAATAACAGTTCAGTTGCCAGCTTATATTAAAGATTATCCTTTTTTATTGCAGAAAAGAATAGTTGTAATACCTAATTTCATAAGACCACCTTTATTAAAATATAAAGAGCCTAGGTTCTATCAAAAAAATATATCTATGATTGGTAGACTTTGTAATCAAAAGAATTTTCAACCACTGCTAGATCAAACTTATAAATTTAATGGAGATAGCAATGAATATAGAATAAAAATTGCTGGCGATGGTGACCTTAAACAATATTTTGAAAAGCGTTATAAAGATTTAATTTTAAATGGTCAACTTTCGCTTTTGGGAAATATTCAAGATATAGACTCTTTTTTATTTGATTCATCGATATTTTGCTTCCCCTCATTGTGGGAAGGTTATCCTAATGCTCTTGTTGAAGCATTAAGAATAGGACTCCCAATTGTAACTTCTTTAAGGATGAAAGAATTAACGCAATTTGTTGAACATAATATTAATGGACTAATAGTACCAGATGAGGATCTTTTGCAAGCTTTGATATATCTTCTTCGGAGGCCTAAATTGTTAAAAAGTATGAGTAAGAATAGCTTTTATAAATACGAATTATTGCATAAAGAAAAGCCTAATCTTATTTGGAATCAAGTAGTTTCAAATTCTTAGATATGTACACTGCTTTAGTTACCTGTGGCTTTACTACATTTAATGCTCAAGACACAGTAAAGAGAGCAATATTTTCAGCTTTGAATCAGACATATAGTAATTTGGAAATTGTTATTGTTGATGACTTTTCTAATGACAGTACTTTAGATGTGCTTAAAGAAATAGAACAATCATCACCATACCCTTTTAGGATAATCTCCCATAAAGAAAATATGGGTGTTGCAGTTGCAAGAAATTCCTTGATCAAGCATGCCAAAGGAGAGTTCTTGGCATTTTTTGATGATGATGATTATAGTTACCCATCTAGAATACTTGAGCAATTAAATAAATTAACATCATTTGAGAATCTAAATGACGAAAGATCCTCTTCCAGTCCTATTGCAATTTGCTATTCAAATAGGCAAATAATATATCCAGACTCTAGTAAGCTTGTCTGCACTTCAATTAATCTAAATGCTTCTAGTGCTTTTAAGGATCATATAATAGCCTCCTTTCTTTCGGCGGATTCATTCCCTTTTAATGCTAGGCCAGGAAGTACAGCAACATGTACTTTGTTTTCTCGCACTATTACTTTAAAAGAAATTGGATGCTTCAATAACCATTTGCGTAGATTTGAAGATTTAGACCTAGCTATTAAGGCTTTAATGAAAGGCATTTCATTGATTTCTACTAATTCAATCCTTTTAGATCAATATATTACTAATACTCCTGACAAATCTGACGCAGATAATTATGAGTTTATTTTATTAGATATTCATAAATCATGGCTTTATTCGAAAGGACTGTATGAATTTGCATATTCGTATATAAAGTTTAAGCACAGTTTTCTTAATCTGAAGATAATTGAAACCTTCACTTATGGTTTGAAGCTAATAACTAAATACCCTATTCGATTTATTCTTAAAATCTTTTCTTCTAGTCGAACATTTGCTTTTACCATTTTAAATAATCTATTATTACGAAAGCATACTAGAACATAATGCTATCCTATGATTCTTAAATGATATCCAACTCTAATAATAAATATAAAAATAATTTTGTTTTGGACCTTCGCTATGCGGAAACCCCAAATACAGGACTTTCTAGATTTGGAATTAGTCTTTTTTCTGAATTAGTAGATAGCTTCAAAAGTGATGAATATGAAATTCATATATTATTACCTCCACTCTCAGAATGCAGTCACCTTACTAGTCTTTACAAGATAGATAATAGCAATCTGATTTATACACACTGGCCTTTCAAACGAGGAATATTATGGAAAATACCTTTTCTCCTGTTTGATTTCAAGCTCTATAAATATTTATTCAGAAACAACATTGGTTTGTATATTACACCTTATATAGATCCTCCTTTTCTCCCTGGCATAACTGTAGCTAGCACAATACATGATTTATCATTTATAGAAGTTAAATCTTATTTCCAAACGTTTTCTCTTTTTAAAAGGTTTGTTTCATACGTTCGAATACTTTTAACTTTACTTTCTTCTAATTATATATTTACAGTCTCCGATTCAACCAAAAGAGCCCTTAGGAAGAATTTTGGATATTTATTTCCATTGATTGGTGAAAAGTTGAATGATATTTTGGTTTTATCCAATGGCGTGCAATTACCTCCTTTCAAGTCGGCTAAGAATTTTGATAAGTCTAGAATTGACTTATTGCCAGATAACTACTTGCTTTATGTAGGAGATAGAAGGCCACATAAAAATATCATATATTTGGTCGATCTTATATTGTCAATATCTAAAATTACTAATAATGACTTAAAGCTAGTAATTGCTGGTTCAAATAAATACCGCAACTTTAAACTTAACGAGAAGATAAGAAAGTGTTCAGATGTGGTTTATGAATATTTAGAACCATCAGATGGAGAGCTGGATTATCTATATACTCACTGTCAAGCATTGTGCCTTCTATCTTTGTCTGAAGGTTTTGGAATACCAGTTATAGAGGCAGCTTCTAGAGGGGCAAAAATCATTATTAGTAATATCCCCGCTCTTGTTGAAATAGCACCAATAAATAGTTTAATTTTGGATCTTCAGGATCAAAAAAATCACGTAGAAAAGATTTTAGAATATATCAAAAACCCTTTATACCCAGAGCCAGAATTAGTTCTTCGAAACTGGAGCTGGAAAGTAACAGCATTGAAATTAAAGAAATTTATAGTTTCTCATCTAAATAAAAATAATTAAAAAGAATAATATCAATTTCGATATTTCGTTCTGTTCGGAAGTATCAGAAATAAAATTCCTATAATTGTTGCCAGCCATATGGTAAGGAGTCTAATCAAGATTGCACTTGGTGTTCCTACTTCGATTGGTACTCCTGATAACTTCAGTAATCCTACCGTGCTAGCTTCTGTAGGCCCCAATCCTCCTGGCAATAGGGACAATGCCCCTAGCAATCCAGCCGCAGAATGGGCAAGTGTTGTTGTAAACCAGCTAATTTCATTACCACCTATTGAATTAACTATTAAATATAGACTGTAGCCTTCTATTGACCATGGAATTATGCCTAATAATGTAGAGATAAGAATAATTTTTGATCTGAACATTTTATTCAAATTATCTGATAAGTTTTCATTAGATGATTGGTTATTTGGATTTATTTTACTCAGTAACCTTTTCAAAATCTGTTGTAAAAATAATTCTTTTAATTTCTTTTGATTTGATATGTACCCTATCAAAGCAACCATTAAAGTCAACCAAACTAAATAATTCTTGTGCGAAAGTATGTTGATGTTAGCTATTATAAGAAGTAAAATAATTGCTAGAACATCTGAAATTCTTTCAAGAATGATTGCAGACAATGTAGAAGATATTGGTAGATTAAATTTTCTTTTTAAAAGTAAAGATCTAATTGCTAGTCCTGAGCCTCCTGGTGTTGCAAGAAATGCTTGAGATGATAACCATGATTTTGCATCTCCAAGGATTGGTGGTGATAATCCTATGAATGATTCGATTGTTCTCCATCTAATGAATTTAATTATTAGGATTGGAACCATTAAAGATATGCATTGAATTATTACTGGATATAGAGTATTTATAAGTGAAATTAATTGAGTACCCTGATTAACAAAGCCGACCAAACCATAACAAACAAGCGCTATTGATAAAAAACTAATCGTAGCTATAAATTTCCCTCGAAAGTCTGAGTCAGAGGAAAATAGTAATTCAAGATCCATGATCCATAATTAAAATTTTATAAGCCTTATTTTGAGTAATATTCAACTGCTTTCCTTACCCCTTGAGGAAAGTCTATACATGCTTTAAAGCCAAGTTCTCTTTGTAATTTTGTATCTCCACCTCTTGCAAAAACGCCTGTTGGCTTATCTGATAAGCCTATTACTTTTGGGTTGTAGCCTACAACCCTAGCGGCTATAGAAGCAAATTCTAGGAAACTTGTTAGCTTCCCTGTTGATAGATTCACTGCACTCCCATCATCAATCTTATCTATTGTCTTCATTATTCCGTCAATGCAGTCATCTATATGAATAAAGTCTCTTAGCTGTTTACCTGTCCCCCAAACTGTTAACTCTTCTGCTCCTTTATTTTCTATTGCACGTTTACATATACTAGGAAATGGATAAGCATCATCCTGATCCTCCCCATATCCTGAAAATGGTCTATAACATATAGACTTTAAACTATGTTTTTCATATGCGAGCCTTGCTAAATATTCACACGTTAACTTTGCCCATCCATAAGACATGTCTGGCATTCCTATATTGGTAGAAAATTTGATCATATTTTCTTCAAGCAGAATGTAATCAACTTCTTCTTGAAAAGAAATCGGATATGCAGCACTTGAGCTAAAACAAGCTGTCTTTTGGGGTTTTGTTTCTTTTGCCCATTGCCAATAGGATGCATCAATTGATAAATCATCTGCTACTGCTAGAGGGTTATTTTCTATCATTAGTCTTCCTCCAACCATAGCTGCCAAATGATAAACATAATCAAAATCGGTCACTTTATTTTCCTCAAACCATTCTCTACAGTCCTGCTTATAAAAAATAAAATTACTGTAGTCTCGAGGCTCAAAAATTGGCCAACCTTTTTCCGGGTCCATTCCTCCAGTGAACTCAGCTACTGAATCAACAACATGCACTTCATGTCCAAGTTGAAGTAGTTCCCTCACTAGGTGCCTACCAACAAAACCTGCACCACCAGTGACAAGTATCTTTTTCATTGTTAGTTAAAGTGACGACGGTAAAGGTCAAAGGCCCTAATGGCGCGACCTGGTAAATATGAATATATTGCTTCAGGGTCAGTATTAAGTTCTTTAATAAGCTTATGATTATTTTCATAACCTAAATATTCCTTCTTCATGTCCTTTGTAAGGTCATGTGGGTTTCTTTCTTGATAAACAGAAGGCGAGTTAAAGACAACTTTATATCCCTTTGCTTGGATATAATATGAAGCCCAAATATCATCCATTCTTCCTATATGTGGAAATAAGAAGTAATCCTTTAAGCATTTTCCTAGTAAGAAAGTATTTTGAGAATTAAAAGGAGCTGGCTTATTTGAGGAAAGTGGAAAATTAGAATGATCAAAGTCACATTCTGGAGCATGTTCCATTCTGCAAATTGCATCTATATCAGGGTCCCCGTTCCAAAAATCGGCCTGAACATCAGGAATTATATTTACATTAGAATATGTACTATATTTTCTATTTTTTAATAGTTGAAGAGGAAAACCTCTATGCCATAGTTGAGGATAATTGGTCGCACCAACTGGGTCAAAGACATCATCTTCGGTTTTATATTCTTTTACTAATGATTCATTTCCAATTAGGAGTTTTGCTCCCCATGACTTTAATGGAATATTGTCATCATCAACAACAGCAACAATATCTGCTTTTAAATCATGAGCCCATAGCAAGCCAAAATTTCTTCTTTGAATGCAATTCCAGCCAATTGCATCAGAAAGAGGCTTGTCATAAGCTTCTTGTTCGTCTGGCGAAATATAATGCCCTTTTTTGAGTTTATAGTCTTTAGGAGTCTTTTGATCCCCTATAACTACTAGCTCCCAATCATCCATAGATTCAAATAAATCTATGGCTTTTGTTGGACTATTAATAGTAGTCGTTACGATTACTTTTTTCATGAAATAACTCTTCTATCCCTGCTAGGATTTAATTTATTTTAGCATATCTTAAATGTTTAACTAATTATTATCAATCTTTTGTTATTGATTGGATACTTTGAAACCTTGCTTTAACTGCAATCTTTAAATAGGAAAAGGTCCTTAAAAAGGTATTTTGAGAATCACCTTCGATACGTGCCTCCCAGATAGCTGGAATTTCTTTAACAGGAATTTTAAGTCTAATGGGCTTAATTAATGTTTCTAAAAGGAATGGATGTCGTAATTCTTCCCAACAAATACTTTGCATAACCTTCGTTGGCATAATTCTAAAAGCATAAGTCATATCAGTCAATTTAGATAGGTAAAGTAAAGATATCATCTTTTGGAATATCCAATTTAGTATTAATTTCATTTTGGAATAACCTTTAAATGAACCACCTCTAATCCATCTGGAGGCAGTCACTATACCGTATTCAAAATTTAATTCTTCTTGGATTAATTTTTCCACTAGCCAAGGATCAGTTTCCAAATCACTTGCCATAAGAATTATGTGAGATGCAACAGCAATTTGGAAAGCCTCTTGTAATGCTCCCCCAAGATAAGGCTTGATTTGATTATGAACCTTTATAAGTCCTGGAAAATCTTTTTTAAGATCATTGATTTCAGCAATTGAATCTTTAGTTGTAAATTTGCAGATCACAATAATATATTCTTTAACGAAAGAGCTTGAGGTGTTATTTATAATTTCTATCGTTTTTCTTAGTGAAAATGTTTCATTGACAACAGGAAGGATTACGCTTACGTCCACTTAATTTATATATAATGTTAATGGATTAAGCTTAACCAGATCCTAAATATTGTCAAGCAAATAATTAGAAATTATGAACAGCTAAGGTTGTCTCTTGAAAATTATTAGTATTTATTACATAACTCTAACCCCCTTGGAAATTCTGAACATGCCCAACCTGCGATTTTTGCTTCTGAAAGAAGTTTTTTTTGCACCTCTTTACTTGAGTCCCAGCCGGGATCTAGTGGATTTAAAAGTATAACATCAAAATTCTCAATGTATTGGTCTGTATATCCACCTTCCCTTGGATATATAATATTTTTTCTATGGCTAATGTGAGGAGCTATGTAGCTGGTTGTAATCACATTTGCATCTTTTGGTATCTTTGCTAATGCGGAGTAAACTGGTGCCATTAATTTAACTCTCTTCAGGTAAGGGCCTGTAAAGAAATAAGGCTTTGCCAATGCAAACCAACATGCAGCAATCCAGCAAAACTTCCACCAATTTATCGAATTTTGTTTTTCTTTTGAGAGTGCTTCGATTACAGAAACCACCCCAATTAGTGCAATTGGAAGACTATATTGGTGAATAAGTGTTCTAAATGATGGGTTGTTAGCAACAAAGTTTAGGAAAGCTAGTGGGATCCACGCACATAAGGTAGGGATTGATGATTTCTTCCAAAAAGGTATGAAAGCTATGCTTATAAGAAGTATATAAATAAATCCCCCAGAGAAATCAATATTTTGTACTTCTTTTATGGGATTTTCGAGAAAAATTGTAAGATTCATAAGTATTGACTCAGTAGCTCCCATTTCTCCATTGGAATATTGTTTAAGGTAGGGGAATAGAAATATTTTTATAAAGAGGAACCAACCGGTGGATATTCCAATTGCTATATAAGCAAATTTCCAATTTTTTCTAATTATTTGTTCTATCCCGAATCCAGCAATAACAAGTATTAGTCCATCTCTACACCCTATCGAAAAAATTATAAGTAGAGTCCATAGTAGGGTGTTTTTATTTTTAGCGGCTAAATAGCAACTGGCTAAAAATGGCATAGCCCAAACTTCCGGATGAAAGTCAAATAGGTTTATGTTAAATACAACAGGCTGAAGCCACCAAATAGAGCATATTAACCAGCTCTGCTTGGAATCTAGTCCCGCTTTTATTGATAATTTCCAGAGAGGAATAGCAGTAAATGATAAGCTTATGGCCTGTGTTAGAAATAGCCAATTTATATTCTCAGATAACTTATATAGAGGAGCAAATAGGTAGATAGACCAAGCTGCATGATCGGAAAGCACATGAACTTTTGTAGTAGAGGAAATGGGCTCTATCCCTTTACTTATAAGCCAAAACCATTGGTCAAAGATTCCCAAATCATATACATTGCTTTGAAGCAAAATGTGTCTAGTAAATGCACATATCCAAAGCAGAATTGCAATCAATGAGCTAACTACGAATAGTCTGAAGGGGATCCCAATAGACTTGAACTTCCCTTGGGTGTAAGATCTTGAGAATATTTCCAGGTCTTTATTAGTCATAAGCTAAGCAGAATAGCTTTTTTTAATTATATACCAAATCTCTCTTTTAACCTATTCTTTAATGATATTAAAGTCCTTGATAGTACTTATTGTCAATATTCAATGAACAATTAATTAAAATGCTAATAATATTTCATGTCTATTTCTCTTGCATTAAAAGGTACTATAATAAAATGATTTCTTCGGGAAATAAGAGGCCTTAATTTGTTTTCTGGAAAAATCAAGCTCAATGCTTTTCTTCTCTCTGGTTTTTATGCTTTATTTCTTGTATTTCTAGCTTTTGCTAAGCATTTTCTTCTAGGGAATGATATTGCAGACATAGGTTTTTTTGATCAATTTGCATGGCTAATAGCTAATGGCAAAATCAACTCAATCAGTAGTCTTGCATTTAGAACACCTTTGCAGGACCATTTGTCCTTGGTATTAATTCCTATTGGATATATTTATAGAATCTTTCCTTCTTCGTACACACTTATATTTCTACAGTCATTAGCAATAGCTTCTTTGCCAGGCATATCATTTGCCTATTCTGCTTATTTCAAACAGCCTCTCAAAATAACTATTTCTTTGATAGTTGCATTATTACTTTCACCATATTTATTCTTAGTTAACTTAGCAAATTTCCATCCGGAGGTTGTAACAGTACCCTTTATGTTGATAGCAGTATTAGAATCTGTTAGAAGAAGAAATCTTCTTTATTATGTCTGCTTACTGCTTTCTTTATTTGCAAAGAAATCCCAAGTTTTATTTGGAGTTGGACTTTCTCTTTATTTGCTTTTTAAGAAAAGAAAATTAAGAGCGCTAATAACTTTTTCTATTTCTATATCATGGTGGCTAGTTTCATCAAAATACACACAAATAACTGGTGACTTTGTCCAAATGAGGTTGGGTTATCTAGGATCTAATAATTTTGAGATAATTTCCACGTTGTTATTACGTCCATGGGAAGTCTTTGTAGAAGCTCCACCAGAGGCAATCTTTTTATATAGCCTTGGCTTGATTTTGCCATTTTTAGCTTTATTTAATAAGGAGTCGATACCGGCATTGATAGCAACTTTCCCGATATATATTATTAATTTAATTTCATCAGAAGGAATGCATAGAGAACTAGATTCGCATTACTCCATTTCTAT
>CACENO010000005.1 GCA_902560875.1 uncultured Prochlorococcus sp. | reverse complement strand
CTCATTTGGTTAATGATTTTTAAAATCGAGGCCTTTTGTTTCTTCTGTATCTTATCCGCAATTATATCAATAGCTCTTTTAATATTAACTCTTATAGGTGGTGGATGGGAAGAGCCAAGAGAGTTGATATTTAGAGGTATTCTCCTTATATTAACCATTCTCTTAGGTGGGTTAATTTGGTCATCTGCTGTTGATCCAAACAAACCAGAACAACTATCATCGTTGCAAGGATTAGCACCAGAAGTCAAGAGCAAAAGTACACAAGATAATATTGATTTAGCAAAACATCTTAAAAAGAAAGGCTTTATAATGTATAGCGCTTATTGGTGTCCTCATTGCCATGATCAAAAGGAAATATTTGGGAAAGAAGCTGCATCAGAACTAACAATTATTGAATGTGCTGAGGATGGACAAAACAGTCAAAGAGATCTTTGCGAAAGCAAAGGAATTACTGGATACCCATCCTGGGAAATTAATGGGAAAATCGAATCAGGAGTTCAATCACTAAAACGATTAGCTGACCTAAGTAACTATAAAGATGCAGAAAATTTCGAATAACTTTATCAAGTCTTTACTGGTCTAGTTGAAATGTTTTCTCCATACCTTTGACGAGAATGACACTTCCAATAAGGAACTGTCGCAGGGGCATCTGTCCTAAAATGACCTCCTCTACTTTCACGCCGGAACAAACTAGCCTCAAACAGCAATGAACTAGTGAGCTGTCTATTAGTCAAGTCAAGAAGCAAATTAAGATCTTTCCGAGCAATTTCATCAAAGCGAATACACGTATTTTTTGATTGATGATTCAATAACTGAAGTAAAGGCTGGTCACTAAGGTACGCCAAGTCATAATTAATTGAAGCCAAAGCCTTTTGCATTCCTGATAATGTGCGATTCACCCCTGCTTCTGTCCAACACAGCTGCCGCAAATGATTGATTGAGGTCATTAACGATTCTGCAGTTATCCCTCCCAATAGGCGCAAAGAACAATCAATAATTTGACAATGAGATAGTCTATTCATTAAGTCAGAAGGTTCTATTAAATCAATTGTTGATATTTTCTTAGCAAAAACCAAACATTCCATTAAAGAATTGCTGGCTAATCTATTTGCTCCATGTAATCCTGTACAAGCAACTTCACCTACAGCAAAAAGACCTCTTAGGGTTGTTTCAGCTTCTAAATTAGTAGAAACGCCACCCATGAAATAATGAGCAGCAGGGGCAATTGGAATTAGATTGTTTAAAGGGTCTATTCCTAATTCTTGACAACGTTGAAGGATTGTTGGAAACCGAGCTTGCACTTGCGACTTTGGAATAGCCTTTATATCAAGGGACATGTGATTAACACCTTGTCTCTTCATAGCTTGAACCAGAGCTCGGCTAACTTGATCTCTAGGCGCAAGATCAGCTCCATCCAAGTGAGAGACAGGACTATCCCCATACTTATCAAGTAAAACGGCACCCTCCCCGCGCAAAGCTTCGGAAATCAAAAAGCAAGGCCCTTCATCCAAGTGAAGGGCTGTGGGATGAAATTGAACAAATTCAAGATCTTCAACAAAAGCTCCTGCTCGCCACGCCAAAGCCAAACCTTCCCCACATGCCTGAGCTGGATTTGTCGTATTTGCAAATAAATGACCTGCCCCGCCACATGCAAGCACGACTGCCCTAGCTGAAATCCAATGTAAAAACGGCCCATCAAGGACTTGTACTCCTATACACCGATTTGCTTCAACCCATAGCTGGGTAACACGAACACCACGTCGATGGATCAAATTCGCACGCTGATCAACTTGATCTTGCAGAACCTCGACCAGGGCTCGACCAGTACGATCTTGAACATGAAGAACTCTTCTAAAGCTATGTGCAGCCTCAAGTGTGGTGGCTAATTGCCCACTATCCATATCAAATTCCATTCCAATATCTTGAAGCCGTTGGACACATTCAGGCGCTTCCTGAACAAACATTCGAACTGCATCCCCATCACATAGCCCTGCCCCAGCTTTAAAAGTATCTTCTGCATGACTCTGGACACTATCCTCAACTCGCGTAACTGCCGCAATTCCGCCTTGCGCCCACCGACTCGAGGAATGCCTGCTGGTATTGCGATTTAGCAACAAAACACGCAAATCCTTTGGTAATTCAAGACATGTCATTAAGCCTGCTGCACCTGCGCCAATAACCACCACATCCCATGGACTGTTGAGTATTGAATTATTTTGAAGAGAATCTCTCATGAAATTAAAAAAAGCTCTGATTCGCCAAACAAAATTTTTTCAAAAACCTCACAGGGCAGCAGTTTTCACCTTCGACTAGCAATGAAATTCGTAAAGACAACCCAATTAGGACTTCAAGTCAGATTAATGCTCCAAAAGATTTGATTCCTCTATATCAAACCACTTAACTTAGGTTGAATTAATGCCGTTAAGAAGAAAAGGCCATCTACCCACAAAGTAGTCATTAATGCAGTACTTGCGACTAACCAAGTACTGCCTGCAGGGGAATGTACAGTTGCTCTTTGTTTCATAAGAGTTGCAATCCAAATAATTAAAGCAGAAGCTATAACTAGCAAAAGAATTGATTGTGGTTTTATAAGTTCCTTTGCTGTTTCATTGAGTAATTGAGAGGCTTCTGACAAAGGAGCCTGCACAACAACTGGCCATGAATGCATGACACCTGTAAAAAGCATCATGACATCCGTAAATGCTGCACCAAGCAAGCAAGACAAATAAAAACCAGCACCAATTCTCCAGCGAGTCCCTAGTCCTACAAATGCCAAAGGCATTGCCATGGCTTCTACAGGAAGATGCATAACAGGATGTGAGCGCAACCAACCCCAAAACAAACATCCTCCTAGCCAACTCCCACTAACACCAACCAAAAGTGAACCTGGATTCGCCCAAGTGTCTTCTCCAAAATGAACTAGGGCAACTCCAATCGATAGAAGAACAAAAGTAAAAAGGCAAGCCGAGATTGGCTGCAAATGGACCCATGGAGCTTGCAAAAACACTGGAAGTACAACCATTGCACTTACCCAAACTTGCAACGTTCGTGGTTGTGAAAGATAGCCCTCGGAAAATGCAAAAGGCTGCTTAATTGGGAAAAGATTGGTCAGGGCTTGCTCAAGTAAATGGTTGAATGAAACGATGAAGCTGTTCTAATGAGTTCAGAAAGCAGCATCAAAGAATTTCTACAAATCCAAGGAACCTTAGAAGACCATGATGCTCGTAGTAAAAACTTTGGAGAATTAATTATCTGAGATGGCTCTAGTCCTTACCAAGCACCTAGATGACTGATATCCCAAATCCAAGTGGGCTACTAGAAGAATGCTTTCGCTACATGGTCCTAGGGATAGTTCAAGGATTAACTGAGTTTCTACCCATAAGCAGTACAGCACATCTGAAAGTTTTACCTATGATTGCTGGCTGGGAAGACCCAGGGGTCTCAGAAACAGCTGTACTTCAACTAGGGAGCATCCTCGCTGTAATTACATACTTCAAAAATGATCTTCAGAGTGTTCTAAAAGGAATCTCCTTAGCCTTCAAGAATGGACAATGGCGTGAAAAAGATGCTCGCCTTGGGATTGCAATATTTGCTGGGACTATTCCAATCTTGATAGCTGGTATGTCCATAAAATTGTTTTGGCCAAATTTTGAAAATTCTTTTTTAAGGAGCATCCCTTCTATTGCAACAATTTCGATTTTTATGGCAATTTTGCTTGCAATTGCTGAGAAAGGAGGCAGTCAAACAAAAGATATTTCAAAAATTTCTGGTAAAGATGGCTTATATATTGGATTGGGACAATTATTTGCTCTAATTCCTGGAGTATCTAGATCTGGAATTACTTTGACAACTGCTTTGCTATGCGGATGGCAGCGACAAGATGCTGCAAGATTTTCATTTCTAATTGGGATTCCTGCGATTAGTTTGGCTGGCCTAGCAGAGCTAAAAAATTCATTTGCTGATCAATTACAAATAACAAACAATGTTCTTCCACTTATTATTGGCATTCTTTCAGCATTAGTTGTCTCATGGATTGTTATCGACTGGCTTCTGCATTATCTTCAAAAGCATAGTCTTAGGATTTTTGTTTTTTATCGGTTGCTTTTTGGCTTTACCTTGCTTATTTGGTGGTTACTTAAAGCACCAAACTAAATCAACCAACCCAATGGATTTGTGTGGACTGAACCATCTACCGAAGTAAAGGTGGAAAATTTGCAAAATGAATCTTCCACTAGCTTGCCAAAGCCTGCAGTGGTCGATTCAGTTGAACCAGGTTCAATAGGAGAAGAGCTTGGTTTTGAACCAGGGGACCAATTAATAAGTATTAATGGCATTAAACCGCGCGATTTGATTGATTACCAGTTCTTAATAGCTGAAGAAGAACTGCATATTGAGGTGATCGATAAGGATGGAACTGTTCACACAATTAATTTTGAGAAAGAGCCAGATGATGGGCTTGGCTTATCTTTTACCGAAGCCTTATTCGATGGATTAAGACAATGCAACAATAAATGTCCATTTTGTTTTATCGATCAACAACCTAAAGGACATCGTAGAAGTCTTTATTTAAAAGATGATGATTTCAGATTGAGTTTTCTTTATGGTTCATACCTAACCTTAACAAATCTGAAAGAATCTGATTGGAAACGAATTGAAGAACAACGTCTTTCACCCTTGTTTGTATCTATACATGCAACAGAACCACAATTAAGGGCTTGTTTATTAAAAAATCCACAAGCAAGTATGATTATGAAACAAATTGAATGGTTTGCCAAACGTAAGCTCCAAATACATGCACAAGTAGTAGTGTGTCCTGAAATAAATGATGGGATTCATTTACAAAATACTCTTCAAGACCTTGCTAATTATGCCAAGGGGAATTGGCCGGTAATCCTTTCTACAGCAGTTGTTCCAGTCGGGTTAACACGTTTTCGACCTACGGAAGATAACTTGAAAGCAATAAATCGAAAATGTGCTTTAAAAGTAATTAATCAAGTAGAGCTACTGCAAAAAGAATTTAAATCAAAAATTGGTACTAATTTTGCTTGGTTATCAGACGAATGGTATTTGATTGCTGGTCAACCTCTCCCAAAAAGAAATTCTTATGAAAACCTTCCACAGCAAGAAAATGGGGTTGGGAGTATTAGAGCATTCTTAGAGGAAATGGATAACGCAACAATAAATCTTCCCAAGAAAATTAGGCATAATAAAACTTGTAGTTGGGTAGTTGGTCGATTAGTAAAAGAAGCACTCGGTCCCGCATGTAATCGACTCAATAAAATTGAAGGTTTAACATTGAAATTGTATGGATTACCCAGTCCATACTGGGGCCAAGAACAAGTAGTCACTGGTCTGCTAACAGGCCAAGACCTCATCAGAGGATTACAAGGACAACAACTAGGGGATCAACTTCTATTGCCATCAGTAATGTTGAGACAAAATCAAGATCTTTTCCTCGATGACATGTCCTTAGAGCAAATTCGCCATGCACTTAAAGTGCCTATAAACATTGTGAATGGAGCAGATGACATCGTGGCTGCTGCAATAGAAGATTTAGATAAAATTCTCTAAACTAATAAAAATTGCTTATTTTAGTGGGAAGGAACACTGCAAAAGTTTTATTTATCACCGCTTTACTCCTTCAATGGGGCAATTCGGTAAAAGCTGCTGAATATCAAATAAAAGATGTTCCAATAGAAAATTATGCGGATTCTAAAAATGCAAGCTTATTTGTATCTCACAAAATTTTTAGAGATTTCAATAAAGGATCGGTTCAATCAATTTCTTTGGCAAAAAGTCAACCCAATCCTCAAGCACCTCCAAATCTATATATGCCAAATAAATCATCAGATTTAAAGAAATCAAAGCAATATTCCTTAAACCTTGAAGATATAGAGCTAATAGTTGAATCGAATAATCCAGAATTAGAACGATTCAGGAGAAGAATTGAACAAGAGAAATACAACCTCAAACAAGCAATATCAGCTTGGTACCCAACAATAGATTTGACTGCTAGCCCACAATATTTAAAAGGTGATGAATACAAAGACTCTAAACCTGATACTTCGAGTGATCAGTGGAAAACAACAATGTCAATTGATATTAATTGGAATCTTATTGATCCAGCAAGAGCCCCAGAAATATCTGCCGCAAAAAAACTTTTTGAGAAAGCTAAGACTTCCTATTTAATTAAATTAAGAGACTTAAAGTTAGAAGCATTTAATAGATTCTTCTTACTTCAAAAAGCTAATGAAGGAGTTCGCATAGGAGAAGAATCTGTAAAAGCATCCCAAATCAGTTTATATGATGCAAAAGCAAGGCTTGAAGCAGGCTTGGGAACCAAGCTAGAGGTACTTGAAGCAGAGACTCAATTGGCAAGAGATCAAAAATTATTAACTCAAAAGAAAGGCGACCAAAGCATAAATAGAAGTGGGCTTTCTCAAATCTTAAACTTGCCATATAACATCGTACCAATAGCAGAAAATGCTCCGAAAATCATAGGTTTGTGGGATTCCTCTTTAGAGGAAAGTATTATCTCAGCCTACACTTTTAGGGAGGAATTAGAGAAGATTAGGCTTGATATATCTATTAACAATAGTAAAGCAAATGCAAGGTTAGCAGAATCCGATCCAACTGTTAGTTTATACAATACTTTTAGCAACTCATACACTGATGGAAAATCAGCTTCAATTGAGACTGATGGATCTACAATGAGTAATACACTTGGAGTAAAAGCAACATGGAGAATTTTTGATGGCTGGAGAGCAAGGTCTGGTTATAACCTAAACAAGGAAATTGCAAAAGCATCTGAAGCAGAGTTTGCCGAGCGAAGAAATACAATCCGCCAAGAGATTGAAACAAATTACTTTAATCTAATGACAGCAAAAGAAGAAATTAATAGTAGCAGTAGTGAAGTCTCAGCCGCCAAAGAATCCTTAAGGTTGGCCCGCCTAAGATTTAAAGCAGGAGTAAATAGTCAACGTGAAGTTGTTAATAATCAAAGAGACTTGACTGAAGCGGAAGTTGCATTTTCTAACGCAATTGCTGACTATAATAAAAACATTATTGAACTTCAACGAAGAACTGGTATTGACTATATTGATGCATGTTATTCATCTCAGACTAAAGATCAAAATCAAACAAATAGCCCAGATCTCATTTCTATGAAGAGTTTCGCAAGCATTCAACCCTGCATTAAATAATTTATTAAAATTACAATGAACATCAACTCATCACCTAAAGAGCTAACTAATCAGCAAATTAATAAAATTCACAAATTACTCGATAAAGTAGCTCATAAACAAAAAGAAGATTTTGGGAATATCATGTCTGATTTAAAATCAGATGGGACATTAATCACTGAATGTGATCGATGGAGTGACTATACAATCGTGCAGGAACTTTCACAAATAACAGCCCAAGAAGGAGTTCTTAGCGAAGAAGGTTGCAAAAAAGTTCCCAATACATCTGCTTACTGGGTTGTGGATCCATTAGATGGGACTACTAATTTTGCTGCGGGGATCCCATATTGGGCTATTTCAATGGCACGCTTTGTAGATAACAAGCCACAAACCGCATTTTTAGATATCCCCGCATTAAATAAAAGAATTATTGCTATTAAAGGTAGAGGGGTTTGGATCAATGGAAAACAATTAACAAATGAAAATCGTCTTCCATCAAGAAGTGCATGTGTTTCTCTATGCAGCAGATCCATCCGCATCCTCCAAAGGAGACCAGAAAAACCTTTCCCAGGAAAAATTCGTTTGTTAGGAGTTTCCAGTTTGAATATGGTAGGTGTAGCAATAGGCCAAACCATTGCTGCTTTAGAAGCAACACCAAAAATATGGGATCTGGCATCTGCTTGGCTAATCCTTTCAGAGCTCAATTGCTCTATTAAATGGCTAGATAAAGATCCAACAGATTTAGAACCAGGTAATGACTTAACGACTGTTAGTTTTCCTGTATTAGTTGGAAGTTCCATCAATGAATTAAAAAAAATGTTACCCTGGAGTGAAGTATTGATAAACAGTTGGAGTGAAATTCAAGACAAAGTCTTATAAATTATTTACGAGGAACCAACAATTTTGTTAAATGCTTTCTTCACAAAATATATTTTTTTGATGCAAATCAGTCATCGCTAGAAGAACGCGTTATAAATAGGATTATTCATCGTAAAACGTGGGAATTCGTTGGAAAAGAAAAACTAGATGGCTAGCAGGGAGTTTATGGCGTGCGTACGAACGATGGGCCCAATCTGATTGTGTAGATCTCAGTGCTGCATTTGCTTATTATTCGCTTCAATCTTTTTTCCCTATCCTATTAATTTCTCTTTCAGTTGCTTCCTGGTTCCTTGGAAAGCAACAGGGTCTTGACCAACAAATCATTAATTATGCAGCTCAAGTATTGCCTCCCTCAGTGGTTGGATTAGTTGATACAACATTAGTAAAGTTAGTAAAGCAAGGTTTTGGAGCAGGCTTGTTAGGAGCTATGTTCCTCATGGTTACTGCAGGAAATGCTTACTTAACACTTCAAAGAGGAGCCGATCGACTTTGGCAAGATGTTTTACCACCACAAAGAGTTCCTAGTTCCTTTCAAATTCAAGCTTTTCGTTTTATCAGAAGTCGAATAGAAGCATTTGTTGTAGTCCTATTGGTAGGACTTCTTGTGGTTGTTGACCAAATAAGTACAAATATTCGGATGATTCCAGGGGCTGTTTTAGAAGATGTAAAAAGAACAAGTCCTTGGCTATCTAATTTTTTGTCAAGTTTTCCATTCGTAGAAGTAGGTCAATTTTTAATTCCTTTAATTGGTTTATCAATAATGGCCTTATTGCTTCAAGCTTTGCTTCCAAGTAGGCGTGTACCTATTCGCCCATTAATTCCTGGTGCCTTAATGATTGGAACATTACTAACAATACTGAATTTCACCGTAAGTCGAAGCATTCTCTCTTTAGGAGCACGATTTCAAGCGTATGGGTTTATTGGTGGAGTTTTAGTTCTAACATTGTGGGTATGGATGATAGGTGTAATTATTTATTTTGGCCAATGCTGGAGTATTGTTCTTGCCAGCATGTCAATTCAACGTTACCAAGCACCATACTCAAAAAAAAAATAAATTAGAATTCAATTATTAAATTCGTTGGATTACATAGTTGAGATGCCTAGGCCTTCGCCTTTTCTCTGGTTTGCACTCATAAGCATATTGTTGTTGCCAACAGCAGCAGGACGGGTACTTCTTGATTTGGCGGGTGGCCTACTACTAGTTGCACTAGCACTTCCTATTTTATTAACTGGAGCTGGCTGGCTAGGTTGGCGCTATCTACAAACTAGGCTGAAAACATGCGAAGTTTGTGGAACAAGCACAATTTCTCAATCAATTCAATGTCCTATTTGCGGCTCAAACTTTGCAACTAAGCAAAGTAATCAAAATTATGAGCAAAATAATTCAATACCAGCTAGCGATAAAACTATAGATATAACAGCAAAAGAAGCTGATTAGAAACGCAATTAGATTTAATACTTTTCCAAGTTTAATATTACTCTTTTCAAGTAGACTTACCCACTAGATCTTTTAACTTTTGAAGATCAATATCATTCACTTCTTGCTCAAGATTTTTAAGTAAGTTTTCACAATGTTCAAGATAGATATTGGCTTTCAGATAATATCTTTGGAGATCCTCAACGTCAACATTATCTCTCTGTAAATCATCAAGTAGAAGGTCTAAAGATTGCAGAGATTCCTCATAGGTCAATGCACTGATTTCATTCAACAATTCTTTTAAAAGTTTACTTGTATGTGTTTTCTTTGTGACTGAATTAGATTTGTTCATCATTCAAAAACTTATCTATGTATTTTATCGACTACCGAATCAATCCGACCATCGCTTAACTGAATAATCAATTTTTCTTTTTCGGAAATATCTTGAATACTACGAATTGGGCGATCCAAGCTATTGCGGACTATAGAAAAACCTCTTAATAGCCAGCGCTCAGGAGACAAGGCATTTAAAAGATGAGCCTTTTGATCAAGTACTTGCCTCCGTTGCTTCATCAGAGCCAAAGGACCTTGAGAATGAAGAAAATTTTCTTTCACTAATAACGATTGTCGTTCCTTTCGTAAAAACAAAGCAAAGTGATCATTTAACTTCTCCCGCCTTTGGAAACAGTTCTCTTTAGCCATTTCCTGGCTAGGTAAAATCGCTATCATCGATGCTGTTGGTGTCGCAGCCCGATAATCAGCAATAAGGTCTGCAACCGTTAGATCATCCTCATGACCAATACCAGTCACTACAGGCACTGGGAATACAGCAAGTTGCCTACACAGATCTTCATCATCAAACAACATCAAATCTTCTCTACTGCCTCCTCCTCTCGCCAAAACAATTGCCTCAAATCCTAATTTTTGTTGGCCTTTTTCTAAGTAATTTAGAACAGATTGAATCTCCTTAGATACAGCCCCTTGAACCGGTATAGCAATAATCAACAATTTTGTTAATGGCCAACGTTCCTTTGCCGTCCTTAACATATCTGCCAAAGCAGAACTAGGTACACTAGTAAGAATTGCTATACATTTAGGATATCTAGGAAGTACTCTCTGTTTTGACTCATCTAACAAACCTTCTTTTAAAAGTTTTGCTTTAACAACCTCAAATTTTCGCAATACCGTTGAAATACTTGGACGAATATCTAATACCTGGACTACCAGACTTGCTCGTGTTTCCCAAAAATTCAATTTACCTACAATTAACACCCCATCTCCTTCATTAGGGCTGAAATGCAATTTTTTGAATTGTGATGACCAAACAACTGCAGATATACTTGCTTGACCATCAGTCAAGGTAAGCCACAAATGACCTTTTTTTAATTGAGACTTTGTGATTGATGCATGCAAAATAAATCGAGGAGCAAAGCCTCTTTCTAGAAGATTGCCGATAGCCTTATTCAGCTCTCGGACAGAATAATTAGGTAAGGAATCAACGATCAAGGCGACGGAAAGACAAACTCCAAAAAATACATATTGCTAGGCTTATTAGTGTTACAACCTTCCCCCAAAAATGATGAAATTGAGTCGAGGAAACAATAAATATTAATAATTGGCTGCTAATCAGTCGAGCTCCATCCCGCCGATTATTAGCAAAGAATCTTGCCAAAACTAGAAAACTTGCTTATACCTAATTTTAGTAAGTATCTGGATTTTTGATAAATCTGAAACAGCTTTTCAACAAAAAGAAAAGAACCAATGCTTAAGCCTTGAAAATGTTTTTTGAATCAACCAAAACCCATTTGACCAAGAATTCCCTGACCAGTCAGTAGTTCCGTACTCAAGCCAATGACAATACCTAGCATTGCCAAGCGGCCATTCCAAGTCTCTGCATAGTTGACAAATCCAAAACGAGGTTCGATTTTGTCAGACATGAGAAGCTATGAATTATTGTAATTATAACAAATAAAATAAATACTATCTCGATGAATTGGCCCAGTTATTAGTTCTAAACAACCCTTGTCCAATTAATTACTGGAATAGGCTTCAAATGTTATTCAGAACTTGACTCTACAAACTCGAAAAAAGATTTTTAGTTACCTAACATGCCTTGTTCCATCTACAGGACAATATTCTTCGCCTGTTAATTCTTCATAAATAATTGCTGGCAAACCTGTCTCAAACATTGTTTGAAGAGCTTCTTTCAGTAAAGGATTCCAACCCCCTGTGCTTACCTCACCATGCCTAACTGTCCAATCCCATGTTCCTTGAAGGTCTCTAGGTATTCGCCCCTCACGATCCCGTCTGGCAACTAAATCAAGGGACTCAACTAATCCAACTTGAACAGGCTCTTTTCCATAGGAAGGCGTGAGACTTAATTCAAGCCGCACAGGATCTTCCTTCAAAAGTCGCAACCTAAACCTTGGTGGCAATTTCACAGTCTTTAAAACTGCGGCAACAATGCGTGTTCTTTGATCCAACGTTTACTCCTCTTAATAGTCATATGTTGTGTCCAATGGACACCCAACACCAAATTATTCTGCAGAGGTTTCTGCTGACTGTGGTGGGTCAATATCTTCGGAAAAACGTACCGTAAGCAACTCTTCATCAGTAATACGGCCGTCTTGGTCCAAAAGCTCTGGATGAATCGTTAATTGCCCAGTACGATCTCCCTTCGAATTGGCTTGTTTAGCAGGGCTACTGGAAAGCCCCTGTTCAGACCAAAAACCCCTCCCAATCACACGAAAAGCTTGCCACAACAAAACTAGAACAGCAAAGCCATAAAGGAAGGGAAATAAAGAGCTCAGCATGGTTTCAGTCTTAATGGGAAAAAGGCGTTAGAGGCTGCGAGGGGTTCTATTCATCATTGCTTGCCTTTGGCATATGTTGCCATTTCCCAAAGCGAGCTTGTGATAAAGAAGCAGCAAAAGCAAAGCAACGGAAGGGGAGAGCCAATCTAGGAGCTGTCATATTAATTAATAATGGAGAATTGCTATCTATGGCTTTTTGTGAATTGAGCACTCAAATTCTGTCTAGAGGAATTAAATATTCATTGAAAGCAGACTCTCTGAAACAAAAAAGTTTTTGCCTTCAACAATTTCTAAAATCATTATTATGATTACATTTCTCGCTAAACACCATGAACCATGAGTTAAACGAGAAATTTAAAATCATTTTTTTCAAACTTATACCAAATAAAACTCTTCTTAAAATTTTACTTTTTTTGGTAGGAACCACATTCAGTCTCACTAATCTTACTTTAATTAATAAACGTTTTTCAAACCCAATTCATGCAGAAACATTAAATATATTCTCTAAGAAATCTTTTGTTACGGAAGCTTTAAATAGAAGTGGTGCAGCGGTAGTCACCTTGGAAACACAACGTAGAGTCTTTGCACAAGGCAATTCTGCGTTACCTCCAGGCTTGCTAATCGATCCTTATTTACAACGTTTTTTTGGCCTAGAAGGGATGAATGTTCCACGTTCTCGAATTGAACGAGGACAAGGAAGTGGGGTGATTTTTTCTAGTGAAGGCCTAGTCCTAACAAATGCACACGTAGTCGAGAAAAGTGAGCAGCTAATGATAGGGATGTCAGATGGTAGAAGAGTTCCTGGCCGCGTGATAGGTGAAGACTCTTTTACAGATCTTGCCGTCATCCAACTAGACGGTTTAGGACCTTGGCCCACAGCCCCATTAGGCAACTCTGACAAACTTCAGGTCGGAGATTGGGCTATTGCTGTTGGGAATCCATTTGGTTTAGAAAACACGGTCACTCTTGGAATTATTAGCAATCTCAATCGCAACATTTCACAATTAGGCATATCTGGTAAAAGATTTGAATTAATCCAAACTGATGCAGCAATAAACCCTGGCAATTCAGGAGGCCCTTTGCTCAATGCAGAGGGAGAAGTGATAGGCATCAATACACTCGTTCGTTCAGGACCTGGAGCCGGCTTGGGTTTTGCAATCCCAATCAATCGTGCAAGACAAATAGCAAAACAACTAATTAAAAATGGCAGGGCTAGTCATCCAATGATTGGTGTCAGTCTTTCCTCAATTCCAAGGAATGTAGACAGCAACTTTCATAGAGAATCCTCAGGCGCAGTAATTCGATATGTCGTTCCAGGAGCTCCTGCAGATATAGGTGGTCTTCAAGTCGGTGACATTATTACATCTGTAGGTGATCTTAAAGTTATTGGACCAGATGATGTAATTTCAAAAATCAACGAACACGGTTCAAATAGACCTCTTGAATTTATAATCAAACGGGGAGAAAGAAATAAAAAAATATTTATAAGTCCAGTGGATATGTATGAAATTATAAAACGTTAATAAATTCATCTCATGCCAAAATAAACAGCTTAAAACTTTGCATTAATCTTGCATGAAATTTCTAATATTTAAAAGTTTTTGTATTTTAAATGAAGATATCCCATAGGACTAATTGAACATAAACTTTATATCCAATAACGTCAGCAGAAGGGAATAATAATTTTTTGATTAATTTTTCTTTTTGACTTTACGCTTTCTTTGTTTTTCTTTATTGAGCAATCTTTTGGCTTCACGATTAGCCAATTGAATTTCTAATTCAGTAGCTTTTTTTTCTTCAGCTTTTTTCTCTAAATAATATGCATAATCGCCTCTATATAAAATCAATTCACCTTCACGTAACTCAACGATTCTATTTGCAATCTTTGAAATAAAATAACGATCATGGGAAACAATTAATGCGGCACCTTCATAATCTAAAATCGCATTCTCTAACATTTCCTTTGAAGGAATATCAAGGTGATTGGTTGGTTCATCAAGTACTAACAAATTACAAGGTTTCACAAGCATTAAAGCAAGCGCAAGTCGGGCCTTCTCTCCACCACTAAGATATCCTACTTCTTTAAATACAGCATCATTACTAAGACAAAAATTACCCAATAAAGATCTCACCTGAGTTTGAGACCATTGTGGTACCAATTCAAACAAAGTATCAATGACTATTTTTTTTAAGTCGAGTGCCTCAGCCTGATTCTGTTCAAAATATCCTGGAATTACATTATGTGTGCCCAATTCAACTTTTCCATCATCAGGGCTTTCAACACCCATAATCAATCTTAGCAAGGTGGATTTGCCCGATCCATTGGGTCCAATAAATGCTATTCTATCACCTTTATTAACCTCAAGATTTGCTCCTAAAAAAAGGATATTATCGCCATAACTGTGAGTTAAATCACTGATTGAAACTACTGTCTTTCCCGACCTAGGAGAAGGTAAAAAGCTAAATATAGGCTTTTTTTCAGTTGAATTGCTGAGCTCTATTCTTTCTACTTTATTCAACAACTTCTCACGACTTTTTGCTTGTGTACTACGAGTAGCACTTGCTCGAAATCGGTCTATATATGCCTGTTGATTAGCAAGTTCTTTTTGCTGACGTTCAAAGGAAGCTTGTATTGCTTCTTTATCAATGCGTCTTTGCTCTAAATGAGAAGTATAATTACCCAGATAAGTACGTGCAATTCCGTCCTCGGTGTTAACAATTTGATTACATATACGATCTAAAAATGTCCTATCATGACTAATAATTATCATAGCTGATGTTTGCTCTAGAAGATAATTTTCTAACCATTGGATTGTGTCTAAATCAAGGTGATTAGTAGGCTCATCTAACAACAATATATCAGGCTCTTGCAACATAATTTTGCCCAATGCGATTCGCATTTGCCAACCACCTGAAAAATCCCCAACAAGTTGATTTGCATTTTCTCGAGAAAAGCCTATTTTAGGCAATAATTTATCAATTTGTGCTTGCAATTCATAACCATGTATTGCCTCAAATTCACCCTGAAGAGTACCCAATTGTTTAATCAAATCAGCTAAATAATCATTATCAGTTATTGCACGTTCAGACTCCATTGCCTTTTCGACTTTATGCAACTTGGTTAGGATGATCGAAGCGCCATGAAAAGCTTGAAATAGCTCCTCTCTAACAGTACGACTTAAATCAACATCAAATTCTTGCTGTAGATATGCAATGCATGGCTCACCTTTACGGACAACCTTCCCTGTAGTGGCTTCTTCCAAACCAGCGATTATTTTAAGTTGAGTTGATTTCCCTGCACCATTAACCCCAACAAGTCCAATCCTGTCTCCAGGCTTAACTTCCCAGGTAATGTCCTTAAGGACTTCACCCGTCGGGTACATTTTGCTAACTCGCTCAAGTCGCAGCACTAGTAAAAAAAACCCTCATGTCAATGATCTCGTTTAGAGCAACTCAAACTAGTTTTGTCGATAAACAACCATGTTGAGACTGGAACAAATTACTGCTCTGGCTTTAGCTGCAGGTCTTGCCATACCTAGCTACTGGCTTTTTTGGACCATGGCAGGTGGAGGTGGGTACGAAAGGCGTGGCACAAAAAATGTACCTTTAATTGAAGAAAACAGTCTCAAAGGAATCCAAACAAAAACTAAAGCCCCCCACGAGCTTTAATTAGCCATTTCTTCGTTTCAGGATCATCAACATCTGATAAATACTCCTGTACCTCATCTGAAGTAACAGGCAAGCCAAGTTTGGAACCTAATTGACAAATTGCTTTTAAGGCTCCCTGAGGATCCTGCAGCGCTTGACGAAACAATAATTGTTTGTGATCTGGATCTTCTTGAATACGTTTATAAAGTGCAGCAGCGTTACTAGCCATAAAAAAAACCTAACTAGTCAAACAATATTCAATTAAGCAGCTTTTGTCGCAATGCTGGAATCCTTAAAAGTATTCAAATCATCATCTCCCATTCCTATAGCTGAAGCATCCTTCATGCTACGAGCATCCATACACAAGACTTTGCGTAATTGAGCAAAATTAGAAGCTGTAGCCGTTTTTCCCTCTTGAAGGGCTCCGTATTCGGCCCTTTGAAGAATTTGATGAAGATGAGTCAATAAAGAAGTACTTATTACTGCTGATACCAAAACATCACTATTGTCTTTCTTGCGTCGCGCCCGTCTGCGCATCGCATTAGAACCTGAAATCGACTTCGAACCAACCTTGCGAGATCTCTGCAACTGATTGGAAGCTGGAAGGGTGGGTTTAGTCATTGAAGACTCCTTTTAATAACTTGATCTAGGAATGAAAACGTCCTGTACTTAAGTTGTGCAATGCCATCCAAAATCAGCTGGCACAAAAAAGCTTTTTAATAGATAGCCCTAAAGCTATGAAAAAGCATGACACAATCTTAGTACTGGATACTATCCTTGCACACCTCTGTACACTATTTATTAACCAATACTCTTTGTGAGTCGTGGCAACACGTCAAAACTCATCTAGTGGGAAGCCAAAATCCCCAAGAGTTCAAGTAGTACTCCCTGAAGAGTTATGTGATCGCCTATCAGCCTTGGCCGAAAAAGAATCCCGAACAGTCAGCAACATGGCAAAAGTGCTGATCCAACAAGGTATTGAGCGTTTCGAGCAATTGCACATTTCAGCTCATTCGGATACTCCTCCAATAACTAGTACGGAAGGGTTTAGATCAGCTTTAGAAGCTCAAGAATTAAAACGTCTACGAGGAGCCCCAAGACGCTTTAAGTTGCATAGACCCTGAAAATGCAAATGCTTTGTTTTTAAAAAAATATTAGGAGAAACTATGCAGGATTAACCTTTATTCCAAGGATCCCAGCACGAATAGCCCCTGTAATAACAGGAGAATTACCGAAATGCTCTCTCAAATGCCACCAAGCCAATAATGCAAAGGACAATGCTTCTCGAGATTCAATAGGAATGCCATATTCATTCACAGTTAAAACTCTCATCCCTAGACATCTTCTCTGAAGTTCGCGGAGCATCGTCAAATTTCGACAACCTCCACCAGCCACTAACAACTCAATTGGTCTAACTAAATCAAGAGATTTCAAATGATCTAGATCTTGGGCAATAACAGCTGAAGTGAAAGCTGTCAAAGTTGCAATCATATCTTCATTAGAAAATGTTGAGATTTCTTTTAAACGCCTTTCTAAATCTGCAAGCCCAAATTCTTCTCTCCCAGTCGACTTTGGGGGAGCCTTTTGAAAAAATGGTTCTTTAAGCCATCGCTGGATAATCTCTTCATCAGGAGACCCACTAGCTGCAATAAGCCCATCTCGATCAAATCTCAAAGCCCCATTACTCATTTTTAGTACTGCAAAATCAACAAGAGTGTTTGCAGGTCCACAATCCCAACCCATAACAGAAGCACAACGATCAGGGCCACTATTTGGGGGAATCAATGTGATATTAGAAATTCCACCAAGGTTAATGATTGCTCTCCAACCGTTGATTCTTCCAAATAGTGCTGCATCCAAAAGTGGAGCCAAAGGTGCACCATGTCCTCCTAAAGCTAGATCTACTGATCTAAAATCATGAACAACAGGCCGATTAAATAATTGGGCTAATAATGGAGCTTGCAGCAATTGCAAGCTTGCTCCTCGTTTGTTGCTAGTACATGGTCGATGCCAAACAGTTTGACCATGACAGCCAACCAATTCGGATTGACGTTGAGGATCACAAGTTTTTGCTGCATCAGCATGAATCTCTGTAATTGCTTCAGCAAGCTCTAACCATTCTTGGCTACTTAATTCCAAGCCTTGACTAACATTAATAATCTGCTCACTCAAAGCAACTGGATAAGGCATTGAAACAGAGTTCACCAAGCTCCATTTGGGATTATTAGGGTCACCAATGAATTGTGCTAAAACCGCTTCAACTCCATCAGCACTGGTACCGCTCATAAGCCCCAGTACGTACATAAAGCTAGCTTTGAGGTAATTTCTGTAGATCTTCCATTGAACCCATCACAACTAACACATGACTTTTTTTAAGGACATATGACGCAGGTGGATTAACAGTTAATCCTTTGGTTGGTCCTGCAGCTAATACATTCACCAAATAATTCTTACGAAGATTCAGATCCCTCAGAGATCGACCAACAAAAATTGCAGGCACCTTAATTTCATCAATTCCTATCTGATCATCCAATTCAAGACGTTCAATCAAATTAGGCCGAATCAGCTCTAACCCTAATCGTTCCCCTTGCATCCTTGAAGGAAAAACAACACGATCTGCTCCAACCCTCTTTAACATTTTCTCATGAAGGTCACTTGTAGCTCTAGCAATAACCTGTCTAACTTTGCTCCCCTCACTATCTTTAGCAATCAAGGTAGTAGTGATACTTGCTTCAATTGGCTCACTAATACCAACGACAACTGTCCCCATTTCCAACACACCAGCTGCTCTCATTGATTCCTCATCAGTTGAATCAACTACTCTCGCCTCAATGGATGGTTCCAATTGACGCAAGTCATCAATAGCTCTTTCCGAAGAATCCACAGCCAAGACATCCGCTCCATTTCCAATGAGTTGTCTACAGACCGCAGTCCCAAAACGACCAACACCTACAACAGCAAATCCAAGCTGATCTGCTTCTTTTTTTGGTGCCCACTGCCACCAATCACTCATTGCTTTACCTCAGCAAACCTAAATTTAGACATAAAGATCTTCTCTGGGGTAACCAATACGATTGTGATGTTGCAGCCTATCTCTATTCAATGCTTCCCAGATTGCACTAAGTAATAGCAAAATGCCAAGCCTTCCCACAAACATTCCAATAACTAGAACCATTTGGCCAAAGTGATTCAGTTGCTGTGTGACACCAACATCAAATCCAACTGTGGCAAAAGCAGAGATACAAGTAAAAAGCATTTCTAAGAATGAGAAAGGCTCTGCTCCCCCTAAATTGGTAGAAAGGCTTAAAGAGAGGGCCATTAATAAAACAAAAA
The DNA here is from genome assembly GCA_902560875.1 of uncultured Prochlorococcus sp. GTDB lineage: Bacteria > Cyanobacteriota > Cyanobacteriia > PCC-6307 > Cyanobiaceae > AG-363-K07. The sequence goes on along the minus strand of CACENO010000005.1, from coordinate 59,971 downwards.
GAAGAGACCCAACTGTTATCCCAACAGCTTTCAAAACAACCTTGTCAGAAATCTGCCTATTTCGTATCACAACATCTTCCTGTCCTCTCAATGTAGAACGGGTTGCTGCCATTAGGGCAGCCAAAGTGGTCGTTTTAATCCCGCCACCTGTACCGCCAGGACTAGCTCCAATGAACATTAAAGTCATTAATAGCAAAAGACCTGAATCGGAAAAATTTTCAACCGATAAAGGAATATTTGTAAATCCAGCGGTCCTTGCACTAATAGATTCAAAAAAGGCTGTCATCAATCGCTCATACCAAGCAACTCCTGAAAAGAAAGCTCCATTCCCTAAAGATTCAGTAATCATTAACCCGATAGTCCCAAGAAGAATCAAAGCAAAGGTTGTCCTCAGGACTAAACGTGTATGGAGACTCAAATTTCGTCGCTTTAAATCGTTACGGTTACTCCATAGATCACTAGTAACGCGCCAACCTAATCCTCCAAGAATGATCAGAACAATGATGACAGCATTAACGACCCAATTAGTTCTATAAGTCTGCAAGCTATCTGACCAAAGACCAAATCCTGCATTGTTATATGCAGAAATGCTGTGGAATAAAGAAGCCCATACTCTATCTCCTCTATCAGGGATTTCATTAAAGCCAAACCAATACAGAACAACTGCACCTAAAAGAATTAAGACTGCAGCAGTTAGTGCAATTCCACGAAAAGTTCTACCAACTCCTCCTACTCCGAATTCATCAAGAGTTTTTCCTCTATCAAGCCTGCATCTCAACTCTGTTCCACTAACTACAAAACCTTGCAAAAAAGTCGTAATAGCCATAAGGCCAAGACCACCAATCAGTAGCAATACTGCTAAAACAATCTGTCCAAAAATCGTCAAATCTTCTCCTACATCAATAATCGTCAAACCAGTTACTGTTATTGCCGAAGTTGCAGTGAATAGAGCTTCCCAAAGGCCTATCCTTGCAGTTGAACAAATCGGAGTAGACAGAATTAATGTCCCTAAAAAAATCATCAAGAGACCAGTAACAACTGTGAACTGAGGAACCGTTAAACGTCGGTACCATCCCTGAGTGCGAGAAACAGCTTTGGAGAATGTCACTACATCATTCCTTTTTGATAAACCAAAAATCAAACATCAAACAGGATTAGGATTAACAAAAAAGCTTGCCTAAATATATACATAATTGCCAAAGAATTCAGGAAGCTCCGTATTGCCAAAGAATTAAACCGGGCACCATCAAAGTCATTAAAACAGTTAATCCCACCCCATATCTAGTTACGTCAAAAAAGCGATATCGACCTGGACCAAAAACCATCAAATTCGTTTGGTAACCCATTGGAGTTAAAAAAGACTGACTTGCTCCAAAAAGCACTGTTATTAAAAGAGCTGTAGGGGGCAAATTCATAGTTGTAGAAAGTTGAATTGCTACAGGAACAAAAAGGGCAACAGAAGCTGCATTACTAATAACCTGAGTCAAAATCGTCGTTGCTAAAAAAATCATTAACAAAGCTGTATAGGTAGGCAAACCTTCTAGTCTTGCTTCCAAAATCCTTGCCAAAGAGTCTGCAAGACCTGTGTCCTGCATTGCAACGCTAAAGCTTGAAAGAGATCCCAACAATAGAATTACATCCAAGCGAATAGAACGCTGAACCTCAGTTGGGCGAATACAGCCACCTACAACCATTGCAATAACCGCTAACAGTACAGCTGCAACCAAAGGCAAAGAAGTGACAGTGGGTACTATCAACATCGACAAAGCAATTGCAATAGCTATTGGTTTACGTCGAACTGTTGGGAGATCATTCTCTAATTGATCAAGTACAAGTAAATCATTACTTGCTTGCAAACCTCGAATTGAATCAAGAGGTGCTTGTAGCAATAACACATCTCCTTCTCTTAAAACTGCTTGACCAAGCCTTTCTTGAACTGTTTGCTGACCACGCCTTAAAGCTAAAACAGTGGCATTGTGTCGTTGACGAAATCGTAATTCGCGTAAACTAGCCCCTGCAAGAGTTGAACCCGCTGGAAGCAAAACTTCTACAGTTTTTTGACCTTCGCCAGAAAGGTCATCAGAGTTTTTATATGTAGCCTTTGGATCTCTTTGAGCTAATTGAACAGTATGCTCTTGCTGCAATCTTAATAAATCTACCCTAGTAACCCGAAGCAATAATCGATCCGAAGGTTCAATAGTTCGATCTGCCAAAGGTGGAAAAAATCTTTCTTGGCCTCTTTGGAGTTCTAAGACATCAACATCAAACCGGCGTTGCAAACGACTATTATGGAGAGATTGTCCAACTAAATTGGAATCTAAAGGAATAGTGACCTCAGTAAAGTAGCCAGTCTGATCCAGATTGCTAACGAGTTGATTATTATCGCGTCCACGATCTGGCAGCAATCCTTTCGGAACTAGCAACATATAAAAAGTGCCAACTAACCAAATTGGCACTCCAATTGCGGTAAAGCTAAACAAATCCAAAGAGCCATAACCTAATTGCTCAGAAATATCACTCACAAGAAGATTCACTGAACTCCCCAAGAGAGTTAATGTTCCGCCCAATACCGTCGCAAACGAAAGCGGAAGCAACACCCTGGAAGGAGAAAGTTTTCGTTTAATGCACCAGGCTTCTATAACGGGAAGCAATGATGCAACAACAGGGGTATTAGGAACCACTCCGGAAATTGGAGCGACAACAAAACCCAGTAAGGCAATTAATCGCCGAGGACTACGGATACGTTCAGAAGCAATTAATTCTCGCAACCGATCTAACGCCCCACTTTTAAACAATGCCGCTGAAACTGCAAACAAACCCATCAAAGTAATAAGTGCAGGGCTCCCAAAACCGGCTAAGGCTTGCTGTGGAGTCAACACACCACTAGCCATTAACAATGCAAGACTCAATAAACCTGTAAGTTCAGGAGCCAATGCACTACTAGTAAACAAAACAACAGCTAAAAACAAAATTCCAAGCGTGATCAGTGCTTGAGGGTTTTGAAGAACAATGCCGAGCTCACTCATATTGATTAATAATGTCCTTGCTCTAACTGAAGTCTTAAATCACAAGGCCAGAACTGATCTTGAAGCCAGTTCTTCAATCCTTGCAAGCCCACTCCAGAAGTAGCTGATACATAAATCACTTCCTTATTAAGCCTACTGATTGCTTCTATGGAACTACTGTCACAACAGTCAATCTTATTCGCAACTACTAGACGCTTTGAATTTACATTCAGAGAATTAAGCAGATCATTCACAATATTCATTTGAGATTCCCAATCAGGATTCGAAAGATCCACTAAAAGCAAGAGAACATCTGCCTCTAGCGTTTCTTCAAGAGTTGCTCTAAACGCCTCAGTTAAGGGAGCTGGTAATTCACGAATAAAACCAACCGTGTCAGTAATCAATAATTCATTTGGTGCTCCTCCCTTTTTGGGAAAAATTAATCTTCTGGTAGTTGGATCTAAAGTAGCAAACAACTTATTTTCAGCTAACACTTTGCTCTTCAAACTTAAACCACACAATGCATTAATCAAAGAAGATTTCCCTACATTAGTATAACCAACTATTGCTACACGAGGAAGATTTTGTCTTTGCTTTCTTAAACGAGAGCGATGTTTTTTAATCTCATTTAAATCTTTGACTAATCGTTCTATACGGCGAACAATAGTGCGTCGGTCTTTCTCTAATTGAGTTTCTCCAGGTCCCCGAGTTCCTATCCCACCCCCTTGGCGAGAAAGACTTTTTCCACGTCCTATTAGCCTAGACTTTCGATATCGTAATTGCGCCAGTTCAACCTGCAGTCTTCCAGTAGCACTAGAGGCTCTTTGTGCAAAAATATCCAGAATCAATTCGCTCCTATCCATAACTGGACAAGATATATAATGCTCTAAATTCCTAGCTTGAGTTGGACTCAATTCTCTATCAGCAATTACTAGTGAAGCATCTTTTTTTCTAACTTCTAAGGCCACTTCTTTTAACTTACCGATACCCCAAATTGTTTGCGGATTAAATGCACCTTGCCTTTGTTTGGCGACTGCTATTGGATAAGCACCAGCACTTCTAACTAAACCCTCTAATTCTGCTAAATTGCGATCATTATTTATTCCATCTTTAGAAGTAAGGGTTAATAGCAATACACGTTCTTGATCCTGCTCTAAATCAAAAGATTCAGATTTTCTTGAAGGGCTTATCAACTTATTATCCTTGCAGAATGCACCTAAATCATCTGATTTCACAAGTGCCCATCCCTTATCCGCACTAGAGTCAGTGGTCCATAAGGATGCGAATCTCACTCCACTTGAACCTTCAAGAGAAGAAAAACATAACCAAAATATTGGAGAAAGATCTAAAGCAACAATTGAATCTTCTTTTAAATGAGAAAAATCTTTTTTTGCATAATTAAAAATACAACTAATTAGTCGCCAATCTTTAGCCTTCCTTCTTCTCATAGCTTTTAGTTGTGATATCAATTGACCCGATTGTTCTAAAGAACCAACACAAATAAACCGACATAAACCTCGACTATCAATAATCATATGCAAAGGCAGCTGCAAGCCAAGCGACTCTTCTGCAAGACGCTCAAGAGTGACTTGATCTGCACAGGAATTTTCTGGATGTCTTTTATGTAGAAGCGCTTCTAAACGTCGCTGCTGAGACGGCCGGAGTCCATCAACCTTTCCAATTAAATGGGCTTGTTTCAATTACCCAAGAACCAAGCACAGGCCGAGCGCATTCCTAAAGCGAATCCTGGCATCCTGGACAAATAGGTCATTCTGCGAATGTGAAAGGCCAAAGGGCCTTGGAAAGCAAGTCCTAATCCTGTAATAGTCGCATTACCTATACCCAAACCAAGCATTTCTCCAAAATCGACAAAAGTAAATTTACTTATGGGCTTGCCCATTCTCATATCCATAATGATTTGTGAACCAAGTTTTGCTTGCTGAAAAGCAACTTGTGCATTTTGTGGCCAAGGTTCTCTCTCATGAAAAGCAACATCACCAAATGCAAATACATTGTTGAGACCAATCACCTGCAATAAGTTATCAACAACTAAGGGGCCTGTATTTGATGATAACTCTGGTATCAATTTTGGGACATTTGGTTTGGTTCCAGCAGTCCAAACTATACCGCTATGCTTAATCTCAAACTTATGTAATTTATTCTCTATAAAAGTCTCAAGATATACTGTATTAGCACCAATTTCATCAACACGTGTTTTTAAATGTAGCTTAATCCCACGATTAGTTAAAGCTTGATGACTTCTTTCTTTGTTAAACGATTTTCCGTCTCGCAAAACTTGCGAATTAACATCCACTAAATGAATCTCAGCTCCACCCCCAAGAAGATCATAAACCTTACAAGCTAATTCAATTCCCGTTGCACCAGCACCAACTATTACCAAAGATTTTTTTTCATCAGAGGAGAATTTTAATTGGTAAATTAATCTTTTCATTCGCTCTACATCCTGAAGTGTATGAAAAGTCAAGGCATAATCTTTTACTCCTTTAATCGAAAAATCATTTGGACGTGATCCAGTACAAATAACTACTTGTGAGTACTTTAAGGATATGCCTGAATTTGTAATAACCTTTTGCAAATTAGTATCAATAACCTCAACAGAATCTTCAATTAGAGAAATTCCTTTTTGGACCAATAAAGACTTATATGTTGGAGCAACTTCCCAAAGTTTCAATTCACCACTTAGCAATTCATACAAGAAAGGAGAAAAAACAAATCTCTTTCGAGGTTCTATTAAAAAAACTTGAGGTCGAGGATGACATTGACTTAATGCAATGGCAGTTGTTAATCCTGCAAATCCACCACCTACCACGACCACCGGCTCAAACTTGGAAGAATCAAAGGCCATAGTCAGGAAGGGGTAGAAGGGATGAAAGGCCTGAAACTATTTTGAACCTTTAAAGCTCTGAATAAACGTGATATTGGATGATAGATGAATGACTAACACGCCCCAAGGAACAAAACCGAAAAATCAAGAAACCACTGAAGGTTGGGACATCACCTCAATTCTTGATATGCCAATCGATGCCGCACGTAATCATTTGTCCAAGCTCCAAGCAGAAAATAGGCTTGTTTGGGCCTATGAACAATTTGGAGGCCAGTTTGTTCTTACCACGAGCTTTGGCATTCAATCTGCTGTTTTATTGCATATGATCCACCTGATAAAAGGAGGATCAAAAATACCGGTGATTTGGATTGATACTGGCTACTTACCAGCTGAAACATATTGCTATGCCGAAGAGTTAACCAATACCCTAAAGTTAGACCTAAAGATTGTCCAAAGTTCTATTTCTCCAGCAAGAATGGAAGCTTTATATGGACGATTATGGGAAACTAATTCTACCGAAGATTTCGATAAATATCACAGCATACGAAAAGTTAAACCATTAGAAAAAGCATTATATGATTTGGAAGTTCAATGTTGGGCAAGTGGAGTACGAAGTCGACAAACAGAGCATCGGAAATCAATGAACTTGCTAGATCCCATTCGTGGACGTCTTGCGTTACGCCCTCTATTGGACTGGACAAACAAAGATATTTTTTATTACATGCAAAAAAATAAATTGCCTCAACACCCGCTATTTGAAAAAGGTTACTCAACAGTTGGAGATTGGCATTCAAGTGCTCCAGACGGTCTTGAAGCTAACGGCAGGGGGACCAGGTTTGGAGGACTCAAACAAGAATGTGGCATACACGTTCAAGGCACTATGGGAGATGGGATCTAATTGTGGAGGGAATAAGGCATTGCCTATTAATCGGCAACAGTAGATGGCATTGGGCTACAAAAATTTCTGGAAATTGGCATTTCTTTCATACAGAACCTAATCCTCAAAGCATCTCATTCCCCAGCGCATCTTTATTGACCTGGGCATCTGTTGGTCCAATCCCAAAAAGTCTTTCTTTGAATCCAGACAAAAAATTATCAATAAATGATGTGCCACTCAAAAATTTACCTTCATGGTTAGGAATTGATCGTGCTTTAGCAGGGTGGGGGGCATGGAAAAAAGCTAAATCCTCCGAATCCAAGTTTGAGGGATTAATAGTTGCAGATGCAGGCACGATTCTCAGTATCACATTAGTTAATAGCAATGGTGAATTTGCTGGAGGTCAATTAATTGCTGGCTTACAACTACAGCTATCTTCAATGGCTTATGGAGCTCATAATCTCCACAATCCAGGTCTACACACATCCCAAAATGAATTGTTTCCTGTCAAAACTGCAGATGCTATGCAAAGAGGCAGTCTTCAAGCCTTAGTAGGAGCCCTTCTCCAAGCCAAGAACACAACAAAACTGCCTCTTTGGATATGTGGAGGTGATTCCCCAGTCCTAATTAAAGAACTTAGAAGAAACAATGTAGCTTTTACCCACTATCCAAACCTCGTACTAGAGGGAATGGTCGATATTCATGAACAAATCAATCTAGGGCCAAATCTTTCAGAATTTGATTAGCCATGGTGGCTGCCTTTACTTTGCGATAAATAGCTTCGATATTCCCTTCTTTATCTACTACAAAAGTATGCCTCATCATACCTAAATATTCACGGCCCATAAATTTTTTTAACCCATAACTTTCATAAGCACTAGCGACAAGACATGGTTCTTCATCAGTAAGAAGAGTAAAGGGAAGCTTATGTTTTTTTATAAACTTCGTATGCGATGTCGATCCATCCTTGCTGATGCCAATCACTTTTATTCCATTGGAGTCAAAACTTTGCCAAAAATCACGAAAATTACATGCTTCCTTTGTACAGCCAGGAGTGTCATCCTTCGGGTAAAAGTAGATAACAACTCTGCTTCCCTTGAATGATGAAAGACTTAAAGATGTGCCATCCTGGTTTGGAAGAGTGAAGTCCGGTGCAGGATCGCCAATTTGAAGAGTCATTACCTTCCTCAAAAGAACAAACACCAAGCGTACTTCCGCTTTGGTTCATCCCAACACATGCTCCTCTACAAGCAATTACAGCGAAAGAGGAGCAATGGGCAAATCAATTACCAAAAAACAGAGGTAGGCAATATCATCATTCTAGAGGCTACGTACGTGCTGCATTATCCAAACTTTGGGAATTACCAGCTCTAGAGATACCCTTATATTCTCCTCCTGGAAAAGCACCAGAACTTTCAAAAGGCTGGGGCAATATCAGCTTTAGTCATTGCAATGATGCCCTATTAATTGGTTGGTCTCCAAATAGCATTGGTGTCGATTTAGAAAGATTAGATAGGCCTATCAGGGCAAAGCAAATCATGCAAAGATTTTTCTCCGAAGAAGAGAATAATGTTCTGAATGCGCTTAATGAACATGAATTAAGGTTAGAAGTAATAAAAAAATGGGTCATCAAAGAAGCAGCAATTAAATGGCAAAGAGGGAATATTGCAGGAAATATTTCACAATGGCAAGCAGATACTACATCTACTTTAATCATAAATAAGGCAATGAATCTAACAACTAACCTTTATACTATTAATCACTTTTCATGGCAAATTGCAATTGCATATGATGCTCGATTTCATCGACCACCTATCATAATTTGCCAAATAGATTAATACACCTAAAATTCACTAATCCCTCAATATTTGAAGCCAAGTCAAATAACAAACTCACCAATAATCTTTTTTTGAATTAACTTCTGAGGTAGATCTTTTTCATGTAATAACACTAAAGCTTTTTTAATTATATTTATGCATTCATTTAATGAGTTTTTACAGATCAACTCTCTATAAAAGCTAGCACTTCCAAGCCACCTAAGCTCTAATTCATTATTAACTTTTAAATGCAAAGATTCAGACCATTCTTCTACTTTAATATGCCATCCATTGATTTTCAGAGTTTCCAAAAAGAAAGCTTCATTTTGTTTTTGAAAAAGAAAAGTATGCTCCACCTTAATCAACTCATTCATAAGTTTTTGTTCCATTTCATTTAAATAATTATCAGGAAGAATGGCAAGCAAAGACTCTGCTGGGCCTATTTCAGGAGCAGTTAATAATATTCGCAATCTAGAATTAGAATGACATTTAGAACGGATCATTTCCCAAAATTGAACAAATTTTTGAGGGATTAAGTCTTTACTATGAATTCTTCCACCAATCCATTCAAATTGCATTTCTAATTTATTTAATTCGTCACAGCTATCATTAATCAAATTTGGCCTTTTAAGTGGATCTAATATTTCTAATTGAGCTGATAATCGAGATAAGTCTTCACTACAGCTCCCTAAAATAGTAACTCCGCCTTCTGGTACAGATTTCAGAGGCGTTAAAGCCCACAAGAGTGAGCGACCTCCAACAATCAACACTCGATCATTGCATTGCCACTGAACACCTGACCACAATCTTTCAAGAAGCTCTTGAAGCCTATCTCCTTGTTGAGTTAATTGACGCTGAAGCCATCGTTCAAATTGAGGAGTTTCAGATACATCACTTAGCAAAAAAGGATATTCCTGCATAGATTCAACACCTGCTGCAAGCTGCGCAGCTCTTCGATCAAGCATCAGTGAACGCCGTTTTCCTTCCCAGCCCTGTTTACTAGGGTTCCAAAAAACTTCTCCTTGCAACGCATTAGGTAAATATTGTTGTGCAACCCAATGATCTACAAAAGCATGCGGATAACGGTATCCAACACCATCACCAAAAGCAGCTTTATCTCTATGCGCATCTTTCAAATGCACAGGTATATCTTGACGCTGAGCTTCTCTGACTGTCCTCTGAGCTTCAAAAAAACCAAGCAAACTATTGCTTTTTTCTGTAGTAGCCAAATAAAGCGCTGCTTGCGCTAAGGGATACAAACCTTCAGGCAAACCAATTCTTTCAAAAGCCGCCGCACAAGCTTCCACGACCACAACCGCTTGTGGATCAGCTAAGCCAACATCCTCAGCAGCTGCAATAAGCATTCGGCGAAAAATAAACCTGGGATTCTCTCCAGCTTCAACCATACGAGCCAACCAAAACAAGGCTGCATCTGGATCAGAACCACGCAAAGATTTAATAAAAGCACTTATAGTGTCAAAATGTGCATCACCTTGTTTGTCATAAAGAACAGCACGTTCCTGAATAGATTCTTCTGCAATTTTTAAATCTATCTTTATATAACCTTCGCTATTAGCAGATGTACTTTCCACTGCTAGTTCTAAAGCATTAAGCAAGCTCCTTGCATCTCCATTCGACACATTTACCAAATGATTGACTGCATCAATAGTCATTTGGACATTTAAAGAGCCATAGCCATTATCAGAATCAGTTAAAGCCCGATCTACTAATTTCTTCAAGTCCTCTGGTCCTAGATGTTGCAGTCGAAATAATCTAAAACGACTAACAAGAGCTTTATTAACTTCAAAATAAGGGTTTTCTGTTGTAGCTCCTATAAGCGTAAGAGTACCATTTTCAACCCATGGTAAAAGTGCATCTTGTTGAGCACTATTAAAGCGATGAACTTCATCAATAAACAAAATAGTTCTAAGTCTATATTTATCTAATCGCTCCTTCGCAGAATCAACTTCATATCGAAGTTCTTTTACTCCTGCTAAAACAGCATTTAAAATAGTGAAATGAGATCTAGTATTTGCAGCAATAATCTTGGCTAATGTGGTTTTTCCTACACCAGGAGGACCGTGTAGAAGAAGATTACCAACCCGATCAGCTTTTATAGCTCGTCGCAAAAGACGTCCTTCAGCAAGGACTGCACTCTGTCCCACAAAGTCATCCAGTGTCTTCGGCCTAAGGCGTTCTGCAAGTGGAGCATTTCGCTTAAGAAACTGCTCGCTTTGATAAGTAAAAAGATCTTTGCCCAATAATTACACAAGCATCTCAGTCTTTTATTCTCCCTTTATAAATTTCTTTCTTGCAAAGATTTAATGATCAGTAAATAAGAGACGGTGTTTCAACCAATGTTCACTAAATCAGGTGATCACTGTTGGGGCTTTCATTCCAGTACGACTTGTGATTTGTGCTAAAGAGTCAATATCAGTTATTAAATCTGATAATGCTTTCTGTGGATCTTGTTGGAGAACTCCATTAGGAGCGACATATCTCTCCAAATAAACCCGTAAAGTTGCGCCTTTAGTACCTGTGCCAGAAAGTCGCAAGATAACCCTACTCCCATCATTCAAAAGAATTCTCAAGCCCTGTCCTTCAGTGATCGAATTATCAACAGGATCATGGTAACTGAAATTATCTGTGTGACTTATGTTGCTACCTCCAAAAGACCTACCAATCAATGATGGAAGTTTTGACTCTAAGTTTCTATATAAATCATGGGCAATTTCACTAGAAATCGCTTCATAGTCATGTCGCGAATAATAATGACGACCAAAACGGCTCCAATGATTTGCCATTACCTCTGATACAGAGCATTTCTTTGCAGCTAAAATTTGCAACCAAAACAGAACTGCCCAAAGCCCATCTTTTTCTCTGACATGGCTGCTACCTGTTCCAAAACTCTCCTCACCACATAAGGTGATCTGATCAGAATCTAGAAGGTTTCCAAAGAACTTCCATCCTGTTGGCGTCTCATAACAACTAATACCTAAATTCTTAGCCACTACATCCACTGCTGCACTAGTAGGCATTGAACGCGCAACACCTGACAAACCAGCTGAATAAGCTGGAACATAATTTGCATTGGCAGTCAAAACTGCAAGGCTGTCACTTGGATTAACAAAACATTTACGCCCCAAAATCATATTTCGATCTCCATCCCCATCACATGCAGCTCCAAAAGAATAATGATTACCAGATAGCAAAAGATCTGCCAAATCTTTTGCATAAGTCAAATTTGGATCGGGATGACAGCCTCCAAAATCCTCTAAAGGGATACCATTCCGCACTGTGCCAGCAGGAGCACCTAACAGATCCTCAAATAATCTCTTTGCATAAGGACCAGTAACTGCATTTAATGCATCAAAAGCAATTAGGAAGTCAGAGCTAATAAAAGAAGATATTTGATCAAAATCAAATATGTTTTGCATCAAATTTATATAATCCTCAACACCATCTATTACCTGTACCTCCATTGAGCCAATTCCAAAATTGCCAATAGAATTAAGTGATAAAGGTGGGAATTCAATAATATTGAATTCCTTTAATGTTTTTGTTGCATCATAAATCCGGTTGGTTAGCGATTCAAGTCCAGGCCCCCCATTCGGACCATTTATTTTTACCCCGAAATCCCCATCTGGACCTCCTGAGTTATGGCTGGCAGAAAGAATAATTGCACCTATTGCATTATTTTTACGAATTAAATGTGAAGCAGCTGGTGTTGAAAGAATTCCATCAACAGTAGTTATAATTTTCTTTAATCCATGTGCAGCACACATCCGAAGAATCACATCAATTGCATGAAGATTTCCATAACGACCATCGCCACCTAGAACCAATGTTCCTCCTTGAACACCTGGAAGGGTCACCAAAGTTGCTTCGATAAAACTTTCAAGGTAATTAGGCGATTGAAATTGCTTAACACTCTTCCTTAATCCTGAAGTTCCTGGTTTCTGATCGCTAAAAGGGACATCCAGTTGAACCTTATATTTCCTAGGTTGTGATGGGGAAACTGAGCTCTGCATTTAGTTAAAACAAAATTATTAGAGTTAATTGAAGACAAGTCTTTGTCTTAAAGAAGAAAAAATTAATGAGGCATTTCTGATGTGCGCAGCATTACAACAAACCAAAGAGTGCTGAAAATCAATGCTGTAATAATTCCTGGTGCCAGTCCATAACGTGCCATAACCACAGGAACGGTTAGAGGAAAGATAATGGCCCCTATCAATGGAGTGCCAGCTACGAACCAACGCAACATTAGTAATTAATCAACCCATAATTTGGCTAAAACCATTCATCCTGACCTTGACCGTTTGGATTTGTATTATCTACAGGGGTTTGGCGTTCAAATTGCATAGTGATTTTTCTGGTTTGCTTCCCGTCAAAATGTTTAGCCTCAATTGGGTATTCTTGAAGGCCATCACGAAAAGGAACTTGTAAGCGAAATGTACCAGAACTAGTTAAAGGTACTTCTTCGCCTCCGATAGTCACAGTCGCTGAGGGATCTGTTGAACCATACAAAATCAATTCTGAATCAGCAACCAACCAAAAAGAACGTTGATTTTGACGAGGAATAACTCCTCCCACGCCTGAGTCATTGCGACCACTAGCCCAAAGTCCAAGGCCAGAATCATTGAGCCCTTCACGATCTCTGGTGGATGATTCTTGGAATTGCTCAGAGCCTATACGACTCTTCGAGAAATGGGAGGTTGCACTTTGATAGAGACGTTCATGCAATCCATGATCTTGAGAATCAGAAGGAACATTTATTTCACTTGGAAGAGTTGTGGGAGCAACATCCAAACTAAAAGGTACAAATTGATCAAGAATTTGATCGCTGGGGTAAAGAGACGGGACTCTCGCTTGAGAGGAAAATGCTAATGAAATCCAACGCTCGCCAGAGCGATATCCCAGTTCAACGCGATAATCCCTGTCACTCATTGGAATGGGAAGATACCATTCAGTGCTGTGACTATCTACAGGAACTTCTTGAAGTGTTTGACGATGGGCAGTTCCATCTGGAATACCTGTCAAATCAGCTAAACGCAAGCACAAACGACTAGCACCCTGAGATTGGGCACGCTTGCGATCTGACTCGGAAATTTCCCAAAAAACATATGCCCACTTGGGATCTCTAGGCAAGAAAACCACTCTTGTATTTGTTTTAACTGCAATGTCATTACTCCCTGGATCAGATTTACCTGGAGCTCTCCAGAAAGGCAGAGATGTCTTTTCTTCCTGAGCTTGCAATTTCTCTTGATATCTAAGTATTTCTTTGACTAACTGAGCCTTACTCTTCCTGCTGTAAAGAGGAACCCCCAAGTCACTAGCCTCATGGCGCAGCTGACGGAGTGTTAAGCGTGCAAGGGAATCTTGATCTTGGGTCACTCGCTAAAAGTTCCGTTTTTATTCGGGATCAGTATGTTCTCTTATTGGCAATTTCGACGTGTCTAAATGAGTGTGGTCAGGATCTACTGACTCCACAATAAATTTGAACAATGCTGAAATGGGCTATAAGCCATTGCAAATAAAGGGCTTTGAGCATCTAAGAAAAATATCCTCTCTTCCATTTTGATTCAGAAAAAATTGTGATCGGTCGGTCAGTAAAGACAGAATGAAGCCTTCTAGCTCTCAGAACAAATTCGATTTTTAATACACTGCTGCTGATCTGAAGATTTATGTAGAACATCCGGAATCATTCTTACTCTTCTTTATATGTTTTTTTTGTTTATAGCTGGATTGAATTAAGTCCTGCAGAGTTAATTCCAATGGAGATACATTGCATTCTCTCGCAATGGCATCTAATTGATGACCAGCAACAGCTAATTGCTTAATAAAAGTACAAATAAATTCAGGGTAATCAATAAGTGATTCTTTGCCCAGAAGCCATTCTTTACATTCGGTCTCCAGAGGTAAGGGCCCTTCACATAAATCTCCCGATATTTCCTTATAGTAAGCCAAGCAATGAGCCAACAATCTTAAATAATGCTTTTCCATACTTGAAAGATCTGTGGTGTCAATGATTTCAATCTCCTGAATCGTTAGAGGGCTATCAGAGAACATTTTCTTTTAAGCAATGATGGCAATCGGGGTAACCTCAAACCCACAAGAATGGCCACTGTCTAATCTCCAATGAACACGCTGAATATGACAGTCATGAAAAATTGTCCGCATTAATATCAATTCATAATCACACACCATTGGATATTGTTCAGCAATATTTTGTATGGAACAATGCAAAGCATTTAAGAACCAGCTTAAACCATCCTCCGATTTCATTAATTCAACCAAAAAACCCTCTTTATTCCGTAACTCTACTAACTTTTCCAAACGCTGATTCAATGGCAAATCTCCAAGTATTTCTTGATAAATTCTAGCCTTTTGCATTACTTGAGTATTCCAAACTTGCTCAATGTCCTTTTCAGATAAATGTTCAGATAAAGACGCTAATAAGTCCAGAACAAATGTTTCACTCCCATTAACACTGGTAAAACTGTTTTGACCTTGAGTGGTTAGATGCCAAATATTAGAAGGGCGCCCGGTCTTCTTCTTAGAAACACTTGGTTCAACTAAACCAGCTCTTTCAAGACTGCGAAGATGGCGTCTCATAGCCTGAACAGATATCCCCATTACTCCTGCAAGCTTTGAAGCACTAGCTTCGCCTTGTCTCAGAAGCAATGTGAGGGTTGCTTGACGAGTTGATACTTGCCCCTCGCTGATCATTAACTTTGAAAAGAGATCCAATCCATTACTAGTAAATTTACTGGAATTTATAAATCATCTCAAAAATCATGAAAAAAAGTCTGAATCTAGTTCAAAAATCCTACTTCAAGTAAGGATGAAAATGACAAGGCAACACTATTCACCTGCTCGTATCCTAGGGTAAGGATAACGAAACAGCTCTGTTTCGTATCATTCAAAAACTACCAAACACCAAAAAATCATTAATTAAAGTATTGGTTTGCTATCCATGCAGATCTTCGATTCCCTCACAATGAGTAAAACATCACCTCCTCTTAAGAGACTTTCCCAAAAAAAAATGGAGTCATTTACTGATTCAGCAATAGCTGATTGGAGGCAATTAAACCTAAGTAGGAAAACGCATATTTCCGCAATCTACATAACTAAAAAGAACTTTTAAGACAAGAAAATCCACTTAAATTATGACAAGCCAAACTCCCGTTAACGAATTAGTATCAAAACCATACAAGTATGGTTTTATTACAGATATAGAAACAGAAAAAATCTCAAAAGGTCTAAACGAAGATGTAATTAGATTAATATCTAATAAAAAACAAGAGCCTAAATTCTTACTTGATTTTCGCCTCCGCGCATATCAACAATGGCTCAAGATGAAAGAACCAAATTGGGCCAATCTTGGCTATCCCAAACTAGATTATCAAGAAATTATTTACTATGCCGCACCTAAACAGCAAGAACAGAAGAAAAGTTTAGACGAAGTAGATCCCGCCTTGTTGGAAACATTTGAAAAACTTGGGATACCACTTAGTGAGCAAAAACGTCTATCTAATGTTGCTGTGGATGCTGTTTTTGATAGTGTATCTATAGCAACTACCTATAAAGAAAAACTTGCTGAACATGGCGTCGTATTTTGTTCAATTAGTGAAGCAGTTACTAATTATCCAGATTTAATCTCAAATTATTTAGGAAGTGTAGTCCCTATAAATGATAATTTTTTTGCAGCTCTTAATTCAGCCGTATTTAGTGATGGTTCTTTCGTTTATATACCTAAAGGTGTGGATTGTCCTATGGAACTCTCATCATATTTTCGGATAAATTCAGGAGATGCTGGACAGTTTGAACGTACATTAATTGTCGCTGAAGAAAATTCTTCTGTGAGTTATCTTGAGGGATGTACAGCGCCTATGTTTGATACCAATACCTTACATGCTGCTGTAGTAGAACTTGTCGCACTTGATAATGCATCAATTAAATACTCAACTGTTCAAAATTGGTATTCAGGCAATGAAAAAGGAATAGGTGGTATATATAACTTTGTCACTAAACGTGGGCAATGCAAAGGTAAAAAAAGCAAAATTAGCTGGTCGCAAGTAGAAACTGGTTCAGCAATTACATGGAAGTATCCCAGTTGCATTCTTCAAGGCGAAGGCTCAGTGGGGGAATTTTATTCAGTAGCTTTAACTAATAATCTACAAAAGGCCGATACAGGAACAAAAATGATCCATGTTGGTGCTAATACAAGATCAACAATTGTTAGTAAAGGAATTAGTGCCGGGCATTCCAGCAATAGTTATCGTGGGCTAGTGCAAATGGGGCCAAAAGCTTACGGTTCCAGAAATTACAGCCAATGCGATTCTATGTTAATTGGAGATAATGCAGAGGCCAACACTTTCCCTTATATCCGTTCCCAACAACCATCTTCTCAAATTGAACATGAGGCAAGTACTTGCAGAATTTCAGAAAACCAACTTTTTTACCTTCAAAGTAGAGGAATTAACTTTGAAGAAGCAGTTTCAATGATGGTCAGTGGGTTTTGTCGAGATGTATTCAACCAACTACCTATGGAATTTGCCGCAGAAGCAGACAAACTACTTGCCTTAAAGCTGGAGGGGTCAGTTGGATAATCTCCCCTCATACATTTCACAACATTGTTACATAACTCCTAGAATTTTTCTCTTCTAAAGTGACAAGTAAAGACGCCAATCTAATCCTTGAGATTTCTGACCTTCATGCAAGTGTAGAAGGTCAGAAAATACTGAAAGGAGTCAATTTAAAAATTCATGCTGGTGAGATTCATGCAATCATGGGACGCAATGGGAGTGGAAAAAGTACACTTTCCAAGGTAATAGCTGGACACCCTTCATATAAGGTTAACTCAGGTTCAATTAAATATCTCAATAAAAATCTTATAGATATTGAGCCAGAAGAAAGAGCCAGGTTAGGAGTCTTTCTAGGGTTTCAATATCCAGTAGAAATTCCTGGCGTTAGCAATCTTGAATTTCTGCGAGTGGCAACCAATGCACGTCGACAAAATCGTGGAGAAGATGAACTAGATACATTTGAATTTGAAGACCTAGTTCATGAAAGAATAAAACTTGTACAAATGAATCCATCATTTTTAGAGCGCAGTGTTAACGAAGGATTTTCAGGTGGAGAAAAGAAGCGTAATGAAATTCTTCAAATGGCATTGCTTGAACCAACACTTGCCATTCTTGACGAAACTGATTCTGGATTAGATATCGATGCTTTACGAGTGATTGCTTCAGGTGTCAAACAACTTGCCCAACCAGACACTGCAACAATTCTGATTACCCATTATCAACGACTGCTAAATGAAATAACTCCTGACTATGTACATGTAATGTCAGAAGGAAAAATTTTACATACTGGTAGGAAAGAGCTTGCAATCGAATTAGAAAAGTCAGGTTATGACTGGCTTAATAATTCAAAAGACTTGATGGAGGAGAACTAATCATGGCACCATGCCAGCAATGGTTAGAAACTCTTCCTTCGCCATCAGGTGTACTAGAAGAAATACAGAGAAATGGCCGCGATGCAATATTTAAACAAGAATTTCCTTTTAAAGCACTCGAGGAATGGCGCTTAACAGATTTAAATCGCCTAGAAGATGTTTTAAAGCTTCCTATAGCAACAGAGACAAGTAACCAGAATTTACTCAAGACAAATAAATGGCCTGAAAAACAAAAATGTGGCTTTCGAATAGTTTTGCATCCAAATTGTCAACCCTATAATTCTCTAGACCTCCCTCCTGGATTACGCGTACTCACAATTGATGAAATTCATAAGAATATAGGGAATACACTTGGTCTGCTTAATGTTAACAATGATTGGCCAATAAGAATTAATGAAGCAGCAACTCATCAACTGCTTGCATTAAAAGTTGAAGGGAGAAATGTCCCACCAATCGAATTAATAATGCCAGCACAAACCGGAGAATTTGTTCCAACTCGAGTGATCATTCTCCTTGAAGAACAATCCAAGTTGGAATTATTGCAAATTGCACTAGGCTCAGGCAATTCTACTCACAGTCATATTCTTGAAATCCATCTTGCAAAAGAAGCTGAGCTAGAACATGGGCTGATTGCATGTGGTAACGGTGAAGCAAGTTGTATGGCTAATCTTGCAATTATGCAGAAAAATTCAAGTCACTATTCACTAACTTCTATACAAGAAGGATGGAATTTTAGCAGATTCGAGCCACGTATACTCCAAATAGATGGACATGCAACTACTACATTGAAAGGTCTTCAGGTCTCTGATCATAATCAACAAGTAGCTACTCACTCGCTAGTACGATTCTCGGGCCCAGATGGTAATCTAGATCAACTTCACAAAGCTGTTAGTAAGGATAAATCTCATTCAATTTTTAATGGCTTGATTGAAGTACCAAAAATAGCTCAAGGAACAAATGCAAAGCAATTAAGTAGAAATCTATTACTATCAAAATCAGCTCGCATTGACACCAAACCTCAATTAGAAATAGTTGCGGATAACGTACAATGTTCTCACGGTGCTACTGTAAGTCAACTTCAAGAAGAAGAACTTTTTTATTTATGTAGTAGAGGTATATCATTAAATCAGTCTACTTCATTACTTTTAAAAGGTTATTTTCAAGAAATAATTAGCCATCTTCCAGCTGAGGCAAATAGATGGGAAATACTTGATAATCTTTTAGGGAAACAAGGATAATGAAAAATCTCGCAGAACTTACTAGAAAAGATTTCCCAATTTTTAATTATCAAAAAGAAGCAAAAGATAATCTTATTTACCTAGACCATGCGGCAACAAGTCAAAAACCATTTGAAGTTATAAATGCTTTAGAAAATTACTATAGTTATAATAATGCAAATGTACATAGAGGTGCACATCAACTCAGTGCAAAGGCTACAGAAGCATTTGAAAAGGCTCGTGAAATTACAGCAAAATTTATCAACGCATCATCTTCAAAAGAAATAATTTTTACTCGTAATGCAACAGAAGCAATTAACTTAGTTGCTCATTCTTGGGGTGATTATCAAATTAAAGAAGGAGATGAAATATTACTAAGTCTCATGGAACATCACAGTAATTTAGTTCCCTGGCAACAATTAGCTAAGCGCAAAGGATGCGTACTAAATCATATAGGAATCACACAATCAGGGGAGTTAGATATGGAAGATCTACAAAGAAAACTTAGTTCACGCACTAAATTAGTAAGTATTGTTCATATAAGTAATACCCTTGGTTGTTGCAATTCCATCAGACAGATAGTTGAAATGGCAAGTAAAGTTGGGGCATTAGTACTCATAGATGCATGTCAAAGTCTTGCTCATAGAAAGATTGATATTCAATCTCTTAATATTGATTTTTTAGCTGGATCCTCACACAAACTATGTGGACCAACAGGAATTGGTTTCTTATGGGCTCGTCAAAAACATCTAGAACAAATGCCCCCTTTCCTAGGAGGAGGAGAAATGATAGATGAAGTTCGATTAGATAGTAGTACTTGGGCCGACCTTCCGCACAAATTTGAGGCAGGAACGCCAGCTATTGGTGAAGCAATTGGTATGGGTTCTGCATTGCAATATCTCCAAAAAATTGGATTAGAAAATATTTATTCATGGGAAAAAGAGCTAACTGAATACTTGTTTGAAAAATTGCTAAGAATTAATGATATTAGAATATTAGGCCCAATTCCAGACAAACAATTAAATCGAGGAGCACTAGCAACTTTTAGTATAAAAGATATTCATTCAAATGATATAGCTGAACTGTTAGATTCCAATAATATCTGCATACGTAGTGGTCACCATTGTTGTCAGCCTCTGCATCATCATTACAGTATAAAATCAACCGCCAGAGCGAGCCTTAGTTTTACCTCAACTAAAAATGAAATCGACATTTTTGTAGATGAACTCTTTTCCATAATCACTTTCCTAAAACAAAATAGTTAAAAGTTTAAAT
Organism: uncultured Prochlorococcus sp.; assembly: GCA_902560875.1. GTDB lineage: Bacteria > Cyanobacteriota > Cyanobacteriia > PCC-6307 > Cyanobiaceae > AG-363-K07. The sequence continues at coordinate 39,475 of CACENO010000005.1, read as the reverse complement.
GCTTATTGAAAAATTTTTCTGTTGCCTCAAGAGTTTTTATTTTTACATTCCTATCTTTAAACCCATGACTCTCATTAGGGAAAGTATGTAATTCAACAGGGATGTTGTTCTTTCTTAATTCCATAGCCATTAGTTCTGTCTGATCTGGAAGAACAACCTTATCTTTTAAACCCTGAAAAAGAATCACAGGACACTTAATTTGCTCAACGTAATGAAGAGGCGACCGCTTCTTATAAATTTGACGCTCTTCAGGCCAAATCCCAACTAGATGATCTAAATAACCTTCTTCAAAACGATGTGTTTTTTCTTTCATCCCAATTAGATCAGTAACAGGATATCGACATGACGCAACTTTAAAAATATCTGTAAAACATAAGCAAGCTAATGCTGTAAAGCCTCCTGCACTTCCTCCCTCAATAGCAATGTATCGCCTATCAACTTTGCCTTTCGCTACTAAAGTTTTTACAGCAGCAACGCAATCATTCACATCCACCTCTCCCCAACCTCTTTTTAAACGTTCTCTATATAAACGGCCAAATCCAGTTGAGCCTCCATAATTGACATCTACAACCCCCCATCCACGTGAAGTCCAAAACTGAATTCCAAGATTTAATCCTGTAGTGGCCATGCCAGTGGGGCCACTATGAATTTTCACCAACAGAGGTGCTGGTAATCCATCCCAATGCGCAGGAGGATAAAACCAAGAATGCGTCAAGCTACCTTTAAAGCCCTTAAACCAAAAAGGCTTCGGAACACTTATTTGATTTTCATCAAGAACTGAAGCTCTCGATGAAGTATGTAACCAACTTCCATCAGTTAAATCAACTTCCAATAAACCAGATTCTTTTGTTGAATTACTCGCTATAGCAACTATTCGCCCACTAGCAGCGTGTAAACCAGACAAGTCATTAAAAGGCTGATCAACCTTGCTAATTGATCCGTCCCTCGCTAAAAGATTGATGCTCCAATATCCATTCAGGCAACTTATAGCAACGATTTTTTTGCCAGCCGAAGCAATTGTAGACATTCCACAAATCCATTGAGGCATGCCAAATTCAGCCTCCATAGGCCAAAGACGCTTCCATATTGGGGATGATTGACTTTGTATTGGTTGTTCAAGCATCATCAAATTCCACCATCCACTGCTGTCTTCTGCGACAAGAAGCTCCCCAGATGGCAACCAAACTGGTTGAAAAACCGATTTTTGAACTTGATCTTTTGAAAAACTACCAGCTAATTGCTTGATGTTCGAAATCATGCCTTCTTCATTAAAAGTGCCCCACCAAAGTTGACTAGATTCCCAGGGCATCGATGGTTGCTGCCATTCAATCCAAGCCAATTGATTACTATCTGGACTCAAAGTAAGGTATCCAGCAAAATCAATTGGTTGATAAATTAATGAAGGAAGTTGATTTTCAATATTCAAGGAAAAACTAACTATATAATCATTAGAATCCTTTTCCATCAAACCAATCCAACGGTTTCGAAATAAATCAATTATGCCATCAGAAAGTGTATAATTACCAGTTTCAGAAAGGCAAAGTGGCGAATGAATTGACCTCCAATAGGGTGTAATTGGGTCCTTACAGAAATAGGAATCTTCCCAAACTTGCAACCAAAGACAACCATCGGAATCATCTACCCATGAAAGTAAAAGCTTTGTCTTTAAGCATTTTGCAGTTAAAACACCGCCGCCATATCCATGCAAACGAGTACGTAAATTAATTGGGAATGGAGTCAACTCCTGTGCTGCGAGGTCAATACGGCCCCACGGACGAATCAATGCAGTTGTTCGGCCTCCCTCCTGTGGTCTCTGCTCCAACCAAAGAACCCATTTACCAAGAATCCGAGGTTCTTTAAAAAAAGAGGTTTCACCAAGCGCTAATTCGGCAGAGATCTCCTTCAAAACACTTTGAGATTCAATAAACATATTCTCTGCTTTTAAGAGTTAATGAGGTTTAATTCAAATCAATTGCTTAAAGTAATCAATAATATTTCACAAACTACCCTTGGCACGAAGCTTTGCTGGGCTGGCAAGAAATGCCGAAAAGAAAAAGGCTTCAATAGCCGTTTCAAAGGAACCTCTCGAGAGTCCACCCCTTAAAATTTTTACCCTTGGTGACCAAGTCTTACGAAAAGACGCACGTCGCGTTAGCAAAGTGGATGAATCCACTAGAGACATAATTAAAAATATGCTTAAAAGCATGTATTCCGCAAAAGGAATTGGGCTGGCTGCCCCCCAAGTCGGAATTCATGAACAAATTTTGGTAATTGACCTTGAAATAGACAATCCGACCACTCCACCACTAGTACTTATAAATCCAGAAATTATTGCTTCTAGTGCGACTTTAGACACCTATGAAGAAGGATGTTTAAGCATCCCAGAGGTATATATGGATGTCATCAGGCCTTCCAATATCAAACTCAGCTACAGAGATGAAATGGGTAGACCAAAAAAAATGAATGCAGATGGACTAATGGCAAGATGTATACAACACGAAATTGACCATCTAAATGGTGTTTTATTTGTCGATAGAGTCTCTAATCACGAAAGCCTCGGTGTTGCTTTAAAAGAACACGGATTTAATAGCAAAGATGTACAATCTATATGAAATTTGGAAGAAATAAATACAATCTAATCTCATAGCAATTAAATCCTCATGACAACTAAAACAATTTTTAGTCAGATCCTAGAAGGGGAGATTCCATGTAATGAGGTATATAGCGATGAATACTGTCTAGCATTTAGAGATATTGAACCTCAAGCACCAGTTCATATCCTAATAATACCCCGAAAACCTATTGCTAGCCTTATAGAAGCTGAAGAAAAAGATACTGACCTGCTAGGGCATTTACTTTTAGTAGCTGCAAAAGTTGCAAAGCAAGAACATCTCTCCAGTTGGAGAACAATTATTAATACTGGTTCAGAAGCTGGTCAAACTGTTTTTCACTTACATCTACATTTGCTTGGTGGCCGTTCACTTCAATGGCCTCCTGGGTAAAAGAAAGCAAATAAGTAAACTTCTCAATTATATTTGAGTTCAAGCTCTTGCAAATTTAATTTAAAGAGGGATGCTTATGAGATATAGATTAGATAACAAGGTAATGGGAATCAAAAAAAGATCTCATCAAAGTAAATCAGCAACAAACAAACAAACTCCATGGTTTTCTACTTATGAGTTGCTTGAATACTTAGGTATTTCGAAATCAGAACTCGATGAGAAACTCTTTCTATTGTTAGAAGGGGTGCATTATAAACGCGAAAACAAAAGCGAAGAAAATAGTCAAATATTATGGAGAGTTGACTTAATTGACGAATTATTATGTTTACCAATACCACCATTAGAAAAAGAAGCAATGATAAAGGCTATTAACAATGAAATTACATGTAAGTCAATCTGAAAACAATTTCTAAGTTAAAAATTTCCCCAACAAAAAATCTTCAAAGCTGTTTTAAACAAAAATAAAAAACAAAAGACTCATTTAAACAAACAAAACTCATCTATTCAAAAGAGAGACATAGGCGACAAAGCAAAGAGTAATATATAGACCGATAAGAACTAACATATATTCAAAGATCAGTATTATGCTTAAAAAGCAGCGTAGAGAGGTTTAGATTATCAACAGATTCGTCGCTTTCCAACACCCTTTCTGTCTCCTAAACCTATGGATTTGATCTTGTCATGACACAGATAGATACAGGAGCCCAAAATGAATTGAATGTTCAACTAGGGAAACTAAGGCGATTAGCACAACCATTTTTTTTACCTCTTGAACAAAGCAATGGTTGGCAATTCATTTGGCTACTAATCTCATTGGTTTTCTGCGTGGGAGGACTGGTATTATTCTCGTTGACAGGAATAATCCAAATACTCGAAAATGTACAACCAGTCTTAACTCAGAAATATTTCGGAGGAGTTGTAGGAACGATTGCGCAAATATGGGAGTCATGGCTTGGATGGCTCTTTTCTGGACTATTTTTAACTGGGACAGCCAGTTTTTTTAGTCTTCGACAACAACTTAGAAGCAAAAGATGGCTCCACTGGTTATTTCTTGGGATAATCGTTTTAATGCTTTTAGCAGTGAATGGAATAAATGCTGGGATAGGTTTTATAGCAAGGGATCTAACAAATGCACTTGTTGAAAAACAACAAGAAGGTTTTTATAGAATACTTGGAATTTATGCATGCTGTTTTATTATTGCTCTTCCAATTCGAGTATCACAAATCTTCTTTACATATAAATTAGGAATTATTTGGAGAGAATGGCTTTCTAGAAGTCTAATTTCTGATTATATGAAAAATAAAGCATATTATATTTTAAATCCAAATGACGAACAAGAAACAGATGTGGACAATCCTGATCAACGTATTACTGATGATACAAGAGCATTTACCGGCCAAAGTCTAACATTTACTTTAGGAATATTTGATGCTCTTTTAACTTTTTCTTTGAATATACTTATTTTATGGAGTATTAGTACAACTCTGACATGGTCACTTTTTGGATATGCTGCTTTTGCAACTTCAATACTTTTAGTAGCAGGAAAAAATCTTGTAAGAATTGATTATGACCAATTGCGATATGAAGCTGATTTTCGCTATGGACTTGTTCATGTACGTGACAATGCTGAATCAATCGCTTTTTATTCTGGAGAAGAACCAGAAAAAATCGAGTCTCAAAGAAGATTAGGGTCTGTAGTAAAGAATTTCAACCTTCTAATTATATGGCGTGTAATTATAGATGTAATGCGACGTTCCATTAACTATGCGGGAAATTTCTTTCCCTATTTAATCATGGCAGTGCCATACTTCACAGGAGAGATTGATTATGGAAGATTTATCCAAGCAAGTTTTGCATTTAGCATGGTAGAAGGTTCTTTATTCTTTGTAGTGAATCAAATAGAGGAGTTAGCTAAGTTTACAGCTGGCATTAGTAGGCTTGAGGGGTTTCAATCAAAAGTTGAGCAAGTAATTAAACTAAAACCAAAAGTAAATAATAAAAATATATCCCATCAAGATTCAATACTAATACGTAATGCTGATCTTTATCCGCCAGGAAGTAATGTGCCTATCATTACTGATTTAAATGTCAGCATTGAAAAGAGCGAGAGGTTGCTTGTTGTAGGACCATCAGGATGTGGAAAAACATCATTACTGCGAATGATTTGTGGGTTATGGACACCTGCGAATGGATTTATTGAAAGACCTGAGACAGGAGATCTATTATTTATTCCTCAAAAACCTTATATGCTTCTAGGCTCTCTAAGAGAACAACTTTGTTATCCAACTGAAGAGAATAAATTTAGTGATGAGCAATTAAGATCTGTACTTAATGAAGTAAATTTAAGTACATTAATTGATCGGTATCCTGATCTTGATGTAAAGCAAGATTGGCCTAGAATTCTTTCTCTTGGCGAGCAACAAAGACTTGCATTTGGACGTTTATTATTAAATGCCCCAAGGTTTGCTGTGCTTGATGAAGCCACTAGTGCATTAGATGTCAAAACGGAAGAGCGCTTGTACAAACTTCTAGAAAAGCGAGACTTAGCTGTAATTAGTGTTGGACACCGCCCAACCCTTATAGAATTCCACTCATCGGTGCTTGAATTACGTGGAGATGGAAGCTGGCGGCTGATGCCCACCACTAGCTATGACTTTAAGCAAACCTGAACTCATTCAATGACCTCAACTAATTCAGAGACAGAAAACAAAGATGTGGTAGAAACATCTGAAAAAAACACTAACAATTCTGAAAAGCCTTCTCCAACTAGGAGCGCAACAACTCTTGATGAGCCTGCATTTGGATGGAGTGCCTATGCAGAACGAGTTAATGGCCGTTTTGCAATGATTGGATTTATAGGCATTTTGATTATAGAGCTACTAAGTAAGCAAACTTTTCTGAATTGGGCTGGATTATTCAACTGAGCTAGCTGCACTTTCTATCCTTGTAAACGTATAACTTGAATATTCCACTTACCTCCACGACTAATTTGAACGGCCAAAACTCTTCCTGAGCTGTCCAGACTTACGCGGCGAGGTACGCCCTTTGGATTTAATTCAAGTGTTTGTAAAGTCCCTAATTTACGTCGATAAATCAACAATTCTGTCCTATCAGCTCTTTGCCTAACAACTGCAAGTCTTTCTCCATTTGCACTAACACTAACGCTAATAGGTTGAGAATCTGCTCGATTAAGCCCTGGCAAAGGAACCTTCGTTCTCTTTCGTAAATCAATCATTTCAATTCTATCCTTTCCTTGATAATTGGCTAATGCGACTAACCATTGATTACCAAGAATAGGTTCTCTAAATCCATTAGAAGAGCCTGATATTAAGTCATTTAATTCATTCATTGGACGCATATCACCTCCTAAACAACCGCTTAAACCAATCAGCAGAGCAAAGAGAAAGAAGCCAGAAGGATTAACAAATAATATATTTAATTTCATCAATTTATTCCTTTTAAAGATGTTGAAAGAGAGCTGCCAAATGGCTGATCAGGTTCAATTTTTGAACTCAGGTCAAATAATTGAACCCTCCATTTCCCTTTTTCTGCAATCTGAACAGCTAATTGGCTTCCATTTGGCGCCAGACTCAAACGGACTGGAATTCTTTCTCTTGGGATTGGGAGTTGATGACTTCGCCCAGTCAAACGATCTTCAACAATCACTACTCGCTGATTCCCTCTCTGAGCAATCACAGCAAGATACCTTCCATTCCAACTTAAGGAAGGTGAACTATGAGGTTGATTTCGCGATAAATGTCGCAATGGAAGAATCTCCCCATTGCGAAGATCTCTTAACTGAACAGAAGGTCTGCCATTAATATCAACTATCAAGGCAAGCTTCTCGCCACTACCGCTCAAAGAAGGATCCTGCTGATTACTTACGGCAAACTGCCCTTCTAAACGATCAACCCTAGAAATGCAACTACACAGGCCTAAGCAGCCCAATACATAGACTACTTTCTTTAAGTTGCTTATAAGCAAATTCAATCGTCAAATCTAGAGCTATTATCACGTCTTCTTGAATTACTCGAAGAAGGTCTATTGCTCGAAGAAGGTCTATTACTCGAAGAAGGTCTATTACTCGAAGAAGGTCTATTAGTAGGCCTCTGATTAGAAAATCTAGAATTGCCCTGATTAGTAGATCTTGAACTTGTATTTACTCGAGAAGAATTTGGACCATTTTGAGCAAAAGCGGCATCTTCCGCTTTATCACGAATAGGCAAAGGAGATCCTTTAGGAACTCCTTCCTTATTTAAAGAGGAAGGGTATTTCTCTTTATTATTTGCACTTCTTGAGTCATTATCCAAATTTCTTCGTCTATTAATTTCTTGATTTGCTGAAGGGCGACTTCCCCGTCTTTGTTCATTGCGTGAATTCCTTCTCTCTCCAAAAGGGCTATTCGATGTTGTATCTAGATCCCTCCTATCAAATCGAGCCCTTCTTCTTTCTTCCTGATCTGGTCCCGCTTGGAAAGGCTCAGCCTCTCTTCTTGAAGTGCGGCTAGCAGCTTGTTCTGGAATTGCAGCTCTGGAAGTACGTCTTGGACGATAAAAATCTTGTTCTGAAGATTCCTCTTCTCCTTCGTATCTGCCAGAAAATCGCCTTCTTAATGGAGGAGATTCTTCAAATTGATCAAAAGACTCTTCCCATCTTCCCCTTAAACCTTGATCACCTGACATTTGAGCAGAATCAGAAGGATCATCGAAGTAAGAGGATCTTCGGGCCTGATCCGTCGCAACACCGCGTAGCCTTACGCTTTCATAAGCAAAGAAAACTGTTGTTCCAGCAAGTAAAAACTGACCAAACTGAAGAATGGGGTCAAGTCTCCATCCTTGAAAAAAAAGTATTCCTCCACAAAGTAAGCCTATAGCTGCAAAAAATACGTCATAATCGCGAGCTAGTGCTGGTTTAAAAGACCGCAAGAAATAAAGACCTGCGCCTCCTACAGCCAGGACAATTCCAACAATGCTGGCCCAATTAAGACTGGCATTGACCAAAGTCGCTCCCCCTAAAAATGACCAAGATTAAGGTTGGAAATCAACCTTCATGGCCTCAGTCTACGGAGTTAGCCCCTATTGACTAGCGGTTACGGGACAAAGTGTCTTTTGAACTAACCCAAAGCAGAAAAGAGGCTGCTGGAATAACTATTAAAAGTGCAGCACCAACAATGCTGTATAAAAGATTTGCGGCGGAAGGTGTCATAACAACTATTGAGATGGCCAAAACCTTAGCCATCTTACGGATGAATAGCAGCTTTATACGATGTCTCTTACAGATGCTTTGAGGTTTGTGACGTCTTTTCTAATCGAAACCCTTCCAATTTTCCATGTATTACTGGGATTATTGCTATCTGGGCTAACTCTGGCATTTTTAATTCGAATCATTTTGACTTGGTACCCCCAAGTTGATTCAAGAAAAAGTATTTGGATTCTGTTTTATTTGCCTACTGAACCAATATTGCAATTGTCACGGAAAGCAGTCGCTCCAATAGGAGGAGTCGACATCACTCCCGTCATTTGGGTTGGCGTAATTAGCCTTATCCGAGAATTACTCGTAGGTCAACAAGGCATTTTATCTCAAATATTAATAAAAACTCATACTTAAGCTTCATTAAGGTTCGAAATTCAATTAAGCATTTCCTGTTCAACAAATTTTGTATGGACATCTCCTCTTAAAAATTCATCGCGGTTAAGCAAACTCAGATGAAAATCAATCGTAGTTGGAATACCTGTTATTGCACATTCATTAAGTGCACGTTTCATTCTCTTTAAAGCAGAATTTCTATCACTTCCCCAAACAATTAATTTACCTATTAATGAATCATAAAAAGGGGGTATATCATAACCTGTATAAACATGACTATCTACTCGCACTCCAGGGCCGCCAGGGGGTAGCCACCCTGTAATCCTTCCAGGGGCAGGGCGAAAATTATGTGTAGAGTCCTCAGCATTAATTCGACATTCAATTGCATGTCCTCTGAGAGAAATCTGACTTTGATTAACACTAATTTTTTCTCCTCCCGCAATCCTTAATTGTTCTGCAATTAAATCGATGCCTGTAACCATTTCCGTAACTGGATGTTCAACTTGAATACGGGTATTCATTTCCATAAAGTAAAAATGTCCATCCCTATCCAAAAGAAATTCCACCGTTCCAGCACCTTCATAATTAATACTTTTAGCGGCAGCAGCGGCAGCCTCTCCCATACGCAGTCTTAGATCAGTGTCTAATGCAGGACTAGGTGATTCTTCCAATAATTTTTGATGTCTTCTTTGAATTGAACAATCCCTTTCCCCTAGATGCACAACATTTCCATGTCTATCCGCAAGGATTTGAACTTCTACATGACGAGGTCTATCTATAAATTTTTCCATATAAAGACCTGGATTGCCAAAGGCAGCTTCTGCTTCGCCCTGCGCAGCTTTAAAAAGATTATCCAATTGATCTGGACTATTAACTAAACGCATTCCTCTCCCGCCGCCACCTGCTGTTGCTTTAATCATTACCGGATAGCCCATACCCTTAGCTAATTCTCCCGCTTCTTCAGGGCCACTCAAAAGTCCCTCACTTCCAGGCACAGTAGGGACGCCCACCTTTTGCATTGTGGCCTTGGCAGTTGATTTATCCCCCATTGAACGGATGGCATCAGGGGAAGGACCAACAAAAACAATCCCGTGATCCCTACAGATTTCTGCAAAGCGATCATTTTCTGCCAAAAATCCATACCCTGGATGAATCGCATCAACACCCCTTGATGTAGCTGCCGCAATAATGTTTGGAATATTCAAATAGCTTTTGCTGCTTGGGGCATCCCCTACACAAACAGCTTCATCTGCAAGCTGGACATGCAATGCAGTCCGATCAACAGTGCTATAAACAGCAACTGTATCGATGCCCAATTCCCTGCAACTCCGAAGAATCCGGAGAGCAATCTCGCCACGATTGGCTATGAGCACTTTCCCTATAGGCATCCAGAACTATCAAGTCTGTACGCGGATCGTATCAGCGCTTATACCCCTTGGAGATTTTTGAACGTTAGGAAGGTTGGCCGTTATGATCAATTTCGACTTGGTCAAAGTGACTCGGTTTAGTAAGCGGATGTGGTGGAATTGGTAGACACGCACGCTTGAGGGGCGTGTGGCTTCGGCCTTGCGAGTTCAAGTCTCGCCATCCGCATGCATTTTCTAATACTTGACTTCTCTACTACCAACTGCAATGCAGGAAGCTTCGCTAGTGGTAGTTTTTATTTCAAATGGGCCAGGTGAACTAGCCACCTGGGTAAGACCCCTAGCAGAAAAACTACACAAAAAAATATTAATGCGGCCTAGAAATAATTCCGCATCAACCAGTATGAGGTTGGTATTAGTTCCCTGTCCAAATTCAACAGGTCGAGAAGTTAATGCTGCAAAAGCTTGGAATCAATTTGAACAAATTACACCTGCAAATTGCTTTTGGGATCTACTAATACGGCCATCAAAATATGGGGTCTGGCCATCTAATGGTTTAGTCGTTTTTCTTGGAGGCGACCAATTTTGGAGTGTTCTACTTTCAGCAAGGCTTGGCTATCGTCATTTGACCTATGCAGAGTGGGTAGCAAGGTGGCCTCAATGGAACGATAAGGTCGCAGCAATGTCTGAAAAAGTAAAAGATCGTATTCCACAGCGTTATAAAAAACGCTGCCAAGTTGTAGGTGATCTGATGGCAGATCTCAATAATCTTGCAAAAGAAGACGAACCCCTTCCTAATGGCCAATGGGTAGCTTTATTACCAGGTTCCAAAAAAGCAAAGCTTTGTATTGGTGTTCCATTTTTGCTAGATGTTGCAGATCAGTTATCAACTTTGTTGCCAAAATGCAATTTTCTATTACCAATTGCACCTACTACAAATGTACAAGAACTACAAGATTTCAATAGCACAAAAAATCCAATCGCAGCAAAATATAATTCCAAGATCCGAGAAGTTAAAGGCATCGCAAAAGATATATCTTGTAGAAAATTAGTTACAAAGGCTGGAACAGAAATTTATTTACATGAAAATCCACCTGCACATAATTCACTAAGCCAATGTGATTTAGCCCTAACAACTGTAGGCGCAAATACAGCTGAACTAGGTGCACTTGGAGTACCCATGATTGTAATAGTACCAACACAACACTTAAATGTCATGCAAGCATGGGATGGCATTCTTGGAGTTATTGGAAGGCTCCCATTATTAAGAAGATGTATTGGCCTTTTACTAACTATTTGGAGAATGAAAAAAAGAGGTTTTTTAGCATGGCCGAATATTTCTGCTGGGAGAATGATAGTTCCAGAGAAAGTAGGCAAAATAACCCCAAAAGAAATAGCATATGAAGCTTCAGAATGGCTTAGATCCCCGAAGAGATTAAAAGGCCAAAGAGAGGATTTACAAAGCCTGAGAGGAAAGCCAGGAGCTGTAAACTCAATGTCAGAAGTAATAATTAATCTTTTACTGGATATAAAGCCTTGACATTTTTTTGCATCCAACAAAATTTATAAATAAGCAACAATATTAAGCTTATTTTTGAGACCAAAATGAAGGCATACTTTCACTGATAAAAAAATTAGTTAATTAAACTTACAGTGGCTTCTCAATATTTATTATTGTAGAAAACAAATTACCATGGATCATCAAGTGAATTGTTTGGGTCAAGTGGTTCAATAGGTTCGGCAACTGTCTTGTTGGATGAAAGATCTAATGGCTCAACATCCAAAGGCTCCTCAGGTGTTAACGGGGCTCTACGCGAAGCCGATCTAGGATTCTTGATTGCTAAATTATCCTTATCTAAAATAGGTTTTCTCTGGTCTATATTCTGCTCTTCCAAGAAAGTCTGATCATCAACATCAAAATTATTTTTCGAAAAAGATTCTGAGCTTTGATCATCTACATAACGCCGCTTTTGTATACGATCATTTTGTCTATCTTCTAATTCAACATATTCCAATTCTTCTTCATTATTAAACTGTTCAAGCTTAGATTCCTGCAAAAGCTTTTGTTCTGAATCAACAGAATCTCCATTCGCAAGCTGATTCTCAACTGGAACAAGATTAACTCGGTACCTCTCTCTTTCCTGTTCTTCCCAACTTGCACCTCCTACTCCAAGTTTTTCAAGAAAACCACTATTTAATTGCTTCAGCTTGTCTTCTGCTCCTTCGTAAACAATAATCCGATCAGCCCCACTACTTACAATTTCATCAACTGGTATTTCCCAAGTACTTAATACACCTTCTCCAAGAAGAGGGACCCCCAAGGCTCCCATAACTAATGTTGTTAGTTCTCCTGTTTCTATATCAAATGAGAACCCTAAAACCCTCCCTAATTGTTGTCCTGATTCAGTGATTACCTGGCAATTAATTATTCGACTATATCTTTCTGGTGTAAATCCTTCACTTAACGAGTCAATTGAATCAACAAGTATTACATCCCCTACCTGACGAATTCTGTCCAGTGGCATCCAGCGTGGAAGCCCTGGTAGAAAACGTGTTAACGGATTATCTCTCAAACCAAGAGCTACAACCTCTCGCCGATCAATATCAACAACAACTTCTCCCACCAAACCTAAGCGCCTACCAGTATCTCTAGTAATGACCTGTGTGCCCATTAATTCAGAGCGCAACCACAGGCGATCGCTAGGGATTGCGTCCAATGGATCGTTTTGGGATTGAGTATTAATCAAACGATAACCTTCCTACATGGACTCATCGTGTCATTTTGACGCAAGGGATGTACAGACACATCTCAAGCTGCATCAGGTAAACCAACAACCTGAGTATGAAGCCCTCTGGCTTGCGTCACTCCTATTGTGCGACCAGAGGCAGCAATCATTGGGCGACGGTGACTAACAACTAAAAATTGTGCTTCTTGAGCTTGGCGCGAAATCAAGGAAGACAATCTTTCTACATTGACACCATCCAAGAAACTATCCACTTCATCTAATGCATAAAAAGGCGAAGGCCTAAAGCGCTGTAAAGCAAACAAGAAACTTAATGCTGTTAAAGATTTTTCACCACCAGACATGGCTGCCAATCTCCTTACAGTTTTGCCTTTTGGATGGGCTACCAAGGTAAGACCTCCCTCTAAAGGATCATCTTGATTGTCCAATTGAAGATGTCCATCACCCTCAGAAAGGTTGGCAAAAATCTCTCGAAAGTGCATATCAACTGCCTCAAACGCTTCCATAAACGCTTCTTGCCTCAAGGTGGCAACTGTCTCAATACGAAGTAAAAGCTCTGACCTTTCTTCACTAAGTGTGTCCAATCGCTCTACTAAATCACCCAATCGATGGTTCAAGTCTTCTAATTCTTGAAGAGCCAACATATTCACTGGCTCCAATGATTCCATGCGATTTTGTATTTGGACTAAACCAGATTGAAGCTCCTCCAAACCAGCATCCTTTATTGAATCAGGAATTTCAGGAAGTGGGTCAGGCAAAACCTTTTCCATCTCTTGAACTCTGATAGTTTCAGACCGTAGCTCTTCTCGTAAAGAATTGATGTCCTCACGCAGCCGCTCAAGTTTCCATTGTGCTTCTTGAAAAAGCTGTCTTTTTTTTGCCAAATCAGATTCTGCGGCATCCCGAGCAATCCTTTCTTTACCAAAACGGCTTTGTAAGTCTTTTTGTTTTTCCTCAAGTAATTGGCGTCGCTCTTGTAAGTCTTTTTGCTGATCTTTCCAAGCTTTATGAGAAATAGCCAACGCTTGCACTGCCTCCTTTAGTCGTGTCTCTTCAGCAGCAAGTGTCTTTTGCTGATCTTCGAGTCGAACTATCTCTAAAGAGCGCCTACGCTCATCATTCAACAATTCATCACGCTGACTTCTCGCACAAACAAGTTTTGCATCAGCCTCTTCTAGATCAGCATGTAATCGATTCCAATTCTTAGAATCTTCGTTTTCTTCTAAAAGAGTTTCCTTCTTTTCCAGATCAGATAATTCTTGAACTAATGGCTCCACCTTTTTAATAATCAAATTCAACTGGTTTTGATATTCCTTTTTAGTCTCTTTAAGTTGATTTAATTTGTTAATTCTTTCTTCTCTTCTAGTTAACAAAGGCATATTAGATCTACTGGCAGCAATTCGCTCTGCTTCTAAAGCAGCATGCCGCTGCTCCAGGGTTCTCAATTCTGGAGTTGCTTCTTCTATGGATGCAGCTAGCTTAGCTTCTTCCCTACAACAAGAAACGAGCGTTTCTCCTAGTTCTAATAATCTTTGACGTAAAGGTTCTAATTCATCCCTTTCATTACTTCTCCCAAAAGTAAGACCTGTTCCTCTCCCTAAAAAACTACCTCCTGTCATTGCACCACTCTTCTCAAGTAATTCACCATCAAGGGTTACAGCTCTTTTCCTGCCAAGTTGCATTCTTGCTGAATTCAAATTCTGGAAAACCAACGTTTCACCAAAAACATATGAAAAGACATCAGCATATTCAGACTCAAATTTAATTAGATCAAATGCACTTCCAATAAGACCTTCTCCTTGATTCTTAACTTCTAAGTTTTCCGCTCGCTTAAAGACATTATTAGTAGATGAATATGGTTGGATGCGGTTAAGAGGAAGAAATGTTAAGCGACCTGCTTTTTTCTTCTTTAATACTTCAATCGCTTGAGCTGCAATTCGATCATTATCAACTACTACTTGACCCAATCTTGACCCTGCAGCAACTTCTAAAGCAAGCCTATAAAGATCATCTACTTCTCCTAATTGTGCAACAAGACCATGAATCCCATCCAAACCAGCTTCAAGAAGAATCCTTAAAGCACCTGTACCACGACTTTCCTGAAGAGCTTCTTTACGACTTTCTAAACGCGCAATCTGTTTTTCTAGTTTACTTTGCTCTTGTTCAAGACGATCACGAGTGCGTTGTTGAACAGCCAAACTGTCTGTGATACTTTGAATATCTGTTTTTTGATTAGATATTTTCTTCACTAAAAGATTCCATTCTTGATCTAACTTATTAATTTCATTGGATACCTCTTTATTCAACTCAATATCATTATTTTGGTCAACTTGCAATTCCTTTTCTCTGGAATCAATCTGTAGCAATCTCTCCTCTAACTTTTGTTGTTCATTATGTAATGGTTTGACTTCATTCTGTACTTTTTGACGACGTGCACTTCTCTCTCTTTGATCTTCTACCCAAGCACCGGAACGACCTGCTACTTCTCCAAGCCTTCTACGTGATACTTCAACAGCAGACTCTGCATCAAGACATGCTTGTTCTGAAATTTCAAGGACTTTGCTTTTTGGATTATCTAATTTAGTCTGCACTTCATCCTTAATGGACTGTTGACGTTGAATTAAAGTTTGACGCTCTATCTGTAAAGATTCGCCTTCTTGCTTATGTTGAGAAGCTTGTCGCTCTAATTCACGAGCTGTTGTATCCAATCCTGCAAGCTCACCTTGAACAGAAAGTAATTGTTCTTCTCCTAAAGCCTTAACATTTTGCTGTAGCACTTTCAATTTCTCTGCATATTCAGAAAGATTATTTTCTTCCTGTATCAAGGCCTCTGCATCTTTTACCTCTTTTTCGCAAAGGGTTTTTTGACGAACTTCTATCTCTTTCAAACTTCCCTTAGCAGCTTCAAAACTCAAAACCTGCTCATGTTGTCTACCAATATGAAGTTCTTCTCTCAGCTTTTTATAAGTACGGGCTTTTTCACAATCTTTCTCCAAACGCTGCTTACCTGAGAGGAGCTCCTGTTCAACAATGCGACATCTATCCTGTCTTTCTTGAACATCATCCAACTTCGTGCGTGTTTGCTCAATGCGATGATCAAAAAGTGCCACTCCCGCTAGTTCATCTATCAATCCTCGTCGATCTCGATTGCTCATTGAAACAATACGGGTGACATCTCCTTGCATCACAACATTGCTTCCTTCTGGATCAATGCGGAGCCTTCTTAATTGAGTTTGAAGTTGTTGAAGGTTACAAGTTTCGCCATCCGCCGCATAACTGGAGCTATACGAACCGCCAGGCATAACCCGTAATCGACGGGTCACCGTCCATTCCTTCTGATCCGAATTTATCCAAGGGCCTTCAGAATTAGGCTCTAAACCATCCTCAGCACTATCCGGTTGCCAATCGCTTAAATCAAACCGGACACTAACTACAGTTTCAGCAGATTTACCTGCTCGCAATAATCGACTATTCACTAAATCCGGCAATCGGTCCGCTCTCATCCCTCTACTAGTTGCCAGACCTAAGCAAAACAAAACACCATCTAAAATATTGCTTTTGCCAGATCCATTTGGACCAGTAACAACAGTAAATCCTTCCTCTAGGGGGATGGTCATCATCCCCCCAAAGGATTTGAAATTTGTTAGCTCTACCTGATTGATATGAACCAACCGGAAGCAAGTAAAAAACGAACTGACATTAGCGAAACCTTGATGAAGCTCAAGTTTTCTTTACTTAATTAGAGTTAAAATTTTCCAAAGACGAAAACCGGCACAAACAATCATTTATTTCCAAGATCCCAGAAATGTCCCTGGCATGAAGCTCAACCTTGATTGCTCCATCTTGCATAACAGGTAATTCACCATTAAAAAAGCCTCCCATGACAGGCCTTGCCCAGCCTCTTCCACCTGAAACAGCCCTGCCAGACGTCTCAAGCCACTCCAAACTATGAGAAGGGAGAGGAATAGCTTCCTGAAAAGGTCCATCTAAAATAAGAATGTTAGACAAACGCCAAGTTCGACAACCATTCTCATATTCCAGGAGTAAATCAAAATGAATTCCTCTCTGATCACTAGGACAACCTCTATGTTCTAATAATACCCATCTACTGTTATTCATGATTTGATTATATTTACTTTAACTACATTTCAATTGGAAAATTGAAAAGATTATAAGCAAATACATCCAATAAAGAAAGGATCAAAAGTGAATTATTTACTTTCTTCATAAGGCTCAAGAAAAATCACAATTTTTTTGAATTATTCCGATAAGAACAAAGAAATTACATTAAAAACAAAGCCGCGGTTTAGAGAGCTGAAAAATTTGAAGGCAACTTTATTATCGCTTAATACATATAAGCTGGTTAATTCAACCTTCCTATTGATATATACAACAAAACAGCAAGAGGAAGTCATCTCAATGACATCCGCTTGCAATTTATATTCAAGGAAACCTGAAGCTAAGGATGAAAGCCCTTAACCACTGAATCCATTAATCCTGTGGAACAAATCTCAATGCAATTAAAAGCAAGCTACCAGCACCTGCTATGGCTGCAGCAATAGTGCCTGGAGAAGTAGCGAGAGTACTTGAAGCAAAAAGAATTCCGGACAGCCCTACGTCCATGGTCGCTAACTTAAGTAGATAACTACAGACGTCTAGCACTAGAAGTATTTATTAGGCAATAAATGTAAGCAAAGACGACGCTTTAATTTTTTTGACTCAAGAAGTAAAACACAGGCCAAACGCCCAACACCGAAGACCCCACCTTGCTTGAATCAGTAAAACTAGTGCAAAAGGGTTTCCCTCAAGCCAAAGGTTTCCTAGGCTTAAATCAATCATCAGGATTTTATGGAATCCAGGAATTCCGCATCCTGCGAGCCTCAAAATGAAGTTGAAACTCCTGCACCAAAAGATCCGAGTCTTTCAGATCAATGGTTTAGTGAGCGTTTTGACAGCTTGCTACCACGAATTCAAGAACGTTGGCCAGATTTAGCCAAACAAACCCTAGAAGCTACGCGCGGAAGCCTAGATGAGGTAATTAGCGTGATTTCTGACCACTCTGGCAAAACGACACACGGTGTCCAAGAACAATTAGAAGAGTTATTTAATACTGCAACTGATAGAACAAGAGATCTTGCTGATTCGTTAGAGCCTTTAGAAAAGCAACTGGAAGAACTACTTGATGAACTCAACACCACACTTAGGCCGCGAATCGAACAACCAATTAGACAGCGCCCTTTACTTTCCATTGGCATTGCCGCTGGGATAGGCGTTCTACTGGGATTACTGCTTTCTGGAGGGCGGAGGTCCTAATGAATGAACCAACGCGTCCACGGGGCATTGGAGCAGCCGCACGAGTAACTGCATTGGCTAGCTCAGTTATGGATCTGCATGTGCGGATTGCTTTGCAAGAAATGGATAGAGAAAAACGGCGATTAATCAGTGGAGGTGTTTTTTTAGCAATGGGTGGGGTTTTAATGCTTTTTGCATTATTAGCAATTGAAATAGTCCTTGCAATATTGATGAAAAATTCATTGAATTGGGAATTTGAGTTGATATTAATGAGTATCGCTTTAGTGAATATTGCATTAGCTGGGGTAAGTTTGAGAGTAGGAGGATATCTTGCAAAAGGACCATATTTACCCGAAACACTCGAAGGCATTTCGAAAACAACTAAAGCAGTTCTTGGTAAATAAAAATATTATTAATTAATTAAGTAATTTAGCCAGCGGCAATCAATTCCTCCATTACTTATGGGAAATTTTTTTGTAGCTTTCATTTGTATAGATCTGCTCAAATCACGGTTTCCACTCAATAGCCAGAAGTGCCAACCTGATGCATTTTTCTTAAGAAATCGACTCAGTTCTTCGTAAAGATCTTCCAAATCTTCATACATCCCAATTCTTTTCCCATAAGGAGGGTTGCATACAATTAATCCTGGTGCATCAGGCAATACAAGATCACGAAAATGACTAGTTTGAATTTTGATATGTCTTTGAAGACCAGCCTCTTGGATATTTTTCCTTGCATGATTTGCTACTACGGGGTCTTGTTCGCAACCAAGAACTAATGGAATTATTTGCTTTGGAGATTCATTTGAGTAAGCATTTTTCTGCTCAATGTCCCAAAGATTGGGATCAAAATCGGCCCAGCCTTCAAATAGAAAAGAACGATTTGTTGCAGGCACTAGACCTAATAAAGAACTCACTGCCTCAATAAGCAGAGTTCCTGAGCCACAAAGTGGATCAACTAATGGAACCTTGCCATCCCAACCGCTTATTTGCATTAATCCTGCAGCAAGATTTTCTTTTAAAGGTGCTAATCCAACAGCAGCCCTATAGCCACGTCGATGCAAGCTACGCGCTGAACCATCCAAACTCAACACACAACCTTGAGAATTTAAATGAACATGTAAACAGATGTCTGGATTTTCAATATTGATATCAGATCTTTTTCCCCAAACAGTCCTTTGAAGATCAACTAGGGCATTTTTAACTTGTAATGCTGTGTAGTAACTATTAGGTAAACCTTTGGATCTTCCAGTTACATCAACACGAAATGTCATGGAAGGGTGAATCCACCGCTCCCAATCCAAAGAGTTTTGGATTCCAAAATAAAGGGATTGACGGTCATCACAAGAAAAACGCGCTATTTCCCTCAAAAAGCGAAAAGGTAATCTAGCTAACAAATGTAATCGATAAAAACAAGACATGTCTGCTTTAAAGGCAACACTTCTTTTCAGAGGTGTTGCAGACTTTGCGCCAAGAGCAATTAATTCCTTAACGCCTTCGTTTTCCAATCCTTGAGGAAGAACAGCAATTCCTTGCATTTAGAAATCCAATTGTGTTAATAGAAAATGGAAAGTTTTGATAAAGCTAACAATCATTTAGATAACCTGTAAGAATAACTATGTCCATTTTTATGGACTAGGTGATTCACACCAGTGTCTCGGACAGCGGTTCGATTCCGCTCAGCTCCATAATTTAATGGGGCTGCAATGGTTTCGACGGGGCATGAGGAGGGTGACTGAAGCCTGCTCGGTAAGAGCAAACAACGTAACTGCGAACAACATCGTTCGTTTCTCCCGTCAGACAGCCCCTGTTGCTGCCTGACCCTATTAAGGGAGATGGGGTGAGATCAGCCTTATCACCCAAATGATCCATGGGGCCTGAGAGGGCCCTTCAAATTTGCAACAGTGATGGTTTTAAAGATTAAAGTGATTGAATTTAATAGTATTGATTGCAAAAGTAATCAAACAGCAAGGTAAAAGGTCGTCCAATTATTTAAATTTAATTGGCAACCTATAAGGGCTTTAGTTAAAACCTATAGGCCACTATTAGGAGTTTTCTAAATTGACTATTTTATTTACTTGCAAATAATTACTTCATATAACGGATAGAAAGTTTAAGTATGATTGCATCGTTTGATCAAAACAATCTGGAACTCTGCGCACTTGAAATACACTACCGACTTCATAGTTGTTCCAATGAGTAAGTCCTGTTAGGACTGCAAATAATGCCTTAGATTCAATAAATAAATGAGAATGGATTGTACACTTTTCGACTACATCTAAAGGGTTGCAATCTTTTCTACAGTTGAATGTTATAAGAGGAGTTCTCTCATTGTAGGGTTTATTAACCAACCAAATATCCTGAAGTTCACTGGGATCGGAATAAGAATATATGGAATAAAAGCAATTTGAAATACATTCTGACTTAGCATGTGCTCTTTTAACACTTTGAACCAGCAATCTTTTCAGCAAGGAATCTGATGGACTAAATGAGATAGCGGTTCTCCAGAAATAATCTTTGTTGGATTTAATAGTTTCTGGATATTTATAAAACTCCTTTCTTTCTCTAGAAGAGCAAACATTTTCCAAATCAAAAAAAGCATCGCCTCCATCATCAAGAATGATTGCATCTGGATCAAAATCTTTTACTTCTAACGCGTCAGCAACTCCTCTATATGGATTAAGAACGGAAAGATCACCTTGTAGTAAATATTTTCCAGCAAAGGGCAGTCTCTTTGTGGAAGGTATTTGAGCTATTGCTTTTTTATATCTATCAAAAAAAGTCTTTTTCTTAGCGTTAGATTTGTTAATGAGGATATCTCTTTCATTCTTTGGAGAATAATAGGTTTGAGGATAGGGTCCTGCTCCTGTGTAGCCAAGGCAAAATAAAACAAACTCTGTTTTGAGTTTTTTTTGCAAGTTTAAAATGTGGTCGAAATGAGATTTATTGTAAATACAGTCGTTAATATTCAAAACTGCTTTTCCTTTAGATCTTGATGAGACTATTAATGCACTATCAATATCATTAATTGAACCTGTATGATTTGGTATTAAATTGATTTCCGTATCCTTAATTATCTGATTATTGGTTATATCAATCAAATGAGAGAAGCCATCACTACTTATCTTCTTTTGTAGATAGTTAGGCTGAGTATTTCCCCAATCTGCAATGATTATTTTCTTTTCACCGTAAGTTTGAAATAACAAATCTAACGTATCATAGCAGTAATGGTCTGGATGAATGTGACTTAGATAAACTATGTCAAAATCACCAATTAGATTTACTACATCTGTTATATATGGGTATTGAATCCAGGTTCCATTATAAGCATTGTCACTAAACCAGGGGTCACACAAAATAACTATATCATCAGTGCATATTTTTATGCAAGCTGAATATTTATAGAAGACCTTGAACATTGTAATTCTCGCTTTTTGGTGGTTTACTGATAAGAGAACAATTTAAAGTAAGCATAAGAACTACTAACGATTTTACAAGTAACTCTTATTATGATTAAAGAAAATTTGAAGTATTCGCATTACGTGCATTTCAACTCTCTTGACGCTGGAAGTATCCCTTTTAGGGAGTAGGTACTCTCTCATTGTAATGGAATTTTCTAATATACTTTCATGCAGAGCATAAGTTTGCTTAGACCAATCACTTAGATGGAGCACCTAATTAAAATCTATTATTACTCAGCTACATATAGCGTTATAAACATTTTAATGTCCTTATTGTACAAATAGGATAATCATTTGTGATATAACTAAATTAATTAAAAGTTAATATCATCGAAGTATAAATTGGCTATTTCATTATAATAATATTTGATCTTTATTCAATTTAACCAACCGCATTAGTACTAGAAGTAAAAGAACCTTTGATTTTCGAATCCTTCTCTCAGGAGTAGAAAAAGTTTTAGCTTATTACGGAATTTATAGATATTCAGGAAGTCTCATCCTATTTCAAAAGAAGACTTATTACTTTATCTATCCTTATAGAGATTTATTATTTGTAATTCGTTTCGTAGGCATAAGTAGACTTAAGTCGATGAAGCAAGGTCATCTCAATATTAATTTTTCGGATAAAGAAAACACTTAAGGTCAAAGTTCCAGTGTTGATATTCATAATGGGCTTCTAGATACTCCTTAACCATGAAAGATGTCAATTTGGCTTTATTAGGTTTCTTATTGAGTAAAAAAGCCTTGATATTCTTTAAATTCATTATTGTTTGATATTTAATGCCATATAATTTTTGGGCTAAGTTAAGTTTTCGAATCTGAATTTTGAATGAATTATTTGGCCTTTTATGAACAGAATAATTGAATCTATATTGCAAATTATGCAATATTGCTTTAACATTGTGTTCCTCAAATAATTCCTTTTGTTTACCAAGAACATCGTCAAGAAACTCTTCTGAAGAATAATTATTAACTAGTATTGATGGTTCTATATAGGGTGTTACTTTAGACCATATGTTATGGGCTGTTGGTTCTAGTCTAATTGAGGGCATACCTCTTATAAATGCATCTAAAGCAGTTTGGCAACCATTTTGCAAAACTAAAGAGTGGTCTTCTAAATCGATATTAAGATCAACATCTCTAGATATTTTAGTAGATGGAAATTCAGGCAAAATATCCTGATTGTAAAATGATGATGACTCAAATGGATGCGGTCTAATCGTCAGGGAACAATTCTTTGTGCCTCTTAGAAAAAATTTTATATATTCTGAACAAGTTTGTCTTTTAGAAGCAATTTTGAGAAAAAAATCTAATGTCTCTTGATGAGACGTATTATTAATGAATAAATAATCAGAAAATTCTTTCCATTTTGATTGATACTTAGGTGATAGCAATGCATAATTAGTGTTCCATACTAATTTCCCTAGCTTATTTTTGTAGCCACACTTTTTCAAAGACTTCATATATTCATATCTGATACTTCCAGTAACCAGGATATTTGGTTTTTTGTGAGATTCTGAATTTCTATTATTTAAGATCTCAGCTTGTTTAGAACCCCAACACCAAACCTCATCGATATAACCTAATTCGTCATCTGTTATACCTTTAAAATATTTTGACAACTCATAAGGAATTCCTTCTGTGTCATGCACAATATTATATATGCCAAGTTTTTTTGTTTGTTTGATAGCTTCTATATTATTTCTTCTTGCATAATTCCATACAATAACGTGTGGCTTATGTTTAACAAAAAAATCATTACTTATTTCACTAGTTGGCAAAAGGCATATCTTATGATTCTTATGCATTTCAGAATTGTAAGCCCACCATATAAGGCTAGGCAAATCCCTTTGTGGGTGATCAACTATATATATCCAAAATTCCTTCATAGCTTAAATCACTAATAGATTACCAATAAATAATTACCCTGTAGTCAAATATAACATCCATTCGTTAAATTATGAAAATCATTATATACTATAGAAAATAATGGAAGAATGCAAGGTATGGATAAAGAAGGCTTAAAGCATATATCAAAGGGGTTTCTTCTATTCCACCCTTTATAGTTGTTGGCCTTGGATACGAAAAGGATACTTTTCATATTCTCCCTCATGCTTATGTGCAAAGTATAGTTTAGTGCCATCATTTTTTGTTCAAATTGCTCAGATTTACTTAAAAAGATTCCAAACCATTCACCACTAATAGCCTGCTTCAACTTTTCGATTAGATAAGCTTCAGAAAATTTAGTTTTGATCTTGATCAGCTCATCCATCAAAACTTCCCAAGTGGTGAAATTTTTTTCCTCCTCGCTTCACTTCCCAGAATTTAAAGATCAACTCATAATGATTTTTAAGCTCTTTTGGAATTAACTGATTGGCTTGATTACGTTCTTCTTTTGCGTTCTTGGAAAAAGTTCTGGAAAGGTTCTTCAGGTCTATTGCGGAAGAGAGTCTCGTCTCTCCTGTCATATAACCCTCTCTTTCGTTGGCCACACCCTGTCCTTCCTTAAATAGATACTGCCTATCCTGCAATAGACCATTTCTCTTCTGGAATAGACCCTCATGATCATTCCCCGAAGGTCACCATGAAGCCTTCATCTGCTCCTGAAGCACGAACAGTTGACTCCATTTTCAGATCAAGTTCTAAACAAAGTATCCGCAATAGCTTCTTAGCTGTTGACCAAATTAATGCCAGAAAGATCTGCTTCTCGATTAAGACTTATTGGTTTCTAAGGTTCATGAAACCAACGCCTGTAGATGCCCAACATTGCTGGAGCATGCCGACGTTGCATCTCATGTGTCATAAGCCAATTTTGGGCCTCCAATCAAGTCATATGGGTTTTGAAAATGAAAACCTTTTGAAAGCAAGAACTCTTTAACTTTTTTCCTTATTAAAAGGCTCATTTGCGATTTAGGGCTAGCTCTGCCTTCGGGATATCAGGAGCTTCTCTTGCATCCTTCAGCAAAAATTTAACCAATAATTAAATTCCTCCCAGAAGAGCCTAAAAAAAAAAGCTGCTCTAGACACCATATGTAGTGTCTACGATAATTTTAGACTCATTAAATATTGCTATTCAAGGCTGTTTCTAAAAAAAGGTGTAAATCATCAATACAAGGCCTTAAAATCTCTACTCGGTTAGGGAACGGCAATGACAGCTACTAGTACTGCTCCATCCGTAAGAGGAGCTGGGAGAAATGAACTCCCACCCCACCTTGATGAAAACCTCTTAACACCTCGTTTTTACACAACAGAATTCGATAAAGCTGCAAAAACAAATCTTGAAATTGCCAGACAAGATTTTGAGGCAATGTTCAAGGAGATGGAAGCCGACTACAACCTCAAACATTTTGATCGAAAGGCTTCCCTCGATCGACTTAACGACCTATCTCCCAAAGACAAGGCCGTCTATGAAAGTTATCTAGTTAGATCAGTAGTTTCAGAATTCTCCGGTTTTCTACTTTTCAAAGAAATCTCCAATAGGTTTAAAAAAGCCGGTCGCCAGGAATTAGGTCAGTTTTTTCAATTTTTAGCTAGAGATGAAGCTCGTCATGCTGGCTTCCTAGGCAGAGCACTAAAAGCAGAGGGAATTAACGTAGATCTGCCAAACTTAGGTAACAAAAGAGCCGCTACTTTTTTCCCACTTAGCTGGGTACTTTACTCACTATATCTTTCAGAGAAAATCGGATATTGGCGTTATATACTTATTAACCGTCACCTAGAAGCAAACCCAGACAAGGCATGTGCACCTTTATTTGATTTCTTCGAACCCTGGTGTCAAGATGAAAATCGCCATGGGGATTGTATCAATTTAATGATGCGTTGTTGGCCAGGGATGACTAAAGGTTTCAGAGGTAAATTACTAAGTCGATTTTTCCTATGGACTGTTTTCCTTACTCATACTCTGACAGTCTGTGAAAGAGGGGATTTCTACGAGCTTTTAGGTATTGACCCTGTCCTTTTTGATGAAGAGGTGATTATTCAAACCAATAATACTTCACGCAATGCATTCCCTTGGGTCTATAAGTTTGAAGATGGAAAATTCCTAGAAATGCGTATCAAAATCTTAAATTCCTTCCGCAAATGGAGAGAAAGTTCTGGATTTAAAAAACCATTAGCCCTCAGTAAATTTATCTCGCTCATTATTAGACAATTTGCTCTCCCAATGGAGAAAACAAACGCAGTAAGATATTGATCAACAAGAAAAAATATCTTTTTAAATCACAGGGTTAATCGCCAATAAAAGAAATTTATTAACTAATTTAGATATCAAATGGGCTTCCTGGTTGGGATTTGACTTGTCCGAAATAGTTACCAAACTGCATTTCATAGACCTCATCTTCATCTTGGGTCTCTAACTCCAAAGGCCCATTTGCACGAGCAATGCAAAGTAACGCATAGCCCTTGGCACGCATTTCTGTTGAAAGGCCAATTCCATCAGCTTGATCTATTTCACCTGACAAAACCTTTACTGCACATGTAGTACAGCAACCATTTCTACATGAAAAAGGGAGCTTTTCTCCATGAGACTCGAAACTATGAAGAATATATTCTCCTTCTGGAACATCGAAAGTTATGGTACGATTTTTTTGGCGATGATGAATCGTGACCTTATGAAGAGGTTTCATACAACAAGACCTGAGTTGGTTTTCAAAAAAGTTACCAAGAAAGCCAAATAGAACAATTTGACAATTAAGAACCTATATCTCTAAACATAGGCTCAGGGGGGAGACCCGTTGCATATTTTCTCAATTTATCCATATCAATTTGAGCAGTACAACTTTCTCCACCAAAACGCAACTTTAACCAATTGATTGCGGTTAATTCCTCAGCAACGACTGCCTCCATATCAGAACCAGGAAGATCAAATTCCTTTACTAGCTCTGGAGAAAGGTACCAAAAGGGAACTTGATCGCCATCACGCTTACGTCGTTCTTGAACTGTTTCACGTAATTGCCCATTGCCACTAAGCTGACCAACAGGAGCTAGAAGTACATGAAGAGCTGAGGGCTCTGACATAGAAAAAAGCTACACAAAATTTGTAAATCAGATCTTAGTTGCCAAAGTGAACAATACTCAGCACAAAGCAACAAAGCATAGTGACATTATTAATGAGTTGCCCTAGAAAGGCTTTTGATTCAGATCGTTGCATCTAAATGCACAAACTAATTAAGGAAAGGAAAAATACTAGCCACTTTTTTCGTCAATGACTAAAATTAATTTTAATTATTTTGCCACAAAATCATTCTCATTACTCCTACTATGGAGTAGAAATTGCTCGTTGCCAAAAGAGTATGAAAGATGTGTTTGCGTATAAATCAAACTTCTAAGACATGGCTTTTAATTCAAATTCTCGTATCCTTATCACTGGCGGCACCGGAAGTTTTGGCAAGGCTTTTATTAAAGAGGTTTTACAAAAATATCCAGAAATTAGTCGAATCGTAATCTATAGCCGTGATGAATTGAAGCAATGGGAATTACAACAGTTATATCCAAAGAAAAACTATCCACAGTTGAGATTCTTTTTAGGGGATGTGCGTGATCGAGATCGCCTAAAACTTGCTCTTGAGCAAGTAGATACTGTTATCCATGCTGCAGCTCTCAAACAGGTACCTGCAGCGGAATATAATCCTATTGAATTCATAAATACAAATGTCCTAGGAGCCGAAAATGTAGTAAGGGCCTGTCTAGATTCAAATGTTAAACAAGTAGTTGCATTAAGCACAGACAAAGCAACTGCTCCTATTAATCTCTACGGTGCAACAAAGCTTTGTTCAGATAAATTATTTATTGCCGCTAACAATATAAAAGGAAACCGTGATTTACGTATTTCAGTGGTTCGTTATGGAAACGTGATGGGATCTCGCGGTTCAGTAATACCATTTTTTCTAGAGAAAGCAAAAGAAGGTATTTTACCGATCACTGATGAAAGGATGACACGATTTAATATCTCACTAAAAGATGGCGTCTCTATGGTTTTATGGGCACTCAAAAATAACTTTGGAGGAGAGTTATTAGTACCTAAAATACCTAGTTATCGAATAATAGATGTCGCAAAAGCTATTGGTCCTAATTGCAAAATAGAAAATGTAGGCATTCGTCCTGGAGAAAAGATTCATGAAGAAATGATTACTTCTGCTGAT
This sequence comes from uncultured Prochlorococcus sp., assembly GCA_902560875.1. Taxonomy (GTDB): domain Bacteria; phylum Cyanobacteriota; class Cyanobacteriia; order PCC-6307; family Cyanobiaceae; genus AG-363-K07. The sequence goes on along the minus strand of CACENO010000005.1, from coordinate 11,886 downwards.
AGCTTTAACACATACGAAATGGACAATTACTATATTATTTTCCCTAGCGATGAAAATATCAAGAAGCAATATAAAAAGGCGAATATTAGAATTAAACCAGTACCTACAGGGTTTTCATATAATTCATTAAATAACCCTGACTTCCTAAGTATTGATCAAATACGCAGCATGATTATTGAAAATGTTGATACGTCCTTTAAGCCAATATGAAAATAGAACAAGATGCATTTATCCCATATGGCCGTCACACTATTACCGAAGAAGATATTGATGCAGTCAATGAGGTTTTAAGAAATTCTTTATTAACACAAGGGCCACTCATTAATTCTTTTGAAGAAGCAGTCGCGAGTAAAGTCAAAGCCAAGTTTGGTGTTGCGCTAAACAGCGCCACGAGTGCTCTCCACGTTGCATGTTTGACTTTAGGATTAGGGCCTAATGACTCATTATGGACAACTCCTAACACTTTTGTAGCATCGGCTAACTGTGGCCTTTACTGCAATGCAAAAATTGATTTTATTGATATTAGTCCAATGACAGGTCTGATCAATGTCGAAGCATTGAAGAGAAAGCTTCAGGAGGCAAGACTTACTAATAGTTTACCAAAAATTCTAATCCCAGTTCACCTTGCTGGAAGCAGTTGCGACATGAAATCTATTTTTAAACTATCTCAGGAATATGGATTCAATGTAATCGAGGATGCAAGTCATGCTATAGGTGGTGAATATAATAATGAACCTGTAGGGAGCTGTAAATACAGCTCTATTACCATATTTAGCTTTCACCCAGTTAAAATTATTACCACTGGTGAAGGAGGTTTGGCCACCACTAATGATTATTCTCTTTACCAAAGAATGAAAGATTTAAGAAGTCATGGAATCGTAAAGGACCAGAAAAGATTTACACAAAAAGAAATGAGTCCATGGATTTACGAACAACAAGTATTAGGCTTTAATTATAGAATTACAGATATTCAATGTGCTCTAGGTATCAGTCAGCTTAACCGCCTTGAACAAACCATAGTTGAGAGAAATTATCTACTAAATAAATACCAGGATTTAACAAAAGACTTTCCACTGCGGATACTAGAGATACCTGAAAATGTAAAAAGTTCAGTTCACCTTTGTATTGTTAGACTAAATAATTCGAATCCTAATTTACACCGAAAGATATTTCAAATCATGCAGAGTTTGGGAATAGGTGTTCAAGTTCATTACACCCCAGTTCATTTACAACCTTATTTTAGGAAGTTAGGCTTTAAAGAAGGTGATTTCCCTGAGTCAGAGAAGCATGGCACTAATGCGATATCGTTGCCATTATTTCCAGGACTAGCAGATAATCAGATGAAACAGATCATCAATTCATTATCAATAGCATTTGATCAAGCCAATAAGGAAATATAAAATGAACATATGCATTATTCCTGCCCGTGGAGGAAGCAAACGAATTCCACGAAAAAATATACGTGAATTTTGTGGAAAGCCAATGATTGCTTGGTCTATTCAAGCTGCTATTTATTCCGGTTGCTTTGAAAATATATTTGTTAGTACTGATAATCAAGAGATTGCAGAAATTGCAAAATCATTTGGAGCAGAAGTACCTTTTATTAGACCTGATGATCTCGCAAATGAATATATAGGAACAATTCCTGTCATTGTGCATGCCATAGAATGGCTACAAAATCAAGGAATCAATCCAGCAACAATCTGCTGTTTATATGCTACAGCCCCATTTATTGAAACAACTGATCTTCAAAAAGCAAAAAAACTAATAAAATCTTTAGAAAAAAACCAATTTGTATTTACTGGTGGCAAATTTGAATCCTCGATACAAAGAGCATTAAAACTAAATCCAAAAAGTAATTTATGTGAAATGGTCCAACCAGAAAACTATTGTAAAAGAAGTCAGGATTTAAAAGAATTATATTTTGATGCTGGTCAATTTTACTGGGGTAGCCAGGAAGCATGGTTAACTACATCGAATATTTTTGAAGGGAGTAAAATGTTATTATTACCCAAGTCTCGTGTACAAGATATTGATACTCCAGAGGACTGGGAGTATGCAGAATTAATGCACAACATACTAAATACTAATTAAATGTTAACTTCTAAAAATAATATATGCTTTATAGTCTTAGGTCATGAAATCAATCAAAATGATTTTATATTATCTGACTCAGGAAAAAAACGCTGCGAAGTATTAAACCAAGAAGTTAAAAAACATAAAAATGATGATATTTTGATTTTGTTCATGGGCTTAGGAAGAAAGCAGGGAGAGTGTCCTTTATCCATATCTGAATGTATGCTCAAGTACTATTTAGAAAAACATAAATATATTCCACAATATTTTCTAGATAAAAACTCATTAGATTCGGTAGGTGATGCAATCTTTTCCAAAGAAATATTAAGCAACAAGAAGTTTAAAGGTAAAGTGAAAATCATCACATCAGATTGGCATTGCAAAAGAGCAAAGATCATATTTGATTTGATTTATAAAGATCAATACGAAATTTCGTTATCCAAAACATCTGAAATTAATTATATGGATGATAACCAAATAAAGACTATAATGAAAAGGGAAGAAAATTCAACAAAAGTTTTTATCCAAACATTTCTAAATTTCAACCATAATGAGCCTATTCCTTTTTTGAAAGCCTTTCACAAATTATACCAAGATAATTAACAATGAATATTACACATGTGAATCACAGCAGCTTATACATAGAAGGAAAAAATTCTAGCCTCTTAACAGATCCTTGGATCTTTAAGAATGCCTTTGGTGGATGGTACCAATATCCCTATCCACATACTGAAACTGTCAAAAAAATCCTGACTGGAAAAAACAATCTTGATATAGTAATCATCTCCCATGCTCATGATGATCATATTGATGAAGAACTATTAATTCGATTAAACCAGAAAACAAAAATCATTATACCTAAAACAAATAATAAAGGACTCATTAATAGATTAACCTTATTTGGAATAGATAGACAGCAAATAATTGAAATTGGAGAAGATGCTGTAGATTTAAATGGTTTCAATATAGCTGCCATCCAAGATGGAAACTTGACTGACGAGGATTTTATATTTGTCATTAGCAATGAGAGGTCAACAATTGTTCATGCAAATGATAATTGGAGAGAGTTTAGAAAAGAAACTATCAATAAAATAAATCATATATTTAATGCAAATAATAGTAGCGAAAAGCTATTATTCTCCCAAGTTGGAATTGCTGATGCATATCCTATCTTTTATGATGGAATTTCAATAGATGAAAAGAAAAATATAATCTCAAAAAAATTGAATTATATGTGCAAGTCAGTATTAATTAACATGGCTAAACTCTCAATTGCTCAAGGTTTTATTTATGCAAATCAAAGTAAATTTAGCATGAATAGTACTAAGTTTGATCCATACAAGTTAAAAGATCAAATCATTGAAAAGTACAAAATAGAATTGGTACAATTAATGCCATCCGACCAAATTATTGGCAACGAATATAAAAAAACTATGCAAAATAAAATGAGCATATTAGATACTAGATTAAGACATCTAGAAGACCAATTTGCACTATATAAAAAATCACACAAATTAAACTTAATGCCTATTAAATTTCACACTTATGAAAGTGAAATACCAGACCTAAAATCCATCAGTATTTCGGCTTTGCCTTCAGTTTGGAACGAAATTCTTAGGGGAAAATTAAATATCGAAAGTATAATTACAGGAGGCCTAGGCAAAATATATAAACCTCATTCTTATAATATGAAAGATGAATATATACATCTAGTCAAGTGGACCTATAGACAGCAAAAACAATCCAAACAAGATCTTACCCTGCCACCTTTTTCATGAAAATTGATATACGTAAAGCGACAGAAAATGATAGCTATTTTTTTTATTACCTAAAAAATGATGATCTATCACGTAATAATTCTCCAGATAATCTCTACATAAGTACATCTATCCATGAAAAATGGTATGCACAATCATTAGTATCTAATAAAGCATTATTAGTTGTAGGGAGCGTCAATAAAGAAAAAATAGGAGTTTGTAGATTTAAGAAATTATCTAATGACTATGTGATTTCATTCACTTTACTTAAAAAATTTAGAGGCTTGAACCTCTCCAAAAGTTTAGTGGAAAAATCTATCCAGTTACTGATTACTTTGGAAAACTCTGATTGTTTTATATGTGCAAATGTTCGAAATGAAAATATTCCTTCACAAAAACTTCTGAATTCATTGGGTTTCTTGGAGTTAACTACCTTAAGAGAATTAGAACACCCTGAGGGATTTTGTCAGTATGGAAATTTATTTAAAGTAAACTAAATCTTACTTCCTGAAAGATCATTCAAATAAATCCCAACTTACACGTTCTCCCCTCTCAACATTGGTCTTAACTCTCTTACCTATAATAGAGTCATAATATTGAGGAGATAATCCAAACCCTGGTCTTATTCTACGAATATGTTTTTCTTGTACTATCTCCCCTCTTTGTAAACTTTGTACAAAATATATTGAACGCTTAAATTTCATATTAGTTAATTCTGTTTCAGAACGAATCAATCCGCCTTCCCCTAAAGAATTCCATGCTTCTTTCGTATATTTAACCAGTTGACCTAATTCTTTTGGGTCAATAGAAAAAGCACTATCAGGACCTGGATCATGTTTAGAAAGAGTGAAATGCTTTTCAACTGCTGTAGCACCCAAAGCGACAGAAGCTATTGCTGCTGTCGTACCTAATGTATGATCTGAAAGGCCAACTTCAACATGATACCGATCTTTTAAAAAAGAGATATTACTTAGATTTGCCTCTTCTACAGGAGCTGGATAACTACTAATACAATGAAATAATAATAATTGCTCACAACCATATTTCATAGCAGTTTGAACAGCTGCATCAACATCTGAAGGTGACGCCATTCCAGTAGACATCAAGATAGGCTTTTTAGTTTTTGCTATATACTTAATTAAAGGGATATCGCATAATTCAAAAGAAGCCACTTTGTAAGCTGGCGCAGATAAATCTTCTAAAAGATCAACTGCTGTTTCATCAAATGGAGAGGAGAATATAGGAATTCCTATATTTTTTGCATGTAAAAATAATTCTGCATGCCACTCAAACGGTGTATGTGCCTCTTGATATAGATCATAAAGTTTATATCCACTCCATAATCCATCACTAATAATAAAATCTTCCTGATCTGAGTCTATGGTCATAGTATCTGCTGTATATGTTTGAATTTTTACAGCACTAGCACCCGCCACTTTTGCCGCTTCTATACACTGTTTTGCTTTGGAGAGAGAACCATTATGATTCGCCGAGATCTCCGCGATGATATAGGGTGGAAATTCAGCAGATATTTGACGGCCTTCAATACAAAACATGGCTATTCTGATTCAGAACATTAATCACTGGAAAGCAGAAACAGTAACTCCACAACTTTAGATCATCCAGTGAAGATAAGGAAAGCTATGGAAATGAATACCTTGCTATGAAAAGATTATTAATATTATTAGTCGAATATGAAAAACCCATGAATGGAACTTAATACTGAAATTGAATCCAGATAACTAGTTATTAAAAACTGCTAGAACTGAATCTTATTTCTAGTGTTCGTATTCATTAATAGTCAGCAGAAAGAAACTTGGTTATACTAAAATACATTATTAAAGTATTTACAATATGAGATATATCAAGGATGGTGTAATGTATCACATCGAAAATTTATTTCCTATTTGCAGATCCATCACTGGAGAAGGAATAAGAACGGGTTTGGACTATTTTAAAGCTTATCATAATGAATATGGTTCAATTAAATATAAATCAGGTCAAAAGGTTTTTGATTGGCCTATCCCCTTGGAATGAAGTATAGAAGATTCATATATTCAACATATCGATTCAGGAGAAATACACCAAAATTCATAGGGACACCAAGTTGGATCTAGTTAGAACGATTGTATGAAGTCTACTGAGCAAATTGCGAAAACTGTAATTTTAATGAATTAATTAATTTAAACACAAATTAGCAGAAATAGGTTATTCTTTATATATGAAAAAATCAAAGACTATATGGAGTATGTAAATTCGACAATTGACAGCATACAAGGAAAAAAAATACTGATAGTTAGCTTTACAGGGTCAACTCCTCATTTAGAGACAAGTCTTGAAGTCGCGAGACGGCTTTCAATCAGAAATGCAGTTTCATATATTCATCTAGGCCAATATGTATCAAGACCTACTCTATTTCCAGCCAATAAATTAAAAAGAGAAGTGCAGCTTCGAATTCGAATATTGCGAGCTAAAAACTATATCATAGAGAGTAATAAAGCTTCGCCTGTCAAAATAAAATGGATTAATCCTTCTGAGATTGTTGAACAAATGATGCAAAGGATTTCACTTCTAAAAAATCATATCTTGAACCCAGAAGTAAATACTCTGGATCAATTAAAAAGACTAGAATTTGAAAACCTAAATATAGGCATTGGTATTGCTAGTACTTTAATCTCTTCTCTTAAAGATCCTGATCCTTTTCCCCTGAGCAGGAAAGTAAAATATGAGTTAAATCAACTTTTACGATCAGCAATTAAATCAATTAAGCTAGCTAAGGAAATACTTAAAGACCAAGGTAAATATGACTCAATTGTACTCCTCAATGGAAGATTTACATGCGAAAATGCAGTTAAGCAAGTAGCCTATGCTAAGAATCTAGATGTCTATTTTCATGAGTGTGGCCCACCTTATCAATTTAATAGGTTTTTCTTTGAACAATACATGCCTCATAATTTCCAAGAACGAAAAAAGGAAATTTTAAAAGTAAAGGAACAGATTACACCTGAACTTATTACGGAAATTGGTAAGGAATTTTTCAAAAGAAAAACTAGTGGTGATGGCGTATATGAACAATCGTATGTTAAAGGTCAATCAGAATACCTATCACCACAATTAAATAAATTAATCAGAGAATGTAAGAAAAAGAAAATGAAAATTATTTCTTACTACACTTCTAGTAACGATGAATTTCAATTTATAGATCCTAATTCTACTAGATACCCTTATTGGGGAAGTCAAGAATTAGCAATAACATCAATAGCTAAAATAGTTAAATCTCTAGGATATCTTTTTATTGTAAGAGTACATCCAAATTTAAGGTCAAAAAGTCTAATTGAACAGAGAAGATGGCATGATATAGGTAGTAATATTCAAAATGAATATGTAAAATGGATTAGTCATTTTGATAAGGAATCAACTTATTTGCTACTCAAAGAATCGGACCTAATTATTACATCAGGTTCTTCAGTTGGGATAGAAGCTATTGCCCTTGGGAAACCATCGATATCTATCACACAATGCTATTATGATGAAGTAATTTCAGAAGTTAAATTCTGCAAAGATAAAGAAGACCTTGCGAAGGTTCTACATCAAAAAATTACTTTTGAAGCTAAGAATCCCACTAGTGCATATATATACGGTGCCTGGGCTATGGAATATCCTCCAAGGTTTAATTTCTTTAAACCAACAAACTCGGAGTATGGATTAATGGAAAATGGATGGAGAATTGCATCTCCAGGAACTATTCAAAGATTAATTTCTTTCTTTAAGCAATCATTCTTGCTTTAAATATACATTCAGCTCATTATAATGATGTATAGCATGAAAATAATCATTTAGCTATAATTGAGTGATAAAGTAAAATATACCCCCACCTATAAAAAGGATTTGTTGTCATTATTACTTCAACCCTATGGAAATAAAAGCAACAAAAAACAAACTTAAAGGCATTACTAAATCAAATTTTGTAAGTCTTATTCCACTACGTGGAGGCTCTAAGGGAATTCCAAGGAAAAATTTATTGCAACTTAATGGCTCACCTCTCTTTGCTTTTACAGTTAAAGCTTCTCTTCTGGCTGGCCTGAATACCTATATGAGTAGTGAAGACCTTGAAATAAAAGAGACTTGTCAAACGCTGTTCCCTTCTGTAGAAATAATTGATAGGCCAAGTCAACTTGCTCAAGACAGTTCATCGACAGAAGATGTAATCAAGCATTTTTTAGAAGTAGAATCCAAATATGAACATGTCGTACTTTTGCAAGCCACATCCCCACTTACAAGAGCTATAGACATAGAGGAGGCAATAGCAATGTATTTGAATAATTCATGCATACCACTAGTCTCTGTGGTGCGAAAACATAGTTTTTTTTGGGATGAATCCGGAAAGCCTCTAAACTACAAACCTCAAAATCGACCCAGAAGGCAAGATTGGAAAGGAGTCTTACAAGAGAACGGAGCAATCTATATTTTTTCTAGGGAGCATTTCAACAAATATAAGTGCCGAGCAAGCCATAGCTGCACATTATTTGAGATGCAAAGCAAATCAGCCTACGAAATTGATGAAATGGAAGATTTAAATATTGTCGCCTCAATTATGAAAGGTCAAACATGAATTCTCTATCTAAACACCTCCAATTTATTTCAATTTCTAAGAATATAATTTGCTCACCAAATGACAAAGTGAAGGATATTCTATATAGATTTGATTATACACATGGAAGACCTTTAATAGTTCTATCTAACAATGATCTCTTATTCGGAATTCTAAGTAGTGGCGATATTAGATCATTTATTACAAATAGAATAGCTAGTCTTGAGGAGTCTTATGTGCATGAGGTTTGCAACAAAAATCCAGTTTTTGTACGTGAATCAGATTCTAATACTGTAATTGAAAGATTGCTTTCTAATAATATAACTCTGATTCCAGTTCTAAATCTCAATAGACAAGTCATTAGTTGCGTATTTAATGAATATCCCTCTATCATTATTGGCGACAAAGTCATTTCTACTAATAAGCATTATGTATACCTTATTGCAGAGATTGGAGTAAACCATAATGGAAGCTTTGAAGAGGCAATTTACTTAATTGATCAAGCAGTAAATGCAGGGTTTGATGCAATCAAATTACAAATCAGATCGGATACGACTTATTCTTCAGATTCATATGAGTCTAAAGAATTATCTGTGCAGTATATTGAGAATGAAATAAATAGAACAAAACTAAATTGGAATATCTATGAAAAATTAATCAAATATATAAAACAACACGAAAAGGACGTAATATGCACTCCATTTGATGAACAATCACTTGATTTTATCATTACTTTGAATGTTGATGCAATCAAAATAGCATCATGTGATCTTACTAATGACCCGTTGGTTATAAAGGCAGGCAAAACTGAAAAGCCAATAATTATTTCAACCGGAATGTCATCTGAAAGTGAAATAATACACGCAAATAATCTTCTAATAAGGCATGGAAATCATGCTTTCTTACATTGTAATTCAACATATCCAGCACCACATGAAGATGTCAATCTTGCTTATATTAGTAGGCTAAGTGAATTAAGCAATTGTGTCACAGGCTATTCTTCACATGATGGAAATATGTTTATACCTTATGCAGCAATTGGCTTTGGTGCAAGGATTATTGAATCTCACATTACAAGAAGTAAAGATCAGTTAGGGACTGATCATCTGGCATCAATTGAAGTTAGATATTTACCAGAATTTGTGAAATCAATCCGTATCATATCAGAAAGTATTGGTGATGATCTACCTAGAGTACCATCTCAGGGTGAAATGCTAAATAGAATTTCATTAGGAAAAAGTCTTTGTTATCTTAAAGATCTAAAATCAGGTCATAGTATTAATAATACTGATTTAAGCTTGCGAAGCCCTGCCATCGGCTACAAATATTCTGATATGAATGAAATTATGGGAAAAGTACTAACTTGCAATGTAAAAGAAGGTCAAATACTTATGCCAGATCATATATATAGTAGTCAAATTAATGATATTAGTTTTCCCAATCTAGGCATATCAAATCTAATTCCTGGTATACCAGTTAGATACCATGATATAAACCATTTAGATTCTAAATTCAACCTTCCATTATATGAATTTCATATGAGTGCAAATGATTTGAGACTTTCACCTCAAGATTTTTTGAATTTAAAAACATTTAAATCTAAAATACTAATTGTACATTCGGTAGAACAATATGATGATGGTTTTATACTGGATTTAGCTTCTAATAATGAACATCATGTAAATGAGAGTATCAAAAGAGTAATAGCTCTATTTAAACATGTTGATCTACTTCGTCAGTTTTTCTCAAATAGTCAATCAGTTCCAATTATTATTAATTGTGGTGGCCATACTCAAACGAAACCACTGACAGCAAAAGATGCTAATCAAAAAACAATAAAAATTGGAAAAATCATGAAAGAATTACAAGCAGATTATCCATTTACGCAATTACTTGCACAAACAATGCCACCCTTTCCTTGGCATCAAGGTGGCCGCTCATTCCATAATTGCCTAACATCAATTTCTTCAATCTATCACTATCTTGATAGCTCTGGTCTAGACATCTGTTTAGATATTTCACATACTGCTCTAGCTGCTAATCATTTAGATTTTGATTTTTATCAAGCAATAACAGATCTCATTGATCAAACGGGTCATCTACATATAGCTGATGCTAGTAAAAGCAATCAAGAAGGCCAACAAATTGGTGATGGGATCCTTGATTTTCATCAAATTTTAAAAATTTATGCCAATCAAAATAAAACATACACCTTTATTCCAGAAGTTTGGCAAGGTCACCTCAATCACGGAGAAGGATTTCACCAAGCACTTTCATTTATAGAAGAAAGCATAAAAAATATTATATAAAAGGTTAATTAATAGAATATTGTTGAATTAAAATCTAATTTAAACCAGGGCAGAGTCCTTATAAAAACTAGAAATATTGAGTTTGCTAACCATTAGGAAAAAGTTTTCTCAACTTAGTCTTGTCTAGACTTTGAAGGTCGACGACGCAATGCTCTAGTATATATGAATATTCCTATGAGTAAGAATGCTGAATTTTCTTCTTGGGACTCATGAATTCCTTGGCAATCATACTTTCCCTGAATTTCTTATAGGTTACATCTTTGGAGCCGCGCTAATTATAGGAGCACCAACAGTATTTCTTCTCCTTGCATTTATGAGTGCCCTAATGAAGACCAATGGAAAAATGGGAGGTTACAAAGAATATGAAACATATGGCAAATCATCTTTAAATGATTGTCCGCCCTTTATTCTTCCTGACCCAACTATTAGACAAAAATAATTTAAATCACTTACTTGATAATTTTCAAAGAAATTATTAGTTAAATAGTTAAATGAGGCTAATTCTCTAACGTTGCATATTCTGATTTGATCATTCCTAAACTAAATTTTCTAAATAAATGGAGAAATTATAATAAGAAATCAACTTATATTATACAAAAAGCTTTCTTTGAATCGAAGCAATTAGATTCTGCTCAGAAAATAAAGCAAGAAATTAGCAATATAAATAAAAAAATCGTAATTATCTCGCAAGAACTAATAAAAAGTAAAGCCACAAGTTTGCAAACATATTTCACTAAGAATCAAAATATTATTAATAGAATTCAAATGCAATGGAATGAAAAAAAATTTAAAGAAGCAGACGCATGGCATAGTGATAGGCTAACTATCTTGTATCAAGAAAGACTCAAATTGCAAGAAAAGTTAGATCGATTGACTGGTAATTATTGGATGAATAAAATCAAAAAATGGCTAGCAATACTTATAATATCTATCATTTCTATAGTAATTATATGGATATTAGTAATGGGCTTAGTTACAGCTATTTATCTACTTCCAATTTGGGGATCTATAGTATTTTTATATCTATACTTGCAAAGAAAGAAGAGGTTCTAATTTTTAAATTATTCTCAATATTTATTCATATCAATAGCTCTACAAGCCAATATTTGATTCTAAACTATTCCTTCTAATAGAAACTTGATTTGGGCCTATT
>CACENO010000004.1 GCA_902560875.1 uncultured Prochlorococcus sp. | reverse complement strand
AATATCCTCATTAATGGATAAATCAACATCTCGCCAGTCATCAATAGAGAGGTCTTTCAATAAAACGCCTTTTTGAAGAGACTCTTTAACCAATTTTCCAACCTTTTGATATGCCTCTCTAAAAGGAACTCCTTTTGCCACTAGATAATCAGCAACATCCGTTGCATTTGAAAAATCAGAAGCAACAGCTTGATTCAATCTTTCTGGACAAAATTCCAAACCTTCCTCAATAAGAATTGACATAGCATCTAAAGAATTTTGAACTGTAAAAACAGTGTCAAAAATAGCTTCTTTATCTTCTTGAAAATCTTTATTATAAGCAAGTGGCAAACCTTTGATCATAGTTAACAATCCCTGAAGATGGCCAAAAACTCTGCCACATTTACCTCTAACTAATTCAGGCACATCTGGATTCTTTTTTTGTGGCATTAAGCTACTACCTGTAGCGCAACGATCAGTTAAACGAACAAATGCAAATTCCTCTGATGCCCAAAAAATAACCTCCTCTGATAAACGGCTCAAATGAGTCATTATTAAAGCAACAGCAGCGCTAAATTCAACTGCAAAATCTCTATCACTAACCGCATCTAAACTATTTGCATAAATAGCTGTAAAGCCTAAATAAGAAGCAGTTTTACGACGATCTATAGGAATTGAAGTCCCCGCCAAGGCAGCTGCACCCAATGGCGAAATATTAACTCTTTTTCGAACATCTACTAAACGTTCTCTATCTCGTTGAATCATCTCAATATAGGCAAGTAAATGATGCGCTAAAGACAAAGGTTGAGCACGCTGTAAATGCGTATAACCAGGAATAAGCGTATAAAGATGGATTTCAGCTTGCGTGAGTAAGGCAATTTGAAAACGTTTTAATTTCAAATCAATATCATCAATCTGTCGTCTTAACCAAAGTCTTAAATCTGTACCAACTTGATCATTACGACTTCTTCCTGTATGTAATTTTTTACCAACAGGTCCAATTAATGCAACTAATCGCCGTTCAACTGCAAAATGCACATCTTCATCCTTAACACCTACTTGAAAAGAACCTACAGATGCTTCTGCCCGAATTTTTTCCAAGCCATCGATCAATTGTTCTGCTTCTTGACTAGAAATGACACCACAATCCCCCAACATTGCAGCATGAGCAATAGAACCATCCAAATCGTCTTCTAAAAGTTTTATATCAAACGAGATAGAAGCATTAAACCGTTCTATGGAAGGATTTAATCCCTTCTCAAATCTATCGCTCCAAGCTTTAGACAAAATTCGTTAACCAACCTTTTCTAATAAAGCAGTTCATACTCCAGTTGTCAGGCAAAAGATCGATTAAAAGGAGGAAGCGTTAATTCCTCATTGACTTTTAAAAGAACCATCGAAGCATCATCTTCCAGTTGATGATCAATACCAACAAAACGATCTAAGCGCGCAAAAAGCTTGTTCAAAATTTCCTGGGCCCCCAAACCACTCCTACAAGATTCCTCAAGGGTAGTAATCAAGCGCTCTTCATTAAACCGATCACCAGCTAAACCAGGCGCTTCCGTAACCCCATCGGTGTAATACAAAAGCACATCACCAGGCTCCAGCAAAACAGAACCACACCCATAATCCGCCTCAGATTGCAGACCAATCAATAAACCTGGGGCATCTAAGCGTGAAACTTTTCTTTTCTCTGAACTCCAAAGTAATGGAGGATTATGGGCAGCATTTGCATAACGTAAACGCCGAGTACGAGGATCATAATCGGAATAAAAAAGCGTTATAAACCTATGAGAATGAGCCAAATCAACCTGTGCTAATTGATTTAGATCATGAAGAATTCGATCAGGTGGCAAACCACTCAAAACCTCTGCTCGCAACATTCCTCGAAGCATTGTCATTAACAATCCAGCAGGAACTCCCTTCCCCATCACATCACCAATAACTAATGCCCACCTACCTTTTTCTCTACTTTTTCCCATTAAGTCAGGGCGAGTAGGAATAAAATCGTAATAATCACCTCCAACCTCAAAAGCAGGACGACAACGAGCTGCAAGTTGTATACCTTCAATTACAGGACAATGATCAGGTAACAATTGAGCCTGGATCTCTGCACCTGTACTTAATTGCCTATCAACCCTCTCATGCCTTCGGACTTCTTGAAGAATAAGATCATTTTCAATAGCGACACCAGTCAAATCTGCAACTAATTGCAAATGGCGTCGATGCACATCACTTAATGCAAAAGAAGTTTCTGAATCAAACACATATAAACGTCCTCTATCTCGACCACGTGCAACTATCGAAGTTGCAAAAACATTGGCTTTTGCTATATGTCTTTGCACCAAACGATCCATTGCAAGCAATTGATTTATATCAGCACCAAAACCAACTGTTATTCCAGCTTCCATTGAAGCCAACTGCCTCAATAATTCTTGATTTTGATCAAAAGGAAGTGCTTGTAATTGCTCTCTCCACAATCTTCCATCAGCCTGGAAAGGAACTAACAATGCTCCGTTTACTTCAACCAAACGGGAAGCCACAACAGGTACTAATTCAAGAAATCGATGCAAGTTCGTAAAACTACGTAAAGCAAATCCCAACGAAACCAAGAGTTCTTGGTTACAGCGCTGTTCGGTCGACAAACTATTCAATAAGTCTCTGAATGATTCCGAAACAGAATGAGACTGGTCAATAGTGTTTGAAGAAAGTTTTGAAGGTGGTCTTGGCGGCTTATTAGTAGTCACTGCACTAACACTGCAGGGCTCAAAACGTAGCAAAAACTTGAAAAAGAAACCTTAAAAAAATCACCGTTTTGCGAGAAGAGCTTCTACAAATTCAAAACTATTAAATGGTCTCAAATCTCGAATGCCTTCACCAGCTCCTATAAATCTAATAGGCAAGCAAGCTTCTGAAGCAACAGCCAAAGCAACTCCTCCTCTTGAAGAACCATCAAGTTTCGTAATAACAACCCCTGTCAAACTCGCAGATTTCGCAAAAGCCATTGCTTGACGTAAACCATTTTGTCCCTGACTAGAGTCCAGCACTAATAAAGATTCAACTTTTGCTTCAGGGGCTAAACGATCAATAATCCTTCTAACTTTTTGTAATTCCTCCATAAGGTTATGTTTTGTTTGCAAACGCCCTGCAGTATCAACTAACAAAAGATCAACCTCTTTGGCTTTTGCAGCACCAATCGCATCAAATACAACTGCTGCTGGATCAGCATTAGCAGTTGAGTTAGCAATGACAGCAATATCGCTTCGTTTACCCCAGATTTTTACTTGTTCAACAGCGGCAGCTCGAAAAGTATCAGCAGCGGCAATCAAAGCTGAGTAATTACTTCTAACAGCAAGATTTGCAAGCTTCCCAAGAGTTGTTGTCTTACCTACACCATTAACACCTACAAACAACCAAATATTTAAAGAACCTCTTTTAGGAACAAGCAAGTCAAAGCCAGATTCTTTAATGGGTGCATCTAAAACCTCACAAAGTCTCTCCTTTAAAAAGCGTAGTCCTTCATTAGCATCAACCACTTCCTCATTTAAGCGTTGACGTAATGCATCTAATATTTGATCAGTAGCAACAACTCCTGCATCTGCTCGTAATAACAAAGTTTCCAAATCATCAAGAACTTCTGGAGTAAGAGGATCATCACCAAGTTTTTCTAATAATCCTGTAACAAAACTCTTCCTTGATTTCTCAAGTCCCCTTCTTAATCGACCTAACCAATCAATTTCTTCAACAGAAATTTCTTCTGTCTTTCGACCCTGAGCAGCAAGTACCTCTGTTGTCCATGTAAAAGCTTCATCTAGATCTGAATTATTACTTCTCGAAGAATTATCTACTTCAGAAAGTTGAGAAATATCTGTTTCTAATTGAATATTCTCATTAGATATTAGTTCCTTATCTTTCTTCTCTTCGACAGCCTTTTCTTCTGATTGAACAGATTCCAGAAGATTCTTTTTCTCTTGTTGTTGTTTTAACCTTGCATATGCTTCTTTCGCCCATTCCAAAGAGTCTAACTCAGACTCATTAATCTTTTGATTAATATTATCGTCAGAGGTTTTCTCTTCTGAAAAATCACTATTTTGTCTTTTAAATTCATCGTAAATCATTAGAGAATAGCTGAATCAGAAGCATTTTGAAATCTTCGCAAAACACCATTAATCATTCGACGTCCCTGTTCATCACTATAACGATTAGCAAGCTCAACTGCTTCATTACAAACAACAGGGATAGGGGTATGGAGATCAACCAAATCAACAATCGCTAATCTCAATATATCTCGATCGACCCGAGGCAAACGCTTTAATCTCCACCCCTCCATAACATCATCAAGACTAGAGTCAATTTTACTCCGTTGTTCAAAAACTAAAATTACTCTTTGCAAAACAGCACTTCTAATAGATTCTTGATCACTAAGAGCTAACAAGCGTGGAAATTCTAAACTTGCTGATAATTCATTTAAAACATTTTCAGCCTTAGATAAACCAATTTTTAAATGATTTCGTATTTTTTCAACTGAGCTTTCCTCCAAATCTTGCAATTCTGTTTCAAGCAAATTTTCTTGAGCAACTTCAAGTTTTTGTGCAGCACTATCTAATCCTTCACGCCAATGACCCATCAAGCTTTCTAAAGCCTTATTCAAAAGTGCTTCGAAAGAGGAATTTGCCAAGGAAGAAACTTGACTTTCAGAAATTTGGCCCAAAACCAAAAGAGCCAATTCTCTTTCTATTGATCTAGGCTTCATTCTTTAAATTAATCACAAAAAAATCAACTTTCAGAAGATGTAGAGGGCGTAACCGTTTTTGCTTTCAATTGAGCAAAAAGGCTAGAAAAACTTCGATTTGCAGTAACTTCACGATCATCTGGATTTACTATTCCTGCAGAAATAATTGTTCTAAAGGCATCCTCTACAGAAATATTTAAATCTTTTACAGAAGATTCAGGAACCAAGGTATACCAACCAGTTGTAGGGTTTGGTGCAGTTGGAATAAAAACACTTAGCAAAGTTTCATCTAGCTCAGGTTGTAATGACGGACCAACCAAACCTGTCACAAATCCAACACTAAAAAGCCCCTCTCTTGGATACTCAACCAAAACAACCCTACGAAACCTTGTGGAGTTATCTCTCAAAAAAGTCTCCAAGAGTTGCTTTAGTGTTTTGTAGACAGAACCTGCAAAAGGAATACGAGAAACAGTTCCCTCTCCAAATTCCAACAACCAACGTCCTACAAAATTACGCGCCATCAAGCCAATCAAAAGTATTCCCAACAAAGGAACAGTCAGACCAAGAGCAAGATTGATTAAGTCCTGTAAAAGTGGGTTAAGGGTAATAAATGGGTTTAATTGTTTTGGAATCGACGTTAAAAAAGCCAATACAAAGCGACTGACTACCGTAGACAGCCAAATAGTCGTTGCCAACGGGATAACAACAAGCAATCCAGCTATTAGGTCATTTTTGAGATCCTGCTGAAGCCTTGAAGCCAAAGGAAGATCAGGTCTGGGAGTTGATTGCACCAAGAACTTTCTGATCCCTTTTCATATTATATTTACCTAAGTTAACAAATTTCCTTTCCAAAAGAAATCTCTAAGGGACGGTCTGCTATCCAGCAACACAAAAAGAAAAAAATAGCAATGAGAACCTGAAAATTTTGAAAACAGGCAAAATAACAAAAGCTTTCAACATTACGGTTTTGTTTTGACAACAATCAAAAACAACTCTGAACTAAGTGAGCAATTAAAGCTAAACGCTAAAAACGAAGGGTTTAATCCAGTAGGTATCGCTGTTATACCTGGTAGTGAACGTATTGAACTACGCACCAAAGCATTACAACGCTGGCTTAAAGCTGGACATCAAGCAGACATGCAATGGATGCATGCTCCAAGAAGACAAAAAATCGAAAGTTTGCTAGACGGAGTAAATAGTGTTCTCTCCGTAGGGCTTAACTATTACGTAAACACGAAAAAAGATCCTGAGGCATTATCCATTGGCCGATATGCCTGGGGAAAGGATTATCACAAAGTAGCCACCCAACGGCTGCGCCGAATCGGACATTGGCTAGAAAAACAAAGGCCTAGTTGTCGCTGGAAAGTTTGCGTTGATTCCGCTCCACTCCAAGAAAAAGCTTGGGCTGAAGAAGCAGGCTTAGGATGGATAGGAAAAAACAGTAACTTAATAAATCAAAAAGAAGGATCATGGTTTATCTTGGCACATCTTCTTTGCACCGAATTATTAACACCCGATCAGCCAGGAATTGCATTATGTGGCAAATGTCAAAAATGCATAGATGCCTGTCCTACAAAAGCAATTACAGAACCTTTTGTTATAAATTCACAACGATGCATTGCTTATCATACTATTGAGAATAGAGAAGAATATTTACCAAGAGAAATCACCTCTAAAATGGGCAATTGGGTTGCAGGTTGTGATATCTGTCAAGAAGTGTGTCCCTGGAATCATCAAAATCTTACTCATAGTGAAGATCCAGAAATGCAACCAAAAAATTGGATACTTAAGCTAACAAAAAAAGATGCAATGACATGGAATGACGGAAAATGGACTGATCATCTACGTGGATCTGCTCTTAAAAGAATTAAGCCTTGGATGTGGCGACGCAATATAAAAGCTATACAAACTGACAATTACTCCTAAGCTAAAAACCACTGAAAAAATAGAATGAGATTGAACCATATCATTCAACACAAGCGAATATATGAATCGCTGATATATTCCTTAATAGCATTCAACATATTATTTTTAAACAAACCTTCTAAAGCTTTTGTACCATATATATTTGAACCAAGCAAAGAAAATTTAAAAGAAACGAGTGTAAATTTTGGCAAAACGGCAGCAAAATTAATTTATTTCAGACAAATCAAAGAGGCACAGAGATTAGCAGAATTATCTGTACAAATCAACCCCAAAGACGAAAGACTATGGGCAATACTAGCAGAAACTCAAATTAGGAGCCAACAATTTAAAAAAGCTTCTTTTTCGCTTAAACAAGCAAAAAAAATTAATCCACAAAATGCTAAGCTTTGGTTTGCCGAAGGCTCTTTAGAACTTCAGCAAAAGCAACCTAAAAATGCAGCTATTTTACTGAAAAAGGGATTAACAATAGATCCTAAAAACTCTGGTGCATACTTCCAACTTGGAAATGCTCGAATAATGCTTAATCAATTACCTATGGCTCTAAGAGCTTTTAAAAAAGCAACAACTATAGAACCTAAATTTTGGGAAGCACTTAACAATCAAGGCTTAGTACTTTACGAAATAGGAGAGATAGAAAAGGCTATAGAGATATGGCGTAATGTATTAGATATTGAAGAGAATGCTGAACCTATGCTTGCACTAGCTGCTGCCCTAAATTTTTTGAGCAAAGGAAATGAAGAATCATTAAAACTAACAAAAAAAGCTCTTTCTTTAAATCCAAATTATGTATCTAATCAATATCAAGCTGAACAACTTTGGGGGGAAAAACTACAACAAGCATCTAAAGAACTATTTCAAAATCCAAGCTTGCTAATCGTGGTTCAAAGAGCCAAAGAAACCACAAACTAGATATGAATCATACTAAAAACTGGTCAAAAACGAATAGATCAGTAGGCTGTGCCCTGTTCGCCCTCTAATCCCTAATCTGGATGGCCGAGGAGCGCCTACAACCGATTTCCCTGCATCAGGAGATGCAGCGCTCTTACCTCGAATACGCAATGAGCGTAATCGTTGGTAGAGCTTTGCCAGATGTTAGAGATGGACTGAAACCAGTTCAAAGACGCATTCTTTTTGCAATGTATGAACTCGGTCTTACCCCAGATAGACCATTTCGAAAATGTGCGCGGGTTGTAGGGGATGTATTAGGTAAATATCACCCACATGGTGACCAAGCTGTTTATGACGCTCTTGTTCGCCTAGTACAAAACTTTTCTAGCCGTTACCCAATTCTTGATGGTCATGGAAATTTTGGATCTGTAGACGATGATCCACCAGCAGCAATGAGATATACAGAAACTCGATTAGCACCAATAGCACATCAATCACTACTAGATGAAATTGGATCTAAAACTGTTGATTTTGCACCTAATTTTGATGGATCTCAACAAGAACCAACTGTTCTTCCAGCACAACTACCATTTCTTCTTTTAAATGGCTGTTCTGGAATCGCAGTTGGAATGGCAACTAGCATTCCTCCTCATAATCTAAATGAAGTTGTTGATGGTGTAATTGCATTAATTAAGAAACCTAATTTATCAGATGAAAAATTACTTGAAATAATACCTGGTCCAGACTTTCCGACAGGAGGAGAAATACTTTTAGGAACTGGTATCAAAGAAACATATTTAAAAGGTAAAGGAAGCATTCCCATGAGAGGCTTGGCACATATTGAAGAAATCCATCCGGGGAAGGGTAAGCATCGAAGAAGTGCAATTATTATCACAGAATTACCATACCAATTAAGTAAAGCAGGATGGATCGAAAAATTAGCAGAGTTAGTTAATGATGGAAAAATAAATGGTATTGCTGATATCAGAGATGAAAGCGATAGAGACGGAATGAGAATTGTTGTTGAATTAAGAAGAGATAGCATCCCAGAGAAAATTTTAAGTGAATTACATAGAAGAACTGCTTTACAGAATAATTTTGGAGCAATTTTACTAGCTCTAGTCGATGGTCAACCAAAACAACTATCATTAAAGGAATTTATTGAAAAATTTATTGAATATAGAGAATTAACTATTATACGAAGAACACAATTTTTATTAAATAAAACATTAGACCGATTAGAAATAACTGAAGGATTAACGAAAGCATTAAAAAATCTAAAGCAAGTAATTGAAATGATCGAACAAGCAAGAGATGCTACTGACGCTAAAACAAAGTTAATAGTTAGATTTGAAATAACAGAAAAACAAGCAGAAGCAGTTTTAGCAATGCCTTTAAGAAGATTAACAACTCTTGAGCAAACTAGCCTTCATAAAGAAATAAAAGAGTTAAGTATAAAAAAAGATTCATTAGAATTGCTTCTACAAAATAGAAATAAATTACTAGAAACTTTAATTAATGAATTAAAACAAATAAAAAAACGTTTTGGAAATCCAAGAAGAACAAAACTAGTACAAGGGGGAGATGAGCTTCTTGCTGAAAAAATTGCTCAGCAAAGGCCAAATGCAGAATTACAAAAAAAACAAGCTTTTGCAGCTTTGCCAAGTGAAGGCAGGCTACTAATACAAGAAGACAATCAAGTAAAAATTATTAGTCCTCAAGTTTTAGGTAGACTTCATCTAGATCAAAATTGTCCAATTGGCAATGAGCCAACTCCAGCTAAATTAATTTGGCCAATAGAATTAAAGCCAAAGATACTCGCGGTTACGGCAGAAGGTAGAGTAGCGCTAGTTAAATGGGAGTTTGCAGGGCAACAACCAGGAAGTTTAGATAAATTTTTACCTGGAGGTTTAGAAGGTGAAACTATACTAAATTTATTACATTTAACTGAAAATCAAAAATTAAGCATAGGTCTTTTAAGTACTGATGGAAGATTTAAAAGATTACCTATTGAGGAAGTTCTCGATTTGTCTGGTAGGGCTGCAACTATATTAAAATTGAAGGAAGGTGTAATGCTTAAATCAACTTTAATATGCGAACCAAATAGTGAAGTTGCCATCGTGAGCTCTTTTGGAAGAGTGTTAAGGCTAAAAGTCAATGACGAAACAATGCCGCTAATGGGAAAATTGGCACAAGGACCACTAATGATGAAAACATTTCCTACAGAGAAGATCATCGGCTGTATCGCACTCAAAAGAAAATTAAATGATGATTTAGTAATTGCAACAAAGCATGGGATACTCAAAAAGATTAAAATAGATTTATTAAGAATGTGCAAAAAGGGAGACTTAGGCCAAATTGCAATTCAATTAAGATCAACTATCGAAGATGAAATAATAGATATATATAATAGTAATCAACTAATTGGTTTTACTACAACTGAAGGGAGAAGTATAAGAATAAATAATGCACAATTTAACGAAAATGGCATAGAGTTAAAAATCGATTTAAAAGATAATGAGTTTATTCAAAAAGTAACCCCATTATTGAAACCTGAAGATTAATTTTTAAGATAAATATTCATTTTCAACCCATTCTAAATATTCTGGTGTGACTGTTCCTGTGACATATTCTCCAGTAAAGCAAGATAAATCCAAATTAGATATTGATGAATTTTCCAGAATAGCTGTTTTCAAATCTGGGACATTTTGATAAATCATTTTATCTATCGACAAAATATCTTCAATTTGCCCTATGGTCCGATTATGCGCTATTAACTCCTTTCTACTTGGCATATTAATTCCATATACATGGGGAAATCTAACTGGCGGTGCTGCAGAAGTAAATATCACTTTATTAGCACCGGCAAATTTAGCCATCTGCACTATTTGTTGTGATGTTGTACCTCTAACAACCGAATCATCTACTATTAATATATTTTTATTTTTAAATTCAGTGCCCATAGCATTAAGTTTTTGTCGAACAGATTTCTTTCTTTGTAATTGACCAGGCATAATAAATGTTCTACCAACATATCTATTTTTAAAGAAACCCTCTCTGTACTCAATACCTAATTGCCTTGCCACTTGCATCGCAGCTGGTCTAGAAGAATCAGGTATAGGCATAACAACATCTACGTCTCCTAGTGATATTTCTTTTTTAATTGTTTCAGCTAATAAGTCCCCCATACGCAACCTTGCTTCATACACAGAAATTCCATTCATAACAGAATCTGGACGTGCTAAATATACATATTCAAATGAACAAGGAAACAATTGGGGATCTTTAGAACACTGTTTAGAAAAAATTTCACCATCAATTGTTATAAAGATCGCTTCACCAGGTTCAACATCTCGAACAATTTCATAATCATTATTTTCTATAACTAAAGACTCACTAGCAACTATCCACTCTTGAGCATTTGTTTTCGTTATTCTTCTACCAATTACTAGTGGTCGAATCCCATAAGGATCACGAAAAGCGATTATTCCATGACCAGCAATTAAAGCAATAGCAGCATATGATCCATCGACCCTTTCATGAACAGAAGAAATTGCATTAAAAATATACTCAGGCAACAAATCTCTATTGGATATATTTGAATTTAATTCAGTTGCTAATACATTTAACAACATTTCTGTATCACTTGTTGAGTTTGTATGACGCCTGTCTTTGTTAAAAAGATCTTTTTCTAACTCTCTTGTATTTGTAAGATTTCCATTATGTACAAGAATAATTCCATAAGGTGCATTGACATAAAAAGGTTGTGCCTCTTCTTCTCTATTGGCATTTCCTTTAGTTGCATACCTAACATGTCCAAGACCTATATTTCCTTTTAAAGATCTCATATTCCTGGTTCGAGAAGCTTATCGAACCTGTCCTTTTGCCTTATGCATATGAAAAACACTTCCATCCATAGTCGCTATTCCAGTAGAATCTTGACCTCTATGTTGAAGCAATAAAAGACTGTCATAAATTTGTTGATTTATTTGATCTGAAGATAAAATTCCGACAATGCCACACATAATACATAAACTCCTAAATTATATGTTCAGCGAGTTTGTAATAAAAGACATATCATACTAAAGATGTTTTTGAATTCTTTGAGGAATAGAATCCTCAAAGGTTTGTTTTAAATCTGATATTGACAATTCTACAATATTTTTTTCCATTTGAGTAATTAATAATTCATTATTTGATGTAACTGTTCCAATTTTTGTAGCACATACTGATTCATCATATTGATGATTAAGCTCACTGAGTAAATTTTTTAATATTTTCTCTTGTTCTGGTTTCAGACTGATCAAAACCCGAGCACCTCCTTCTGCAAAAAGCAATCGATCTAAACGGAGATTACTATTAGGAAGCTGAAAATGAGCACCTAAACCAGAAGAAATACAGGATTCTGCCATCGCAATAGCAATTCCGCCATCAGATATGTCATGAGCAGATTGTATACAATCAATAGAAAATGCTGCTTTCAATAATAATTGAACACCTTTCTCTAATTTTAAATCAATTTCGGGTGGTCTTCCAGTTAAAGAACCATGGATAACTTCTAAATAACTACTTCCAGCTAACGAAACTCGTTCATCACCTAAATCACAAGTTTCAATAGGTACACCTAATAAAAAAATCAAATCACCTGGTGCAACCCAACCAAGATTTTTAACTTTTGATAAATCCTCAATTATACCTACTAAACCAACCACAGGTGTTGGATGAATTGGTAAAATGCTACCATCTTTTAAACGAGTCTCATTATATAGAGATACATTTCCACCAGTAATAGGTGTATCAAAAGCTATACATGCTTTAGATAATCCCTGACAAGCTAAAGCTAATTGCCAATAGCCAATTGGACTTTCAGGGGATGAAAAATTTAAATTATTTGTTACTGCCAATGGTTCTGCACCAACACAACTAACATTTCGAGCAGCTTCTGCTACAGCTGCCATAGTTCCACGTTCAGGATCTAAATAAACCCAACGATTTGGACAATCAACAACTACTGCAATGCCCCTATTCGAAGAAATTTCAGAAGTGTATTCCTCTTGAGATCGTAGTCTTATTACAGCCGCATCAGCATCACCAGGACACAAAACAGTGTTGCCTTGAACTTGATAATCATACTGTTGATATATCCAACGTTTTGATGCAATTGTAGGATCATCTAATAGTTTTAAAAGCACATTGTTCCATGAAAAGAATTGAAATTGATCTATATCTATAAGAACATCAATTCCATCTTGATTAGCTTTTGGTAATTTATCTTCTCTCCATTTCCAAAGTTCTTGAATATGTAAAGGTGGTTCTTCAATTAATGAATGTGACTCAATAGGAGTTTCTTCTGCTAAAGCACTCGCTGGTAATTCTGCTACAACTAAACCTTTATGAATTATTCGAACAATATTCTTTTTTAAAACTTTTCCAACAACAGAAGCTTTTAATCCCCATTTCATAAATTTATCCATCACTTCCTGTTGCTTATTTGGTTTAACAACTAAAAGCATTCTTTCTTGCGATTCGGAAAGTAAAAATTCATAAGCAGTCATACCTTCTTCTCTTGCAGGCACTAAATCTAAATCTATTTCAATACCTAATTTGCCTTTTGCTGCCATTTCAGATGAGCTACAAGTTAAACCAGCAGCACCCATATCTTGAGCAGCAACCACTAAACCACTTTTAAAAACTTCTAAACATGCTTCTATTAATCCTTTTTCCAAAAAAGGATCTCCTACTTGAACAGCAGGTCTATTATCTATAGAAGAATTACTTAATTGAGAACTAGCAAAACTAGCTCCGCCCATCCCATCTCTTCCAGTCGTACTACCTACATAAATAACAGGGTTATCTACACCTTCTGCACCAGAACAAACTATTTCCTTTGTTTCCATTAACCCTAAAGCCATTGCATTAACTAAAGGATTTCCTGAATAACTCTTATTAAATGAAACTTCCCCTCCAACAGTAGGAACTCCAACACAATTACCATAATGAGCAATCCCTGAAACAACTCCTTCCATTAAAGAAATATTATTTTCTTCTTCAATCGGACCAAACCTTAATGCATTTAACAAAGCAATTGGCCTCGCACCCATTGTAAAAATATCTCTTAAAATTCCACCAACACCAGTAGCTGCTCCCTGAAAAGGTTCAATTGCGGAAGGGTGATTATGACTCTCTATTTTAAAAACTAATCTTTCACCATCTCCAATATCTACAACACCAGCATTCTCTCCTGGACCTACTAAGATTCTAGGTCCTTTTGTAGGAAATTTTTTGAGAAGTGGTATTGAATTTCTATAACAACAATGCTCTGACCACATAACACCAAACATTCCCAATTCAGTTCTATTAGGAGGACGATTTAAACGCCGACAAATTTCTATATAATCAACAATTTTAAGACCTTCTTGAGTAAGAGCTACATTAATATCATAATCTACTAAAGATTGATAATCTTTCAATAATTTTTGAGAATTCTCATTAATCATATTTAAATCCATGGATCTTCTTCATTGCCTGCAGTTTTTGTAGATTTACTATTTTGAGAATATCTTATATTCTCACTTGAGTCTAAATTATCATTCATTTCTTTATTTTCTAATTCATCAGGCCAATTTTCTAAAGGATCAATATC
Organism: uncultured Prochlorococcus sp.; assembly: GCA_902560875.1. GTDB lineage: Bacteria > Cyanobacteriota > Cyanobacteriia > PCC-6307 > Cyanobiaceae > AG-363-K07. The sequence goes on along the minus strand of CACENO010000004.1, from coordinate 72,733 downwards.
GAATTTTTGTGGTGATCTAGTATTTTCATTCATAGGTTCTTCCCAAGGAGGTTCATCTAACCATCCTTCTAAACGATTACTTGCTTGATCACTAAAATCTTGAAGTTGGTCTCTAAAAGTTCTAGATCTTCGTAAAAAGTCTTGTCTTAAACTTGCACGAGCTAATGGTAAATCATTCAAGGTCTTTACATCTACAGAAATCATCCCAGGTTGTTGATCAAGAATATGATCTAAATATAAACGCCATCGACTAGTACCTGGAATTTTAGGATTACTTCTAGAGATAAAGTATTGAAGAATTTTACCACTAGTTACTTCAAATATAAAATCAACAACTGAACCAATTTTTTGACCATTTATATTAAGAACATCAGAGTTTAATAATGTTGGTAAGCGATCTAAAGTTGCTTGATCTGAAGAAGATCCTATCCCTTTTACATATAAATGATGATCTCCAATCCCTCTTAATTGATCTAATCTCCAAACATCTCTAGAAAGTTTTAAATTAGATGGTTTGCTTACCCACCCTAATAAACGATGTACAGGTGGATGCATCCAAGCCATAATGCCAATTCCATGATCAATTCCATCAGCACATATAACATTGTGCCTTAAAAGATCACTTAATAAATATTGCTTAGGAAGTGTCAATTTTCCGAACGAATTTGTACTGGCATTACTAAATATGTAAATCCATTATTATCTATGGGTAAAAAAACAGCAGGTGTTGTAGAGGCATTACAACATAATTTTATTTTATTTGATTCTATTGCTTTTAATCCTTCAAGTATGTATCGAACATTAAAAGCTATTTGGATAGATTCTCCTTCAAATTCAACTTGTATCGATTCTGAACCACTACCTACATCTTGTGCATCAGCTGTAATATTTAATTCTTGTGAATTATCATTAATAGATATTTTAACAACATTATTATGCTGATCAGCTAAAACAGCAATTCTTTCAAGTGCTGAAATAAAAATTTTACGTTCAATATATATAGATTTTGAAAAAGATTCAGGAATTAATTGATTATAATTAGGATAAACACCTTCAAGAGTTCTGCTTGTTATAACTTGATCTTCAGCTAGAAAAACAACTTGTCCTCTATCACAAAATAAACTAACAAGATCATCGCTTTTCCAAGAAGAAACTAATCTTTCAACCTCTCTAAGAGATCTAGCTGGAAGAGTAACAGAAAATGAATTCACAGAAGAGATAGGATCTTCTAGCTTTATTTCACTTTCCAAAGCTTTTTCTACATTTAAAACAGCTAGTCGGTGTCCATCAGTTGCAGCACCTTTCAAATCATTTCCTTCAAATGATAAATGAACACCAGTTAATAGTTGTTTCGCATCATCAGAACTACTTGCAAATAAAGTACCTCTTAAAGCTTGAACAAGTGCATTAGCCTTAACTTTAAAGGTTGTACCACTTTCCACTAAGGGTAATTCAGGAAATTCATCGGCAGACATACCTTTCATTTGATAACTTCCACTCTTACTAATTAATTCAATTTGTTCAGTAGATTGATCAAAAACTAAAGAGATAGGAGTATCAACAGCCAATTTAGATACGATTTCTCCAAACAACCTTGCAGGTAAGGTAATAGCACCACTTTTTTCTACGGAAGCTGAAAAAGAAGTTTGTATTCCTAAATTCAAATCAAAACCAGTAAGACTTATTCTTCCTGTCCCTTCATCTGCCGTTAACAACACGTTTGCAAGAACTGGATGGGTAGGTCTAGACGCAACAGCTCTACTTACAAGCTGTAACGCAGTATTGAGTTCACTTTGAGAACAGAGAAGCTTCATTGCATCAATTTACCGGCAAATGCTTGAAAACGTCATCTTAGGCTTCAAGAGAGAGTCTTGAAAACATGTTTTTTAGGTTATCCGATCTTTTACTCTTCTTCTATATTTTAAATACTTAAAGAAAAAATCTAGTAGTAGTAGGCCTTGAGGAAACAGTGGAAAACCTAATTTCTCCTTATTTTCACTGATTTTTATTTTTGGGTTCTCTGTGGAATCCTTTTTTAATTAAGTGGAATAAATATTTGATTTCCACTATTTTGATGAGCTGTGGAAAACTCCTAGATCAAAATATTAGAGATCACTTGTTTTTCCCCAAATAAAAACAAAGGTTTTTATAAGTTTTCCGCAGCCAGAAAAATTTTTGACTATGAATTTTTTTTACTTTAATTAAAGTTCCATTTTTTTAACAATACTCTCTAGATCAGGTTCTAAATCTGAAAAGAATGATGCTTCATTATTTTTAATTGCACAATCTGGGTCTTTTAAACCATTTCCTGTTAATACGCAAACGACTGTAGCTGCATTAGGAATTTCTTTTTTACATTTTAATAAGCCTGCAATCGAGGCAGCACTTGCTGGTTCACAAAATATTCCTTCATTTTTTCCTAATAAATTATAAGATTTTATTATTTCTTTATCACTAACATCCAAAAATTTTCCTTTACTTTCTTTTTTAACATTGAAAGCCTTCTCTTTATTAACTGGATTGCCTATTCTGATTGCAGTCGCAATTGTTTCAGGGTTATTAACTCTTTTTTCAAGTACTAAAGGTGCAGAACCACTAGCTTGAAAACCCATCATTTTAGGTAATATAGTAGATTTATTTGCTTTATAATATTCTACAAAACCCATCCAATAAGCACTGATGTTTCCTGCATTACCCATAGGTATACATAACCAATCGGGTGCTTCTCCAAGGGTTTCAATTATTTCAAATGCAGCTGTTTTCTGTCCTTGCAATCTATATGGATTGACCGAATTTACTAGTGTAACAGGATAATTTGCTGCAATTTCTTGAACGATATCTAAAGCACGATCAAAATTTCCTTTTATTGCTAATACTTCTGCACCATAAACTAATGCTTGTGCAAGTTTTCCTTGAGCAACATAGCCATCTGGTATTAAAACAAATGCTCTCATATTTGCTCTGCGTGCATATGCAGCAGCAGATGCAGATGTATTCCCAGTACTTGCACAGATAACAGCTTTGCATTCATTTTCTTTGGCTTTACTAATGGCCATTGTCATTCCTCTATCTTTAAAGGAACCAGTTGGGTTTAAACCATCATATTTTGCATAAACTTTTACATTCCTTCCGATAATTTCTTCTATACTTTTTAATGGGATTAAAGGTGTAGCTCCTTCCTGTAAAGTAATCACAGGTGTTTTGCTTGTTACTGGAAGCCAATCTTTATAGGCTTCTATAAGGCCAGGCCAATTGGCTGAGAATTTTTTTGAGCTCATGCTTTTGTTGTTTATAGTTGTTTGAACTTCAATTGCTTATTACAGAAGCTTGAAGATCTAATTTTGTCCTTCTTTGATTTTGTCTAATGGTGAACTAGAAAAGAACTCTATTAATTCTGACATAGTTTCTGCCTTATTGATAACCTTTAAAAGTGCTGGTATATTAATTGCCATAATTTTATTTGGGTAAGATTTCAAAAATCTAATCATATTTAATTTCCCATCGTTTTTATAAATTCCATCAATTACAGCTGAGCGAATTGCAGGCACACTAATAGATTTATCATTTCTTTTAAATGGATAAATTATTTTAGCAATTCTTAGAATTATTACTTCTCCAATTGTGCTATTCATTAATTTGCTTGTCACAACTAACGGAAGCTCAATTTCTTGATTTAATAATATTGAAATTTTTTCAGGCGATTGATTGCTTAGCCTTATTAAATTTTTTAGAGAACCTTCAGCTTTTCCTGTTTCGGCTAGCTGTTCAAGTAGGCTTAATGATATTGTTCGATTAAAAATACCATTAACAAATGTAATTTTTTCAGCGGCTTTTATTGGCGGTATTATTAAAAATACCTGAATAAATATAGTTATAAGTAATGCCCTTTTGTTTAAATTTATATGATTCATTTTATTCTTTAATCTCGACTGCATACTTGATGACTCTAATGATACCTTTTTCAGTTATTTTTAATGCAATATTTCTTCCAATTAAAATATTTTCATGCTTTATAAGGATTTTTGGCAATCTTTTTAAAATGATCTGAACTTTAAAGCCCGGAAATGTTTTGATCAATAGATTAATAGGTTGTATTTCTTTTGAATTCTGTATTGCAAACTTTTTGCTTTTGATTATTTGTTTGTTTTTTGATGGTCTAGGTAGTTTATGCTTGATTCTTTTTATTATATTCCATGCATATTGATCTATTCTTTCTGCGATATTTTCTGCAATTTCTTCTCGCAAATATTTTCCATTCTTGGAATACAAGAACTCTATGATTTGATCTGTTAATCCTTCCAAATTTAATTCAGTATTGCTTTTGGCAGTTTGCAATAAATCATCTAACCTTGACCAAACAATTATTTTTCCATCAAATAGCATTTCTTTTAAACTCTTTCTTAATTGTGGATCTGGATCTTCCATTAGTCTTTTTGCAAAATATGGATAAGCTGCTCCAAGAATTTTAAAATTAGGATCAACACTTAATGCAATACCTTCAAGAGTAATAAGAGATCTTATTACTAATGCATAATATGGTGGTATTTTAAATGGAAATTTATACATTACGCCGGACATATCATCAGTTACACTTTTAAAGTCCATTTTATTAACTCCAACTTCTAAGGCATTTGTAAAAATTTTTTCAAATGCAGGTACAATTGGTTCAAGATTTACTTCACTAGCTAGAAATCCTAATTCTACAAAGTCTTTAGAAAGTTTGTTAAATTTTTTATTGACTAAATGAACCACAGCTTTAATTAAACCAGTTCTAGATTTTCTACTTACTTCACTCATCATTCCAAAATCTAAATAACATAAGCGGCCATCTGGTAGAGCTAGTAGATTTCCTGGATGTGGATCTGCATGGAAAAAACCATGCTCTAATAATTGCTGAAGGCTACAATTTACTCCAATTTCAACCATTTCATTTGGATCAATACCTAGGTTTTGAACAGCCTCTAGATTGGTTAGTTTTACACCATCAATCCACTCCATTGTAAGTACTCTTCTGCTTGTTATATCTTTAAAAATCTTTGGTACTGCTATTTTTGTATTGTGTGCATGTAGATTTTTAAATTTGATAGCATTATTCGCTTCATTTAAATAGTCCATTTCTTCAAATACTCTTTTTCCTAATTCATCTATCAGTGCTACCAAGTCACTTCTTATTATTCCTATGTTCTGCTTTAGCCATGAACTAATATTTCTCAATATATATAAATCAAGTGTAATTTGTTCACGTAAACCTGGTCTTTGAACTTTAACAGCAACTTTTTCTCCACTTATTAATACTCCTTTATGCACTTGTCCAAGTGATGCAGCAGAGATAGGTTTTTCCTCTAAGTATTGAAAAACATCTTTTATTTCTATATTCAAATCTTCTTCAATGCAGGCTAATGCTAATTTGCAATCAAAACCTGGTAATTGGTCTTGAAGTTGTGATAGTTCTTCTAATACAAGAGGTGGAATAATGTCAGGTCTTGTCGATAATGCTTGACCGCCTTTTATAAATGCAGGACCAAGCTCAACTAAAAGGTTTGTAAATTGTTTCGCTCTTAATTTTGAATGATTATGATCTTTTAAAACACCTGTGAGTTTATCTATTCCAATTGTAATAAAAAACAACGCTATAGGTATCAAGGTTTGCCACAGACGCCTTAGTAATCGCGTTGGGTGTCCTTGATAAATTTTTGCAATTGCATTTGGATCATATTCGAGTAACCCTGAGGCCTCGATGAAATCACTTAGCTCATCTGCCATTTTTATCATGGCTTTCGATTTAGGGCCCCTTTTTTTCTACGGTAGGTCCCGCTAGCGTCGAGGTGTTTGGTAATTCTTCTTGTGTTAAGAGGCTTACGAATTGAGAATATAGGCTTATTAGAGACTCTGGAGCTCAGTTTTGAGCGAGGATTGACTGTTTTAACAGGAGAGACAGGCGCAGGTAAATCCATTCTTTTAGATGCATTAGATGCAGTGTTTGGTGGGTATCAAGGTGTTTCGGCAACTCGTTTGTTGCGTGTAGGTTCAAGTTCAGCTCAAATTGAGGCTACTTTTTCAGCTAACCCTTTGATTCAAGCTTGGTTTAGCAAAGAAGGAATTGAGCTTGAAGATGAAGATTTGACAATTAGCCGAGAATGGCGGGTTAAAAAGGATCGATTGATTAGTAGATCCAGAATCAATGGGACTTTGATCAATCGTCATCAATTAGCTATTTTAAAACCTTTATTAATTGATTTTACTGTTCAAGGTCAAACTTATGAATTGATTTCTTCTTCGAATCAGCTTTTCTGGTTGGATCGTTTTGGTGATCTTGCTTTGAAGGATGCTTTAGAACAAGTGAAAAATAATTGGCGCATTTGGACTGAATCTTGTCAGCTTTTAGAAAAAGCTAAAGTTGAAAGTAAGAACTTGTTAGCTAAGTCACAAGAGATAAAAGAAATTTTAGAAACTTTAGAAACTGCTGATTTAAATGATCCTTTCGAGGATCAGAAACTTGAAATAGAACAAGATCGATTAGTAAATGGGGTTAAATTACAAGAAGGATTGATTAGTTTGTTTACCTATTTTAAAGGAAGAACTGACGATATGCCATCAATTATTGATCAACTAGGTATTTGTTTTCATGAACTTCAATCAATGAGCAAGTTGGATACTTCTTTGTTAATTTATTTAGAAAAAACCTCTGACATACTTAAGAATATTGAGGAATTGGTTATAGACTTGGATAGATATAGTGATTTATTAGAAAATGAATCTTTTCGTTTAGATGAAATACAAGGAAGGCTTGCATTGTTAAAAAAACTACAACGTAATTATGGTTTTGGTTTGCCTGATCTTATAAAATATCGAGATGATTTGCGGGAGTTAGAATCAACGCATGATTATTCTACTTTATTGAATGAATTAGAGAACAAAGAAAATCATGCGAGAAATGAAAGAGATCATGCTAATTTCAATTTAAGAAAAATACGTAATTCTTTAGCCCAGAAACTTGAGAAGAAATTATTGGATTTTTTACGCCCATTAGGATTGCTTAATGTATCTTTCAAGGTTCAATTAAATGAATCTACTCCAACTATGCAGGGGATAGATTCTGTTCAATTTTTATTTTCTGCTAACCCTGGGCAACCATTGGCACCTTTGGGTGAAGTTGCTTCTGGAGGTGAAATGTCGCGATTTTTGTTGGCTTTAAAAACTGTTTTATCTGAAGTAGACGGTAGTAGCACTTTAGTGTTTGATGAAATTGATTCTGGTGTAAGTGGAAGAGTTAGTTCTGCTATTGGAAAGGTCTTAAAAGATTTAGCTAGTCATAGACAAGTTTTTTGTGTAACTCATCAGCCTTTAATTGCGGCCGTCGCAGACCATCATTTTCGTGTTGTGAAGTTTGTAGAAAATGAAATCACTCAATCTTGTGTTGTAAAGCTTTCGGATTTTCAAGATCGCCAGAAGGAATTGGCTGAGCTGGTTGGTGGTGATTTTGAAGAGGCAAGGCAGTATGCAGCAAAATTGTTGGATCAAAAGGCTGCCTAAAAGCTTTGTTGCCTTTTAGAATTAAAGGCTGTTTTTGCTTGATCTGGCATGGGGCGTTCTAAAGCTCAAGCAGCAGATAGTCGTTTGGAGGGTTCACTTCCTTTGTCGGGAGGCTCAGAGGATGTCATCAAAGTTCGAGGAGCTCGTCAGCACAACCTTAAAAATGTAGATCTAACGCTTCCTCGGAATCAACTGGTTGTTTTTACGGGAGTGAGTGGCAGTGGTAAGAGCTCTTTAGCTTTTGACACGATTTTTGCTGAGGGACAAAGGCGATATGTTGAAAGTCTTTCAGCTTATGCAAGGCAATTTCTTGGCCAAGTTGATAAACCTGATGTAGATGCTATCGAGGGATTATCTCCAGCAATTTCAATTGATCAAAAATCTACTAGCCATAATCCACGATCTACAGTTGGCACAGTTACAGAGATACAAGACTATCTACGTTTGTTATTTGGTAGAGCAGGTGAACCACATTGTCCTTCTTGCGATAGGCCAATTAGGCCTCAAACCATTGATGAAATGGTTGATCAAATTCTTACCTTGCCAGAAGGTACTCGTTATCAATTATTAGCACCTGTTGTGAGAGGTAAAAAGGGCACACATACAAAACTTTTAAGAGGTCTGGCTGCAGAAGGTTTTGCACGTGTAAGAATTAATAAGGAGGTGAGAGAATTAGCAGATAATATTGAACTTGATAAAAATCATTCTCATACAATTGAAGTAGTTATTGATAGGTTAGTTGCAAGAGAAGGTATTCAAGAACGTTTGACAGATTCATTACAAACTGCTTTGAAAAGAGGAGAAGGTTTAGCTTCTGTTGAGGTTGTTCCCAAAACCAATGAGCCTTTGCCAGATGGCATAGAAAAAGAGAGATTATATTCTGAGAATTTTGCCTGTCCGGAGCATGGTGCCGTTATTGAAGAATTATCTCCAAGATTGTTTTCTTTTAATAGTCCGTATGGTGCGTGTCCTGATTGTCATGGGATTGGATATCTGAAGAAATTTACTTTTAATAGAGTGATTCCTGACCCTAATCTTCCGGTATATGCTGCAGTAGCTCCTTGGAGTGATAAGGAAAACTCTTTCTATTTCTCTTTATTATATTCTGTTGGTGAGGCTTTTGGATTTGAAATTCAAACACCCTGGAAAGATTTGACAGAGGAACAACAGCATATTTTGCTTCATGGAAGCAAGAAACCAATTCTTATTCAAGCAGATAGTAGATATCGAAAAGGTGCAGGCTATACAAAACCTTTTGAAGGTATTCTTCCACTTTTGGAAATACAATTAAATGAGATTAATGGGGAAGCTGCTAGACAAAAATTAGAAAAATATTTAGATTTAGTTCCTTGCCCTACTTGTTCAGGAAAAAGACTTCGTCCTGAAGCATTATCAGTCAAAATTGGTCCATATAATATTACTAATTTTACATCAATTAGCATCGATAAAACTTTAAGCCGTATAGAAAGTTTGATAGGTGTAGGCGCTCATAAAGCATCTGAACCTCTTTTGTCTTCAAGACAAATGCAAATTGCTGATTTGGTTTTAAAAGAAATCCGTTTGCGATTACGTTTTTTGCTTGATGTAGGGCTTGAGTATTTAAGTTTAGATAGGCCTGCAATGACATTGTCAGGAGGGGAAGCACAACGAATTCGTTTGGCCACGCAGATTGGAGCGGGTTTAACAGGTGTTCTATATGTTTTAGATGAACCAAGTATCGGCTTACATCAAAGAGATAATGATCGGTTATTAACTACGCTTAAGCGTTTGAGAGATCTTGGTAATACTTTGGTTGTTGTGGAGCATGATGAGGAAACTATTCGATCAGCTGATCATTTAGTTGATATTGGACCAGGGGCAGGAGTTCATGGAGGTAAAATTGTTGCACAAGGATCCTTTGATGATATTTTGTCAGATAAAAATTCTTTAACGGGAGCATATTTAAGTGGAAGAAAATTTATACCTACTCCAAAGACAAGGAGGTCTTTAGGTGTCAAGAAATTACGCTTGATTGATTGTGATAAAAATAATCTTAAAAATATTAGTGTTGATTTTCCATTGGGAAGATTAATTGCTGTAACCGGCGTAAGTGGAAGTGGAAAAAGTACTTTGATAAATGAATTATTACATCCTGCCTTAAATCATTCTCTAGGTTTAAAAGTTCCTTTTCCTAAGGGTTTAGGAGAGTTAAAAGGTATTCAGGCAATCGACAAAGTTATTGTTATTGATCAATCGCCAATTGGACGTACACCTCGTTCCAATCCAGCAACTTATACAGGTGCTTTTGATCCAATTAGACAATTATTTGCTTCATCTATAGAGGCCAAGGCTAGAGGTTATTTAGTTGGGCAGTTTAGTTTTAATGTTAAGGGCGGTAGATGTGAAGCTTGTAGAGGACAAGGAGTCAATGTTATTGAAATGAATTTTTTGCCAGATGTTTATGTTCAATGTGATGTTTGTAAAGGTGCTCGTTTTAATCGTGAAACTTTGCAAGTTAGATATAAAGGTTTTTCAATTGCAGATGTTTTAGAAATGACTGTTGAGCAAGCTGCAGATGTTTTTTCAGCAATTCCACAAGCTGCTGATCGTTTGCGTACTTTGGTCGATGTAGGACTGGGTTATGTCAAATTGGGTCAACCAGCACCTACGCTTTCTGGAGGAGAAGCTCAGAGAGTCAAGTTGGCTACAGAGTTATCTCGACGCGCTACAGGTAAAACTTTATATCTTATTGATGAACCAACGACTGGATTAAGTTTTTTTGATGTTCATAAATTGATGGATGTTATTCAAAGACTTGTTGACAAAGGTAATTCAATAATTGTTATTGAGCATAATCTTGATGTTATTAGATGTTCTGATTGGGTCATTGATTTAGGTCCAGAGGGAGGTGATCGTGGCGGCGAAGTTATAGTTGAAGGTACTCCAGAGGAAATCTCCAGTCATTCCACCAGTCATACAGCTCGTTATTTAAAAAAAGTTTTAGCTCATCACAAGTGATTGATTAGATGTTTTGGAGATTGATGATTGGGTCAAAAAATGCACCTGTAATTGGATTTGGTTTTCTTTTGATTCAGTTTTGATCGTTTATAAGCAAATTATCTTTGCATTTCTCCATGATTCTTTTTAACATTAAAGGAAGTTGTCTCCTGAAAGTCAGTATCTGTAAGTGTTTTTCGAATGCTTAAGGAAATATATTTCTTTTGTTAGGCTTTCTTTATGTTTTTTGGACCAAAAATCTCTTAAAACTTCTCAACTCCTAATAGGAGAGGGGAGATGGGTTTAAAGCTTCTGCATTTGAATCTCCATGGCTTGATTCGTGGTCATGATCTTGAATTGGGTCGTGACTCTGATACTGGAGGGCAAACTCTCTATGTATTAGAGCTTGTGAAAGGCTTGTCAGCTCGTCCTGAGGTTGATCATGTCGATTTAATTACTCGATTAATTCAAGATAGGCGTGTTTCGACTGATTATTCTCTAAAAACTGAACAGATTTGTTCTGGTGCCACCATCCTCAGATTTCCATTTGGACCTAAGCGATATCTTAGAAAAGAACTTTTATGGCCATATTTAGATGATTTAGCTGATCAATTAGTTAATACATTGCAGCATTGGGATAGCTTTCCTGATTGGATTCATGCTCATTATGCAGATGCAGGATATGTAGGTTCACTACTGAGTAGACGTTTAGGCATACCTTTAGTTTTTACAGGACATTCGTTAGGTCGTGAAAAACAACGAAGGTTATTAGCTGCAGGGATTGATCATGATCAAATTGAACAAACTTTTTCAATTAATAGAAGAATAGATGCTGAAGAGTTAGCATTAGCTCATGCGAACTTAGTGATTACAAGTACATGCCAAGAAGCAGATCAGCAATACTCTCGCTATGGCAATTATTTACAAGAAAGTTCTGAAGTGGTGCCACCTGGAGTAGATGCAACTCGTTTTCATCCGTTTCATATAGATTCGGAGATGAAAGAAGTTAAGGAACTAGTTTCTCCTTTTTTGAGAGATCCTGACTTGCCTCCACTTTTGGCGATTTCTCGAGCAGTTCGCAGAAAAAATATACCTGCTTTAGTTGAAGCTTTTGGCAGATCTCCAGTTTTAAGAGAGCGACATAATCTTGTGCTTGTTCTTGGATGTAGAGAAGATCAACGTCAATTAGAAAAACAGCAGAGGGAAGTATTTCAACAAATTTTTGATTTGGTAGATCGTTATGATTTATATGGGAAAGTTGCTTATCCAAAATATCATCGTAGGGAGCATATCCCTTCAATTTATCGTTGGGCCGCTAAGTCGAAAGGTTTATTTGTTAATCCTGCTCTTACAGAGCCATTTGGTTTAACATTATTGGAAGCAGCAGCTTGTGGTTTGCCTATGGTTGCTACGGATGATGGTGGACCACAAGATATTTTGTTCCGTTGTCAAAATGGATTATTAGCTGATGTTACTGACCTTGAATCTCTTCAGGATTCACTTGAAGAAGCCGGAGCTGATCCAGATCAATGGCGTCGATGGAGAGATAGTGGAATAGAAGCTGTAAGTAGGCATTTTAGTTGGGATGCTCACGTATGTAATTACCTTGCGTTGATGCAAAAACGACTCAAATCAATTCCACCCCCTTTGACTCGTGTTGGCCATCAATATCTTCCAAGCCCTTTAGGTGCTCGTTTGGTGTTGTTAGATCTTGATAGTAGTTTGGAACAAATTGATGAAGAATCTTTATCATTATTACGAAAAAATTTATGTGAAGTTGGCCCTGATAAGGATAATAGATTAGGGATTTTAACTGGACGTTCGGTTAAATCAGCGCGTCTTCGTTTTGCAGAATTACATTTGCCACAACCTAGTGTGTGGATTTGTAGGGCTGGCACAGAGATTTATTATGGTTCTGATGAGCAGCAAGATCGTTTTTGGGAATCATCTATTGGATTAAATTGGAATAGAGAAGGTGTTCAATTTGCTCTTTCTGGCTTAAAAGATCATTTAACTTTGCAGGCTGAAGATCATCAAAGCATCTTTAAAGTTAGCTACTTATTGAAAAAACCTGGTGATCAAATTTTGCCTCTGGTCAGAAAGCGTTTAAGACAACAGTCTCAAGCAGCTCTTCCTTATTTACGTTGTCATTGGTATCTTGATATTTTGCCTTTGCGTGCATCACGCACTGAAGCGATTCGTCATCTCGCACTTCGTTGGGAATTACCTTTGGAGAATGTTTTAGTAGTTGCGAGTCAGCAAGGTGATGCAGAATTAATTTCTGGTTTGACTACAACTGTTGTGCCTTTGGAACATGATCCATCTTTGGAAAGTTTACGATTTCAGCAAAGAGTGTTTTTTGCTTCCCGCTCTGGAAATGGTTTACTTGAAGGTTTGAAACATTATCGCTTTTTATAATTTATTATTTGCGTCTATTACTTTGACAAAAGAAGCAGAATGGTCAGCTTTTGCACGAGCCTTTGTGATACTTTCATCCGCTGCAAGTGCAACTCCCATTCGCCGACCCTTTTTTCCATTTGGTTTGCCAAACAGCAATAATTGTGTGTTTTTATTTGATAAGGACTCTTCTATTCCTAAGTAGGCCACATTAGCAATATCATTTTTTGATAAAATTACTCTACTTGCAGATATTTGATTGCAAATTATTTCTGGTATTGGAAGGTCTAATATTGCTCTTAAATGCAGTTCAAATTCATTTAAATTTTGACTGATTACTGTAACTAGTCCGGTGTCATGCGGCCTAGGAGATAACTCGGAAAAAATTACTTCATTTTCTCTTATAAAAAATTCTACTCCAAATAAACCTTTCCCTCCAAGATTATTGGTGATTGCTTTTGCCATCATCTGTGCTTGTTCTAATTGTTGTTCTGTAATGTTTGCAGGTTGCCAACTACATTGGTAATCACCATCAACTTGTTCATGCCCAATAGGTTCACAAAATAAAGTAGAATTGTCTTTTTGTCGAATAGTTAATAAAGTAATTTCTGCATCAAACTTAATAAATTCTTCTATGATTACTCTAGTTGATTTTCCTCTTGCACCTTCCATTGCTATTTCCCATGCTTCTTCAAGTTCTGCTTTGCTTTTGACTAAACTTTGACCTTTGCCGGATGAGCTCATTAAAGGTTTTATGATCATCGGATATCCAATATATTCTGCTGCTTTCGAAAGTTCTTCTTTATTTGATGCGTATTGAAATTTTGCTGTTTTGAATTTTAATTCGTTTGCTGCTAAATCTCTAATTTTATCTCTATTCATTGTAATTGATGTTGCTCTTGCTGTAGGAATGATTGTAATTCCTTCTTTTTCTAAATCAATTAGTGAATCTACTGCTAATGCTTCTATTTCGGGGATTACGGCGTAAGGTTTGTATTTTCTAATAATTTGTTTAAGGATAGTGGCATTAGTCATATCAAAAACTTCTGCCATGTCAGCAATCTGCATTGCAGGTGCATTTTTATAACGATCACAAGCAATAACATGGCATCCTAGTCTTTGAGCAGCAATAGCAATTTCTTTACCTAGTTCTCCACTTCCTAGAAGCATTAGTGTTTTTGGGAAATTTTTCATGGTTTGATTCCTCTTTTAGTGACGGCTTTTAATTTTTTAGTAGTTTATTAGCTTTTTAAGCTAATTTTTGAATTTAGATTATTGTTTCTTTATTAATTTGTTATTAATGTAAGCTGTCTATAAGGAGCTTCTTCGCTAATAAAACCCCATTCTTCAAATATTTCTGGATCATGGTGACTAATTAGTTGTTTATTTTTATTTTTTTCTAACTTGAAGCCTTCTTGTGCCATATGTCTCATTAATTTTGCGGATTCTTCAAAACGAGATGCCATAGCTTCTAGACTTTCACAATCATTTGTTAGGCCGGTTTCTTTCCAAGTAAAATAGTTCATATGGTTAGAAGGAAGGACGAAGTACTAGACCAAGAATGATTAGAAAAAGGTTTACATACCAAAAACTTCTAACCACCTTAATTTCATTATTACCACTTAGTTCGAAATGGTGGTGTATTGGAGCCATTCGAAAAAAACGTATTCCTTCACCTTTGAATCTTTTGGTAATTTTGAATACCCATACTTGAATAATTACGGATAAAGATTCCACAAAGAAAACACCACCCATGATGAGTAGTGGCCAGAGGCTATTGGAGAGGATTGCTATTCCAAATAATGCTGCTCCCATAGGAAGTGAACCACTGTCACCCATAAAAACTTTGGCAGGACTGCGGTTGTGAATAAGAAAACCCAGCCATGACCCTGCCATTGAAATACAGAAAGTTGCTAATTCTGACCCTCCATAATTTTCTCGAAGGATTAACTGCATTGCTAATCCCGTAAATACCATGGCCCCGCACCCGCTAGCTAATCCATCAAGCCCATCAGTGAGATTTGTGGCGTTGCTCTCTGCAAGCAAAACAAGTAAGGCAAAAGGCCAAATCCAAATATTTAGATCAATAGATATGTTGTTGAAAAGATATAATTTGCTGTTTATCCATGTTTGTGAATTTGCCCAGATGAGAAATAATGTTCCAAAAATTGTTTGAATTAAAAGTTTGCCTTTAGGACTTAAGCCCGTATTTGTTTTGTGTGAGAAACTCCACCAATCGTCTAGGAAGCCTATGAATGTGAAGGAAAGAGTTAAAAGACTTATTGCAAATATTTGATCATAATTGTTTGTATTTATAGTTGCTAAATTTCCAACTATTAGACCAGTAGGAATTATGAGAAGACCACCCATAGTAGGTGTGCCTGCTTTACTTTGATGGCCTTTTGGCCCTTCTTCTCTGATGATTTGTTGGAATCTCAGTGATTTTAATTTTGGAATTCCCCACTTTGTGATTAATGTTGTGAAGAGGATCGATATTATTAATGGAAGGGTAAGAAAACTTGTTGGTATAAATTGATCGAATATATAGCTACAGCTAAAAGTAATTGTAATTAGTAAGATTACATCTACTGATGTTGAGGAATAATTTTGCTTGCCATTTGTCGTATTAAAAGGAGTTTGTGAATTACTCAAAATGCTCCTAGAAGAATGACAAAATTGCTAAAAAATAATTTTAATTAGTAATTCTAAATCAATCTTCCCAGTCTTCTTCTCCTTGCTCTTCATCTGTTTTATAATCTTCTTTCTCGCCCATCAAGGCAGATAGTTCTTCTTCTTCTACTGTACTGACTTCTTGTGAAGCTGAATCTTCATCGGCAATCAGTCTTCCACTTGCTTCTAACCATGTGAGAAGATCTGGTTCTTCTCGCAATGGCAAGATTGGGGCAGGATCTTTTCTGCCATAGCGTGTGAGGGCAGGATTGATGCCGTCGAGCGAACTTAGGTCCACCTTGTCGAGGGCGCTCATTTGTTTGAAGTAAATCCAATAAGTCAACATAATGCATTGTGATCTCCTTTTATTTTCTTTTGACTTCTAAGTGGCTATTGATGATGCTCACCTGGGGGTTAGCTTTCCTCCTGAGCATTGGCTTAAGAGTTTGGGGTCAGTATCATCCTGACCCTTTTGGTGTACAACCTTTTTTAATTGGTTTACTGCTTTTTTCACCTTCTCTTTTGTTGGGAATTTGGCTGTTAGGTACCGGATTCAATCGCACAGATTCCTAGGACTTTTAATGATTGCATTTTTTGGTGTTGATTACATAACATAAAAACTTAATATTTTCTCTAGGGAAGGCGTGCAATCTTTGAAATGATTTATATAGCAAAATCTAAGTTCTTGCCTATGTTTTAATGCTTTATTTGATTTCTTTTCTTTGCTCTGATTGTTAGGTTAAAAATCTATTAATGGATTAAAGACATTAAAAAGAGCTGACCTTATTTAAGAGGTCAGCTCTTTGAAAGAGTGTTTTGTGAAGCTTCTGAGATCTAGCACCTGGGGCCAGGCTTGATAGGTGTTTAGCTGATCTCCTTGAAGGGCACCTGGAACGATGCAAAGGAGCACGACTGGCTTGACGCACTTACTTGTCTCACCAGACGTAGAGCCTACAAATAGGTTAAGACTGTTGGAGCAGGAGCTTTGTTCAGTTACTTCTGAAAATTCTCAGGTGGCGTATCGTCCAAGTCAGACACCTCCTTATTCGATGTCATAAGAATGGCTCTTTTTAAGCAAGTATGCAATCAGTCATTACACGCATTGCCTTTTGATCCGATTTGGTCCAGATTAGGAACGGTTTGGTTTTATAGGCCTTAAAGATTTGAATGTTCAGCATTTGACTTAAATTTTGTTTTTGTAAGCTACATTCCGCCCTTATTGAGGAAAAAATAAATCAGAGCAAAAGAACTATAAGAGTCTTGTTAATAGTTTATAATAGTTTTCTTCTTAATTTCTATAGTTAAGAATATAAATCTATCTAGAATTATCTTGTTTTGTATATTTAATTGCTTATATTTTTTAAGAAACTCATCAATTAATCTTTCGTTTTCATTTAGTATATTCTAAGAATATAAATATTGTATGATGAGTAATTTTTCATCTGTTTATTTTATACGAATTTGTATATGCATTGTACTTTTTTGTTTGAATTTGAATTCTGTTATGGCTTTTCTTAAACCAAATTTGGATTTCATGTTTGGTAGATGTGATTAAGTGAATGAGAGAATTTACAATGTGCTTACTGGAGTGAATTGATGGTACAAGTTAAGAGGGTTGTGCTTGCTTATTCGGGAGGTGTTGACACCAGCGTATGCATCCCTTATTTAAAAAAAGAGTATGGAGTAGAGGAAGTAATTACTTTTGCGGCTGATTTAGGACAAGGAGATGAGCTTGAGCCTATTCGGAAGAAGGCGCTTGAAGCAGGTGCTAGTCAGTCCCTAGTAGGTGATTTGATCAAACCCTTTATTGAAGATTTTGCTTTCCCAGCGATTCGTGCTAATGGTCTTTATGAAGGTCGTTACCCTCTTTCGACCGCGTTAGCAAGACCACTTATTGCTAATCATCTTGTTAGGGTTGCAAAAGAATTTTCTGCTGATGCAGTTGCTCATGGTTGTACTGGTAAAGGTAATGATCAGGTTCGATTTGATGTTGCTATTGGATCTTTAGCGCCAGATTTAAAGGTTTTAACCCCAGCAAGGCAATGGGGCATGAGTAGAGAGGAAACAATTGCTTATGGAGAACGATTTGGTATCCCAGCTCCTGTTAGTAAAGAATCTCCTTATTCGATTGATTTGAATTTGTTGGGTAGGAGTGTTGAGGCTGGTTTACTTGAAAACCCTATGACCCCTCCACCAGAAGATGTTTTTGAAATGACTTCTGCAATTGATCAAGCACCAAACGAGCCAGAAGAAATATTGATTAGTTTTCGAGCTGGGAATCCCATTGCTATTGATGGTGAAAAATTAGATCCGGTTCAAATTATCTCTAAAGCAAATAATTTGGCAGGTAAGCATGGATTTGGTCGTATAGATATTATTGAAAATCGAGTAGTTGGTATTAAAAGTCGTGAAATTTATGAAACACCTGGATTGTTATTGCTTATTAAGGCACATCAAGAAATTGAAACCCTAACTTTGTCAGCTGATGTCTTGCATATGAAATCTTATTTAGAAAGTAAATGGGCAGAATTGGTATATCAAGGACTTTGGTATAGCCCTTTGAAAGAAGCTTTAGATGGTTTTTTTGATAGAACTCAAATAGATGTGAATGGTGATGTAAAAATTCGTTTACATAAAGGCAATGCAATTATTATAGGTCGTAATTCATCAACAAATAGCTTATATATGCCTTCTATGGCAACTTATGGCAAGGAAGATGAATTTCAGCACCCTTTAGCTGAAGGTTTTATATATATATGGGGCCTACCTAGTCGAATTTGGGCCAGTGTTCAAAGAACTATTCAAAATCAATAGTTATTCTTTGGGGGTAATTCCTTCCTTTTCTTCAATTTTGTCCTCTTCTTTTACTTCTTCTTTTACTGCTTCAGTTTTGACTTCATCAGTTTTTAATGCTTCAGTTTTTACTTCATCAGTTTTTAATGCTTCAGTTTTTAATGCTTCAGTTTTTACTTCATCAGTTTTGACTTCATCAGTTTTTACTTGTTCAGTTCCTGCTACAACTCTTGGTGTTGGGAGTGGACCATTTTGTTTAACAGTTAGATAGCGTATTACGTCCTCACTTAGACGCATGGCTTTTTCTAAGACTTCTACATGCTGCCCATTGCCGTTATGGCTTAATTGAACATATATGCCTTCTTTGTGTTTTGCTATTGGGTAAGCAAGCCTTCTCTTGCCCCGCATTTGGTTATCGAGTACCTCTGCATCAGCTGTTTTGATTAGGTCACTATATTTAGTTAAATGGCTTTCAACTTCCTCTTCCGGAATATCCGGACGAAGGATATACATCGTTTCGTAGTAAGGCTGGCTGGTCATAAGTTTTTCCGACTAGGACTGAAGGCTCATTCAATGAGCGACGGATCTACCACCTTATATCTTGAAGTGGCTATCTCACCAATTTAAAGTTGCATACGTACTGCTTCGCTTATCCAGGGAAGGTCTGGCTCTTTTCCTTGTATTGATTCGATAGAGGCAAAAACGATGATTGCAAGGACTCCGATCCAGACTGTGCTTGAAAATGTGCTTAAAACGAGCCCACCAAGTGGTTGAAGAATGATTTGGAACGCATAACTAATTAAGAGCAAGCCGATATCTATAAGAATTGCTTGCAAGGTATTAAAACGCAGAAAATAAGGAATTTTTGGATTTCGAACAACTCCTAAAAAGAGGATAAAAAACAGAAGTAGGTTCCCAAATGGAACTCCTCTTTGAAAAATGATGATGGGTAAGGTTGGTAGCTCTAACCATTGAAGTAAAGGAAAATCTTGAAAAAGATATCTGCCAAAAGGGAGTGCTTCACTCCAAGGAAGCATATAAATCAAAATCCCTAAGAATTTTTGCCAAATTGGGATGAGCATTTTTTTGAATTTAAATTGAGATTAAAGGGATAGATGCTCTTTTGCGGCTTTTCTCATTATCTCAATAGGGATCTGTTTCTTTTTGCTCCAAAGTTTTAAGGAAGCTGCCCCTTGCTGAATCAACATTTCTAGACCATCAATTGTTTCACAATCTAATTTCTCTCCAAGAGTGAGCCAAGCAGTTGGGTTTGGGGTATATATCAAGTCATAAAGAGTTGTATTTGGGGTGAGATGTTGCCAAACCTCTTTACCTAAGGGTATTGCAAGTTCTTGTGTGTTTGATATTGAATGGCTGGACATTCCTACTGGGGTGGTATTTACAACTAATTTGCTTTGTTTGATTGTTTCAATTATTTCATGATTTGTTGCAAGTAATGTATTTAAAATTATATCTTCGCTTTCAGCTTGAGAATTTCTTTTGGCTATATCTAATATAAAATTCTTTAAAGCAATTTCCCGACGACCAATCATTGTAATTTTTTTAAAATTTAAAGATTGAAGTCCTGCTATTACGGCTTTTGCACTGCCTCCACAACCTAAAACCGTTGCCTCGCTATTTGTCCAATTTCTATGTTGAATTGGAGCTAAAAATCCTTGTATATCAGTATTTGTTCCATTCCAATTGGATTCATTATTTGGTATTAAAGTATTAATTGCACCTACTTTCTCTGCAATAGGGGAAATCTTTTCGCATAATGCGATGGCGCTTTGTTTGTGAGGGATTGTGATATTTAAGCCTTTGCAATTTAATTTTAGTAAAGCGTTTGAAACTATTGAGAGATCTTGTGATTCGCATGGCAGTGCTAAATAACACCAGTCCAGACCCATTTCATTTAAGGCTGCATTCTGAATAACAGGTGAAAGAGAATGATTGACTGGTTTGCCAAGTAAGCCAACTAAACAAGTTTTGCCGTTAATCATTCCTTTTTGAAATTGGATCTTTCTAAGGGTGCCGCTCTTACTGTTCGGGAACCACCCCTCGCCTGTAAGTGGGCTAACTACCGAGGATGTTCGTATTCAAGACAGATGTTTTAGGAGTTCGAGACCCATGGGGAAGGTTGTTGGTATTGATCTTGGCACTACGAATAGCTGTGTTGCAGTTATGGAAGGTGGTAAGCCAACCGTTATTGCTAATGCTGAAGGCTTTCGGACCACTCCTTCAGTTGTTGCTTATACAAAAAATCAAGATCAGTTAGTTGGTCAGATAGCAAAGCGTCAGGCTGTAATGAATCCGGAGAATACTTTTTATTCTGCCAAGAGATTTGTTGGTCGGCGTGTGGATGAGGTGAATGAAGAGTCAAAGGAAGTGAGTTATGGGGTTGAGAAGTCGGGATCTAAATTGAAGTTGAAATGTCCGATTCTGGATAAGCAATTTTCCCCTGAGGAAGTGAGTGCTCAAGTTTTGAGGAAACTATCTGATGACGCAGGTAAGTATTTAGGTGAAAATATTACACAAGCTGTAATTACAGTTCCTGCTTATTTCAACGATTCTCAGCGTCAAGCTACAAAGGATGCCGGGAAAATAGCTGGTCTTGAGGTTCTCCGAATTATTAATGAGCCAACAGCTGCTGCACTGGCATATGGCCTTGATAAAAAGAGTAATGAACGAATTTTGGTTTTTGATTTAGGTGGAGGAACTTTTGACGTATCTGTTTTGGAAGTAGGTGATGGTGTCTTTGAAGTGCTTTCTACTTCCGGTGATACCCATCTGGGAGGTGATGATTTCGATAAAGTGATTGTTGATCATCTTGCGGCAGCATTTAAAAGTAATGAAGGTATTGATCTGCGACAAGATAAGCAAGCGCTTCAGCGTTTAACAGAAGCTGCTGAAAAAGCAAAGATTGAGCTTTCTAATGCAACTCAAAGTGAAATTAATTTGCCATTTATTACGGCTACACCTGATGGGCCGAAGCATCTTGATTTAACTCTTACTCGAGCAAAATTCGAGGAATTAGCTTCTAATTTGATTGATCGCTGTCGCGTCCCTGTAGAACAAGCTTTAAAAGATGCAAAATTATCTTCTGGCGAGCTTGATGAAATTGTGATGGTTGGTGGTTCAACTCGTATGCCTTCAGTGCAAGAATTGGTTAAAAGAGTTACAGGTAAAGACCCTAATCAAACTGTGAACCCTGATGAAGTAGTTGCAGTAGGTGCTGCAATTCAGGGTGGGGTATTAGCAGGTGAAGTGAAGGATATTCTCTTGCTTGATGTAACCCCACTCTCATTGGGTGTGGAAACTCTTGGAGGTGTCATGACTAAGATGATCCCTCGTAATACAACTGTTCCAACAAAAAAAACAGAGACATATTCAACTGCTGTTGATGGTCAGACAAATGTAGAAATCCACGTTCTTCAAGGTGAGCGTGAAATGGCTTCAGATAATAAAAGCTTGGGAACTTTTCGTTTAGATGGAATTCCTCCAGCTCCTAGGGGTGTACCTCAGATTGAAGTGACATTTGATATTGATGCAAATGGAATTCTTAGTGTTACTGCCAAAGATAAAGGTAGTGGTAAAGAGCAAAGTATTTCCATTACAGGGGCTTCAACTCTTTCTGATAATGAAGTTGACAATATGGTTAAGGATGCTGAGACAAATGCATCAGCGGATAAAGAGAAGCGTGAGCGTATAGATGTAAAGAATCAAGCTGAGACTTTGGTTTACCAAACCGAAAAACAACTTGGAGAACTTGGCGACAAAGTCGATTCTGATGCAAAAGCAAAAGTAGAAGATAAGAGAATAAGGTTAAAAGAGGCAACGGAGAAAGATGATTATGAAACTATGAAATCTTTATTGGAAGAATTGCAGCAAGAACTCTATGCTTTAGGTGCATCTGTTTATCAGCAAGCTGGAGCCGCTAATCCTGCTGCGCAAAGTACGGAAGGAAATGCGGATTCTGACTCAAATGATAGTGATGACGTTATAGATGCTGAATTTACTGAGTCTAAGTAAGGTCTCAAATAGTAACTCCTTGTATTAATAAGGAATTGATTGAGTTGATATCATTTTCATTGATTATTTTGCTTAGAAATAGTTGATGAGACCCAGTCAGCTGTTGCAGGTGCTAATAGGATTCCATTTCTATAATGACCTGTAGCAAGGATTAATCCATCTTCAAGTTTTTCTAATAGTGGGGCAGGCCTATTCATTGGTCTTGCACGAATTCCACTCCAATTTGTATGAATTGTTGAGTTTTTTAGCCAGTTTGGTGCATTGCCTCTTAGAGATTTTAACTCTTGCAGACATTCAGTGTTAACAGTTGTACCTGGCTCTAGTGTTGCTCCTAATAAAAGGTTATTCATTCCTTTTGGGATTAAATTTATTCCATCAAAGACAATTACTGGTGGCCAATTACTCCAATTAGAAGGCTTATCTTTTAATTGAAGATCTAGTACTTGACCAAGAATTGGTTCTATTGGTCGATGATGCCCTAATGGATTTAATAGAGTTTCGCTTCCCAGTGCGGCACAGATGATTACAATATCTTTTAGTAGACTTTTGCTTTTTGATAAATGAATCAACCATTTCTGATTACAAATAGATGATTTTCTTTCCAGTTTAATTACTGTTTCTTGGATGAATTGTATTTTAGATTTTCTGAGTGCGTTATATAAAGCTTGTTGCAGTTCTAGTGGATTAATACGACCATCCTGATATGAAATTAAGCATCCATGATTAGTTTTAGCTAATGATATCCCTAGATTGAGAACTTGTTTTGACGATAAAAATTCAACTCCTAGATGCTTTCGCTTTTGACTTATAAGCCCCATTAAAGATGCTTCTTCTTTTGATTTTGCTATTTGCAAAAGGGGGCTATCAATTTTGAGTGGAGTCTCTTGAGTGTTAAGTATGTCTATCCATTGTTGCCATAATGCCATGGTTCGCTCCCTCAAGCTCCAGCCACGTCCACTAGACCTTTTGTAGATGTATCCCATCAGGACACCTAGTGAAGCAGTTGATCCATTTATTGCTTCTTCTGTGTGTATTAGTTGATTGATTAGAGGGTCGATAATGTGCACTTCATGACCGAGCTTTGCTAATTGAAGTGCTGTCATATTTCCTATAGCTCCACTACCAATAACGGCAATTTGTTTAAATGAATTACTGTTTTCTGCTCTTGATTTTGTTTGTTCTTTATACACGATTACTAGTAATTGTTTTGGTTGACTGGTCTATGTACCCATTTAAGCGAGAATAGTTTTTTGTGGATGAGTTGTTTGACTTTGACAACGGTTATTTTGCAAGTCATCTGCCCTGATTCGTCTGGCTTGGTAAGTGAATTGTCTGGATGGGTAGCAAAACATGGAGGTAATATTCGCCATGCAGATCACCATACTGACTCAGATGCCCAACTTTTTCTTAGTAGGATTGAATGGGATTTAGAAGGATTTACATTAAAGAAGGAATCTATTGCTCCAGCAGCAAAATCTTTAGCAAGTCAGTTAGGAGGTGAGGCAAGGTTAAGTTTTTCAGATGAGCTTCCACGAGTGGCTATTTTTGCTAGCAAGCAAAATCATTGCCTTTTGGATTTGCTTTGGCGTACTCATAGTGGAGAATTACCTATGAATATTTCTTTGGTAATTGGTAATCACCTAGATAATGAAAAGATTTGTTCAGACTTTGGAGTTCCTTTCAGGTATATACCTGTCAATTTTGAAAATAAATTAATTTCTGAAAAGAGAATGCTTGCCCTTTTGGTTGAATATAAGATTGATTTGGTTGTACTTGCTAAATATATGCAAATTCTTACTGGTAATTTCTTAACAGAGTTTCCAACAATTATTAATATCCATCACTCATTTCTTCCTGCTTTTAAAGGAGCACAACCATACCATCGCGCATGGGAGCGGGGAGTTAAATTAATAGGGGCTACGGCTCATTATGTTACTGAGGACTTGGATGATGGGCCAATTATTGAACAAGCTATTGAACATATAAGTCATCGAGATGAAATTGATGATCTGATACGTAAAGGCCGTGATCTGGAACGCATTGCACTGGCAAGAGCCTTGAGATTGCATTTAAAAAGACAAGTAATTATTTATCGTGGACGTACTGCTGTTTTTGCATGAAACTTTTTAATTGGATACATAACTCAAAACCATTGTCGTCAAATGCATTTGGATGGGTTTGTTTCCAAATAGGTCTTTTTTTGTTACCTTCAACTGCTCTTTTTGCAGGTTTATTATTTGTAATAGCAGCGATTTTCGGAAGTTTTAATAGATCTATTTCTTATTGGCGTGATTCTTGGAATTATCCTTTTTTGTTGGCTGCTATATGGATGTTGATAAGTTCTTTTTTTGCTTACTCTGGCTGGTTGGCTTGGGTTGGCTTGGCAAATTGGATTCCTTTTTTTTGGTGTTTTTGGGCTTTTCAACCATATCTCTTAACTCCAATTGCTCGAAGACGTTCTGCTATTTGGTTAGTAGCAGGAACTGTCCCTGTTCTAATAACAGGTTTTGGTCAGCTTTGGTTTGGTTGGAGTGGTCCATGGCAATTGTTAAGGGGAATGATTATTTGGTTTGTTAATCCTGGTGGAAATCCTATTGGTCGTTTATCAGGACTTTTTGATTATGCGAATATTGCTGGTGCATGGTTGGCATTAGTTTGGCCAATGAGTTTGGCTACTTTGTTTCAGCCGTTTTTAAATCGTCTTCAAAAAAGTATTGCTTTGCTATTGGCTATATCTATTGTTGCAGCAATAATTTTGACTGACTCTCGTAATGCTTGGGGTGGTTTGGTTTTGGCAATTCCTTTTGTATTAGGACCTGTGCGTTGGATTTGGATATTACCTCTAATGTTTTTGTTGTTGATGCCATTAGCCTTAGCTGCTTTACCAGGGATTGATGGAAGAATACAGTTGTTTTTTCAAAAATTTGTACCCGAAAGCTTATGGAGTCGTTTAAACGATATGAGATATTTGGATCAGCGATATTTAGAAACGACACGACTTAGTCAATGGAAAGTAGCAATTAACCTTGTTGCTCAGAGGCCCTGGATTGGATGGGGTGCTGCTGCTTTTTCGATACTTTTTCCTTTAATTAAAGGTGATCTAGCTTGGTGGATTGGTCACGCACATAATTTGCCAATTGAGTTGGCGGTGAGCCATGGTTTACCTGTGGCTATATTGATAGTTATCACAGTGGTGACTTTGTTAATTAAGGCATTGCATTCTGGAGTATTGACTGTTGTTGAGAAAAATTTGAGCCATATGAGTACAACTGTTTTTGATAGGGCTTGGTGGACCTCATGTTTGATATTGATTTCTATGCATGGAGTCGACATACCTATTTTTGATAGTCGATTGAATATTGCTGGTTGGGTTCTTTTGGCTGGATTGCGTTGTTTGATTATGAATGATGAATCAGATCATCATTCTCTTTCAAAGATTGTTGTAGATGTTGAATGAGTATTTCAGGTGAAATAGGCCCATTCAGATGCGACCAGGGGAGCACTCGAGATGTTTCCCAATTTTGATGAATTACTTCATCCCAGGAAGGCAGTTTTGGTAATCCTCCTAGCTGTTGATTGGTGCTATTAGTGTCTGTTTCACGAATCTGTCGATAAGCTTGTTTCCAACTTCCTAAATTGTTTTGTGACCCACGGACTGCTGCAATGACAGGAGCAAGGCGACGATCACTTCGAGAAAGTAGTGTTTGAATAATGCTCCATCCATAGCTTTCTGGACGGACTAAGATTCCTTTTGAGTTTAGTTGTTTAGATAGAATTTTGAGACGTTTTTTAGCTTCTGGACGTAATCCATACCATTGAAAAGGTGTATGAGCTTTCGGGACAAATGTACTTACACCAAATGTAAGCCGTAATTCTGGTGTTTGTTGTTTAATATTAATTAAAAGATTTATAGTTGCTTCAATATCAATTTCCTCTTCTGAAGGAAGTCCAACCATTCCATATAATTTCAACCCTTTTAATCCGCCTTCTTTTGCATAGTGAGCTGAAGCATAAATTTCATTCTCAGACAGTTTTTTATTAACAAAATTGCGCATTTTTGAGCTACCACTTTCGATTGCCATAGTGATTGACTTACAACCACGTTTTGAAAGAATTTTTGTTAGTAGAGGATTAACGGTGGAAGCACGAACAGAACTAACACTCAGTCGAATATTATTAAATTGATCTTGGTTAAGCCAATTTAATAGCTCTGAGAATTCAGGGTGCTGAGTAACTGACGCACCTAGTAGACCAATCCGATTTGTGGCTTGTAGTCCTTTCTCCACTGAAGGGATTAGACCGTCCTTCAATGACGAGCTTCGAAATGGAAGAGTTAAGTAACTTGCAAGACAAAATCGACAAAGTTCTGGACAACTTCGTACTACTTCAATCATATGAATATTAGGCCAAACTGATTCTGGTGTAATGACAGTTGAATGACTAAGTGTGTTGCTTTTCCAAGTTTGCTTGGTAACTGATTTTGGGACTTTTGAATTGATTGTCTCCATACCAATAAGTGTTCCATTGTTTGAATATTTAGGTGCATATAAACTTGGAATGTAAATGCCTTCAATCTGAGATAGTATTTCTAATTTTTCGAGACGTGGTAGTGCTTTAATTTGAAGAATGGTTTCTATAAATATTGGTAAGAGATTTTCTCCTTCTCCAAGCAATATTACATCAAAGAATGGAGCTAGTGGTTCAGGATTTGCAGTTAGGACTGGCCCTCCTCCAAAAACAATGGGATCACTATCTTTGCGTTTGTGACTCCAGATTGGAATGTTTTGCTTTTCTAAAAGATCTAGTAATACAGGCCCATCTAGTTCCCAACTAAGAGATAAGCCAAAGAGATCGGTTTTTTTATGAAGAGAGTCTTTTGTGTCTGTAAATAGCCGACGCACATCAACATCTTGTCTTTGAGCGAGAGTGGCCCAAATAATTTGATATCCGAGACTAGTTATTCCTACAGAATAGGTATTGGGAAATGCTAGAACAGTCTTAAGGGCACCATGTGACGGTGGAACAGGAGTAAATAGTAGGATTTCGTTGTTCAGTGTAGGAGCCAGTAAAGAATTGGTATTGAATGTTGTTTCATACAATTTATATTATTAGTTGTATCATGTTAATTTTTTGTTTAAGTCTAAATCTATTTGACGTTCATAAATAGAGTGTTCATTAAATAATCGAGCAATTAAAAAACTGGTGATACAGGCAACTAGTAGAGGCTTAAGGATAAGAAGTTCTTTAGTTAGTGCAAATGCAAGAAACATTGCTGTTATTGGTGTTCTAGAACAGGCAGCAACAAATGCTCCCATGCCAGCAAAAACATATGTACTCGGAACATATTGTGTCAAATGTATTGCCCAATGATTACATGCTAATCCAAGTGAACCTCCTAAAATCAACATTGGGTAGAAAAGTCCACCAGGTGCTCCGGATGCTGCGGCCAGCCCTGTAGTAATAAACAATACAAGAAATATGGTTACTGCCATTGAAAAATCTACGCTTTGTTCAGCAATTAATTTTTTTAGTTCAGTAATCTGATGAAATTCATTAGGAAGGTAAGCATATATTGTGCCAAGAATGATTCCACATACACTCATTTTTAAAATTAATCGATTTCCAAACCAAAGTTTTCCTTTTCTTTGCATGAATAGCACATATCGACAATAGAGTTCAGCTATAGATCCAACTAATATTCCTAAAGCAATTAAATAAATGACATCAATTGGTAGGAATTCAATAGATGGAATGTATTCGCGTTGGACTTGAAAACCTAAATTTCTATCAAACCCTCCAGCGGTTGGATCTAGTCCAATGGCTTGTAATACATCTGCCCAAGTGTCGGCCCAAAAAGTTGTAACTACTACAAGCAGTAAGACAACTGGTCTTGCTGAATTAAGTAACTCCTCTATTGCATAAACAAAACCTCCTATTGGTGCACTGAAGATTGCAGCCAAACCGGCCCCTCCTCCTGCGGCAACAATTACTCGTCTGAAAGCTATTGGAGCTTTTAGCAATTCAGCCATTTTCCAGGCAACGGAGCCACCCATTTGCACTGCTGGCCCTTCTGGTCCGAGTGGGAATCCACTACCGATTGCGACAATTCCTGTTAATAATTTGATCAGACCTACTCGCAATCCCATGGGCACAGCTCGATGTCTGAGAAAAGCAATAATGTGCGTTACACCTGAGCCACTAGCTTCTGGGGCTAGCTTTGTAATTAAATATCCTGAAATCAGACCTCCTAATCCTCCTAGTGTTGGCAAAACTAGCGTTGGTGGAATCTCTTTAAGGAGTGTCAATCTCCACTCATCAAGTTGATAAACACCTGCTTTGAATAAGACGCCCGTCAGAGCTGCTCCTAACCCTGTAAAAGCAAGAGCAAAAACAACAATAAGCCATCTTTGTTGAAGAAGCCTACGGATACTGCGACTTGAATTGCCTCTATTTTTTTTGGATTTTAAATGTTTTGCGTCTGTCATTTAAGAACTCATCAGATATTTGTTAATGTTTCTTTTCCTTGAGAGCTATTAATTAGTCCATCTTGATTACTAAATTCTTCAAGTTGATGGAAGTTTAGATATCTATAAAGATCATTAGATATAGGTGTAATTTTTTGTCCAGCAATTGTTTGATATTCCTCTGGGCTAGGTATGTGCCCAATAAGAGCACAAACTGCAGCAAGCTCAGCACTCCCAAGATAGACCTGAGCTCCTTGCCCTAGACGATTGTTGAAATTACGGGTACTTGTTGAAAACACTGTGGCGTTGTCTTCGACTCTTGCTTGATTGCCCATACAAAGAGAACATCCAGGCATTTCTAGTCGACTACCAGCTGCCTCGAAAATTTTGTAATAGCCTTCTTTTTTGAGTATTTCTTCGTCCATGCGAGTTGGAGGACAAACCCAAAGTTTTGCTTGAGTTTTGTTTGCCCCTTCAAGAACTTTGGCTGCAGCACGATAATGACCAATATTTGTCATGCATGAACCTATAAAAACTTCTTGGATCGAATCACCAGCAACTTCGCTAAGCAGCTTTACTTTGTCTGGGTCATTTGGACAGGCAACAATTGGTTCAGTTAATTCATTAAGATCAATTTCTAGGATTTCTGAATAGTTTGCAGTTGAGTCAGCACAAAGTAATTCTGGTTTCGAAAGCCATTTTTCCATAGCCTTTATTCTTCTGCTTAGGGTTCTTGCTTCTTGATACCCTCTTGAAATCATATTTTTTAGTAGTGCGATATTGCTAAGAAGATATTCTCTAATTGTCTTCTCAGATAGCTGTATTGTACAACCTGCACATGATCTTTCTGCACTTGCATCTGTAAGTTCAAAGGCTTGTTCAAGTTTTAAATCTGGTAAGCCTTCAATTTCCATAATCTTTCCATTAAAAATATTTTTTTTATTTGCTTTGTCTACTGTTAATAATCCTTTTTGGATTGCCATCCAGGGTATTGCATTAACAACATCTCTTAGTGTTATGCCATCTTGTAATGACCCTTTAAAACGAACTAATACTGATTCCGGCATGTCAAGTGGCATTGCACCTATTGCAGCGGCAAATGCGACAATTCCAGATCCACCAGGGAATGAAATTCCTAATGGAAAACGTGTATGGCTATCACCACCTGTGCCTACTGTATCTGGCAAAAGCATACGATTGAGCCAGCTGTGAATTATTCCATCGCCTGGCCTGAGTGCGACACCTCCACGTTCTGCAAAGAAATCTGGTAATTCTTTTTGAGTTTTTATATCTACGGGTTTTGGATAAGCAGCTGTATGGCAAAAGCTCTGCATCACCAAGTCAGCGGAAAAACCAAGACAAGCAAGTTCTTTCATCTCATCACGAGTCATTGGCCCTGTTGTGTCTTGACTACCAACAGTTGTGATCACTGGTTCACAACTAGTTCCTGGATGAATCCCCTTAAGCCCGCATGCTTTACCAACTATTTTTTGTGCTTGTGTGAATCCTTCTTTAGCTTCTTTAGCTTCTCTTGGACGAATAAATAAATCGGAAGGTTCGAGACCTAGCTTTTCTCTAACTTTATCTGTTAAAGCTCTGCCAATCATTAATGGTATTCGACCACCTGCACGAACTTCATCTTTAATAGTTATTGGTTGCAGATCAAATCTAGACACTAATTCTTCTTGTTTATTGTCAGCAATTTTTGTAATTGTTCCATCTATTGTATTAATCTTAATTACATCACCTGTGTTCAATTTGCTTATATCACATTCTATAGGAAGAGAACCGGAGTCTTCAGCTGTATTAAAAAATATTGGTGCAATTTTGCCACCTAGGATAACTCCACCAGTACGTTTGTTAGGTACATAGGGAATATTTTTACCAATGTGCCATAGCAGTGAATTAATCGCTGACTTGCGTGAACTTCCAGTTCCAACTACATCACCTGCATATGAAATTGGGTATCCTTTTTGTTTTAATGATTTGATAATACTTATTCCTTTTTCTTCTCTAGTTTCTAACATTGCCAATGCATGCAGAGGAATATCTGGCCGAGTAGTTGCGTGTGTAGCTGGTGAAAGATCATCAGTGTTTGTTTCACCTGCGACTTTAAAAACAGTCGTAATTATTTCTTTAGCGAGAGGTTTCTTAAAAGTAAACCAATCGCCATTTGCCCAGTTATCAATAACTTGCTTAGCAAAACGATTAGTTGCTGATAGTTCCATGACATCATTAACTGCGTCATAGACTAATAAAGTGTGACTTAGTCCATTTGCTGCACATATAGCAAGATCTTGGTCTTCATTTTTTAGGATTTCAATTAAGGCTGCAACGTTATACCCCCCTATCATCGTTCCTAGCAGTTTGGTCGCTTCCAAAGGATCAACTAATGGACTTTTGGTATTTCCATTTGCGATTGAACTCAGCCAACTAGCCTTCACATATGCAGCTTCGTCCACTCCTGGTGGAATTCGATTCGCTAAAAGATTTAAAAGTTCTTGACCTTCTTGTTCAGGAGGGTTTTCTAAAAGATCCGTTAAGGCCTGTGTTTGTTCTGCAGTTAGAGGAAGCGCTGGTATACCTAGGGCTTCACGTTCTGCAGCGAGCTGACGATAGGCACTCAGCATTTTTTACTCCTTAGCAATGTGGAACAAGCCTCAAGGTTCCTTTCCTACTTTCCCATGCTGCGGGAGTTTGATGCTGAAATACAAGTTCCTGATGCCTGAAGCTTATATTTTCCTTAGGCTTAATAGTGCTGACTAAGGAGAGTAAATGACCACCACATCCGATTTACATGTGGTGGATACTCGACCACTCGTTCCTCCGGCCTTTTTACATCAAGATTTGCCTATAGATTCGATTGCAACTAAGACAGTCTCATTAGCACGCAAAAGGATCCAATCGATTTTAAAAGGCCAAGATTCTCGCTTATTGGTCATTGTTGGACCTTGCTCTATTCATGATATTGAAGCTGCAAAGGACTATGCAGAGCAATTAAGGCCTTTTCGAGATTTGTATGCTGATCAACTTGAGGTTGTAATGCGTGTTTATTTTGAAAAACCTAGGACAACTGTTGGTTGGAAAGGACTAATTAATGATCCGCATTTGGATGGTTCTTATGATATTAATACGGGTTTGAGAATAGCAAGGTCTTTGTTGTTGGATTTGGCACGTGCAGGGATGCCAGCTGCAACTGAATTATTGGACCCAGTAGTTCCTCAATATATTGCTGATCTTATTAGTTGGACCGCAATTGGTGCAAGAACTACTGAAAGTCAAACTCATCGAGAAATGGCCTCAGGCTTATCTATGCCTATTGGATATAAGAATGGTACAGATGGTACAGCGGCTATTGCTATTAATGCCATGCAAGCTGCTTCTAAACCGCACCATTTTCTTGGAATTAATCAGGAAGGAAAAGCATCAATAGTTAGTACTACTGGGAACCCTGATGGTCACCTCGTTTTAAGAGGAGGCAAAAGCGGGACTAATTATCATTGTGAAGCGGTTAATTCTGTTGCAAGAGAGCTTGAATTAGTTAATTTACCTGGTCGACTTATGGTTGATTGTAGTCATGGCAATTCCAATAAAGATTATCGAAAACAAGCTGATGTCCTTAGGGTTGTTGCTGAGCAAGTGAAGAATGGTTCACAGCATGTCATGGGCGTGATGTTGGAAAGTCATCTTGTAGAAGGAAATCAAAAACTTGTTTCTGACTTATCGACACTTTCTTATGGGCAAAGCATTACAGATGCATGTATTGATATAAATACAACTGCTAATTTGCTTGAGGAATTGGCATCTTCATTACTTTAATAATTGTGGAATTTTTATAGTCAAATCGTTAGCTATTGAGCCATATCACGCTACAGGTTACCCCTATAGGCACTGTTATGTTGTCAATACCCCATAGACTTAATTGTTCAAGAGCGACACCGATACAACTAATTAAAAGAATTTGTAGTGGATGCAAGTCAAATCCACTCAATTTTGAGATAAGGGTCACTACAATAACTCCCATTAATGCCATAGTTAATGTCCCTGCTGTCGATTTTCGTTGTCGAAAGACTGTCCAACTTGGTGAATTAACTTGACGCCCTATTAACCCTGCGAATCCATCTCCAAAAGCCATTACTAGAACTCCTGTGCTTACTGCAGCAGCATGTTCAGGCCAAAAGAATATTAGTAAAAAAGTAATGCTGAAACCATAAGCGATTGTCCCATAGCTTTGCCGATTTATATCTTCGAGGGCGGGTAGTAGACGTAGTCGATTATTGATTATTAAGCAAATAGTAATTAATGTAGCTACAGAAGTTGCTACTGTTGTAGGTATTTCCAATAACCACGCTAAAGGGATCACAGGGCCAGTTCCTATGTGGACGATCTTGCGACTTAATTCCTTTTGATTTGGAAAAATACGTCTGCAAAAGCCAGCAATTGCTAGAACAACTAATATCCAACTGATTATAATTAATATCGAATTTATATTTCCCAAATTTATTCAAGCAGCTTGTTGATGTGTTGTCATTACTCGTAATTTGAGAATAGCTTTTGCTTCTAATTGTCTTACACGTTCTCTAGATACATTTATTTGCCGACCAATTTCTGCAAGCGTTAAAGGCTCTTCTCCATCTAGTCCAAATCTTAAACGTAATATCTTTTGTTCTCTTTCATTCAGTTGAGACAGCCAGCCACCTAAATGCTCTTTTTGAATACTGCGATCCATACCTTCCATCGGTTCATCACAGTTAGGGTCTGGGATAAGTTCCCCAAGAGTACTCCTATCTTCTTCGCCCCTTGCATGAGCATCAAGCGAAGCACATGGAGCACTTTGCGCTACAAGGTCTTCAAGATCTTGCGGCTCCACTCCCATCGCATGAGCAAGTTCTAAGCGATTTGGTTGACGGCCAAATCGATGAGACAACTCTCTTGATATGCGTCTCATTTTGGATAGTTTTTCACTGATATGAATTGGCAATCGAATAGTTCGTGCACTGTTATCAATGGCTCGAGTCATTCCTTGTCGAATCCACCAATAGGCATAAGTTGAAAACTTATAACCCATTGCAGGATCAAATTTATCAACTGCTCTTTCTAGACCAATAGCTCCTTCTTGAACTAAATCAAGTAGTTCTAAGCCTTGATTTTGATATTTTTTGGCAACACTCACTACCAAACGAAGATTTGCAGACATCATGCGATCTCTAGCTCGCTTACCCATACGGATTTGATGTCGTTGACGTCTTGTTTGCTCTTCTGAGGGAAGTTCTAATAACTTTTTCATCTTTTGGACATGATGAGCCAGTTCTATTTCTTCTGCTGGTGTGAGAAGAGGAACTCTTCCGATAGTGCTTAAGTAAAAGCCGATTGCGTCAGTGCCAAGACGACCACTGTTACGTTGGTTACTTCGCGAGGCATTGCTGCCTCGATTGGCTTTATCCCCACGCTGTTTTTTCTTAGATGTCGACACAGTATCTAGTGATTTTGCACTAGAAGTTACTTGTGTAGATTCCAGAGAGATCCCCATCACCCTGGCCTCCTAATATTAGATTTGGCCGGAATTTAGCACTTATCAACCAAAGTAGACACATTAAATTGGAAATCTTTCAGTAACCTCTGAAAAAAGCGCATATGAATTGTTTCTTCTAGGTAAAAGACGCAAAATAAATACCTAATTTAATTATTGAAAATCAGCTAATTGAGCAATTAAACAAGTTGTTGGTTCTCTTTGAGTATTTTTGCTTTGTTATTTATGCCAAATTTCGATTAATTGGGTTTGGCTGCATTTTGACTCTTCTTTGGGTTTGCGTTGAATAAATTCCCCATTGTTTTGCATTTCCCATGCCTGTCGATTGTCATGCAAATAAATTTCTAGTAATTTTTCAAGCTTTTTTTTGAGCTGTGGAGATTCGATAGGTGTTACAGCCTCTATACGTCTATCTAGGTTTCTTCTCATCCAGTCAGCACTGCCTAAGTAAGCTTCTGAGTTGCCATTATTTGCGAACCAAAAAATACGTGAGTGTTCAAGAAATTGTCCAATAATGCTAATGACTGTAATATTTTCGCTTAGACCTTTCTGGTTAGGGATTAGGCAACACATCCCTCGAACAATCAGTTCGACTTTTACTCCATGCTTTGATGCTTCATAAAGCAAATTTATAATTTTAGAATCTACAAGTGAATTCATTTTGGCTTTAATATGACCTTTTTTATTGTTTTTCGCGTGCATAATTTCTCTATTAATTAAATCTTCCATGCCTTTACGAAGTGTGGTTGGTGCTACTAATAATTTTCGATAAGATTTTTGCTTTGAAAATCCAGTTAGATAATTAAATAGCTCAACTAGATCTTCCCCTATCTCTGGTTGTGCAGATAGTAATCCAAGATCTGTATATAATTTAGATGTTTTTGAATTGTAATTTCCTGTTCCAATATGAAAGTAACTGCGTAACCTTTCTTTCTCTTTGCGGACTACTAAAGCTATCTTAGTATGTGTTTTTAAACCGAGAACACCATAGACAACATGCACTCCAGATTGTTCAAGATACTTAGCCCATTGAATATTATTATCTTCATCAAAACGTGCTTTTAACTCCACAAGAGCCATCACTTGTTTCCCATTTTCGGCTGCACGAATCAATGCTGCGATAATCGGCGAATCTTTAGATATTCGATATAGAGTCATTTTAATTCCCATGACCAACTGATCGTCAGCAGCCTGATTGATGAATTCTTCGACTGAAGTGCCGAAGAGATCATATGGATGGTGAAGGAGCAGATCTTGCCGACGAATAATTGAGAAGATACTTTTAAACTCTTCTTGTTTAATGGAACCGTCTTCGAGTAAGTTCTTTTGACTATTTTTTAGTAAATGGGGAGTTAGACCGTTATAGGGATTATTTTTTAAATGAGGTACGTTTATCTTTGTTAAATCAAGCAATTCATCTGTTCCTAGTAACCCTTGAACTTCATATAAGTCTTCTTCCTTTACATCCATACCTTCTATAAGTAATTCTAAAATTTCTTTTGGCATCTTTTCGGAGACTTCAAGCCGTACAACTTCTCCTCCAATTCGACGTTTTCGTAGTCCTTCTTCAAGTGCACTCATTAAGTCATCTGCTTCAATTTCTCGTAGCTCTAGATCAGCATCTCTTGTAACTCGAAAAAAACATTGGTTTTCAATGATCATTCCAGGAAAGAGCATTCTGAGATTGAATGCAATTACTTCTTCAATAGGAATCGCAGTATGGATAGGATTAGGTTTTTTATTGCTTAATTCTGCTGGAATTGGAATAAACCTTGGCATTGTCTTTTGAGGTATTTTTACTCTTGCAAATTGTTTTTGATTAGTTTCCGGTTCTACTATGAACGCTGCAACATTTAAACTTAGGTTACTAACAAATGGGAATGGATGTGCTTGATCAACGGCAAGTGGTGTAAGGACTGGAAAAATCGCTGACTTGAAATAGTTATCAATCCAGTTTTGCTCTCTTTCATTTAAATCTTTATAGTTAACTATATGGATATTTTCTTTTAATAGATTTTTTTTAAGACCTTCTATGTAGTGTTTTTGTTGTTGCCTAAGTATAGGCATCAGATCACTTCGGATATTTTTAAGTTGCTCTTGTGGTGTTTTCCCATCGTCACTTGTCTTTGTTATTTTTGCTTCTACTTGTGCTTTAAGTGAGGCGACACGCACCATGAAAAATTCATCTAGATTGTTGCTAAAAATGGCACTGAATTTGGCTTGTTCAAGTAATGGTGTTCTTGAGTCTAGGGCTTGTGATAATACTCTTTTGTTGAAGTTGATCCAACTAAGTTCACGGTTGATGTATTTCAAATTTGCTTTGTGTTTTGATGTCATTTATCCATATGGGTAGTTTGTTGGTATTAACAACAAGATAGCAAGCTTTGATTAAAAAGTTGTTTTTTGCTTGTTTAGGTAAGCATGCTTCTCATTAGTTAAGCCATTTTCAGAAATTAAAGTAATGACTAGTAGCAAGATAAAAGTAGTTCCATAAAAAGGACTTTTTTGTCCTAATAGATCATAAGAAATACCTGCCATACTAGCCCCTAAAAAAGTACCTAAACTTTGCAAGCCTTGAAGACTTCCTAGTACAACTCCTTGGCCAGCTGAATTTAATCTTCGAGAAATTAAAGCTCTAAGGCATGGTGTTACTAATCCCGTTCCTACAGCGAGAACAGCTACTGCACTAAAAACCATAGAGATTGAATTCTCTTTATTTGCTAGAGTTAAAAGAATGCAGCCTGCAATTACAAATCCAATTCCCATTAAATTTAAGCGAGATTCGCCAAATCGACTGACTAAAGGACCAATTAATATTCCTTGTACTATCATTGCTACAACACCGACAATTATAAAAGCTTGGCTTGATAGTTGAGGTGTCCAGTTAAATGCATCTTTTAAATATAAGACTAAAACGGCAGTGAAACCATTAAAGGCCATAAAAAACATAAAGAAAGCAAGGCATAATCTTCTAGATAAAGGATTTCTAAAAACTAGACTTAGCTGGCTAAAGGGATTTAGTTCTTTTTTGCTAAGGACAGAACTTCGTTTTGTAAGTGGAAGAGTTTCAGGAAGTATCCAGATTACTAAAGCTAAATTAGTGAGTGCAAAGAGCGTAGCAGCCCAAACAGGTAGAGTTACACTATATTTTGCAAGAGTTGTCCCTAGTCCTGGTCCAAGAATAAAGCCCAATCCAAAAGCAACGCCAATAAGACCAAAAGTTTTTGCACGGTTTTCTGGTGTTGAAATATCAGCTAGCACAGCTGTAGCAGTAGCAGCAGTCCCTCCACTAATTCCATCTATAATTCGAGCTAAAAAGAGTAATAAAATAGGGATGCTAGTTGCCCAAATTGGTAAACGATTGCTCCAGTCGATACTTACTGTTATGGCAAACAAACTGAGTCCAATAACTGAACCTGCAACACAAGTGATTATTATTGGTTTTCGACCAAAACGATCACTTAGTCCTCCAATAAGTGGGGCTGCTGAGAATTGAGAAATTGCATAAGTTCCAGCTAAAAGTCCTAGGGTGCTTCCATTATTAGAAAAACGTTCTAGTAAAAATGGTAAGAGGGGAAAAACGATAGTTTCGCCTAGCCGATCATTTAGAAGTGTGATGAAAGCACTAAGAAGAGTTGGGATCTTGGGCCTTTGCACAGAGAGACGCATCAGGATTGGTAACACCATCCCATATAGCTAGTTCACTTGATGGGTTAGGAGTTTAATTTAGATGTTACCTAGTCAACAGTTAAAACCTTTGGAACTGTCTGATCACATGGCAGTGAGGGAGGTTTATATAGATGCAATTCAATCGCAATGTGCGACGTTATATACGAAAGAGCAGATTCGCCAATGGAGTGCTTTGGCTTTTTTGCCAGGTGTCTTAGACAGTCCTTTGAAGGAAGGGCGAGGTTGGATAAGCCTTGAGAATCAAAATATTGCTGCATTTGCAGTCAGATACCCTCTGAATCGGTTGGCTTTGCTGTATTGCCGCGGTCATTTTAGTCGTCGAGGTCATGCAACTGTGTTGTTAAATCGAGTTGAGCAGGAAGCTTTGGACGAGGGTATAGATCATTTAGTTACTGAAGCCAGTTTTGTAAGTTATGAATTGCTCTTGCGGCGAGGCTGGAGGCTGATCAGGCCAAACACATTTGAAATCGGTGGAGTTAGTTTTCGACGTTACCTTATGGAAAAAATTTTAATTCAATAGTTTTTAGAATCATACAATTTTAGTTATTTGATCTCCATAAAATGATTTTCTCTAATGTTTTTTTTGCGGATTTTGTAGACATAAATTCTTCAGCTTTATTGAGTCCTTCTTCTAAGGTTTTGGCTAGTTCTGCAAACCATAAATAAACACCTGTATTCCAAAGAAGTGCATGTCTTAATGGTCCTTTATTTTCTAAAGCTAGTAAGGCATGATCCCGCCATTCATCAAGATTACGCCATTCCAAATCTTTTCCAAAGCATTTATGTTCACGTGGGTGAAGGATTATTCGTTCGCATTGATGGTGTTTTATACGTGCAGTTATGCAAGCACGACTAATTGGAAGATCTGTTCCTCCCTCTAGCCCTTTGATAGAAATTATTTCTTTTTCTCCAAAAAGTTCAAGTGTTTTCCATGCTCTATCTTCAGTCGGTGGATGGACAAAGCCAGTTATAAAAAGATGTTTGCCTTGGTGCGCGGTCCATATGAGTTCCATGCTCGCTATTGGAGGACGCTTACCTAATTCATCTCGATATGTGATGAGGTTGTCAGCCAGAAAAAAATGGTCTGGTTGATGGACTAGTGCTAATCCAGTGCTATCAAAGCAAGAATTTAGTTGATCAATAGTTAGACCTGTGAGGTCTAAGCCCAATGTTTTAAAGAGTTCTGCAGTTGTAATTCCGTATTTGACTGGCATGCGGTTACCACCATGTAAAACAACAGGTTGCCCAGCATGCAGAAGAATTAAGGTGGTTAAGGGATATATCGGTGATGTTCGAGTACGACCATCGAAAGGCATTCCGAAACAAATTGGGCGACGTTTTCCCTCTTTTGATTGAATCAAAGGTCCTAGTTCTCTATATGTATCTAACATTCCAGCAAGTTCTTTTGGTTCAGGCCGTCGGATTCGGTGAGCCAACATAAATGCTCCAATTTGTGCTGGACTTGCTTTTCCTTTAAGGATGAGTTTTAAAGCATGAGCAGATTCTTTACGAGTTAAGCCAGTACTGGTTTTTTCACCACTACCAATTTTGCTGAGGTAGATTTTAAATTGTTCTTTATTTTCAATCACTGGTTCAAATGCTTTTATTAAAAAGAATCGTCATTGAAGTGCTCTTTTAGATGTTGTCATTTTTGCTACTGATTTTAGTATTTGATGGTAAATAAAAATATGTTCTGATTTTACACATAATCTGGAATTCATTTGGTATTAGTTTGGTGTGATTTAGTATTCTTTAAGGAATTTAGAAAATCTATATTGATGCTTTAGTTGTTTTTTTGCTAGGTTGCGCCGATTTCCTAAAGGTAGGTTCTCTGACAATTTAATTAGGGTCTGATGGCTACTTTCTTTTCCAATTGCACCTAATGCCATCAATGCAGAATAAGCTGTTTTATCAGATCCATTTTCGACTATGTAAGCAATTGCATCGCAAATCTCCAAACTATCACGTCTTTGTAAGATTTTGATTGTGGACATTACTATAGGTTCCCGAAAATCATCTAGCATATCTTTAGTGAGTTCTAATAACTCCGAATCAGTTAATTGATGTGCCTTAAACTTGACTAATTCTAAGCCTGCTAATCTGATTGATTGGTTAGCTTCATGAAGAATTTTTCTTAGTGTTTTGTTTGGTAGGTAAGTTCCCCAACAGGCTAATGCTTGTAGAATAGAAAGGTTTAAACTATCCTTTTGCAGAAGCATAATAAGATAGTTTTTTGCTTCTGCTTGATGACAAATTCCTGTTGCATATATTAGTTCTGGCTCAGTGCCATATTTGTTTAAAAGTAATCTAAGCATTGGCCAACCCTCTTCCGCAAGCATGCCGAGCCTTTCTGCTATTTGTGTGCGCAGTTCAATTGAAGCTTGAGGTGAATAGGCTTTACCTAGCCAGTCAGCTTTTAGTTGACCCTTAGGTGAAGCTTGAAGCTCCTTCCAAATGTGAGTTTCATCGAATTCCATACGATATTTTGTGGAAGTAGGCTTTGTTACTAATCCTGTGAGTAATAATTTAATTTTTGTTAATTCCAATGACCTAAGCGTCTTACTGATTTACTAATAAAAAGTAATAAAGGTTGGTTATGCTTCAAAAACTGAGTCTAAAGGAACCAAGAGAAACGCTTGAGAAACCTTCCTCTTTGGAGTTTTGCGAGTCTCGATTTCGAAATGATCGACAATCTATTTTTATTCTAGTCAGAGAACTAGTTCATGCTCAATTTGAACTTGGTGATCCAGAGTTAACGAATAGGCTTTGGCAAGATGTGGTTGATCGTGAAATAGATATGGAAAGAATTATTAATTTAATGTATGGATGTACATTTCATGATGATGATCAAGCAATGTTAGAAACTGATTTAGCTTATGAGAAATTGAATATTATTTAGTAGAAAGTATCTATTTTAAGAAGATAATTTTATAACTACAAAATGATCTTCTTAAAGTAAATATAATTAGCGAGCTCCTAGCTCTGCAGCAAGCTCTCGTTCTAATTTTTCATCATGAACACTAGGTAATACATTTGTCACTTTTGTTCTATGTGTACTATAGAAAAGCATTCCAATAAATACCATTCCACCTACGATATTTCCTAAAGTTACTGGTAGGAAATTCCAAAAAATAACTTTACCAAATGGCACACCTGAGCCTAGTAAAGGTCCAGCAGTATGAAGGAACATATTTACCACAATATGCTCCATTCCCATAGTTTGGAATGCTGTGATTGGTAGCCAGCAGGCAAGTATTTTACCTGGGACACTTTTGCTGACTAATGCCATGGTTACACCAAGGCAAACTAGCCAATTTGCAATTATTCCTCGTAAGAAAGCTAGTAAAAAACCCGTGCTACCTAGTGATTCATATTTTAAAAGTACATTTGCCTTATTAATTGCTATGATTTTTGCTGCTACAACTGCCCAGCCTTTTCCACCAGCCGCCGCAGAAAGTGGTTCAACTGTTCCTGCACTTGTAAGACTAATTGATAACAAGAGAGCAACTAGTGCTGTTCCTAGAAAATTACCTATCCAAACCCACATCCAGTTTCGAAATGTAGCTCTCCAAGAACTTCGTCCAGCCCAAGTTGCCATTGGCAGCAGAGCAAAATTTCCGGTTACAAGCTCCATTCCAAAGAGCACGATGCTTGCAAAACCAAATGGAAAAATTACTGAACCAAGGAATGGCATTCCTGATTGAATGCCGACTGTTATCGCAAGGCATGTTGCTAATCCTAGAATTGCTCCTGAGTAGAATCCACGAACAAGAAGGTTCTTGATACTAACTGTCGATTTTTTGCCACCTGCGGCAATCATTCCATCTACAAGTTCATTGGGTAGGACATAGTCCATCTGTGACGTATTTGTATCCATCGGATGGGAATAAAGAGAAGTGTTGTTGGGATTTTTATTTAACTTATGAACTAATACGATTCATTAGTTTGGAGAAAAAATCTTGACTTCCTCCAGTCCGATTTATGGATGGAAAATCTTTGCCTAATTGATTAAACCAATTGACAAATTTCGAAAGAAGATCTTTTGCTTTATAAGTCTTAGGCATAATAGGCTGTGTTGAAAGTAGTTAGAAGTTGAGCAAAAAACCGCTTATGTTGAATTGCGGCTTTCTTTCAACTTTTTAAACCAATTTATAAATTGAGAGAAGATTCTATTTTGGGCTTTCATTTTAGGAATAGCTGAGAATTCTTTTACTAATATATTTTTTAGGGTGACTTTTAATTCATCTTTTAGAATTGATTTATGGCTTAAAATTCCAATTTTTTGTTTTTTACCTTGAGACCCACCAATACTTATGTCGTAAGCTTCAACCATTTTACCTTCGGAATTTTTCCCTTTTGTACCAGTTAGGCCTATGGCGCCCATATATGCTTGTCCACAGCTGTTTGGGCATCCAGTCCAATGAATTTTTACTTCTTCTGATAAATCAAGTTCTTGAGAAAGTTCTTGAGAAATTTTTAGAGCCTGATCTTTTGTGTTAGTTAATGCAAAACTACAATATGTATTACCTGTGCATGAGACTGTTCCAGCTTCAATAGGATTGGGTTCTAGACTGAAACGAGAGAAAATATCTTCATTTTTGAAGTTTTTTAATTGACTTTTAGCTAGACCAATAAAAATTATATTTTGATCTTCAGTTAGTCGAATTTCACTGCTGCCATAATCATTACTTATTGTAGAAAAACTTTGCAAATCTTCAGCTGTTAATCGTCCAACAGGAATATGAACACCAGCATAATATTTATCTGTCTGTTTTTGAGGATGAATTCCATAAATTGATCTAGGTTTTTGTGCAAATATAGATCCTGGATCTTTAACTAATTGACCAAAATCCTTTTCTACCATTTTTCTAAATTCATCAATTCCTATGGAGTTTAGGAAGAATCTGAATCTTCCTTTTGACCTTTTATCTCGCTCTCCATGTTCACGCCATATTGATATTATGCATTCAGTTAATCTGCAAATTTGATCTTCTCTTATCCAAGCATTTAGAGGAATTGCATAATCATTTAATTGAGAAGATAGTATGCCACCTACCCAAACTCCGAAACCTAAAACTCCATCTAATTCTACTGGGTGAAAAATAAGATCATTGTGTAAAAGAAAATTATCTTTTGAACCAGCTATAGCTGTATTCCATTTTCTAGGGAGATTAGAAAATTTGGAATTCCCTAAGCCATCTTGTGTGAGAAATTTGTTTAGTTTCATTGTAAATGGTCTGGTATCTATAATTTCTTTTGGATCTACACCAGCTAAAGGATTTCCAGTGATATTTCTTGGGTTATCAAAACCAGATTGTATAGTCCAGATATCGGCTTCTTTTAATCGCTTAAGTATTTCAGGAAGATCACTAATTAATATTCCACGTAATTGAAGATTTTGTCGTGTTGTTATATCACAACTTCCATCTTCTCCATATCTTGCAACGATCGAAGCAATGATTGTCAGCTGATGCGATGTAAGGACTCCATTTGGAATTCGTAAGCGCAACATAAATTTTCCAGGAGTTTTTGGTCTCCAAAACATTCCATACCATTTAAGTCGTAGTTCCAGGTCAGTTTTATCAATTGATTCCCAGCCAACTTCTGAGAATTTTTTTATTTCATTGCCCACTTCAAGCCCATCTTTTTCGGCTTTTTTCTGTTCAATTTTATTTAATTTTTTACCTTCAAGGAATGAATTAGGTTTGGAAATAGTAGTCATTAAAAATTGCGTAGAAAAACTACTGGCTAAATAATTTTCGGTGAGTTTGTATGTCTTACAGCACTTCTAAACAATGTGTGCTGTTAGATCTATTAAGCAACAAGATGGATATTTATAAAGTAGCGATTCGCACAATTTTAGATATTTATATGATATTCAATTTTTGGTTATATTGAATACAGTTAAAAGCGCTTTTAACTGGTTGGGGTAAACTTCTTAGAGGGTAATTAATATTGACGACCA
Source organism: uncultured Prochlorococcus sp. (assembly GCA_902560875.1). Lineage (GTDB taxonomy): Bacteria > Cyanobacteriota > Cyanobacteriia > PCC-6307 > Cyanobiaceae > AG-363-K07. Next base: position 28,683 of record CACENO010000004.1, on the reverse strand, counting down.
ATTTCTCCGATCCAACGAATTGTCCCTTGCTTTAGTATTTGCAATACTTGTTTCATGGCAAATATGTCTCTTTCAAGAATGCTATTGAAATGTTTTTTTTTCTTCAAGCACCTTGGTTTATGGTTTTTTTGAAATGAGTTCTGATTTGTGTAAGGTTCACTTCGCATTGCTGTCTTCTAGATTATTATCATTTCACCATTGAAAGATACTTTTGATCGGTTGTATTTGATACGAAATGTCTTTTAGCTGTCTATTGATTAAAGGCTGAGTTAGTTCTCATTGTTCTTTAGAACACATTATTGACTCTTTGCCCTCTGACCGGGTTGAAATAGAGTTATATCTTCCTTGCTTAGTACGAGGGTTCAGATTGCTGACATGACTGAGGCTAAATATGGAAAAGTGTATCTCGTAGGCGCTGGCCCGGGTGACCCTGATTTGTTGACCGTTAAGGCACAACGTTTGCTTCAACAATGTGATGCTCTTATTTATGACTCTTTAGTGCCTCAAGAGTTGTTGGAGTTAGTTTCGCTGTCTTGCCATCTTCATTTTGTTGGTAAGAGGCGTGGCCACCATTCTGTTCCGCAGGTGAAAACTAATTCTGTTCTTATTGAAATGGCACGGTGTCATTCATGTGTAGTGCGTCTTAAGGGAGGAGATCCTTTTTTGTTTGGGCGAGGAGCGGAAGAAGCTGCTTATTTGGAGCGTCATGGTGTTCCAGTAGAGGTAGTGCCTGGCATAACAGCTGGTATTGCTGTCCCTGCCTATGTTGGAATCCCTGTAACGCATAGACTTGCTGGTTCATCTGTCACCTTTGTGACTGGCCATGAGGGTATTGATAAACGTCGACCTTCTGTGAATTGGAGAGCTTTGGCAACTGCTACTGATGGCTTGGTGATTTATATGGGCTTGCACAATCTTCAATACCTTGTTGATGAGTTAATTGCAGGTGGATTGGAGCCTTCTACTTCCTCAGCAGTGATTCAACAAGGCACTGTGATTGGGCAGAGATATGTAAAAGCTTCGTTGAAGCAGCTAGTTCTAGAAGTAGAGAAGTTAGGTATTTGCTCACCTTCCATTGTCATGATAGGAGCAGTGGTTGATTATCAGGTTGAGGCATGTGCACCATCTCCCGCTAATGTCACTATGCCGATTCTCTTTGAGTAATAAAGGAGACGATTTGATCTTCTTCAGTCAACCCTTGTTTTTAGTAATTTCCACCAAAGCGTTTTTGGATTTGTAGAAGTTTGAAGGGATTTATTTTTCACTTGATTGATTGCTTGACAACTAAGACTATTAATAAGTAGCCATTCATCTCCTTCTTGGGGTTCAATATCTATTTTTGCTTCTATTAAAAGTCCAGTATCAAGGCCCTGTTGGCGCATAATTCCTGGCAAACAACCACTTTCTAAGCGTGGGGTTAAAAATTGACCTTGTCTTTTCACAATAAGATTAGCTGTTGCTCCACAACAAATTTCACTATTCGTACTCTGAAGTAGAGCTTCATCATATCCTAAAAGCTTGGCTTCTTGCCTTGCATTGATAGATTGGATGTAGTTAATAGTTTTACAACGACTTATTTGACTATTCGCATTTCGTTTTTCATGACTACTTATGAGGGCGGATACTGGATGGAAGTAGGGTTCATGAAAATTGAGCTCTATCCAAAATCGATGATTGGATGGATTGGCTTTTTCTTTTGAAATATTGATTCCTCTCAGATCGTTGTCTCCTCTTGTCCAATTGAGTCTGAGAGCAGCATTATTTTTATGTAAGGAAATGAGTTCGATACCTTCAAAAATTAAATTTCTTATCCTTTCTTCTGATGGAGGTTGTGCCATATGTAACAGTTCGGCACTTTTTTGCCAGCGATCTAAATGCTTTGAAAGTAGTTGTGGCTGTCCTTGACAAATAAGAATCGTTTCGAAGATACCATCACCGAGAGTTAGGCCTCGATCACAAATTGGAATTTTAAGATTATCTAAGTTGGCCCATTCATTGTTAAACCAACCTACTCTTTTGTTCATATGTTTATTCCAACGCTTTTAAAATTGGTATTAATTTCCAACTTAACTCTTCTGCTTCGTTTTGTGGATCTGAATCAGCGACAATTCCACAACCAGCATGTGCTCTTAATGTTCTTCCTTCAAGAATCAAAGAGCGAATAAGAATATTACTGTCAAAAGTGCCATTCCAGTCAAGATGTATTAATGATCCACAGTATGGCCCACGTGCTACTGGTTCAAGTTCATGTAGCCGTTGACAAGCACGTAATTTGGGTGCACCAGTGATAGACCCTCCTGGCCATGATGCTTCTAACAAATCTACCCATGTTTTATTGGGTTGTAAAAAACCTTTGACGACTGAAGTTAGATGGTGAACTTGTGAATAACTTTCCAGCTCTACTATTTGAGGGACAGAAATTGAACCTGGCTTACAAACTCTTCCAAGATCATTTCGAATTAAGTCAACAATCATTATATTTTCTGCTCTATCTTTTGCACTGCAAACAAGGGCAGCAGCCAAATCAGCATCTTTTTTGGGATCAGGATGCCTTGGTCTTGTTCCTTTAATAGGTCTACTTTCAACTTCTCCATTAGGTAGTACTTTGAGAAATCGTTCTGGAGATGTCGATATTATTGCTTCATTGTTTGCCTGATCTGCACCTATCACTAGTCCTGCAAATGGTGCAGGACATAATTTTCGCAGTTTTTGAAAAATATCAATTGCTTTAGTTTTATTAGGGAGGATAGTTGTACACGATGTCGTTAGATTTGCTTGGAAAATATCTCCTTTAGCAATCCAATTTTTTATTTGTTCGACATTATATGAAAAATTAGCTTTGTGAGTAATCCACTCCCATGCATCTAAGGGAATTTCAACGCTTTTTTCAGGAGGTATTGAGGGTAATTGGTTAGGGATTTTTTGTGATTCCTCAATATTTTCTAGCCAATGCGCAAATTTTTGAAAGCGGTTTTTGTTTCTACCTTCTATCCATAATTCATGCTTTTTAAGATCAAATTTTAGAATTGGATCATGAGCTGCGATCCATAGTGTTGCTATCTCATCCGATTTCCAGGGGTTTTTGGGTTCTGTCCATGCAGCTGCTTCATAGCTAAGCCACCCAGTCCAGTGACCTGCCTTTAAATTTTTCAAGGCATTGAATGGGTTTGATGCTGCCTTAGTTTTAGGTAGTCCTCTGCAACAGATTTGGTCAATAGGGTCGACGGCTAGTATTGCCCATCTTCCTAAATCAGTTCCATCTCCATCAAGCCAAATAAGGCCTGCTTCTCCCCACGTTTTAATTAATTGCTCAACTAATATCTCTGGCTTTTGCCATCGATATAGCTGTCGAATAAGAGTCATTAGAATTGCATATTGCTACAAAGGTCTGCTCTACCAATTTTTATTAAGGCTTCATCTCGGATACGACAACTATCACATATACCACACGCTTTGTTTTGTCCTTTGTAGCAACTCCATGTCCGTTCAATTGGTATATTTAATCTCAATGCTTGTTGAATAATCTCTACTTTGCTCAAATGAATTAAAGGAGCCCATAGTTTTATACCATTTCCTTCACGGCCAGCTTTACTAGATAGGTTGGCAAGATTTTGGAACGCTTCTAAATAGTCAGGTCTGCAGTCAGGATATCCGGAGTAATCCATAGCATTTATGCCTAAAACAAGTTGATTAGCACCTCTTGCTTCTGCAAAGCTTAAACCGATAGCAATGAATACTGTATTTCTACCTGGCACATAAGTATTTGGTATTTTGTTTTCAGAAATACCAGAAATAGGAATTTCCTGCGTATCATCAGTTAGTGATGACCCTCCCCATTTAGCCAAATTAACATTAATGATTTGGTGTTCATGTAATTTTAAAAAGTTTGCTAGATCAGAAGCAGCCTTTAATTCACGTCGATGCCTTTGACCATAATCGAATGATAACCCTATCACTTTTTGATTGGCTTCTTTTGCTAATGCAGCAGCAGTTGTTGAATCTAATCCTCCTGAAAGTAAAGCAATAGTAGTATTTTGTGTCATTGTAATCTGGTCTTTAAAGCACTCCAAGCCATTTGTGTGTTTGTAGACTAAGCCTCCATTGCGGGTGGGTTTTTACATATTCGAGAGTTAGCTTTTCCCCTTCTTTGGCGTTCCAACCTGGCTGTAAGAATAACAGTGGTTGTGAGGATTTATTGGCATGTTTTGCTATATCTTCTGCAAATAGAAGATCTTCTTGATTGTGTACAATCACTTTTAACTCCTGACATGTATTAATAATTTCTTTTCGCGGGGGTGCATGTCTCTTTGGTGAGAGAGTTATCCAGTTTGGACGACCACTCAATGGATCGACTCCACTAGTTTCAAGATGAATAGGTATGGGTTGTGTATTTGCACGAGTTGTGATGTTTCGAATTGCATTGCATAAGGTGTCTAAGTTGTGATGCAATGGTTCCCCACCCGTAATAACTACAAATGCTGCACCTTTCGTATATGCATTAGCTACTGCTTGTGAGATATTGTCGATACTTTCTTTGGGGTGATTATTGGTTGACCAAGAATTTTTCGTATCACACCATGAACATCCAACTTTGCAACTGGCTAATCGTATGAAGAATGCACTTCGACCTACATGTGCTCCTTCTCCTTGTAAAGAGTGGAACTTTTCCACCACAGGAAGTGTGGATGCCATTCTTTATGGCTGATTAGAAAGTTCTTTTTGTAAAGGCGTAGGTGATTGCCTAAGGGCTTCGTTAGGGGATGCGGGGAGGCGTGATTGAGCTGCTTCTATGAGCCCTTTAAATAAGGGATGAGGTTTACCTGGGCGTGATAGAAATTCTGGATGATATTGGCATGCTGTAAAGAATGGATGACCTTTTAGTTCAATTAGTTCTACAAGACGGCCATCTGGTGAGGTGCCACTAATGACATACCCTGACTCAAGAAAGAGATTTCGGTATGAATTATTAAATTCATATCGATGTCGATGCCTTTCATATACAACTTGCTCATTGTAAAGCTGTTGACTCATGGTTTCAGATTTAAGTCGACATGGATATACTCCTAACCTCATTGTTCCTCCCAGATCAACAACATCTTGTTGTTCTGGGAGCAAATGAATCACTGGATGTTCTGTATCTGAGTTGAGTTCAGAGCTGGTTGCTCCTGTTAGACCAGCTTGATTACGTGCCCATTCAATTACAGCGCATTGCATACCTAAACAAAGCCCAAGGAAGGGTATGCGTTGCTCTCTTGCCCATTTGATAGCTGCGATTTTTCCATCAACGCCGCGATTCCCAAAGCCGCCAGGAACAACAACAGCATCCATTGTTTTTAGAAGTTCTTTTGGACCTTCTGTTTCAATTTGTTCTGCACAAACCCAATGAAGATCTAAAGAGGCATCCTGTGCAATACAGGCATGTCGAAGAGCTTCGACTACAGAAAGATAGGCATCATTTAATTGAACGTATTTACCGACGAGAGCTATTTTTACTGCTGGTCCAGGATGACGCAGTTTATGGACTAGTTCTACCCAATTAGTAAGATCACATTCATGGTCCTTTAAATTGAGAACATCAAGGACTTCACGACATAAGCCTTCTTTTTTTAAGGCTAGAGGAACGGAATAAATGCTGTCTGCATCTAAAGAAGGTATGACTGCGCGTTGATTTACGCCACAAAACCCGCTGATTTTTTTTCTGAGGTCAGTGTTAATTGGTCTATCACTTCTACAAACAAGAACATCTGGTTGTATACCTATAGATCGTAATTCTTTTACTGAGTGTTGTGTTGGTTTGGTTTTAAGTTCACCTGAGGTGCCAATAAATGGCAAAAGAGTGACATGGATATAAGCAATATCATGTCTGTTCACATCCTCTCTAAATTCTCGAATTGCTTCTAAAAATGGTAGTGATTCAATATCACCAACAGTTCCTCCGATTTCAGTAATTACAACATCTGCAGCACTATTGGATGCTACTCGATGGATTCTTTCTCGAATTTCTCGTGTGATATGTGGTATGACTTGCACTGTTCCTCCTTCGTAATCCCCTCTACGCTCTTTATTAATTACAGACTGATAAATAGATCCAGTTGTCACGCTGTTTAAGCGGGACATTGCTGTATCTGTAAATCGCTCATAGTGACCTAGATCAAGGTCTGTTTCCGCACCATCTTCTGTAACGAACACTTCTCCATGTTGAAAGGGGCTCATAGTTCCCGGATCAACATTTAGATATGGATCTAGCTTCAAGATTGAGACGTTGTAGCCGCGTGATTTCAGCAGTCGACCAAGGCTGGCAGCCACAATCCCCTTCCCGATACTGGAAACAACTCCACCAGTGACGAAGACAAACTTTGCCATTTATCTCATTGTGATTCTTTACGGTACCTCCATCCTCCCTTAGGCCAAGAAAATCTCATAAATTCTTAGCGACTGGTGAACTTTTATTGTGCGGGATTATTTCTGAAAAAGGTTGTGTAATCTCAAAAGTAAAATTTTTTTAGATTTTGGCCCAGTATTTATGCTTTTCAATTGGTTTAAGCAGTGATCTCTTAAGGTTTGAATAGCAGAATTGGAATGTGCAAGTTTATTTATTCCTCTTCGATACAAGTATTAGCAACATGCAGTTCGTTTAATTGATTCTCCGATACAACAGCAGGCGCCTGAGTCATCAAACAACGAGCTTGTTGTGTTTTTGGAAATGCAATGGTGTCTCTAATTGATTCTTCACCAGCAAGTAGCATTACAATCCTGTCAATGCCAAAAGCTATTCCACCATGTGGGGGCGCACCCATCTCTAAAGCTTCAATTAAAAAACCAAATTTTTCTTCAATTTCATTACTGTTCAAACCTATTGATTGGAAGACTTCTTTTTGGAGTTCAGAATTGTGAATGCGTAATGATCCCCCACCAATTTCAAGACCATTTAACACAAGGTCATATGCTTTAGCTCGTGCTTGAGGTAAATTTTTTTGCCACTCTTCTTTGATTCCTATATCTTGATTGTTTGGCGCGCAAAAGGGATGATGTAATGCTTCAAGACGTTTTTCTTCATCATTAACTTCAAACATTGGAAAATCAGTAATCCATAGGAAGTTCCAACTTTTATTATCGTAGCTATCTGGTATTAATCCAAGTTCGCGAGCTAAATATTGTCGGATTCGATCAAGGGCTTTATTCACTATTTCTGTTTCACCAGCACCAAATAGTATTAAATCACCTTCTTTTGCATTGGTTTTTTCTAGCAAGTCTTGTTTTTGTTTGTTATTGAGACTGTCTTTTATCGCTCCAATAGTATCAATTTGATTATTTTCTCTAACTCTTATAAATGCTAGACCTCCTGCCCCTGCTTTTTGAGCTTCAGTAAATACATCCCCCCCTGGTTTGATTCGCACATTGCTTAAAGAGTTGTTGCCATTTTTTACCGTTATGCATTTCACTGAACCACCAGAAGCTATTGCTCCAGAAAAAACTTTGAAGCCCATATCTTTCACAATTTCATTGACTGCTATTAATTCCATGCCATATCGAGTGTCAGGTCTATCAGTTCCATAACGATCCATAGCCTCTTGCCATGAAAGATTTGGAAAGGGGAGTTTTAGTTCTATGCCCTTCACTTCTTTCCATATTTTTGCAATTAACTTTTCATTGAGTTCAATGATTTCTTCTTGACTCATGAAACTCATTTCAAGATCTAGTTGTGTGAATTCAGGTTGTCTATCTGAGCGCAAATCTTCATCTCGAAAGCATCGAGCAACTTGGTAATAGCGTTCTAAACCACCGACCATCAACAATTGTTTGAAGAGTTGAGGTGATTGAGGCAGAGCAAACCATTCTCCTTCGCAGACTCTTGAAGGGACAAGATAATCGCGAGCGCCTTCTGGAGTTGAGCGTGTGAGTACAGGAGTTTCTACCTCGATGAAATCTTCTTCTTCTAAAAAACGTCTTGCAGTTTTGATTGTGTTATGCCGTAAGCGTAGATTTTGTTTCATACGTTCTCTACGTAGATCTAAGTAGCGATGCCGAAGACGAAGCTCTTCTTTTACAGGCTCGTCATCATGGATTGAAACTGTAAAAGGCAAGGTGCTTTTTACTTCATTCAAGATTGTTATTTGTGTCGCAAGAACTTCAATTTCTCCTGTGCTTAATTTTTCATTAATTGACTCCTTTGGTCTTGCTCGTATAGTCCCTACTATTTGGAGCACAGTTTCATTCTTGAGACTTTCAGCCGTAGTAAATAATTCTTTGCCTCGTTCAGGATCAATGGTGATTTGTATTGTTCCGCTTTGATCTCGAAGGTCAATAAAGATGACCCCACCATGATCGCGACAGCGATCAACCCATCCACAAAGTTGGACGTTAGAGCTGATTTGCTTTGCGCGCAGTTCACCACATCCATCGCTGCGCATTGGAAAAGAATTCTTCAGACAAAGCGAGTTTCCCATAAGAAGGGGTCTTCTGGATATTTCTTTGGGGCAGCAATTAGGTTGTGACACCTCTTCGATAAAAAGGTCTTTTGACAATTGTGGCTGGATGTTTTACTCCCCGAATGTCTATCAAAAGTGCGTTGCCAACTGTAGAAAGTTCTTTGGGTATATAGGCGAGTGCAATTGCTTGATTTAACGTGGGAGACCAAGTTCCGCTTGTGATTTGTCCTACGAGGCTTTCTTCATGAAACACTTGGTAACCCTTTCTGGCAATTGCGCGGCCTTGCAGGGTTAATCCAACCAGTCTTTTATGTATTCCTTCTTTGGCTTGTTTTTCCAGGACATCACGCCCTATAAATTGTGAGGGCATCTCGAGGTGTACTAGCCATCCTAAGCCGGCTTCAAATGGCGTTGTCTTGGAGTTCATATCATTCCCGTACAAATGCATCGCTGCTTCTAATCGGAGTGTGTCTCGAGCACCAAGACCGCAAGGAGTGATGCCGTCTTTAAGTAATTTTTGCCATAAGAATTTCCCATTTTCTGCTTCTAAGAGAATTTCAAAACCATCTTCGCCTGTGTAGCCAGTGCGGGAAAGGAATACCGGGCAAGAGATATTATTGAAATTTAATTGTAAATTACGGTGGCCAAACTTTGGTATACTTTTGATTGAGCCTTCGCAATATTGTTCTAGAATTTGCTCTGCATTAGGTCCTTGTAATGCCATGAAAATCCCGTTTTTTTTTGCATCTGATATCTTAATATTTTTGGGCTCTAGGTTCTTTTTTAACCAACTTAAATCATGAATATTGCATGCAGCATTAATTACTATGAGAAGCTTTTGCTCACGTTCATTTTTGCTTCCTAAATCATAGATAATAACGTCATCTAGTATTCCTCCTTTATCATTTAGCAGAACGGTATAGCAAGCTTCTCCTTCACCAATTCTGTAGAGGTCTGATGGGACCAGTGCTTGAAGTGCATCTTTTGGATTCGTGCCTTCTATGTAATAAATACCCATATGAGAGATATCAAAAAGACCAGCTTGGTTTCTTACTGCTTGATGCTCATTCACTAGTCCGCCAAATTGAATCGGCATTTCCCAGCCTGCAAAAGGGCTCATTCGGCAGTTTTCCTTCAGACAGAGTTGATAGAGAGGAGTCCTTTGAAGTTGCGTCATTTTTTCAGGCAAAATTTCCTATTGAGTGTTTTTGGGCTGACTTTAGAAACCAAAGGAAAGTAGTAGATTTTGCGGCTTCATGGTTCGATTTGAAAACCTTAACTAGTCTGGGTTACTTCGCGGATTATTGATGTCCACGAAAACGTGTTGTAGAACATGTCAGCATTGTGTTGCTTGCCAGTCTGCGCCTGAGTCATGGTGCCGATTGAGAAAAATCAGGGTGCACCCTGATATAGCTCCTTTTGCTGTTTGCCATCATTGGATGAAGAGTGCACCATCATTGCCAAAAGTGGAGGAAAAGACCATTCAAACTTTTACTGAGAGACAGCTTGAATTTGGACGAGCACTGGCATCTATTGAAAATTAGTGCTCATCTCAAACGCGTGAGGTTTTAATTTACTTATAGGCTCAGAAGCATTAATAAACTTCTTGTTACTTTGGCAGCAAGGACGCTACTAATGCCTGAGGAGTCAAGTTGTGGTGATAACTCAACTACATCAGCTGCAACAAGGTTATGTTTTTTTAGGACATTCACTATTGCAGAGAAGTCTTGCCAAAAAAAACCTCCAGGTTCTGGAGTTCCCGTTCCAGGCATCACACTTGGATCAAACCAATCCAGATCAATTGTTAAATAGATTGGTTGCCCAATATGAGGCCGGAGTGCTTCTTCAAGAAACGTCGCTTGTTTTCCATGTGCATGAAAAACAAGACGATTTTCTTCTCTAAGCTCTTTGTATTCTCTTCGAGTACCGCTTCGAATTGCCACTTGAAAAATTTTTTTACTCGGCAGTACATCTAGACATCGACGCATGGCACAGGCATGACTATGTCGATTACCTAGCCATTCATTCCGTAAGTCAGCATGAGCATCAAGTTGTACCATGATTAGATCAGGATTGTATTGAACAAGTGCTTCAACTGCGCCTGAACTCACCGAGTGTTCTCCTCCTAATATTAGAGGATTTAATCCTCTTTTAATGATCGAATTAGTAGCTTTATTAACTTCACTTACAACAGGTTCTGGTGCTCCATAGGGAATATTTATTGAGCCAAGATCAGCAAATTGGATTTCTTCTAGATCAAGATCTAATTCTGGACAATAGGTTTCTATACTATGACTTACTTCTCTAATTGAAGATGGTCCAAAACGAGCACCTGGTTTGAAGGAAGTAGTTCCATCATAAGGAACACCAAAGATAGCAATTTTGCAATCATCTAATGTACGTTGAGCACCCATAAATATCGCATGATCATTATTGAAAGAATCAAAATCTTTTAAATTCATTGGCTTAACTCTCTATGGATTGAAGCAGGCATACTTTTGAAAGCACCTGTTTGCCATTCAATACTCCAAATGTCACATTGGCTAGCAATAGTTTGTGCTCTTTGTTGAATTGGTTCTTTATAGAATTGTTTACCCATAGCAGCAAATGTCCAGCTCCACCAACCACTGGGATATAAAGGCACTGATCCATATAGTGGGTCTGCAAAATCGAAAACCTCACGGATTGTTTTAATAGTCTCAATATGAATTTTGCGGAATGCTTCTGGGGATTCACTTTGAGTAGCAAAAACACCTCCAGAACGTAATATTCGTTTGCAATTTTCAAAAAAAAGTTTATTGAATAACCCCTTGGCTGGCCCTTGAGGGTCAGAGCTATCAATAATTATCACGTCATAGCTTGCTCCTTTTTTATTCTTTACCCATTCGACGCCGTCATTTATGTTGATATGTAGTCTTGGGTCAGTCCATGCATTACCTCCAAGAGTTGGTAAATATTTTTGACTTAGCTCTACTACTCGACGATCAATTTCAACTAAATCTAAACGTTTGACTTCTGCATGTCTTAAGCATTCTCTTGCGGTTCCCCCGTCACCCCCACCGATTATCAAAACATTATTGATATTTTTTGCGCTGCATAATGCAGGCTGAACCAAACATTCGTGATAACTTTTCTCTTGAAGTTCGGCAGTCATCCAACATCCATCTAGTAAAAGAGCTGTCCCATATCGTTTGCTTTCGATAAAAGTGATTTGTTGAAAGCAACTCTTTTCGTTAAACAGTACTTTTCCTTCAAGTCCATAGCGGACTCCATTGTGATACTCATCAATCCAGCGAGTTAATGATGCTGGCTTAGGTTCCATATAAAATTATAGGAATGTTGGTTTGGACACGTCTAGAATAACTTTACCTCCCTAATGTCTCAAAGGTTAAACTTTAGTTCCAAGATTGCATTGCTAAAAGTCTAGTGTTCTTAACTTAATCATTATAGATTGCACGAAACCAGAATCTCATTATTAGTTTAAATCACTTTCTTGTCTTGAAAATCTCTTTTCGCTATTTCCCATAGCCTTTTGAGTTCTTTTGATGAGGATTTTGATAAGTTTCCATCTAGAGTTGATTCAATATAGGAAAAACGATCTAGAAAACGATTATTTGTGCCTGCAAGTCCTTCTTCAGGACTAATCTTGCACCAACGTGCAAGATTAATGAGTGTAAATAATAGATCCCCTAATTCTTCCTGTGCATTTAAGAAGTCCTTTTTATCAATAGCTTCTTTTAATTCTTGCATCTCTTCATTTACTTTACTCCACACTTCTTCAATGTTTTTCCATTCAAAACCACCTTTTGCAGCTTTTTTGGAAATATATGTTGCACCCACAAGAGCAGATTGTGAACGAACTTTATTTCTTAAGTAATCACTTAGAGGACTTTTTGACTTTGAAGTGGGTTTTTCAGAGATTTTAATTTCTTCCCAATTTTGATTAACTTCTGCAGATGTCTTTACCTTTTGGCCTGCAAAAACATGAGGATGTCGCCGTATTAGTTTTTTGTTTAAATTAATTGCAATATCCTCTAGGTTGAAACGATTTTCTTCTTTTGCTATTTGTGCATGAAGAACGACTTGAAGTAGTAAATCACCTAGCTCTTCTTGCAATTCGTGGTCATTGCCAAAACGAATCGCATCTGCAACTTCATGGGCTTCTTCAAGTAGGAAAGGAATTAGGGATCGATGCGTTTGTTCGAGATCCCATGGACAGCCTTCGATTGGTGATCGTAGATGCGAAATAATCTCGATGAGTTCATGTAATGCATTGGTCGTAGGGCTTATGTTTGTAATATCCATAATGTCAAATTTTATTCTCTATATAATTATTTGGATTTGCGATTAGTCCAAATTTTTGGTAGTGGATCTCCATCTTTTATTAAATGTAGCCAAGCACTGGCTTCTAAACTCAGAAAACAAATAATAGTATATTTTAAGTTTTTATAAATATATTCCTTGATAAAAGTAAATAGTTCTAGATCTACAAGTTCTAATTGCTGGCATACATAAATTATTATTGAAATCAAACTTACTAGATAACTTATTCGTATTGTTGTACCAATAAAAGGCCCGTGAGAAAGAATTGAACGATGGGGGATTAACTTTTGGTATGGCTTCCATATCCATTGAAGAAAGCCCCATCGCTTTAATGCATTAGATTTTGTGTCTAGGTCGGGAGATAGCCAAAGCCCTCCTATTAAAAAAGTTGTACCAAAAAGCAACCCAATTTTTGGGCCTAGAACGAGACTCAGAGCCACTGTAAATAGTAGGCTCCATAACTTGGTTGATTTATCGTGCTCTTTACCTGAGGCCATTGCTTTGTCAATTTGATGATGCTTATTTGGACTCGGTGGGGCAGAATTAACTTAACGGGCGATTAGCTCAGCGGTAGAGCGCCTGCCTTACAAGCAGGATGTCCCTGGTTCGAACCCTGGATCGCCCACTAGCTTTCTTTGTCATGCTCCTATGCAAAAGGGCCTTAGCTTTTGCCTCACTCTCGCTTGTACGGTTTCGACTGAGTTGGGACATCAAGCTGCTTTTCCTATTGTTCCTTAAATAATGCCTGTAAATTTATTAGAAGATCCTTGTGCAGACGGTTGTTTTCATATGTGTTTACATCGAAATAACAATTAACCTTCTTAAAAGGATTGAGCCTTAATTATTCTTGAGAGGTAAGTGTTGGTGCCTTTTTTAATTAGTGCAGCTTATTGTTCAGAATGTTGAGCTTGTGGAGCGGGTTTAGATTGCAAAAATATGAGAATCATAGAAAATAAAAGTCTTAATAAAGTAATTCCAAATTATTGTTTAACGCATCATTCATTTTGGATTGCTTGCTTTTATTTAAATATTTTTTAGGCTTAAGTGATCTAAATGATTTATTTTTAAGTAGGATTCAAGATTTTAATCTTCTTCTGGGAAGAGCAGTATTGCAAGTTCTTCTGGGTCTACGTCATAAACCCTGGCAAGACTAGTTTCAATCGCACTAGTTACTTCACCTGGTAAAAAACGCATAGCATTTAAAGCTTCATCTGTGATCTCTTCAGTTAAAAGTTCGTCTTCACTGTCTAGCTTTTCATCATTAATGATCGCCATTACCCAGCTTTGGTAGGCATAGACGAGGTCAGAAAATTCGAGTTCGGGGTCGTTGAGATCCATAATTATGGTCAATGCCGGTGTACAGGCAATACCAGTCTGATTGTAATTGGAGAAGATGTCTTCTATGAAAAATTTCCAACAAGCCAATATTCAGGCAAATGTTTTGAATTTTGCATTGTTTGAGTTGGTTCGACAGCACAGAGAGAGCTTTCAGCCACTTTGGACGGTGGATAGTTGGGCGAAATTTCTTATTTGGCTGAGCCTTAATTGTGGTCTTTCTGGAGAGAAGGAGAGTCTTGAGTTATTTGCTGAATCTTTAGGCTCTTCTTTGACTCTCAGAATGCGGAGAATTTTTTTTGAAAGAGTATTGGATAGCCCTGCGATTCAAATGATTGCAGATCCTGCTGAATTAAACGTTTTAGTTATGCCTAGTAGTACTTCCTCTATGACCCTTGATCAGGTAGAAAAAGCCTTCGAGCAAGTTGGCTTATTGGAAAGAGTTCAAATTGATAAAAGTCTTTGGCAAGAACTTGATGCTGTGATTGCCGTACCTTGGCAACCTATATAGGAAGATGATTGAACTTGCAAAACCAATTTTATGTTGAGTTTGCGAGCATTGTTTTGAATGCACTTTGATTCTGTTTTGACTGAGTCGTCTTTATTTGGAGGTTTCTCCCAGCCATCTGATGGTTTGCCCAAAACTTATGACTCTGCAGGAACAGAGAGGCGTTGGCAAAAAGTTTGGGAGAAAAGTGGAGCTTTTACGCCAGACCCAAAGGCTCCTGGAGAGCCTTTTTCAGTGGTAATTCCCCCACCAAATGTGACAGGCAGCTTGCATATGGGGCATGCCTTTAATACAGCGCTTATTGACACGATTGTCCGTTTTCAGCGCTTACAGGGGAAGAATGTTTTGTGTTTGCCAGGTACTGATCATGCTTCGATTGCTGTGCAGACTATTCTTGAGAAGCAGCTAAAAGAAGAGGGTGTCACCCCTGAACAAATAGGGCGAGAACAATTTTTAAAGCTTGCTTGGGCTTGGAAAGCTGAGAGCGGAGGACGAATCGTTGATCAATTACGTCGTTTGGGTTATTCAGTTGACTGGAGTCGAGAACATTTCACTCTGGATAAACAGTTAAATAGAGCGGTAACTGAAGCTTTTGTTCTACTCCATCAACAAGGTTTGATTTATAGAGGTGAATATCTTGTTAATTGGTGTCCCGCATCTGGCTCCGCTGTGAGTGATCTAGAAGTGGAGATGAAGGAAGTTGAGGGACATCTTTGGCATTTTCGCTATCCCCTTACTAAAGGCCCCGCAAATGATGGAACTACTCATCTAGAAGTGGCAACCACTCGTCCAGAAACTATGCTTGGCGATGTTGCAGTGGCCGTGAATCCTGACGATGAACGATATAGCCATCTTGTAGGTCACTTACTGACTTTGCCATTAGTGGGCCGAGAGATTCCTGTAATTGCTGATGCACATGTGGATAAAGATTTTGGGACTGGTTGCGTGAAAGTCACACCTGCTCATGATCCCAATGATTTTGCGATAGGTCAGAGACATGATTTGCCTCGGATCACGATTATGGATAAAAACGGATCAATGAATGATCAAGCAGGTCGTTTTGAAGGTCTTGATCGTTTTGATGCAAGGAAGGCTGTTGTAGAGGCTTTAAAAGAAGAGGGCTTTTTAGTAAAAGTTGAATCTCATTTACATAGCGTTCCATATTCAGATAGAGGTAAAGTGCCAGTTGAACCATTGTTGTCCACTCAATGGTTTGTGCGAATGGAACCGATAGCTGCTAGATGTCGCGCACATCTTGCCAAGGGTGAACCACGTTTCGTTCCAGAACGGTGGGAAAAGGTTTATCGGGATTGGCTTACTGATATTCGAGATTGGTGCGTGAGTAGACAATTGTGGTGGGGTCATCGAATTCCTGCTTGGTTCATAGTCAGCGAGACCAAGGGACAAATAACTGATAAAACCCCTTATGTGGTTGCTTGTTCTGAAGCAGACGCGCTTGAGCAAGCTCGTGCTCAATTTGGCAGCTCTATTGAAATTTCTCAGGATGAGGATGTATTAGATACTTGGTTTTCTAGTGGTCTTTGGCCATTTTCAACTTTGGGATGGCCAGATAAAAACAGTGCAGATTTAGATTGTTGGTACCCAACTAGCACTTTAGTCACGGGATTTGACATTATTTTTTTCTGGGTAGCGAGGATGACAATGATGGCAGGTACTTTTACAGGGCGAATGCCTTTCGCTGATGTATATATCCATGGCTTAGTTAGAGATGAGCAGAATAGAAAGATGAGTAAAAGTTTAGGTAATGGAATTGATCCAATTTTGTTGATTGATCAATATGGAACTGATGCTTTGAGGTTTGCCTTGGTTAGAGAAGTTGCAGGGGCTGGTCAAGATATTCGTTTGGATTATGATCGTAAAAAAGATACTTCCGCGACAGTTGAAGCTTCTAGGAATTTTGCAAATAAACTGTGGAATGCTACAAGATTTGCATTAATCAACCTGGGATCGAAACCGTCTGAATATTTTAGTGATATAGAACCTAGTAAGTTGCAATTAAGTGATCGTTGGATATTGTCTCGCCTAACAAGAATTAATTACGAAAGTTTAGATAAGTATCAGACTTATGGCCTCGGAGATGTAGCAAAAGGTTTATATGAATTTGCTTGGAATGATTTTTGTGATTGGTATTTGGAGTTAATTAAGCATAGATTGAATCCAATTGAAAAAACAACTGAAACTGCTTTTGCTGACCAGATAATAGTTAGGAAAGTATTGGTTAGAGTTTTGAGTGAGTTTTTCGTGTTATTGCACCCATTGATGCCTCATTTAACAGAAGAACTTTGGCATGCATTAACTGGTTCTTCGGAAGATAAATTGTTGTCATTGCAATCCTGGCCTAAAGGAGATGAACAATATTTAGATGATGATCTTGAAGTCTCTTTTGGTGAGTTATTTGCTGCTATACGTTTGGTTAGAAACTTGAGAGCTGTCGCCGGTTTGAAGCCTTCTCAGGTAGTTCCTGTTAGTTTTATTACTGCTAAGAAAGATTTAGCAGAAACACTGCAAAAAGCTAAGAGTGATATCCAAGCTGTAACTAAAGCGAGTGAAGTTCGAATACTTCATCCAACCGAAGCTGATTGCCAAACTTCAGTTAAGGTTTTAGCAGGAGTTAGTGGAGAATTGGAAGTTTTATTACCTATTGAAGGTTTAGTAGATCTTGAGGATTTACGCGCTCGTTTGGAAAAGGATTTGTTGAAGGCAGAAAAGGAGATCTTAGCATTATCTAGCCGCCTTGCTAATCACAATTTTGCTCAAAAAGCACCTGTTGAAGTTGTTTCTGAATGCAGAGCTAAATTAGCTGAAGCTGAAATACAAGCTGGACTAGCGCGTCGTCGCATATCGGATTTAGTTTGAATGTTTGATTTTGATTATTCTGTGTGGATTGATCAATTGTTGCCTTTGTTGCAATCCCCCATTGGAGCAGCATTATTTGTCCCTTTTTATGCACTTTGGGTGATTTTTTTGTTGCCGGGGATTTGGGCTTCAATGCTTGCAGGTGTGATTTATGGAACTTGGTACGGTAGTTTGCTGGTTTTTTTAGGAGCTTTCATAGGAGCTGAAGTTTCGTTCCTATTTGGACGTACATTTTTGCGAAAGTGGGTGCAACTTCGGATCTCTAAATGGCCTAAAATTGAGGCAATACAAAAAGCTGTTAGTCGAGAAGGTCTTAGATTGGTTTTATTAACTAGACTGTCACCTGCATTTCCATTTAGCATACTTAATTTTGTTTATGGTTTAAGTGAGATTAGTTTTCGTGATTATAGTTTTGGTTTGATAGGAATTTTGCCTGGAACTATATTGTTCTGTGGCTTAGGCTCTATCGCAGGGGATTTAGCTCGCTTTAGCGAAGTACTTGATGGTCGATCAGATCTACCATCTTTTCTTATTAGGTTGGTAGGTTTAATAGCAACATTATTTGTAATTTGGTTTGTTTCGAGAGCCATCAGAACTGCTCTTCAGGATTTCGAATCTTCTATTTGATCTGGGTTTGAAAGATTCCAGTCTTTGATAATGGCAAAAAATACAAACCAAATCAGTCTTATACGTGAGAGTAATCCTTTGCGAGCTTCTAGTTCAGCATATTTAGCTCTTCCACATGGGGTTTTGATCCAGGAATACAAATTTGGTTGACTCATCTTGAAAAAAATTTATTGTAGAAAATTTTTCTTTAAACAGCTAAAAGTTTTTTGAGCTGTTGTTCATTAATTATTTGTATTCCTAATGCTTCGGCTTTAGTTAATTTGCTGCCAGCTTTCTCTCCTGCGAGTAGGTAAGTTGTGCTTGCACTCACTGCCATCTTAATTTCTCCACCTCTTTCTTCGATGAGTTTTACTGCTTCACTTCTGCTTAGAGATGGCAAGGTTCCTGTTAGAACAAAAGTGTTACCCGTTAACGGCCGAGATCGCTTTGCGTCCTTTTTATGGGTTTGTAAATTAGTTACAGCTAGCGAAAATCCAACGCTTTGTAATTCAAGGATTAATTTCTGATTTTTTGGATTCAAAAACCATTGTTCAAGAGATTCAAGGACTTCTTTGCCTATTCCAAAAATAGATTTTATTAGATTCGGTGATTGACATGCTGCTGTTTCTAAGTCTGTGATATTTGAGAATGTTTTAGCAAGTAATTTTGCATTGCTTTCACCAATGTGATTGATTCCTAAGCCATACAGTTGTCTATGCCATGGTTGTTGTTTGGATATGGCTAATGCTTCTAAAAGTTTTTCTGCTGATTTCGTTCCCATTCTTTCAAGACTTGCCAGAAGACTGATATCTAGACCATAGAGGCTGGCAATTGATTCCACCAATCCACGATCAACTAATTGTTCGATGAGTTTGCTGCCAAGTCCTTCTATATCTAATGCACCTTTACTTGCCCAATGACGAAGTGCACCTCTAAGAATGGCTGGACAACTTGAATTGATACATCGAGTTGCGGCTTCATTTGCAACCTGAACTAGTTTTCCCTTGCATTCAGGACAGCTCTCCGGCAGATCCAGGCGTTTTGCTTTGGATGCTCTTAGTTCTTTTAGAACTCGAACTACTTCTGGAATGATTTCGCCAGCCTTGCGAACGACAATTGTGTCGCCTTCATGTAAATCAAGGGATGACAATCTATTTGCGTTATGTAGAGTCGCACGGCTCACAGAGGTGCCTGCTAAGGAAACTGGTTTGAACTCTGCAATAGGGGTTATTGTCCCAGTGCGGCCAACTTGACAAGTTAATTTAATAAGTTTACTTGGCGCTTCTTCTGCTGGATATTTCAGTGCTATAGCCCAGCGGGGTGCTTTATGAGTGCAACCCGCTTTTTGTTGAAGAACAAAATCATTGACTTTAATAACTAAACCATCAGTTGCATATGGGAGACGTTGCCGCTCACTTTCCCATTTAGAGGAGAAAATTTTTACATCTTCTAGATCTTTCAATAATTCAGTATTGGGATTCACTTTGAACCCTGCTTTTTTAAGCCAAGCCAAAGCTTCCAATTGGTTTTTGGGCGCTAAAAAATCTTTGATTTCGCTTTGCCATGTTTCTGGCAAGGAAATTGAATAGGCAAAGAAATCTAAATTTCTTGAGGCTACAATTTCTGGATCTAGTTGTCTAAGAGTACCTGCACAAGCATTGCGAGGATTAGCAAATTCATTCTCTCCTTTGATAATTCGCCCTTCATTAATTGTTCTAAATTGTTTATTAGGTATAAATGCCTCTCCGCGAATTTCAAGCCAAGGTGGGGGTTTTTTGAGGTTTAAGCAGAGGGGAATTGAATTAATTGTTCTTACGTTGGGGGTGATTTCTTCACCTTCAGAGCCATTTCCTCTTGTTGCAGCTTTTACAAGTATTCCTTTTGAATAACTTAGAGCTAATGCATTCCCATCAATTTTTAATTCACCGACCATTTGCCATTTAGAGTTTGAAAACTTTATATTTAGATCTGTCTCTACTAGCTTATTTACTCTCGAATGCCAATCTTTGAATTCTTCTATATTGAACGCATTATCAAGACTTAGCAATGGTATCCTGTGCTTACTATTTATAAATTTTTTAGCAGGTTGGCCACCCAACCTTTGCGATGGGCTATCAGCAGTTTTTAATTCTGGGTGTTTGCTTTCAATATTAAGTAGTTCTCGATAAAGATTGTCATAGACAGCATCCTCCATAAAGGGGGAATCAAGTACGTAATAGGCGTGAGCAGCTTTATTAAGTAAATGACGTAACTCAGCGGCACGTTTCACAGATTGAGGTAAAGGTTGTGGCACTGAAAACTTTTTATGAATTATCTTTGAGCTTTGCTTATTCGATCAATTCTCCAATTGTCTTCGACTTTTCTAAAAGTAAAATCTAATGGTAATTCACTTTGTTTATCTTCTGATTTGAGTTTCAGAGTAAGAGTTATTTGCTTATCTTCAATGCGAGGACGTCCTGATTTGAGATTTCTGTATCGATTTAATTGCAATCCAGCTAAGAATTTCAGGAAGTCTTGTCTGCTCACGTGCTGACGGTAATTTTTTGACGTGAGTAAATATGCTGCATCAATTCTTCCTTCTGCGATTTGGTTGAAGAAGTTTTTGACCAGTGGGTTAATGCCTCTTGCTCCTATGACAAGCTTGATAGCATTGAATATCCAGAAGACTAAAAGACCTCCTGCGCCTGCCAGGAGAGCTTTGAGTCCGATTTCCTTTACTAGAGCCCCATCCATTGGCTAGTTGCATATTGATTACAGAGTCTGCCTTATTAACTGAAGAAACGAGACACTTTCAGAATTAGTAATTTTTCGCCAGACTTCTATCGCATGAGCCAGGGCAATGCCCATCTTGTTTCAATGCCTCTGGTTCCACTCCTACCACTATTTCATTCTTTGAATCGAGAACATTTTGATGGGAAATTAATTCGTGGATCCAAGCCAATAGTTTCCATACGTTGGAGTGATGGACGTTTGCGTAAGACAGCTGGTTTTTATCGTCGTCGTAGCTGCCCAGGAGTAAAGACGCGAGCTGAAATTGTTCTCTCGAAACCCCTTTTAGAGCATTTGCCTCTAGTAGCTATTGAAAGCACCCTTTGTCATGAAATGATTCATGCATGGGTTGATTTGGTTTTATGTGTTCAAGAGGCACATGGTTTTAATTTTCATAAACGAATGGATGCCATTAATTCTTCTCAAAAGAGATTTCACATAAGTGTTTTGCATAAATTTCCTGTAGTTAAAAAGCCTCCAAAGTGGGTAGCAATTTGCCCGAGTTGCGGACTTCGGTTTTCTTATCAACGTCGTGTTCCTGGAGCCGCTTGTAGGCAGTGTTGCAATATTTATCATGGCGGTAGTTGGAATTCCAATTGTCTTTTGACTTATATATCAGCTTCAAAGGAGGTTTGAGTTGGATATATTTCTTCTTGTGTTAGAAGTCAGTGGGTTTTCGATTGCTTTTATAGGTTTGCGTAGAGAGCATTGGTTGCAAAATCGACGCCGATAGGTTTTTATGGATTCCAATCGACCAAAACGGACTCGTCGTCAGAGCCTCAGAGAGCCTCTCGACCGTCGTTTTGATAATTGGTTAGATACTGGGCGTCAATTTGTTGATGGTGTAGCTGGTATTCGACCAGGCATGCGTAAATTGAATTCGCTACGTTCTAATTCCAGATTAGAAAAAGTTGGACAATGGGTTGGTGACAAGCTTGACTGGTTCCTTGAGGATGAGGACGGTTGGTTGGAGCCTTGGCAAACAAATTCCAATGATGAAACTTTTGTTTCGCGTAAGAAGAAGCCTTTGGAAGCAATTTCAAGAAGAGTTTCTAGGTCGATAGAACCTGCAAAAAAAACTTTGCAATCTAATAGCTTGGAAAATGAATGGCCAGATGACTCTTCCTTTAAAGTTGAAAAATGGCAACGTCGTAGGGCGATAGATCGTTCACCATCAGATAATGTCAATAGGGAGAGACGCGAATCCAGTCGTATTGGTCGTCGACCAGTCCCACGCTCCAGTCGTAAGAGATAGCCCTTCACAGTCAGTTGTTAAATATTTTTTATGTTGAATGGCCTTTTGTTTACAAAGAGTTGCCTATTGAAAATATCTTTCATCTAAACTTTGATTAAAGAATACAAGAATTATGGTTAGTTAAATGTGAGCAGTTGATAACACTCACTTGCATTTAAGGGTGCTTGTTAGTTGGACTAGATGAGACCTATCCCAGATTGATGAAGAAAGTTTCTTCTGTAGGCTTGGCTATTTTTGCAAATGTAAGTTTGTTTGTTTGGGCCTTAGTTAACAATCCTATAGGATAATGTTAATACTTTAATAAGTATTAACTGTTTTATCTATATTTAGATTAAACATTTAATGAATTGAGGATTCCCTTTTTAACCAAATAAACAAAGTCGCTTGTTTTCTCGACCTCTTCTTTTGCTATATGCATAACTACTAAATAACCATGAATCTAATGAGGTTGGAATTGAATGCTCCAGACCGTCTGCAGATCTGTAGACCCTTTCAATCCCGAACTCTCGTTCTACTATTTTGACTGCAAAGTTCATTTGATCTCCCGAAGAGCCTTTTTGTAGCTGTTATAAAAATTTGAGCAATAAGCAAAAAGGCTGGTTGACACTGACATCTCAATTGGCAACACTCTTTTGCTAACTCTTAAAAGAAACCAATGAATATGTCTTAAGCAGAGGCCCCCGCAAAAGCAGGCTCATAGACAGGCGAGCCTGTGTCTCCTCCTTCGTCGCCATCAAATCCTAAAAATAGTACTTTGATTCCAATTAGTGCTAATGCTCCTGAAATCACAATTGCTGCATTTTCATTACATGATGACGCTTATAGAAATTGCTCATAGTTGGCATGCATCATCATTGTTCTGTATGGTTTCTTAGAGCTTGAATATGCAATGCTTTTTGTCTAGATGTATTCTTTTCTGGCGGCAAATAAGTATTCGGACAAAAATTTGACTCTTCAATCAACCTCTTATTTATATTACTAAGATTATGCGGCAATACGCCTGTAGCTTTTATATCTTTTTTGTTGAAAGTTCCGCATAGAATATATTTTGCCTGAAGTTCTTCTCTTTTTTTTATAAGGTTTAATTTTTGACTGCATCGAGTTCACTAAGAAAGATCGATTTTTACGGGGCCACCATGAGATAGGCAATAATGCATTCCATTTGGCTCTGTTTGTATTTGCTGTTTTGAATTTCCAGAATAAGTGAAGGCATAGTGAAAAAAGTCCAGTAATGATTCCCTGCACAATTAGATGAAAAGCTCAACTCCATTTTCTGGAGTAGTCAAGTGCAACTAAAGGTCACCAATAATTAAGAGGTGTTTAGAGGCGAAAGAATTGCAAAATTTCTTGAAATTCTAGTTTTTATATGTTCTTTAGTATCTTTTCAAGTGATAGGAAACCTTCCCCCTTGACGTTTTGGCTTTGAATTCGCTTTGCCTATGAGATTAAACAGGAGCCTTTGGGAGCATAATCCGTTCATCATGCAAGTTTACGAGTTATCAAGAACAGTTTTCTCAAACATAGAAATTTTTGACGTATGACGTTGTTAACTACGAGGTGCAGGTCCTAGCCATTGTTCTAGCTTTGGGCTGAATACTTCTCGAATGACAGTTAGCTCTCTCTCTTGGCGAAAGAATCGATAATGTCTGCTCCAAAAAGGACCCTGTCTGCCAAATTCTGACTCAAGCCAGTTAGCTTTTACCAAAGCTAATCCATCTACTTCGCGAAATAATTCTGACCTTCCTTGCGTAAGGCTTTTCCAGATTGGCTGTTCTTTATTTGCAAGATGCAGTTGAGCTTCTTGATAGTTCCACCAACTTTCTGCCCATGCAAGAGTTTGAGAGTTGCATGTTAACCATACTTGTCGTCTCAGTAGTGGTGGATTTAGCTCTTTGACTTCGGCGGGTGCTTCTTTTGTTGGAGTTTTTTCAGATTGCATAGCAATTAGCTTTACTTCAACTTCATGACCAGTAAGTAGATGTAGATGACGTGTTGGGCTGCCATCGCCTAGCAACATTATTTGCCATGGGCCTGGTAGTTTTTGTGGCCCATTCCCTGACAGCACTGCTTCAGTAGCCGCCTCCCAGATTGGTGTAGGAGAAATCAGTGTTGACTTGTTCAGTAGTTAGCTCCGTTTCTGAACTGATGTAGTTTCCATTCTTTGAAATGTTACTCAATTGAGTTTGCTTTTTGACGACTTTGAACTTTGAGCCAAATTAATAGTGCTGTTAAATCGGCTTTGCTGACTCCTGGCAATTCAGCAGCATGAGCCATATTTTGGGGCCGGATCTTGGTTAGAGTCTCGCGAGCTTCTTTAGAAAGAGTTGGAATATTTTGATAATTGATATTTCCTGGAATCTTCCGCTTGGCTTGTTTCTTTAATTGCTCGATTTGTGCTTGTTGACGTTTTAAATATCCACTGTACTTGATATCTATTTCTGCCCCTTCACGAACATCTTTTGGAAGTTGTTGATCTGATAAACCAAATCTAATTAAGTCAGTTGTATGTACACCTGGTCGGCGTAAAAGGTCGGCTAATGTTATTGATCCTTTGATTAATGCACAAGTTTCCTTTTCAATAGAATGAGCTATGGGGTCATTTGCTTTTAGACGTTGATTTTCTAGACGATTTTTCTCAGCTTCTAATGCTCTTTGTTTGGATTCATATAATTCCCATCTGCGTTCATCAATAAGCCCAAGTTGATATCCTAATGGTGTTAACCTTCGGTCAGCATTATCGCCACGTAGCACTAGACGATATTCGCTTCTACTAGTTAATACTCTATAGGGTTCTCTAAGGTCTTTGCTCACTAAGTCATCAATCATTGTTCCGATATAACTATCTTCTCGATTGAAAATAATTGCTTGTTCACCTTTTATATATTTCTTTGCATTGATGCCTGCCACTAAACCTTGTGCAGCAGCTTCTTCATAACCAGTAGTGCCATTTAACTGCCCTGCTGTGAACAAACCCTTGACTCTTTTTGTTTCTAATGAAGCTAGTAATTGTGTAGCTGGTAGGTAAGAATATTCCACTGAATAAGCTGGTCGTAACATAATGCACTTTTCCAGACCTGGAAGTGTTCTGAGTAATTCCAGTTGTAATGACTCAGGTAATCCTGTGGAGAAACCTTGTACATAAATTTCAGGAGTATCTTGCCCCTCTGGCTCTAAAAAGATTTGGTGGGATTCTTTATCAGCAAATCGTACAATTTTGTCTTCTATTGAAGGGCAATATCTAGGTCCTTTGCTATCTATAAACCCCCCATATATTGGCGTTAGGTGGAGATTGTCTTTGATCAATTTATGGGTTGCCTTTGTAGTTCGTGTGATGTGACAGCTCATTTGCTTCCCACTAATCCATGTATCAGGATCAAAAGAAAAGAATCGATCAAAAGCATCACTTGGCTGTTCTTGTAGGGAATTAAATTGAATGCTTCTACGATCAATTCTGGCAGGTGTGCCAGTTTTAAGCCGACTTGTTTCAAACCCTAATTTTTGTAGTGCTTCTGTAAGTCCTTTTGCTGCTTGTTCTCCTGCACGACCTGCTGACATTGATTGATTGCCGACCCAAATTTTTCCATCTAAGAAAGTACCCGTGGTGAGAATTACTGCTTTCGATTCATACACAGTACCGAAATAAGTTCTAATGCCTGTGATCTGTACATTTCGTTCGGAAATAGTTAATTCTGACGTGTGTTCATCTTTTTCAAGCTCTTTGACTTCCAGATCAGTAACCATGGCTTCTCTTAAAGCCAAATTTGGAGTTTCTTGCAGAATATGCAACATTTTCCGTGCATATAGTCGTTTATCGGTTTGTGCTCTTAGGGCCCATACAGCTGGTCCTCGGCTTGCATTCAAAACCCTTTTTTGTATTGCTGTTAGATCGGCCAGTTTGCCAATTACTCCTCCAAGAGCATCCACTTCATGTACGAGTTGACTTTTGGCTGGTCCGCCTACGGCGGGATTACATGGTTGCCACGCAATACGATCAATGTTGAGAGTGAATAAGGCAGTCGACAGGCCTAATCGAGCAGTAGTAATAGCTGCTTCGCACCCTGCATGCCCTCCTCCAACGACAATTACGTCGAATGTTTCATTGGTATTTGTAGAGGTAGTTTTTTTGTCGTTATTTGCAGGCATCCTTTTCTTGAGATTATGCAGCTAAGTTTCTAAATCGAGTGAATTGGGGTTCAAAAAGTAGCTTTACTGTGCCAACCGGACCATTGCGATGCTTAGTCACTATGAGTTCTGTTATTCCTTTATCAGGTGTATCTGGGTTGTAATACTCATCTCTATAAATCATTAAAACAAGGTCAGCATCTTGTTCTATTGATCCAGATTCTCGCAAATCACTAAGCATCGGACGCTTATTAGTGCGAGATTCAACGCCTCGACTTAATTGAGATAAGGCTATTACTGGCACTTTCAGTTCTCTAGCCATTCCTTTCAGACCTCTTGTAATTCTTGACAGTTCTTGAACCCTATTGTCAGGTGTTGATCCTTCCATAAGTTGTAAATAATCAATTACGACTAGACCCAATTCTTTTCCTTGTTCTGCCATGAGGCGCCTGCAAAGGGAGCGCATTTCCAAAACCCCCGAATTTGGTTTGTCATCTATATAAATAGGAAGTTGTCCAAGAGTATTAATGCCCTGGCCAAGTAGGGGCCATTCTTCTTGTTGTAAGCGACCAGTTCTTAGTCTTCCACTTTCAATACCTACTTCCATGGATAGAAGACGGTAAGTTAGCTGCTCTTTACTCATCTCAAGACTGAATACACAAACTGGAAGGTCATGGAGTTGAGCAACATTTTTGGTTAGGTTGAGAACTATGGATGTTTTTCCCATCGCAGGTCGTCCTGCAACAATGATCAGATCGCTTCGTTGAAGTCCTTGTGTCATTGCATCTAGGTCATAGAAATTAACCGGTATTCCTGCTACAGAAGTTCCTAACGAGCGAGATTCGATTTCGTTAAATGTGCTTGTGAGAATTTCAGCTGTTGGTGTTAGCCCTTTGGAAGGTTTTTCTTGACTTATTGCAAAAATCTTCTGCTCAGCTTGATCAAGAATTTCATCCATTGGTAAACCTTGATCAAAGCCGAGCTTAATGACTTCATTCCCTGAACGAATTAGCTGCCGACGAAGAAATTTATCCATCACTAGTCGCGCGACCTGCTCAAGTGATGCAGTAGAAG
Organism: uncultured Prochlorococcus sp.; assembly: GCA_902560875.1. Taxonomy (GTDB): domain Bacteria; phylum Cyanobacteriota; class Cyanobacteriia; order PCC-6307; family Cyanobiaceae; genus AG-363-K07. The sequence goes on along the minus strand of CACENO010000004.1, from coordinate 1,385 downwards.
CAACTCGCTCGACTAATTCAACCAAGCGAGTGTTTCCTCCTACCTTTTCTAGAGAATTTGTATCGGCTAACCAAGCGCTCATTGCAGTCAAATCAGTTGGCTTACCTTGGCTATGAAGCATTAAGGCTGTTCTATAGATTTCCCTGTGGGCATTTAGATAAAAGGCTTCTGGCTGTAAAAGGTCAGCAACTCTGCTTATTGCTTCTGGATCTAAGAGAATTCCACCAAGGACAGCTTCTTCTGCTTCTAAGTTTTGAGGCGGTATTGAATCTGGTGGGGCTTCAAATTTTGGTTCCTTACTGTTGGAAGACTTTTTATAGTGAGAAGATGGCTGTTTGGAAGCATCTCCATTGTTAGATAGTGGGACGCTTACCATTTTCAGGTACCTTTGTGAAATACAGATCTAGTTAGTTTTGTTTGATAAATCTGAATAATTAATAGCTCAAAACTTCTAGATTTATTTCTGTTGTTACTTCACTGTGTAATTTCACTGAGACCTTGTATTTGCCAGTGCTATGAATTTCTGGAACTGTTATATCTCTTCGATCAATTTCCTTTTTAGTTGCCTCTTGAATTGCAGTTGCAACATCTCCATTGGTAACAGTTCCAAACAGAACGCCGTCTTCTCCAACTTGTTTTTTAACGGTAAACCGACCAATCGTTACTAGCGCTGTTTGGAAGTCAAGTGCTTGTTGCTTGAGAGAGGCTTCAAGTTCAGCTTGTTTGGCTCTGCGATGCTTTACTTGTTTAAGAACCGCAGGGGTTACGGGCAGAGCTTTTCCATAAGGAAGAAGGTAATTGCGGGCAAATCCAGGAGCTACCTCAACAAGGTCTCCATCTTTCCCGAGGCTAAGGACGTCCTCGTTGAGAACAACTTGTACGCGCTTGACCATGGCAAAAATCGGATAAGTTCCTGAAGTAAGAGAGCTACAACCCTAATACGCAGCAGGCAGCCTAATTCTTGTGGCTAAGCCTAAGGCGCGTAAAAAACGAATGTGCTGCCAGGTTAGATCTATTTGACCTTTTTGTAGGCCTTGCAAGGCTGAGTTAGGAAAAGCATGGTGATTGTTGTGCCAACCTTCGCCAAACGTAAGTGCTGCAACCCAGGCGTTATTGCGCGAGTTGTCCCCACTGTCGTAAACAACTGTTCCCCAGCAGTGTGTAGCTGAATTAACCAGCCAAGTGACGTGATAGACGACTACTAGGCGTAAAAAGATTCCCCAAAGCACTAGGCTCCAACCATTACTTGTACTGGTTTCCCCAATCCAATAAAGCATTCCTGCTAAGGGAATTTGTAGCAATAGGAAATTTTTATTGAGCCACCTGTAATACGGATCTCTATGTAAGTCTCCACTCAGACGAGGCACAGCATTCATTGCAGGAAT
>CACENO010000003.1:0-105000 GCA_902560875.1 uncultured Prochlorococcus sp. | reverse complement strand
TTCAATGAAGTATCAAGTTTCAGAAACTAATTTCTTTTGACGGGACCTCACACCTTTATCGCATATCTATCCAGACAAAAATACTTAAAGCATTATTTGACCAGACGCGACAAAAGCGTCAGTTCCTAAACTTTTTAGTTGTCCAGGTTCCGTGCCACGACTTCTAATGAAAGAAGTACTAGGCACTACGGCCAAACGACCGCTTTAGAAACTTACAATACCGGCGGATCTCTCCTACCAGGATTGCAAGCGTCCACAAATCCTTGGCGAGACTTTCGTCTTGCTGAAGACTTGGGAGTGTGCTTAAGGACTCAGTCCTTTGCACATCCAAATAATGTAGACCATCAAGCACCAGATATGCAACTAGATCGTTTTAACAGCATCTCGTGACTTGCTGATAATGTGAAATCGTCCTGCCATCACTAGGGTTTGATCAATAGGCAATTGGCATTTCTAAATGGCGGGACGATTTAGTCAAGAGAACCAAAGAGTTCGTCCAAACTCAAATGCAGAGCAAGTCATCAAAAGAGCACAAGAACATTTCGAACGCTCATTGATAGAAGTTGCAGGAAAAATTGGAGGAAGTGTTGCCGCATTGGAGCATCCGGCAAACAATGAAGCCTTGAATTACGGAGAGATATTTCTACGCGACAACGTCCCTGTAATGATCTACCTGCTCACCCAAAAAAGATACGACGTAGTAAAGCATTTTCTGAGTGTATGCCTAGATCTACAAAGCACGACATATCAAACTCGTGGGGTTTTTCCAACAAGCTTTGTTGAAGAGCAAGGAGAATTGATTGCAGATTATGGGCAACGATCAATAGGACGCATCACCTCAGCAGATGCAAGCTTGTGGTGGCCAATATTGTGCTGGCTTTATGTGAAAAGGAGTGGCGACATAAATTTTGGGACCAGTCAACGAGTCCAAAGGGGTGTTCAACTACTTCTAGACCTCGTCCTTCACCCCACTTTTGAAGGTACACCTGTCCTATTTGTACCGGATTGTGCATTCATGATTGACCGCCCTATGGATGTTTGGGGCGCACCATTAGAGGTGGAAGTTCTTCTATATGCATGTCTGAGAAGCTGCATAGAACTAATGGAAATAAGTCGCAAAGAACAAGTCAGTCGATTACTAGACCAAAGACTTGTATTAACAAGACAATGGGTTCATGATCTACGCCAGTTCCTTCTCAAACACTATTGGGTTACGAGCAAGACAATGCAAGTCTTGCGAAGAAGACCAACTGAGCAATATGGAGAAGACCAGCACCAAAATGAATTTAATGTCCAACCTCAAGTTGTACCCTCTTGGCTTCAAGACTGGTTAGAAAATCGGGGTGGATATTTAATTGGAAACATTCGCACTGGTCGCCCTGATTTTCGTTTCTATAGCCTTGGCAATTCATTGGCATGCATGTTTGGTGTCTTAACAGCTCCTCAACAAAGAGCTTTATTTCGCCTAGTGCTCCATAACAGACAACACTTAATGGCTCAAATGCCAATGAGAATTTGCCACCCACCCATGGATGGAGCGGAATGGCAAAACAAAACAGGATCTGACCCAAAGAATTGGCCATGGAGCTACCACAATGGTGGGCATTGGCCAAGTCTGCTTTGGTTTTTTGGTGCCTCAATTCTTCTCCATGAAAAAAGATATCCGCATGCTGACGTTCTTCTAATGGGACATATGCGTACTCTTCTTGAAGAGTGTTATTGGAGCCAACTAAACCAATTGCCAAAACAAAAATGGGCTGAATATTTTGATGGCCCTACAGGAACATGGGTAGGTCAGCAATCTAGGACCTATCAAACATGGACAATTGTTGGCTTCTTATTAATGCATCATCTCCTAAGAGTTTGTCCTGATGATGTTCTGATGTTTGACCTTGAAGAAATAATGCCTTAGGTATTTGAATTAAAGATAAAAAAGGATAGAAAATATATATTGCATTTCTAATTTTTTAAAAACAAGGAGCAATTCAAAAAAGGCCTAAAGTTAAAGACTTATCAATTGGCAGGCAGGCCCCAATACCTAAGTAAATAGTAACCACAGTGCCAAACAAGAAAAGACTTGTTGCTATTGGCCTCCTGAAAGGATTATTGAATTTATTAACATTCTCAATAAAAGGGATAAGCATTAACCCTAATGGAATCAAAGTTTGCAAAGCAATGCCCAATAATTTATTGGGCACAACTCTAAGAATCTGGAAAACAGGATATAAATACCATTCAGGAAGAATTTCCAAAGGTGTAGCAAAGGGATTGGCCTTTTCACCAAGAATTGCAGGGTCAAGTACAGCCAAACCCACAACACAAGCAATAGTCCCCAAAATGACTACTGGGAAGATATATAAAAGATCATTTGGCCAAGCCGGCTCTCCGTAATAGTTATGTCCCATTCCCTTTGCCAACTTTGCTCTTAACTTGGGGTCAGCCAGATTTGGCTTTTTTAGTATTGACATAAGAAAAAAAACGAGTTGTCTAATAAAACTTGGACTTTTAATGTAGTTAATTAAAAGTTTACTTAGTAAGGTTCAATCCCTTGTTACAAAGGTCCAGAAATTCCTTGCTTACGAATCATAAGAAAGTGCATAAGCATAAAGACTGCAAGGGTCCATGGAAGAACAAAGGTGTGCAAACTATAAAAACGTGTCAAGGTTGATTGCCCAACACTTTCACCCCCTCTAAGAAGTTCAACCATGAAATCGCCTACAACTGGAATAGCAGCAGGTACACCTGAAACAATCTTGACAGCCCAATAACCAACTTGATCCCAAGGCAAAGAATAACCAGTAACACCAAAAGCAACAGTGATAACTGCCATCGTTACACCCGTTATCCAAGTGAGCTCCCGTGGTCTCTTAAACCCTCCGGTTAGGTATACACGAAAGACATGCAAGATAAGCATGAGTACCATCATTGAGGCACTCCAACGATGCACCGACCGTATCAACCAACCAAAACTGACATCTGTCATTAAATAACTCACTGAGTTATAAGCCTCAGTAACAGTTGGTTTGTAGTAAAAAGTCATCGCGAAACCAGTCGCGAACTGAATCAAGAAGCAAACCAAAGTTATCCCGCCAAGGCAATAAAAGATATTGACGTGCGGTGGGACGTATTTTGAAGTGACGTCATCTGCTATGTCCTGTATTTCAAGACGTTCCTGGAACCAGTCGTAGACAGGTGAGGAGTTCGCCATGTAATCGTGAGCTTTGTTCCTGCAGATTCTACTGAATGTGCGTCAAGGTCCGTACAAGGGATTCATCCAATGCATCCATCTGTTAAAACCTGGCTCAAAATTATGCGAAGGCTTTTTAGTGCTCTTTGCATAATTTTGTTCTGTTTCCAAATCAATACAAAGCCTGCGATTGCCCTAAATGATGGTCAGCAACTGGTTTTAGAAAGTTGGAAGCTCGTCAACGAAGGTTATCTAAATCCAGAAAAATTCGGAAAAGTCCAATGGAAAGGCCTTAGACAAAAGGCACTTGAAAAACCTATTTCAAATAGCGAAGAAGCTTATCTTGCTATCGAAGGCATGCTTCTTCCATTAGGAGATCCATATACAAGGTTACTAAGACCAAGTGATTACAAAGCCATGAAAGAAAGCAACCTTGGAAGCGAAATCAATGGTGTGGGGTTGCAACTAGGTGCTAGGGATAAAGATGGGGAAATCGTGGTTATAGCCCCTCTTGAAGGGTCACCAGCTGCAGATGCAGGTATAACAAGTGGCACGGCTTTATTAAAAGTAAATGGAGAGCCCCCTAAAAGTCTTGGATTAGAAGCAACAGCAGCTCGATTAAGAGGAGAAATTGGTTCACAAGTAATAGTGGAAATAAAACCCCCCAATGAAGAAAGTCGCGAAATAACTCTTGAGCGCCGTGTTGTTGATTTAAGGCCAGTACGTACAAAACGTCTCAGGAATGAATCACATACAATTGGATATTTAAGAATTACACAGTTCAGCGAAGGCGTACCAGAACAAGTCAGAGAAGCTCTTGAAGAACTCTCTGAAAAAGAAGTGGAAGGACTTATATTAGATTTGAGAAATAATTCTGGCGGATTAGTCAGCTCAGGCTTAGCAATAGCTGATGCTTTCCTAAGTAACAAGCCAATAGTTGAAACAAGAAATCGTGAGGGAATTAATGATGCTATTCCAGCAGGAATAGACACACTTTATGACGGACCTATGGTTACTCTTGTTAACGGGGGTACAGCGAGCGCAAGTGAAATACTTGCTGGAGCACTTCAAGATAATGAAAGATCCCAACTAATTGGAAGCAAGACATTTGGCAAAGGTTTAATTCAGTCATTAAGCACACTTACTGATGGCAGTGGTTTAGCAATAACAGTTGCAAGCTATTTAACACCTCAAGGGAAAGATATTCAGAATCAAGGAATTCAGCCAGACCGCCTTTTAGACCTCCCAGAACCACTTAATCCTGGAAGCAGCACTGACCGATGGCTACAAGATGCGGAACTTTTGATGGGTGCAACAATTGATCGAAAACAACTTAAAGAAATAACTGTTGAAGAATCTTTAATAAAAACATCAGAAATTGAAAATTCTTCTATTCCATAAACCAAAAAATGACTTTAAGGACATATCACGATCCTCTACATCATGGAATCACTCTGGACAGCAAAATTGAAGCTGAATCTATGATTATTAAATTAATAGATTCCAGTCCATTTCAGAGATTGAGACGAATCAGGCAACTAGGGCCTGCCTTCCTTACCTTTCATGGTGCAGAATCAAGTCGATTTACTCATTCTTTAGGAGTTTTTCATATAGCTCGAAAGGCTTTAAAGCAACTATCTAAATCAAACCCAAACTTAAATAATTACAAAGGTATTTTATATGGTGCCGCTTTACTTCATGACATCGGACATGGTCCTTTAAGCCATACTGGAGAAGAAATGTTTGGAATAAAACATGAAGATTGGACTACTCATTTAATCAAAAATAATCCTGAAATATCTGGGCCTTTAGAAACTTTCAAGGAAGGAACAGCTGCTGCAGTTGCATCTCTAATTGAGAAAGATCAATCACCATACAATGCAATAAAGACTCTAATAAGTAGTCAACTAGATTGTGATCGACTCGACTATTTATTAAGAGATAGCTATAGCACTGGGACTGCCTATGGACAATTAGATCTTGAGAGAATTATCTCTGCCCTAACACTTGCACCTGATGGGGATCTTGCAATCAACCCTAAAGGACTTATGGCAGTAGAGCACTACCTTGTTGTCAGAAATCTTATGTATCGAAGTGTCTATAACCATAGATTAAATGAAGTTTGTAGCTGGCTATTAGAACAAATTGTACGCATTGCAAAGGAATTAGGGCCCAAACAAATTTGGACAGATCAATGTATGTCTCAATGGCTTTGGAATACAGATTCAATTAACCAAGAAACATTTTTAGCAAATGATGATGTAAGAACTTGTTATCACCTAATGCGTTGGGCAGATGAAGCACCAAAGAATCTTGCACAATTTTGCAAACGTTTTTTAAACCGAAAGCTTTTAAAAGCCTTTGACGTTAGCTTCCTTTCCAATGAGTCTCAATTAGAAGCTCTTGCAAAAGCAAGAAAGTTAGTTGAAAAAGAAGGGCATGACCCTGACCAAAGTTGCACCTTGAGGCACCAAAAACTACAAAGTTATGAGCCATATAAAAAAGGCTTGCGTCTTTGGGATGGTGAAGAGCTTAAGGCTATCGAAACGGCATCTCCTTTAGTCCAAGGATTAATCCACCCAGCCGCAGCTGCATGGCTAATTTATCCTAAAGAAATACATGCAGAATTAAAAAAAGAGATGGCAATCTTGGATACTTAAAAAGGAATTTTAACCTCATAAAAATTATTACGTTAATGTCTAAAATAAGAACACATACAGTGACCTTTCCATTGACCCGTCAAGAGGACTGGAAAGAAACAATACCTCGAAAACTTCTAGATCTTCAGCCAGGCCTTGTAATTCTTGATTGTCTAGACTGGTTTCTAAACTGTACTGATTTTCAAAAAATACAAATTCTCTTTAATCAAGCAGGGCTGACAATCATCCTAATCCAATCAAGCATTCCAGAAACCATAGTCAGTGCTTCAGCTATTGGACTACCTGCAACTTTAAAGATTGCGAGCAATGAGAAAGAATCCAAAAAGTCTCTAGGTCAGAATTTTCACATCAATGAAAATCCATCGGTTTTATTCAAAAAAGGAACACTGCGATCTGGAGAATCATTAGAGGCTGAAGGAGATGTTCTTTTACTCGGAGATGTAAACCCTGGCGCCAAGATTTCTGCTGGAGGCAACGTAATGGTTTGGGGAAGGCTGCGAGGAGTTGCTCATGCTGGCAAAACAGGAAATACCAATGCAAAAATTGTTGCTCTTCAACTGAGACCACTTCAATTGAGAATTGCCCAGGCCATTGCACGTGGCCCCCAAGAAAAGCCTTTAGAAGGATTTGCAGAAGAAGCCTTAATTGAATCAGGCCAAATCGTAATTAAACCAGCAAAAGCTCATATCTAAGTCTTTTAATCGTGACCAAAAAAAAATTAGTAGTTAAAGACAATTTTGGAAAACACTCTTAGCTACTAGGTTTTTAAGAGCTGACCCCTAAGAATGCTGATTTCGAAAGAAATTTAAATGCAAATCTTGTTCCAATTATCTTTTCCTAAACCCAAAGGCAACTTAAGATGCGCCCACTTTTAAGAGGTCCGTGTCGACAAATACTCGCACCATCCTCATTTGCTCTGGCAAGGGGGGAGTTGGAAAAACAACTCTTACTGCAAATCTAGGAATTGCACTCGCAAAACAAGGCGTTAAGACTGCTGTTTTAGACGCAGATTTTGGGTTAAGGAACCTAGATCTGCTTTTAGGGCTAGAGAACCGAATTGTCTATACAGCACAAGAGGTTCTTGAAGAGAGTTGCCGATTAGATCAAGCACTTGTCAAACATAAGCAAGAGCCAAACCTTGCTCTCTTGCCAGCTGGCAACCCCCGCATGCTCGACTGGCTTAAGCCTGAAGACATGCAACGCATCGTCAAAATGCTTAGCGATCAATTTGAGTACGTCTTAATTGATTGTCCTGCTGGCGTTGAGGATGGATTCAAAAATGCTGTTTCAGCTTCAAAAGAAGCCATAGTAGTAACCAATCCTGAGGTGTCTGCAGTCAGAGATGCAGATAGGGTAATTGGACTTTTAAATACACATTCCATTAATCCTGTTCAACTCGTTCTTAATCGAGTCCGGCCAAACATGATTGCAAATCAGGAAATGCTTTCAGTGGACGATGTCACAGATATTCTTGCACTGCCATTACTCGGTTTAGTTCTTGAAGATGAGCAGGTAATTGTCAGCACAAATAGAGGAGAACCTCTAACGCTAAGTGGAAGTAAATCCCCTGCAGCCAGGTGTTATTCCAATATTGCTAGCCGATTAAAAGGCGAGGACATTCCCTTAATTGATCCCTCCAAGGAAGGATCACGGATACGAGACAAATTCAAACGCTTGATGCAAACCAAGATTTTTTAAATTCCATGACACTGCGCGACATTCTCAACAAATTACTCAGGCGCCAAGAAGCCAGTGCTAACACTGCAAGAGAGCGACTTCAACTAGTCCTGGCTCATGATCGTACTGACCTCAGTCCGGACCTCCTAGATCAAATGAGACGCGAAATACTTGAAGTAGTTGCTAAATACGTTGAAATCGACATAGAAGAAGGAGCAGTAAGTCTTGAAACAGAAGATCGAATGACAGCTCTTGTTGCAAATTTACCAATAAGGAGAGATCCATCAGGCGCTATTAAAACGAAAGAGTTAACTACAATTGACTCAAGCGAAGAGCAGACCCAAACAAACAATTAGCCCAGGCAAAACGCAATCCAAGAGCAAAGAGAATGTAGTCAGCAGAAAGAATTATATATAATATGATTTAATTTTTTATGGATTAAATAGAAAAATTTGCCATACAAGAATTCTCAGATAAGTTCAAAAAACTCTCAAAATAAAAATCAACTGCGAGGCAGAGCATCTCCAAATAGAAATACAATTTTAGTTAAGAAGCTATACAGGGTTGTCCAGAACAAGAACAAATTCTTTGTATTGAAGAAATTGCCAATGACTTTTGCAGGCTTACTTAGTTAATATCGGAATTATGCCGGCTTAGCTCAGTGGTAGAGCAGCGCTTTTGTAAAGCGAAGGTCATCGGTTCAAATCCGTTAGCCGGCTTAGGAAAACATTTGAATAATTTCTTCAACCATGGCTCCAAATCATGAAAAAAGACCTTGAGGCAAAGCAAGAGTGAAGAGGGAAGTAGGCATTCCCAGCTTTAAGCAATCAAGACTTGCCCTTTATATAACTCTTTCCTGAAAAAAGCCAAATCAATAGAAAAGCAACAAAGACTGCTAATCCCTTTAGTTCAAAAAGTGGAGTGCTCACAAGAATAAAAGGTTCTAACACCCAATGGAACCCAGCTTGCAGAAGCAAAACGAATCCAAGAAGCCAGATCATGATTATTACCCTTCCAGACTTTCAATAATCACAGCACCATTTCTTAAAAGTTGCCAGCATCCTGGCTTACGCCAAAGGATGACAGTACTTGCTTGCCCAGAGACAACTGGCCAGGGAGTTGGGCCTAATAAAGGCAAATCAGGAAAGTATTTAGAAGCATCCTCTGCAGTTAAAGAGGGAGGCTCACCTGCCAAATTCGCACTAGTAGTAGCCAAAGGACCACTTTGGGAAAGGAGTTCAAGAGCTGACTCGCAAGCTGGGACTCTAATTCCAAGATTTAATTCCCCTGGGTTAAGTGCCTCTACTACTGGTCCATCAGCAGGTAACACCATAGTCAGAGCACCAGGCCAATATCTTTTAGCAAGACAGGCTGCATCCTCTAATGCATTTGGCAAGAGAAAATCAAATAAATCCTGCGATTTTGCACCCATCAGAATCAAAGGTTTTTCCAATGGCCTTTGCTTTATCTTCCACAACTGTGATGCGAAGTCAGGATAAGCAGCAAGAGCAGGCAGAGTATCAGTAGGGAATAAAGCAGCTGATCCAGATCTCAATTTTGAAGCAAGTGCAATTGCATTCAGTGTTAAAGGCTCTTCTCTAAAAAACATAATCAAACAACAAATTAAGGTCTTTGCCCTAAAGCAAACCGTTTTATTCCTGCTAAATCATTTTTAAATGCAACTTCTGTAAACCCCGATTGGGTCAAGAGCTTCAAAACTGCATCACTTTGGTCATGGTGATGCTCAAGAATCAGCCAACCTCCTCTAGAAATAGCAGCAAATGCATCCCTAATAATTTCACGACAAGCAAATAATCCATCAACCCCTCCGCAAAGAGCTATATGGGGCTCATGATCTCTAACTATTGGCTCGAGTTCAGCCATAACAGATGCTGGAATATAAGGAGGGTTTGCAACAACTAAACCAATGGAGCCCCACCAAGGTCTTAAAGGTTCCCACCAATTACCTAAATGAAGCGTAACTTTTCCTTGAGGAACAAGCATATTTAGATTTTTTTCTGCAAGTTTTAAAGCTTCCTTACTACAGTCGACCACATGGCCAGTAGCCCTAGGTAAAGATCTTGCCAAGGCAATCCCTAGAGCTCCAGATCCAGTTCCAAGGTCTGCCCAACAACCTGTAAATCTACAGTCAAATTTCTCTAACGCTAAATCAACTAAAAGTTCTGTCTCCTGACGAGGAATTAAAACGGCAGGGCTCACTTCAAGCTCAAAATCTCTCCAAGGACATCTCCTTACTAGATATTGAAGAGGTATTTGATTCTCTAAATGTTCTTCCCAAACATCTGCTAAATAATTCAAGGATTTCTGCATTCTTAAAGCACGGCTTGGATCAATACGAATTTGCTGAAGTGAGCTCCAATTTAATCCTCCTTCTATATCTAAAAGCCAGTCAAGATCAACGAATCTACCTCCTTTCAATAATAATTTTCGCCTCCAAAGTAAAATTTCTTTCCCATTGAAGTCTAGAGTCTCCATTAAATCAAAACCGAATACCAGCAAATTCGAATTATTGATAAGCTAACAAATAAAATCTAACAATTGCCAATCAAGGTTTAACTAGCTTAATAAGAAATATTTTCATTGATAAAAAGCACAGCCAAGCTTTTCTTATTAAGAGCTCGGTCCATTTTGGAGCCTCAACAAATAGCTTGAGATCTGATTTGGAACATGTCTTACCAAACGATGTTCTCTGCCGAACTTTTCCACTAAAACTAAATCCACTTTTGCTTGAGTCACAATCTTTCCATCCCTCAAAAATTTCGTCACCCAGGACCAACGAACACCTTTCCGTGGTAAAGCAACACTTTCAATCAAGACCGATTGACCATGTAATAAAGGATTGACGAAATTTATTTCAATTGAGACCACTGGCAATTCAAAACCATCATCGGAAAGGTCGCTATAAGGCAATCCAACTTGGGCTAAAGCTTCAATTCGTGCTTCTTCAAGCCAGCTCAAATAAGCTCCATGCCACATGACCCCTGCATGATCAGTGTGTTGAGGCAAAACACACTTATAAAGCTTCCATGGTTTGGATTTATTAGTCTCAGTAACCTCAGTCAAGCCAGAGAGATCCTAATTAACCAAAAATCTGAGATGGTTTGCTTCAAGAGAAATGCTATCCAAACTCATTGCAAAATTGTTTTCACATAAAACAAACTCTTTCTCCATCGAGAAAGAGCTCGGTATGTTTTGAAGAAAGCGTTCTAGGTCTTGGCTGCAAAACCAAAATTAGACCTAAACACTTGGGCCAATTTTGCCTTTTCCCTTTGCAGAAACAAAGCTGGACTTTTCGCCCTGACCTGTCACAAGGAATGTCCCAAGAAGGAAAAGCACAGGAACAGCAACAAATAGAAGGGTGGCGGCAGCGCCAAAGTTAGTGGTTTCCATTGAGACAAATGGTTACTCACAGAAATTATCACCGAAAGTGCATAAAAAGCCATTCATGTCAGGGCTCTTCATTGTTTTAGGAGAATAAATGGAATTTCACAGACCAAAAATCAGACCAAAATTCCACTAAATCCCTAGCTAGGCGGCTAATTACAGAGATATGCTTGAGACCCAAAAAAAACATTCAAGATGCAATAGATTTTGTAACGTCAAAAAACTTGCTCACTGCGCATTAAATAAGAAAGAGGCAAATAGCAATTTTCGATTCAAGTTATTTGGCATCTCAAAAGAGCTTTATGAAGCCGATAGCATTCGCCATACGCCCTTAATTAAAAAATGACATACCTGCCAACAAGAAATTATTGAATCGACCAACATTTTTTATGACATCAACATTCAAAAGTTGATCACGATTTCGCAAATCACCCCTTAAACGGAACCTTTAACTAGCTGGCATTGCGATTTGTGACCAAAATTTTTCCAGGGCCGTGAACTGGAGAAACACCTTGTCCCATCGAGAATAAAGCTCATTCCTAGCAAATTGAAGTACTACTAGACATTTCAGCTGACGACAAGATCTCGCTTAGATAAAGACAGAAGCTTTACGATCGTCGGGTCTAGCTGCATTAAGCAGCTTCGTATTACGAAATCTGAGCCCATGGGATTGCCCTGGTATCGGGTGCACAGCGTCGTTCTTAACGACCCAGGCCGACTCTTGGCCGTGCACCTCATGCATACAGCTTTGTTAGCCGGCTGGGCCGGCTCCATGCTCCTATATGAGCTGGCTATCTTTGACCCTACAGACCCTGTTCTGAACCCAATGTGGCGTCAGGGTATGTACGTCATGCCTATGACAGCCCGACTGGGCGTAACGAGCAGTTGGACTGGCTGGGATATCACCGGAGGCGTTGGCTCATTTGATTTTGATGCATTGGGCTTCTGGGGAAAGGCTCTTCCTTATTGCACCTTTGAAGGCGTTGCTGTTGCGCATATCTTTTTGAGTGGCCTACTCATTTTGGCTGCGATTTGGCATTGGACTTACTGGGATCTTGAACTTTGGGAAGACTCACGTTCAGGAGAACCTGCTCTAGACCTTCCTAGGATCTTCGGCATTCACCTAACTCTTGCTGGAACAGTCTGCTTCTGGTTTGGCTTAGGCCATTGCTCTCAATTCGTTGGCCTTTGGGTGTCAGACCCATATGGACTAACTGGTCACGTTGAGAAGATTGAACCTGTTTGGGGTGCAGCCGGTTTCAACCCTTACAACCCTGGCGGCATCGTTGCCAACCACATTGGTGCAGGCCTTATAGGAATAATTGGTGGTCACTGGCACATCTTCAACCGCCCAGGTGAAAGATGGTATAGACAATTAAAAATGGGCAACCTTGAAGGGGCTCTTGCAAGTGCTCTTGCAATGACCCATTTCACAGGAATTATCGTTGCCTACACAATGTGGTATGGCACAGCCAGTACCCCTGTAGAGCTTTTTGGTCCAACTCGTTATCAATGGGATAACAACTATTTCAGAAATGAAATAAGTCGTCGAGTTGAAGCATCTGTCTCTGATGGTTCAAGCAAAGCAGATGCATATGCTGCTATTCCTGAAAAGCTTGCCTTCTATGACTATGTAGGCAACAGCCCTGCAAAGGGAGGTTTGTTTAGACCAGGTGCAATGGTGAACGGAGATGGAGTTCCTACTGGGTGGCAAGGTCATATTTCCTTCACTGATAAAGAAGGAAATGACTTAGAAGTTCGTAGGATTCCTAATTTCTTCGAGAACTTCCCTGTAGTTCTTGAAGACCAAAATGGAGTAGTTCGAGCAGACATTCCTTTCCGTCGTGCAGAGGCCAAATATTCCATCGAACAGACCGGTATTTCCGCAACTGTTTACGGTGGTGAATTAAATGGCCAAACATTCACTGACCCAGTTGTTGTAAAGCGTCTTGCACGTAAAGCTCAACTTGGAGAAGCCTTTAAGTTCGATAGAGATCGCTACAAATCTGACGGTGTATTCCGCAGTGGTCCTCGTACCTGGTTTGCCTTCTCTCATTTAGCTTTTGGATTGCTATACCTCTTTGGACATTGGTGGCATGCATCCAGGTCACTCTATGGCGATGTCTTTGCTGGTATAGATCCAGATCTCGGAGATCAAGTGGAATTCGGACTATTCAAGAAACTTGGAGACGAATCCACCCGACGCGTTCCTGGACGCGCCTAATCTCAGGGCATTCACAAGTTCTTATACCTAACTGAATTCTATGGAAGCCTTTACTTACACCCTCGTCACAGCCTTAGCGCTTGTCACCCTGTTCTTCTGTGTCGCCTTTCGCGACCCACCTAAATACAAGAAATAGGAAAAAGCCCTGCTTAAGCAGGGCTTTTTTTTTACCTAAAAGAATTCTGCTTTGAAGTGAAAACTGCTCCTCTTAGTCTTAGGAAAAAATTGCTAATAAGTTGTTTCTGAAATAGATAAATAACTAAAACCCTTTTCAGAATACTAATCAATGTATAAAGTGATCTTAAATACCATTGAACTGATAGGGCAATATGCAATGCCCCCAATGCCAAAATACAGATAGCAGAGTCCTGGAATCTCGGTCTGCCGATTCAGGCAGGAGTGTGAGAAGACGGAGAGAATGTTTAAACTGTGATTTCCGCTTCACTACTTATGAAAGAGTAGAAACTGTTCCAATAACAGTTCTCAAGCGAAACGGCAATAAAGAAACATTTAACCGCAGCAAGCTTATAAATGGCATTAGTAAGGCTTGTGAAAAGACTTCGATTCAGCCCAACAAAATCGAATTAATCGCTGATGAATTGGAAGTTAAGCTCCAACAACGTAATGCAAGAGAGGTCAACAGTTCTGAAATAGGAGAAATTGTTCTTGAGCACTTAAAAGTCGTTAGCGAAGTTGCCTATGTCCGTTTTGCTTCGGTTTATAGACAGTTTCATGGCATTAATGATTTCGTTGCAACTCTAGAAACCTTTAAGTCAGGCAAAGAGCAATTAGCAACCATTATCTAATTGGGGTGATGCATCTGTAGAGTGGCAGATTAATTCCGTTTAGTAAGCGGGCCATTCGGAACCCTTTCATACTGCCTAAGGGCAGACCGCTAATCCAACATGTCTGTTAATGCAACTGAGCCTGTAGAAGAATCAAGCTCAAAAACAATTGATGAGCAAAATCAGAATGCTGTTGCTGAAAGTTCTGATAACACAAATACAGAAATTCAAGTAGAAGAAACTGATATCCCCGATGATGTACCTACGGCTGATGATCCCAGTAGCAGAGTCAACAAAAAGGATCTTGATGGGGCAGGCTTCACTATTGACGAATTTGCTTCACTACTCAGCAAATATGATTACAACTTCAAACCAGGTGACATAGTAAACGGAACAGTTTTTGCCCTTGAATCAAAAGGGGCAATGATTGATATAGGTGCCAAGACAGCGGCTTTTATGCCTATGCAAGAAGTCTCTATAAATCGCGTAGAAGGATTAAGCGACGTACTCCAACCAACAGAAGTACGACAATTTTTCATCATGAGTGAAGAAAATGAAGATGGACAACTTTCGCTTTCAATTAGACGAATTGAATACCAAAGGGCATGGGAAAGAGTTCGGCAATTGCAAAAAGAAGATGCAACTATCTATTCAGAAGTTTTTGCCACTAACCGTGGTGGTGCATTAGTCCGAGTGGAAGGGCTTAGAGGCTTCATCCCTGGTTCCCACATCAGCACTCGCAAAGCAAAAGAAGACTTAGTCGCAGACTTCTTACCTCTTAAATTCCTCGAAGTAGATGAAGAACGTAACCGCCTTGTTTTAAGTCATAGACGCGCACTAGTTGAAAGAAAAATGAATCGTCTCGAAGTAGGTGAAGTTGTAATAGGAGCAGTAAGAGGAATCAAACCCTATGGAGCATTTATTGACATTGGTGGAGTCAGTGGACTCTTACACATTTCAGAAATTAGTCATGAACATATTGAGACTCCACATTCAGTTCTTAATGTCAATGATCAAATGAAAGTGATGATTATTGATTTAGATGCTGAGAGAGGTCGAATTTCCTTGTCAACTAAAGCACTGGAGCCTGAGCCAGGTGACATGCTGACAGATCCACAAAAAGTTTTTGATAAGGCCGAAGAAATGGCTGCTCGCTATAAGCAAATGCTTCTTGAACAGGCTGAGGAAGGGGAAGATCCAATAGTTTCGATGTCTATTTGAGTAAATAAGCCAATGGGCACGCTCCTACTAAGAGGTGAAGCCATTGGTGCAGTTAAAGGGGTGCTGTTTGATAAAGATGGCACCCTTTCTAACAGTGAATCTCATCTTTTTAATCTTGCACAATTAAGAATTCAAGAAGCCTCCAAACTTCTACTGAAAAATGGGCATAGTTTAACTGCGATAAAAGATCTAGAAAACTTACTTACTAAAGCTTATGGACTAACAGAAAAAGGAGTGAATCCTAATGGGACAATTGCTATTGCTTCCAGAGAGCATAACTTAATTTCAACAGCAACAATTTTGTGCCTCATTGGAGAGACATGGCCACAAGCAATAGATCTTTCTAGCTCTATTTTTCAAATGGTGGATGTTCTAGATGGAGGAAAAAATAATTATGCAAAAAAGAGAACTATTCTTCCAGGGGCTATAAACTTCCTAAAGGAGCTAAAAGGGAATGCTATTTGTAGCGCATTAATTAGTAATGACACCAAAGTAGGAATTGAAAACTTCCTTTCACAGAATAATTTAATCAGCTTGTTTGCCAATATCTGGAGTGCAGACCATCAACCAGCCAAACCTTCTCCAACAGCAGTAAAACTACTTTGTAAACTTCTTGAGCTAGATCCATCCGAATGCGCACTTATTGGAGATGCAGATTCAGACCTTCGAATGGCTCGCCAATCAGGTATTGGCTTAGTTATTGGGTACACGGGGGGATGGATACAAAAGCCTAAACTCAATCAACACCAATATCTCATTCACAATTGGGATGAACTTACTATTCAATGAAATCCTAAAGTAACACCCAAAATACAGGCCCTATGAGTAGTTACGTATTTACATCTGAGTCCGTCACAGAAGGGCACCCAGACAAAATTTGCGATCAAGTGAGTGATGCTGTTTTGGATGCGCTGCTCACTCTTGATCCAGAAAGCCGAGTTGCATGTGAAACCGTTGTCAATACTGGGTTATGCCTACTTACAGGCGAAGTAAGTTCAAAAGCGAAAGTGGATTTCATAAAACTTGCAAGGAATGTGATTAGCGAAATTGGTTATAGCGACGCTAAGGCAGGGGGGTTTGATGCAAATAGTTGTGCTGTTTTGGTAGCACTCGATCAACAATCGCCTGATATTGCGATGGGGGTCAATGAAGCAGATGATCATGAAGGAGACCCTCTAGACAAGGTAGGGGCAGGTGACCAAGGGATAATGTTTGGCTATGCCTGTGATGAAACTCCAGAGCTCATGCCTCTGCCCATTAGCTTGGCTCATCGTCTATCAAGACAGCTTGCAAAAGTGCGACATGAGAAGTTATTGAATTACCTCCTTCCAGATGGAAAAACCCAAGTTAGTGTTATTTATGAAAACAATTTACCGGTAAAGATTGATACGATTTTAATCTCCACTCAGCACACATCTATTGTTAAAGGAATTGAGAATGAAGAAGAAATTAGGAATCAAATCACACAAGATCTTTGGGCCCATGTTGTACTTCCTGCGACAAGTGATCTGCCATTAAAACCAAGCAAAGAAGAAACCCGATTTTTAGTTAATCCGACAGGAAAATTTGTTGTTGGAGGACCGCAAGGAGATGCAGGTCTAACTGGCAGAAAAATTATCGTCGATACATATGGTGGTTATGCAAGACATGGTGGAGGAGCTTTCTCAGGTAAAGACCCAACAAAAGTGGATCGATCTGCAGCATACGCCGCCAGGTATGTTGCCAAATGCCTAGTAGCAGCAAATCTCGCACAGAGAGCAGAAGTCCAGCTCAGCTACGCAATTGGGATCTCTAAACCAGTATCAATACTTGTCGAGAGCTTTGGGACTGGAAAGTTAACAGACAGTCAACTCACAGAAATGGTTAAGACAAATTTTGATTTACGTCCTGGAGCAATTATTCAAAAATTCAAATTACGAGACCTTCCTTCCGAAAGAGGTGGCCGTTTTTATAGAGATACTGCTGCCTATGGACATTTTGGTCGAAATGATCTTGATCTTCCTTGGGAGGAAGTAACTGAAAAAGCAAATGAGCTTCGAGACAAAACTAAAAATCTTTTAATTAAATAAACAAATCATCTTGTCAATGAAGACCTCTAGTTTAGGTCTAGGGATAGAACTTTGCCCTAGTGGAATTCGTATAGCTGTAATGAACACATCAGGGGTATTACTTCATAGTGAAGGAGTAACTTGTCCGGAACGAGTAGAGACTTTAGGAGCATATTTAACAAAGCTTATTCGTACAATACCTAAGGAACTAAAACCCTATTTAAAAGCATGTGCAGTTAATGATACCTCTGAGGTTCTTATTGCATGTAATCAGAAAGGGGAGCCACTAGGCAATTCTCTAAAAGGGTTAAGTTGGTCACCAAACAATGAAGAGCCAATCAATCAATCCTTATTAGAAGCAAGTAGGACTTCAAAAATGGCATTTGCTGTAAACAGTGCTTGCTACTTAGTTAACATATATGGATCCAATATTTTACTAAGGTATGAATCTGACTGGGTCACAGGCTGGCTAACCGGAGAATGGAAATGGGGGGAGGAGAGTAACCAAATCAGATTAGGATGGAACCCCAAAAAACGTTCATGGCCAAGCATTTATGAGAAACTTCAATTTGAGCAAGCTTTACCTTTAGTAGTTGAAAGTGGGAAGATTCTCTCAACTATTGATCCATCACTTGCAAGAATTCTCCAAATACCAAATGAGTTAAAAATAATTTCCGGAACCTCTGCTGCAAAAGCAACAATATTAGCTTCAGATCAAAAAAAGGACTGTGGAGTTACTTTTTTAGGGAACAGACTAGTTATTACAAAGTTGATTCAACATGCAGATAAAGGAATTGATGATGAAGGTTATAGCTTAGAGAATTTTTTTTACTACGAAGCATCCTCAAGTGTGGCAACCTCTCTATTAAAAAATGTTTTTATGCAAGAAAACCTAAGAGAATTAAGTAGGCAAATAAATCCAGAATTAGAAAGTGGCCTCATACTAAAAGAAATTAGTTTAGGGGGTCAGCAATTCTCTATTATCGATAAAAATCTCAAAGAAGTAATAGTTACAAGACCCATTAGTGATTCACTATATATACATGCAATTTTTGAAAATATTGCAAGAGTAGAGAAACAAGTATGGCAAAAATTAGTTTTAAAAGGCATACCTAGTCCTAAGCATATTATCAGCATCGGATATGAAGCAATAAATCCGCAATTAAGAAAGATAAGAGAAAGGGTTACAGGTTTGCAAATCAAAAGTGCCAGAACCCTTCCAGCCAAAGGATTAGCTCAGCTTGCATTAAACGCCATTTCCAAAACAAAAAAGAAATGGCTTTCAAAAAAGAATATTTCGCATTAGCAAAACATATAAAATCTTCTGCATAAGTATTAATCTAAGGGCATTTATCCTTCCCAAGGATACATTAGCTTTTAATTATCCAATGCGAAATAGGGCCCTAAAATACGAATTAATAAAATTGGAGCTACCATTAGAATCTATTATTTCTGAATTCAATTTCAATTTGCATGAAAATCGAGCCATTAACTCCTTCTATAGCTTCAAGGATCTGCAACCATATGAATAAGGACCACAAAGATGCATTGATTTCATTTGCGACACGTTACGGGGGTATTCTCCAACCCAATCAAGCAAAAATGATTGAGTTAACCCCTGTTGAGATGAAATTAGAAGTAGATGAAGAGATAATAGAAATTCCCTTTAATCACACCCTTATTGATAGTGCAGATGCCCATAGAACCTTAGTTGAGATGCTTAAGACCCCTTAAGAATTCCTCAGGCAAAAAAGAAATTGAAAAAGCCTTACCAGCACAAAGCTTGTAGCTCCAACGTATAAAAGGGCATTGATTTAAAGCAAAATACAAAACTGGGCAAAAATAGGCTTTGCTCTCTCTGTGTTTTAATATTTCAAAGGCCTGAGCATTTGCACAGACTAAAAGCCGGGATAGCTCAGTTGGTAGAGCAGGCGACTGAAAATCGCCGTGTCCCCAGTTCAAATCTGGGTCCTGGCACCATTCCTTTCCCCAAATTCAATACCTTCAAAACATTAGAAAATTTAATAAAAAAGAAAAAAGCATAGAAAGCAGATAGATTGACCTTAAATATTTGTGGATCAATTTAGATATCAAGGAGGGTGAACAATCTTGTCTTTTCAAGGGATTGGTCAAGGCAATAGTGGCTTCTATTGCAATGCCGATAGTTTTGCTATGGCATTTGATGATGCTTGGAAAAATTATTCCTCTACAGAAAATCAAAGGCAGAGAAATATAGAAGAAAAAATAAACATAATCTTAGAAGAAATTAAAGACCATCCCTTCGCAATAAAGAACCCTAAGAAAGCAAAAGAAGTCGCGCATTTCAGATTAAGGCTTCTCAAGTTTGACAAATAATAAAAAGAATCACTTAAGGGGAACCTCTGCAAAATTAAATCTGAAAGATAAAAAGCAATTGAAATATCTTGACGTTAGGACTTCTTGAATTCATTTGTAAAAACAAGAAGTCAATATTTGTTTAATTTGAAGCCTTAGATCTTCACTCATACCTCAATGCAAATATTAATCTTAATTTAGCATTTTGCTATTTCCGAGGAATTCTTTTACTTGAATTAACATGCCTAGTAAATGAGCTTATCTCAACTACTAAGATCATCCAATCTAGCGTCAAATACAAAAAGCCTTGTCTTGATTTCAACAAAATCTATCTACTGATTGTGTTTGCCCTTAAATGATTACCTCTTTAAGTCCAAAAAACTATTGTAAGCTCCAGGTATTTGAACGCAAGGAATAAAGCAATTGGCAATTATTAACTCCTGAATATATTCAATATTATCAATAATTTCCCTAAAATATGTGCTCACAAGTAATAATGTTAATAGTATCGAGAGATCTATTCCTGAAACACTAATTATTAACATTAAGACACTTTGACCTATCAATTTTTTACTAATGCAAAACACTGCCCAGAATAAAACTTCTTCGACAAGAATTACTAATTTACATCCTCTAACATTGGCAAGGCTGAGTTTATTTCAAGGCTGTTTGGGTTGCCTAGCCGTGATTTTTGCTGGCATGTTAAATCGAATAATGATTTCCGAACTTGCCTTTCCAGCAATTCTGGTTGGGGGAGGTTTAGCCTTCGAGCAACTTATGGCTCCATCCAGAGTCCTTTTTGGCAATATCTCAGACAGCTGGCCTATTCGAGGAAAAAAGAGAACTCCCTATATCTGGCTTGGTTCGGCTGGATTCTGCACCATGGCAGTGCTTTCTATCCCTTTGATTTTTCAAACTGAGCAGGCCTTACGTGAAGGAGAATGGCTACCAATCAGCATATGTGCCTTAGCTCTTTGCCTATTGTTCTCTTTATATGGTCTAGCGATATCAATGGCGACAACTCCTTATCTTGCACTAGTAATTGACTTAACAACGGAACAAGAAAGGCCAAAAGCAGTTGGAGTGATTTGGTGCATGCTCACAATTGGAATAATTGTTGGTGCAATTGCAATCTCGATTACCACTAAAGGTCTAGATGGTGTTAGTGAACCTTCATTGTTAGAACCTGCACTGCAAAAGTTTATGATTTGGGTAGGAGGAATCGTAATGGCTATATCAATATTTGCTTGCTGGGGAATTGAGCCTAAAAATCACAGTACAAACAGTGAAGAAGGAAGCTATAGTAAAGAAATAGGATTAAAAAAATCATGGAGACTAATTACTTCTAGTCGACAAATTATTATTTTCTTTGGTTTTCTTGTTTTATATACATTAGGTCTTTTTCTTCAAGATCCTATCCTTGAAAGCTATGGCGCAGAGGTTTTTAATTTGCCGATTTCGCAAACAACTCTTCTAAATGCATTTTGGGGTGGCGGAACACTATTTGGCCTTTTGTTAGGGGGACTTTGGGTCACGCCCAGATTAGGGAAGCTTGCAACCGCACGAGTTGGTTGTTGGATGATAACTTGCTCTCTTCTCTTTTTAATTATTAGTGGACTAACAGGCAGTGAAAATAGTCTATTTGGAGTTTTGGTTATATTTGGAGTTGCAGCAGGGTTAGCAACTAATAGTGCACTTTCCCTCATGCTAGACCTAACACTTCCTGAAGCCGCTGGAACATTTGTTGGGGTCTGGGGACTTGCACAAGCACTATCTAGAGCAATGGGAAAAGTATTTGGAGGGGGCTTGTTAGATTTAGGACGATCAATTGGTGGAGAAAATAATACATTTATTGCATTTTCTTTTGTGTTCTCTCTAGAAATTCTTATCATGATATCTGCAATATTAGTTCTAGAAAAGGTAAATATCAAACGTTTTAAAGAAGAAACAAAAACAAAAATAGAAACTCTCATGTTCGCGGAACTTGATGGATAAGCAAAATCACGAAACTTCTTAAATCTTATCAGCTTTATTGAAGAGTGAATATTGTTATAGAATTGATTTTGGTGAACATTTGAATTGATTCGTTCTTTAAAAACTTTTCATATGAACTCTATTCCAGTTGATGCTCTTTACTTCGGCGCTCGTAGCATCACTAATTCGCCCATAACCTATGACAAGACAAGGATCTCTGGAAGCAATAAAACTAGCTATATCCTGCATTCCAAAGGAGGTTGCATGCCAGGGCAGCCAGATATCTTTACTATTAACTCAAGAATGAGCCCTGGCTTAGGTGCAAACATAGAAAATAATCAGGTAATAAGTGCATTTAAACGTGAAAGATACCTAGAGTCATGTCCCACAATTGGGGTTAAATTTGAAAAAAATAAGATAGATTCATTTATCTTTGATAAGTATGTTCCAAATGATGATGATTCATTGGATATGGCTATTCAGGCATCATATAGGCAGGTTTATGGGAACTTTATGCCTATGGAAAGTGAACGGCCAAAAGAACTAGAGCGCAGGCTAAGAAATGGTGATATACCTATCCGTGAATTCATTAGATCGCTAGCAAAATCAGAATTTTATAAAAAACACTATTTTGAAAGTGTTAATCAGCAACGTTGTATCGAGCTTAGTTTCAAGCATCTTTTAGGCAGACCACCTCTTGACCAGAATGAAATCATTCAAAATATTGAATTAATACATCAGCAAGGGTTTAATGCTCAAATTGACTCTCTTGTTGACTCTTTAGAATACCAAGAAGTATTTGGTCTATATACTGTCCCATTTCAACGATGCTGGAACTCACCTTGTGGAAGTACGACATCGAGCTTCATAAATACTGCTTTATTTACCAGGAGCTTTGCTACTAGTGACAATGCTATTCATCAAAGAAAGACTACTCCTGCTTCGGCTAGTGGAAAAAGTCAATTACTCAAAAACTTAACAGGTAAAGAATTAGATAAAATAATTATTCCTGATAATGCCAAAAAGATCTATGCTGAAGAAAAAGAACTTAAGGAAAAAGAGTTGAAAGCAATTGACCTCAGAGAAAAACAACTAAATGAAGCAAACCCATAAGTAAAAAAATGCTTCTTTCCTCTATTTGTTGCACAACATCCATTCTTTCTCAAATACAACAATAACTATCTATGGCAAGACAAGAAACAGTTTTAGTGACAGGGGCTGCTGGCTTTATTGGAGCTGCATTTATTGAACATTTACTAAAAAATGGTAAAAGAGTAATTGGGATTGATAATCTTAATAGTTATTATTCACCTTCATTAAAGCTAGCTCGTCTAAAAGAAATCGAAAAATCATCCATAGATTCAACAGGAGAGTGGCAATTCAAACAAATAGATATTGAAGACAATAAAAAGTTGTTAGAGGTATTTGCTCGAGAAAAGCCTAAAATTGTAGTCAATCTAGCTGCTCAAGCAGGGGTTAGATACTCACTAGAAAATCCTTTAGCTTATATAAATAGCAACTTGGTTGGATTTGGAAATATTTTAGAGGGCTGTCGTAAATATGAAATAGAAAATCTGTTATATGCCTCTAGCAGTTCAGTCTACGGAGGCAATCGTAATCTCCCATTTAATGAAAAGCAATTAGTAAATCACCCTGTCAGCCTTTATGCAGCAACGAAAAAATCAAATGAGCTTATGGCCCATGCGTATAGCCATCTATATGGTCTGCCAGCAACAGGGTTGCGTTTTTTTACCGTCTATGGACCATGGGGACGCCCAGACATGGCTCCAATGATATTCGCCAAGGCAATTCTAAAAAAAATGCCAATTAAGGTTTTTAATCATGGACAAATGCAGCGTGATTTTACTTATATAAGTGATATCACTGAAGGTTTAATTAGATGCTGCCAAAAACCAGCCACACCAAATTCGAATTTTGATTTCATGAACCCAGATCCTGCGACTGCAGCTGCGCCTCACCGAATTTTTAACATTGGGAATAGCAAGCCAACAGAACTTCTAAGGTTTATAGAAGTTCTTGAAGAAGCTTTAGGCCAAAAAGCCATCAAAGATTTTCAACCTATTCAACCTGGAGATGTCATAGCCACTGCTGCAGACACAAAAGCACTAGAGGAATGGATAGACTTTCGGCCTTCTACTCCAATCGAGGTAGGAGTTCAACGCTTTGCCTCTTGGTACAGAAAATACTTCGCCATCTAAAGCCATCGCTTATGAAAACTAATGCAAAGTTGAATTTCACAACCTAAGTATCTCAGCATGCTAGAAATTAAAGAGAATTAAGATTGGTTCATTCAATACTAAATGGACCATTTATAAAGACTTCAAACCTGCAAACCTCTCAATCCCAAAATCCATGTCCCAGCTTCGTCCTTCTTCAGATGAAAAGCCTGGCGATCAATCTTCAAATACCCCTTCAGGTAAAAAAGTGCCAATGGCTATGTCAATGATGGTTGATTCAATGGTAAGAATGATTCAAAAAGCGAATAGCACTCAAGAAAATCTAGAAGATGAGCAATTCAATAAAAATCTCGATGAAAATTGAGAAATTTATTTCTCAATGCGAAGGTCAATGGAAATCGATGAGAAGTGGTCACTCCTTAACATTTCAACAGTTTGAACAAATTATTAGCAGAATCCAAATTAAAATCTTGGACAATAATGACTCAAGAGTCTTAGATCTTTTAAATTCTCAACGAAAACTTAATAGTTATTTTATCTCGCCCTTCATGATGCAATGGGAAGCACAAAGCGACTGGGATGAAGAGGAAGAAATAGAAAACAAATCGGGATCTTGCCTTTTAATACCAATTCCTTCATCAGAAAAAGAAGGAGTCATGTTAAGAAGTATTGGATATAGCGAGGCTATCGAATCTGTATCAAATTACTCTTTCCTAAATGATGGAACATTTATACTAAAGACAAAATATTTAAATACTTTGAGTATAGAAAGGATTTGGTTTATCTCGGACAATGTGCGTTGTCGTTCGTCTGTTATTTACACAGCTAAAAGTTTAGGCGTATTACAAACTTCATTTGCCTCGGAAATGAGAATTTTACAAAAAAATGATGAGGCATAAAAGCAAAGTGCTCAATAGAGAAAGCCTCCTTTTGTTTGCTAAAACTATTTCAGGTCACTTCTCTAATTTAGAACAGTCACAAAAAAACCCTAAAGATTTTGCTCATATTAATATTTATTTTAGACCTTTAGAAAGGTCAATTCTTAACGGTCCTTGGTTTTATTCAGAGCAAAGTTATGACTTTGCTCCCTGGTCACCTTACCGACAAGCATTGCACAAAATCATCGAGAGCAATGGATTATTTTTAGTTGAAAATTATTGCGTACCAATTTCAACAAGAATTGCTGGGGCGGGATTCCTACCCGAATTACTAATTGAGCTTCAAACTAAAAATCCTATTATGAGGAAGGGTTGCACAATGAAATTCAAAGAAGTTAAACCAGGAAAGTACTCTGGCAATGTAGAAACTGGTCAAAAATGTCTTATATCTCATAGCAGAAAAAAAACCTACCTGGTTAGTAATGTCGAAGTTAACTCAAAAGAGTGGATCAGTCTTGATGAAGGCTATGAAATCAATACACATAAAAAGATTTGGGGTTCAAAGAATGGCCCCCTTAGATTTAAAAAAATTAATTCTTTTGGAAATCATATTAATCTAAAATGGTTTAGAATAACCTAAAAGATATATTTATAGAATCTTAAATTCTAGATTTAAGTGTAAATAGCTTGAATACTTTTAGCTTTGCTTCTTACAAAGCGATGCGGGTCTTGATCTAAATATTTAAGATCCCTCAAGAGATAATGACATTGATCGTCTTTTAGCCAAGCTTCTAATCCAATTAAGGCTGAATATCGAGTTACCCAAAAAGGGGTATGAGAATGTGTTAGCCAAGTCCCAATATGGCTATAGCAACTGCTTGGGTATAATTGCATTAATGTTAAAATTGCAGCAGGTTTAAATTTAATATAATCTGGCCAACTCTTACTCAAGCACGAAAATGCAATCAACTTTATTTCTTTTAATGCAGGTTGTTCCCACCCTTTAACAGATCTGAAAAGAATCATAAAGAAATAAAGTGCGCCATAATCTCTTTTAATTCTATTTAGATAAGCAACCAAAGGAGGCCAAATATTAATAACTTCTCTTGAAAGAAGTGTACGCAAAGCAATATAAGCACGTTTAAAATCCGTGGCAAATAATTCTTCAATTAATTGTCTTTCAGTCTTAACCTGATCCAAGTCGTCCTTAAGATCTAAATTATTTGGATCATCTTTGATAGTAGAGTCAATTAGATCAATCAAATCATATCCATTAAGCTTCCTTTTCTCTTGCCATAAAATGTCTATAGCTTTAAGCCTAAAAGCAGGAGAAACTGGAGATTTTAAGACCGCAGGGAGTAATTTTATTTCATCCGCTTGAATAACATCTAGAACTGCACATTGCCTATCATTCTGATTATTAAGTGCAAGAAAATTTTCTAACTTGTACGTTTGAATAGATTCCCCGGATAGTTTTTTTATTGCAGCAATAGAAGCTCCACAAATACCAGGTGAGTAACTATCATCTTCTAAAAATAATTTAATCTTGGACACTTCTGATAGAGCACCCAATCCTGCAAGCGACTGTATTAATACTCTTCGATTTTGCATTGGGTCATCTAATAACTCAGCAATTTTCTTTATTAATAAATTATCTTTACAGCCAAGTTCACATAATGCCCAAGCTGCATTTTCAACTAAATATGGATCACTGTCTTCAAGGCAAAGACCTATTGAAGGTATTGCATTAAAACATTTCAGACGCGCCAAGACTTCAACAGCCTTTCTCTTTGCAATAAGAAGAGGTTGAGCGTTAGCATCCGATTCAATTAATTTTCTAAGTACCTTCTCAGTGTCTGCGCCTGGATATTTATTCAAATGAAAAACTGCTTTATAATAATCACTAGCCAAGTTAAGTTTTTCTATAGGGGTCGATAAAATATTGAATGCCTCCTCCTTCGTAAGGCAAGGTAGGTTATCAAACTTACTTTTCTGCACTTCGTAAAGGCAAGTATTTTGAAGCTAAAAAATACTCTAGCAAATTAATAAGCGAATAGGATTATTGAAGTTTATTAGCTCATATTTTTATGATAGTAGATATAAAAAAATTCTCTATTATAAATTTGAAAAAATTGTATATTTTTTCTTCCTGGAAACACCATATCATCAAAAAATTTCCATTTACTAGATAATCTGGATACATAAGCAGAATCTTACTTGCAAAAAAACACTGGACAATCAATCTATAAAACAGAAATCAAGCTTACGAAAGAGGAAGCTTCAGAACTGTCAAGGGAGCTAACCCTTCAACTTCGAATGGGTCAAATACCACAAGCTGATAGTAAAAAAATAGAATTAATCATTGCAGGACTAGGAGATCAAAGAGGCCTTCTAAGACGTACATTTGCGGAAAGCCTTGGAGTAATAGGCAAGGCAGCTATCCCAGCACTTGTTAATGCTCTCCTTTACCATCCCAATCTGACAGTAAGAAGAGCATCAGCAAAAGCACTCAAATTAGTAGGAGATTCAAGTGCTTTGCCAGCTCTTTTACAAGCACTTCTTACGGATGAAGACACTGTTGTCCAATGTTCTGCTGTTGGGGCAATGGCAATTTTCGGGGAAGAAGCAGTAGAACATTTACTCAAAGTCCTAACAGATCAGAGCAGTTCGGCAATGCAATGTGGACTCGCGACATGGGGTCTATCATTTATTGGGGCAGAGGCACCTGAAGCACTTAGAAAAGCTGCAGAATCAAACAATGACTTAATTAGAGCTGCAGCCATATCTTCTCTTGGTGAACAAATTAAGACTTTAGAAGATAAAATAGCAAAACATTTAGTCCTAAGAGCTTTATATGATTCTTCAAATGAGGTGAGAATTGCAGCTACCTCATTACTTGGAAATCTTGACGATCCATATTGGGTAAATCCTCTACTAATAAGAAAACTAAGTGATGAAAATAGTGAAGTGAGGTCAAAGGCTGCTTTATCTCTAATGAAATCAAAAGCAGAAGAAATAATAGATCCTTTGCAAAATGCTTTATCAAAAGAAAAAGACCAGAAAGTATTGAAAATTTTAAACCTTGCAATATCTCAAATAAAAAGTAAATCATCTAATTGAGAAGGGTTTATTAATTGATGATGGGTGCTAATTTTGATGGCTATTTTGAAAAAATTCCAAGGAAGAAATTACACTTTCTCTTATAAGAATATCTAAGGAAGTGTCTTCCTTTAATTCCATTAAACAGTTTTTAGCAGAAGGATCATCTATTTCTCCAAGAGCTGTAATAGAAGCCTTGGCTCGTAAAATATTTCGATCCCTAGACAACTTAATCAGTTGAGGTAAGCCTTTCTTCTCTAATTGTCTTAAAAGAGAAATCACAGCCAACGTGATCTGTACATTGTCATCTATTATTGATAAGTTAATCACCTCAATTAACTCATTTGGCAAGATGCTATATCTCTCCTTAGAAACAATTTGAACAAGAACTTTCAAGCAACTAGTTCTTAGAACTATATTTTCACTTGACAAAAACAATTTAGCCACTGGAAATATTGCATCATTACCAAAGTAGCCCAAAGCTTGTACAGACCTTCTCCTAACTTCCATTTCTTTCACTGATAAATTCATCAGTAATTTCTGCATTGCAACCACAGGCCAATATTCAATCAAATCTATATATGCTTTCTTATAAATATTAGGATTAGGATGAGAGAAATCATCCAACAAACTTTCTAAGGATGGTTTATCTTCTTCTAGTGCCATCTGTTAATTTAACACTGAAAAGATCGGAAAGGAATATAAATTATATGTTTTATCGAACAATTTAAGCTAGGGCATTTATTAAATAGTCAAGTAACCCTTTAAATTCAGCTGCTGCTTGCTGACTCATATCCCTAGGGACACAGACTCTATCGCGTATATGAGAAAAAGCTTCGATATACGCTGCAGTAGGAAGCACTTGAACTCGTATTACTTCCCTCATCCCTGCAATACCCCATTCATCAAGTGGGCCAGTACCACCAGTAACCAAGCAATAATTGATTAGACGCAGATAATGATGAATATCACGCGCACATTTGTCCTTGTTTGTCTGCTGATAAGAACCCTTACCATATACAGCATCTACTGCATCAGCAGTAACTTTATCTATTCCTGCTGCTAGTTTTTCAGCGGCTTCCATTCGAGCATGTGCGCGATCCAAAGAGCCCTTTACAGCTTCAATATCACTAATGCTTGGAAAGCGACCAGCTGAATCAGCGGCGGTCAGCACTGTAGTGACTGCAGATTTCATTTTGAACTTCCCCTCAAAGGAAGAATAATTTTCAGAGATAAGAACGAATAAATTAGCTAAGAGCGCTAATTACTCGATCAAAATAGGAGGCTGCTTCTGCAGCTATCTCCTTGCACTGGGCACCTGAGCCTGAATTAATCCCCTCAAACATTTTTCGTCCCGTGTTGGTCTCAGTCATAATTGCCACTGTGGCAACCTTCATGATTTCTACAGAACGTATTGCATTTGAGAGAGGCACTCCTAATGCAAGGTAAGTCTCCTTCAACCCATTTAGGCATCTATCATCAAGTACTGAAGCATCACCTGCAAGCAGGGCATAACTTACGTACCTCAAGATAATCTCACCATCTCTTAGACAAGCTGCCATTCTCCTGGTGGGGTAGCAGTTGCCACCTGGCTGGGTCATGCCAGTATTCTCACAAACCATACCTGCAACTGCATCTGCCGCGATACAAGAGACATTCTGCGTAATCGCAAGAGTCGCATCTATACGCTTATTAGCGTCAGCTACATATTGACGAAGTGCCGCCAAATCCTCAGTCCCAATGGGAGCACCTTTGGCATCAGCGCTAACTACTGCACGTGAAAATGCGTCTAGCATTGGGAGGTCGGGACTGCCGAATCAGGGATGTGATTTAAGTGCTACTCACTCGTAAGGAATGGCACCGCATAACAACCTACTTCTTGTCTTTACTCTCCATGTCTACGAAAGATTAGTCCGCAACGGTTCGTAACCGAAGTTTTGCCAAAGGTCCTAGATTCATACCCAAAAGGTTCTCTCTGAAATTTGATAAAGAAAGAATCCTCTTGGCAGGGCAAACGGATTTGATTTCCCTATTACTAAAAAGTAAACCCTCCCTAGAAAGCGGTATATATAATCTGTAAAGATATAACTAGAAACAGTTAGATCAATGGCAAACGCAACACTTCAAGAGATAAACGAATCAATTCAATTGCTTAGTGAATATAGAGATAGACTCCAAAAAGAAATAAATACTATCTCAAAAAAACTTCAAATTAAGCCTCAAAGAATAAGCTCAAAACTAAAAGAGCAATTAGAATTGCAAAGTATAGAGGTTTTAATTAACAGCCTAATAGAGCAAAGAAATAAAAACATTGATTATTATCAAAATAGAATACCTTAACCCTAAAAAGAGTATTAGTTTCTAAAAAAGTAATTACATTTAGCGAAAGGCTAGATAGAATCCTTGACCAAGATTGTACTATACAAGATATAACAATTGCAATCCAACTGAGCATATCCATTTTTAAGAGTTTGAAGTTGGAAGGCAACAAAAAATCAGATCTACCAATGCAAAAGAGACTTTCGAAATTTTCAAAATTTAAAAATTAGCATAAAAAAATAGAATATAAAAGCTTAAAACACTTTCTACTGGTTTACACATGGATTCAATAGTGATCGGTTTCTAGACTGGCTGTTCAAAGAACAAATCTCACTCCTGAAGGCATAAATTGATATAACTATCCAGCCTCACGGGTGCCTCTTCTAAAGGGCCAAACGGTGCAAAGACTAAGACGTTTACTTCGGGTAATCCCCAGAAGACGTCTACGATCTTTCATAGCAATTCTCCCGCTAGCAGTATTCAATGGCATTGTGGATCTGGCCACTATTGCAACTGCAGGGCGATTAGCAGGGAATCTAGCTGGAGGGAGCCTAAATGATTCGATACCTGGAATAAAAGTCTTTAGCGGTGACCCATCTAATCAAATTCTCTGGTTAGTAATAATTCTCATCATTCTTAGCTGGTTAGCCTCGGCTACAAAATTAATACTAAGAATTACTCAAGAAAGATTAAATGCTCAGGTATGGAGGGACATGTCTGATCGCATACTTGGTACTATTGTTGGTCAGCCATATGAATACTTCTTAACAGCCAAAAGCTCGGCAATCTCAGCCCAAATAATGACCAATATTCAAAAAGTATCTGATCAGATTATATATCCAATATTATTAATAAGTTCTAGTTCGATAATAATCTTTTTTCTAGCAGTTGCACTTACATTTGCACTTGGATTCAATGGGGTATTGCTTCTTTTACTTTTAGGCTCAGCTTTCCTGATAATTTCATCATTAGTTGTTCCATATCTCCGCCATGCTTCGACACAAAGAGTAAGGTTAGATGTTCTTGCGAATTCATTGTTAAATCAAATATTTTATTCTATTAGACATATTCATTTAACCCAAACAGGCTCTTATTTTGAATCTAAATTTGTCAAGGCAGGGCAATCGGCTAAGTCCTTCGAATGGATATCGAGATTACTACCAGATATTCCCAGATTAGTAATAGAGCCTCTAGCCATAACCCTTATCTTTGCTACTGCATTAATCTCAAATACAAGTCAAAAAGGTTCTTTAGATCTTGCAACTACATTAATACCATTTGTCTCTACATTTGTAGTTGCAGCTATTAAATTAACTCCTCCTCTTCAAGACCTATTTAGATCAATCACAAAAATAAGAGGTGCATTACCACAAATTGATTCTGCCTTGAATTACTTAGAGTTACCAAAGGCAAAAAGAGCTTTTTTACCAAAAGGAAGTTTGTCTCCGGAAGGTATCTTTCCACGTCGTGAAATATCATTGTATAAAGTTGGATATAGATATCCTGCAGCTGAGCAAGCATCCTTACGTTCAATATCATTAAATATTCCAGTAGGGTCCAGAATAGCCCTAATGGGTCCTACTGGAAGTGGAAAAACAACATTATCTAGTATATTACTTGCTCATTTAGAACCTACCACAGGTCAACTAAGATTAGATGGGATACCTTTGGCAGAATCTGATATTTCTGCTTGGCAAAGGTGTTGTTCCGAAGTACCCCAAAATATAAATCTTTTAGACGCGAGTATTTTAGAAAATATAGCCTTTGGCAAACCTGAAGAAGAAATTGATCTTGATGAAGTATGGGATGCAATATCTGCTGCACAATTATATGAAGCTGTAACTGAAATGCCTCATGGACTATATACATGTATAGGAGAAAATGGAGTTAATTTTTCAGGAGGCCAGAGACAGAGGCTGGCACTAGCTCGCGCTTTTTATAGAAGAACAAAATTCTTGATATTAGACGAAGCAACTAATTCCTTAGACGAAAAAACTGAAGCAGATGTAATTAACTACCTTGAGATAATTGGGCGCCGATGTACAACAGTAGTAATTGCACATAGGCTAAACACTCTTGCAAAGTGTGATCAAATTTATGAAATTAAAGATGGTTTAGTTGCTGCTTCAGGAACTTACCAAGATTTATGTGACCCTTCTCACCCCTTAGGGCTTAGCGTCAAAAGTTCAACTAATCTAGAGACAGAAGCTACTGATTCATGAGCTTAATATATAATGTTTAATCCTACGAAAGTATTTTTAGAAGGCCTAAATAAATCACAATGTCAGGCAGTTGATCACCATATTGGCCCTTTATTAGTTGTCGCCGGGGCTGGCAGTGGAAAGACTAAAGCATTAACACATCGAATAGCACATTTAATATCCCACTATGGAGTTGATCCTGCAGAAATTTTAGCTGTTACCTTCACAAATAAGGCTGCACGTGAAATGAAAGAAAGGCTTGAGCTGCTTCTAGCCAAAAATCTTGCAACCAATCAATTTGGTCAGCCATGGAGCACTTTATCTTCATATGATCAAAGCGAATTGCGAAATAGGATATATACACAAATAACTAAAGAACTTTGGATTGGCACTTTTCATGCACTTTTTGCTCGCTTATTACGATATGACATAGAAAAATTCAAAGACAAAGAAGGACTTACATGGACCAAGCAATTTTCAATTTATGACGAGTCTGATGCTCAAAGTCTTGTGAAAGAAATAATTACACAAGAGATGCAATTAGACCCTAAACGTTATGAACCCAAGAAAGTAAGATGGGCTATAAGCAATGCAAAAAACCAAGGGCTTCTTCCTGGAGATCTAGAGAAGAATGCAGAGGGTTATAGAGACAAGTTAAATGGAGAAGCTTATAGAAGATATCACCAAGCATTAGCAGCAAATAATGCTTTGGATTTTGATGACTTGCTTCTGCTTCCTGTCCAATTACTTAAACAAAATTTAGAGGTTCGTAACTACTGGCATAGTCGTTTTAGCCATGTGCTAATTGATGAATACCAAGATACCAATCGTATTCAATACGAATTAATTAAACTTTTAGTAACAAACGGGATGGAACCTTCTATTTTTAATGAATGGGATGGAAGATCAGTTTTTGTTGTAGGGGATGCTGATCAAAGTATTTATAGCTTCAGAGCTGCAGATTTCAGAATTCTAATGGGTTTTCAAGAAGATTTTGGCGATAAATCCCCAGATCAAGTGAATTCCACAATGGTTAAGCTTGAAGACAATTATCGCTCTACTTCGAATATTCTCGAAGCTGCGAATTCATTAATTGCAAATAATACAGAGAGAATAGATAAAGTGTTAAGAGCAACACGTAGTAAAGGAGACTTAATCAAGGTCACTAAATGTGATGATGAAATCGCAGAAGCAGAAGCAGTTATTCATCGTTTAAGGGTTCTGGAAGCTTCCAATTCATCCTTAACTTGGAAGGATATGGCAGTCCTATATCGAACTAATGCCCAATCAAGAACAATTGAAGAATCATTAGTTCGATGGGGAGTCCCATATGTTGTCGTTGGAGGGCTGAGGTTTTACGACAGAAGAGAAATTAAAGACATCTTGGCTTACCTACGCCTATTAATTAATCCATCTGACAGTGTAAGTCTTTTAAGAGTCATGAATGTTCCAAAACGAGGAATAGGAAAAACAACAATTAGTAGACTTACAGATGCAGCAAATCAATTAAGTATTCCTCTATGGGATGTAGTTAGTGATTCTGAAGCAGTGCGTTCCTTAGGAGGAAGATCTGCTAAAGGGCTTCTACTCTTTTGTGAATTGATTAATTTTTTACGGTCAAACCTGAATAAGGCTGCGCCTTCTGACTTGATTCAGCTAGTTCTAGAAAAAAGCGGATACATTAGTGAATTAATAGCCATTGGGACTGATGAAGCTGAAGAACGTCGACGTAATCTCCAAGAACTAGTCAATGCAGCTCTTCAATATCAGGAAGAGAATGACACAGCAGATCTCGAAGGGTTTTTAGCAACAGCAGCTTTAGCAAGTGATGCCGATAGCAAAGATACACAAGCAAACCGAGTCACTCTGATGACACTTCATAGCAGCAAAGGGTTGGAATTCCCAGTCGTATCTCTTGTTGGTATGGAGCAAGGACTGTTTCCTAGTTATCGCTCTCTTGATAATCCAGCTTCACTTGAAGAAGAAAGACGCCTTTGCTATGTAGGCCTGACTAGAGCCAAAGAAAGACTATTTCTTTCTCACGCCACTGAAAGAAGAATTTGGGGCGGCATGCGCGAGCCAGCCTTACCTTCAATATTTCTTTCAGAAATTCCACCAGAACTTTTAGAAGGTGATATCCCCTTAAATGGAGGCACATCTTTAAGAAGAGAAAAGAATCTTGATAGACAAATTCGAATAGACCGTGATCATGTTCATCAAAAAACTTCTCAAAGCTCATTTACTACTGCCAAAAATTCAATAAGGAAAAAACATTCCGGTCCTGCTCCAGGTAAAAGCTGGTCAATAGGAGATAAGGTGACCCACAATAGTTTCGGCATAGGTGAGATAACTCATATTTTTGGAAGCGGGGAAAAAATATCAATCGCTGTAAAATTCAAAGGTATGGGTCCAAAGATACTTGACCCTCGCCTTGCCCCTATCGAGCCATATCAAATCAACTAAATCGCAGTTGCTGTTTCCCAGAAAAATGCAAAAATCACCTAAATTTATAAATTATGGAAATATCTTCTAACAAAAACTATTCGATAGAATTCCCAGGCCTACCAATAGAACTATTGTCAAAAATCTATACTCTCGCAAGAAAATTAAGCATTACAGACATTGCTGTAGTCGGAGGAGCAGTTAGGGATGAATTAATAGGCAATTTATATAATTATAAGTTAAAACCAAAAGATATTGACCTTTTGGTCGAAGGTTCTGCAATTGAATTAGCGGAAGCATTAAGAAATGAGTTGGGAAAAGAAAGAATCTCAAAGTTTATTATCCACTCTGCCTATAAAACTGTAGAAATGGAAATAGACGAAATTTCTATCGATTTAGCAAGTGCAAGAGAAGAAAACTACAATTCACCGGGTGATAACCCCACGATAAGCTATTGCAATATAAAAAAAGATCTCTTCCGCAGAGACTTCACAATTAACTCAATTGCTCTAAAGCTTTCAGAGATGAAATTAATTGACCCTTTTGGGGGACAAGAATCAATTAAGAAAAAAGAAATTGAATTTCTCCATAACAAAAGCGTTGCCGATGATCCTACACGAATAATAAGAGCTGCTAGATATTCATCTAGGCTTAACTTCCAACTTACCATTGAAGCAGTTGAACAAATCAAAAAAACAATTAGTAATTGGCCATGGTCTTGGTCTCACGGAAATGATATAAGACTTGCCCCTCCATCTCTAGCAACCAGATTAAGGTTAGAATTAGAATTATTAATTAAAGAAAAAAGCTGGAAGATAGCCCTAACTAATTTACAAAATTGGAATGCATTTTATCTACTTGATATAGGCCTTCAATTCGATACTAAATGGGAAATTAGACTGCAAACTGCATCTGAATTAAAAGTAAGCCTTATTACTGCATTAGTCTCTGGAGCGAAAGACCCTATAACATTATCTAAAAGATTACAATTGCCGAAAAAGCAATTGAATACTCTTTATGAGAGTATCAAAATTAAACATTTTTTATCAGACCCGAACTCTACAGAAGAGTGTCAATCATGGTCACCCTCTATATGGTGTCAGGAAATAGAAAAGTCAAATTGGAATAAAGATTCAATTGCTCTTGCAATATGTGAAGAGGTTCCATTTGCAAATCCTTTGTATCAGTGGTGGAGTAACTGGAGATTAGTTAAGTCTCCAGTTACTGCTAGAGAACTAATTAAACAAGGATGGTTGCCTGGTGCTGAGTTAGGTGCCGAATTAAATAGATTAAGATTTGAAGAAATTGACAAGAGCCAAAAGCAAATTAGCTAGGCCCTTTAGATTCAACTAATGATCTAAAGTTACTAATACCTTTCAATATTACCTATTCTTTTCCAGGGACCTTTAGAGACAAGTTCTGATGCTATTTTAGGGGAGCAAGATATCAACAATGGTCCACATGTCTGAGGGTCAACAAGAAGTTCAAGTATTGCCATATATTCTTTACTAGACTTAGAAATTGAACCCAGAGACAACTCAACTTGAGCAATAGAATCTTGATTTGATTCTAATAAGCGTAATGCTCTACGATTTGCTGGAGCCAAAGTACTTGCATAGCCTTTTCTGAAAAGTTCTAAAGCCCCATTGAGATAAGGGATTTTTTCAATTTGAAGAACAATCTTAATCCTTGGGGAACCTCTCTCCCTTCTCCTGATATTACTAGCGACAAGCATCTCTTCTAAATGCCCTAACAAACCAAATCCAGTAATATCTGTACATGCATGAACAATTGGGAATGAATGCTTCTTTCCCTGCATTAATAGAATTGATTCCACAAGAATATGTTGGCTTTTGTTGAGCTCTCCAATCGCATTATCTATATCTTTTGGACAAACATTTCCACCCATAGCTGCTGCAAAAATAACTCCAGAGCCTATTCCTCTACTAATAAGTAATTCATCTCCTAATTGCAAACCATCTTTTAGCCAAGGATTAGAGGCATCAACAAGATGACCATTAATAGTGAGATCAATTTGAATACCAAGGCTATAGGGATCTTGAGAATCACTTCTTGATTCAACAGTATGACCACCCAGCAACTTTGCTCCCTGAGCATCAAGTACAGACTTTATTCCCAATAGGCTCTGAGCTAATAATTCTTGCTGAAGAGACTCGGAAATATCTGGCAAAGTAACTACAGACTGAGCAGAAATCACTGAAGCTCCTGTTGCCCAAATATCTGAACAAGCATGCAATGTTGTTAATCGCGCATTTAGCCAAGGATCACTAACTATTGCAGGAAAGCCATCAATACTTTGAAAGAGACTTCCTCCGGTTGGCACAGATGAAATAAAAGCAGCATCCTCTGGGGCATCTGCTAAAGATGAAAGATCTGCTCGCTTTAAGGCCTTTTTTAAAGGTTGGGCGGGAAATTTAGCTGCACAACCCCTACAAGCCATATTTTTTGTATTTTGAGTATTAAATTTACTCATTTTTATAACGAGTCCAAAATTTGCCATAAACCTGATATCAATTAACTGCTTGAGCTGCCAAAGCAAATTATTTGGACCAATTAAAATTCCACACCACATAGCCCACGCAACAGTTTTCTTGGAATTGCTCGTACCTCCTCCTATTAATTGAAGTGCAGTTCGTTGAGGTGTCCAAAAAATAGGTTTCAATGCTTTAGAACATCTCTCCAGATTCTTAGCCAAAGGATTTGCAGCTCGTACCGCCCAGACACCTGAAGCCGGCCGACTATGGTCCTTGATAACACCACAATCACCAACTGCAAATACATGTGGGCAATTAAGAGCCTGAAGTGATTGAGAAGTCAGCACTCTCCCAACAGAATCAACCTCAAGACCTTTGGCCTTAAGCCAAGCGGGCACTTGGATTCCAGTACAAAGAATTACTGACCCTGCAATTGATTCATCACGGGAGAAGAGTTTAATATCTGCTTTTAAAAGAAGTCTTTTAAATTGTGGTCTTAACTTATATAAATCAACTTGCAATTGAAGAGGCCTAATTGGCCATCTACAACGTAAAGCCAAGACGATTTCAATGGCTCCCAACCCAGAACCAATTACAGTCAATGGACCAAGATCTCTCAAAGAACCATTCCGATCTTCTGATGAAATCCAAGCAAGAGATTTTTCAAATGGCTTAATTGGAACAACTAAATCTAATTTCTTATTTTTTAATACATCTTTTCCACAGGATGTTTGTGACCCAACATCCAGACTGAGCCTATCAAAATAAATTGGTGGTCGATCTCTCAATTCTACATAGTTAGACTTAACATCAAGTCCAATAATCTCTGCTATGACGATCGAAATGCGAGCCTGATCAGCTAATTTCCTTAAGTCAATCAATAAATCTTCAGGCTTATAATAACCAGCAACGAGTCCTGGTATCATTCCGGAGTAGAAGGTTTGACTAGTTCGATTGATCAAAGTAATCAATCCTTTAGGCCTTAACTCAGGATGCTTAATCCATCTGCAGAGGGTGAGAGCATGAGTATGCCCTCCGCCAGCAAGTACAAGATGATTATCAATCATTAGTTAGCGAAAAGCAATTATTCATGCAAGTCCTTTATATAGTTATTAAAAAGCAAATAATAAGAGTTTCACCTTGCAAATAAATTTTTTGAATATACAGATCTTATTAACCTCCATTGAGTTAGCATGATTTTCGTTTCAAATAAAAATATTCGATATTAAGGCAGGTCGAAAACTCTACTTAAATCTTCTTGATTAGATCCTAGGACCCCTCGTTCAGTTATTAAGGCCGTTACTAAATCAGATGGTGTCACATCAAATGCAGGGTTAAAAGCTTTAATTCCGGGAAGAGTCAAGTTCACCTTGGCGAGATGAGGCTGATCAGTATCATCAGAAA
Source organism: uncultured Prochlorococcus sp. (assembly GCA_902560875.1). Taxonomy (GTDB): domain Bacteria; phylum Cyanobacteriota; class Cyanobacteriia; order PCC-6307; family Cyanobiaceae; genus AG-363-K07. The sequence continues at coordinate 66,449 of CACENO010000003.1, read as the reverse complement.
TCAAACCTGAAATTTCTGTAACTTCCTCTACATTACGTTCCTCTATTTTAATATCTCTCCAATCCAATAATTTCCAATCAATTGTTGAGCTAGGTACTGCAACATAAAAAGGAATATTATTATCATGGGCAGCCAAGGCTTTCAAATAAGTGCCTATTTTATTACAAACATCACCCGTATAAGTAATTCTATCTGCACCTACAATTACGACATCAACTAGTCCTTTTTGCATCAAATACCCTCCCGCATTATCAACTATCAAGGTATGAGGGACTCCTTCCTTGGCTAATTCAAAGGCCGTAAGAGTAGCGCCTTGATTCCTCGGTCTCGTTTCATCAACCCAAACATGAATTTGCATTCCTGAACGATGTGCTTTGTAGATTGGAGAAAGAGCCGTACCCCAATCAACCGTAGCCAGCCAACCTGCATTGCAATGAGTAAGTACATTTAAAGGGTTCTGCCTTTTGTTTTGGGGTCGTTTGTCTAATAACTTTTGAAAAATCGTAAGGCCATTCTTACCTATAGCCTCACACATAGAAACATCTTCTTCAGCTATTAAATCCGCCTCATTCCTGGCTGCTTTAACTCTTTCCTCAAGTTTTAAAGGTTTAACTCGGCGAACAACTCTTTCAATAGCCCAGCGAAGATTTACAGCGGTAGGTCTTGTAGAAATAAGTTTTTCAATTGCACTCTCCATATTCTTATCAGTTGGTGACTCAAGTAATGCAAGCATTAATCCATAAGCCCCTACGACACCAATCAATGGAGCACCTCGAACAACCATCGAATTAATAGCATCAACGACTTCACTACAACTTGAAAGTTCCAAAATTTTGAAATGATGCGGCAATTTTGTTTGATCAATCACTGAAATTGAATTACCACCATCCTGCAACCAAATTGAACGCCAATTCTGACCATTAATGTTCATATTAAGGAAGAAATCTTATCCAGTAAATATGACAATAAATATAATTCATTAAAAAGAGATAAACAGCCAAGAAAGGAAAAGTGACAATACAGTTCACAAAAGATAATTATTATCTAGCAATATTTCAGTCAAAAATTTTTGCAGTTCATTTATATTTAATCAAACACATCAAAAAGGCGTCCACAAAGACTACTTAAATTTAGGCATTAGGTTTACTGATTTTCAGAAGCTAGAATATATAAAATCGAGATGATCTAATTGCAATCAAAAGAAATCCCTCTTCTACACAACGCACGTCTTGGGATACTAGGTGGAAGCGGTCTTTACTATCTAAAAGATCTAGAGAATGTACAAGAACTAAGTATTGACACACCTTTCGGTAAGCCTTCTGACAAATTGCGTTTAGGTACTTTAGGAGGAATGGAAGTGGTTTTTCTTGCTAGGCATGGAAGGCATCACACATATACCCCTACAGACATACCTTATAGAGCAAACATATGGGCAATGAAATCATTAGGAGTTAGTTGGATCTTATCTCCATCAGCCGTTGGTTCATTACAAGAACAAATAAGGCCTTTAGACATGGTTGTGCCAAATCAATTTATTGATAGAACCCATCAAAGACCTCTTACATTCTTTTCAGATGGAGCCGTTGCACATGTCACAATGGCAGACCCTTTTTGCCCAACACTATCAAGAGTATTAGCACAAGAAGGAGAAAGGCTTATGCCTGAAGGACGTCAATTGCATCGAGGAGGCACATATCTAGCAATGGAAGGGCCTGCTTTTTCCACACGTGCCGAATCAAATTTATACAGAAGCTGGGGATGCGCAGTTATAGGAATGACGAATCACACTGAAGCAAGATTGGCTAGAGAAGCAGAAATTGCCTATGCAGCACTTGCTATGACAACCGATTATGACTGCTGGCATGAACAAGAAGAAAACGTTTCAGTAGAAATGGTTATTGACAATTTGAAAGCGAATGCAAGCTTGGCAGCAAAGATTGTCACTTCCACAGCAGAAAAAATTTCAATTTCCAGACCATCTAGCCCTGCTCATGAAGCACTAAAGAGTGGTCTAATGACAGCAAAAGAAAAAGTTCCAGGGATAACAAGAAAAAAACTTGATCTATTAACGCGTCCTTATTGGGGCTCATTCATTCAATAACAAGAATACATAAAGCCTAAAAAGCATCGAAGTTCTAAAAAAAAGCCTCCAACATCTTGGAGGCTTTTTAAAAACAGTTACCTCCAGTATGTTGAGGGGTAACAATTAATTTTTTAAGTTTCTTTTATAGACCGCCAGCGTTACCTACGCCGGTATAAGAACCATAGAAGAAAATACCAAGGACAAAGATAACTGCGATGCCACCAGCAGCAGCAACAAGCCATAAAGGCAAAGGACCTTCTGTCCAGCGTCGCTCCCAAGAAACGGCTGGTCGTCCATCTGGGAGACGGTCAGGTATTCGACCGTCTGGGCCCTTCAGTTTGGTACTCATGATTCCAAAGGTTCAGTTAAAGAAATAGCTGGAAAACAAAATTCCCATTACGAACGTAAGCAAAAGCCCTAAGTAAAGGCTTGTGCGGTTCAATTCAACAGGCAAATTGTTTGGGTTCGGGTTTACTTGCATTGCGATTAATAGCGAGCAATCAGCGACGGATAAACTGCATGGCAGCAATCGCACCAAGGAAAAACACGGTTGGGACACCCAAGGCGTGTACAGCGAAAAACCTAACCGTAAAAATCGGATAGAGGCGTTCGGATTGGAGAGGAGCAGATTGTGTCATGTCTTATTGCAGACGCAGGTCTAGTTGGGACTTGGATTCATAGCGCTGGCTCACAACAGGAGCTTTTGTCTCAGAACCCTGGAAGTATGCATCAGGTCTTGGTGTCCCGAATGTGTCATAGGCAAGACCTGTTGAAACAAACAAGAATCCAGAAACAAAGATAGCTGGCAGGGTTACGAGTTGAATAACCCAAAACTTGATGTCGGTAAGGATCTCAAAAAACGGGCGTTCTCCCGTAGAGCCGGCAGCCATAACCTCATGCGTATCAGCCAGATGATCCTATCAAGGCTAAGCATGATGTATGCGAATGGTTAACAGGCTTGGTTACAGAGAGTTGTGCAATTTTTCCTTTTTTTTTGTCTTAACCCACCCAGCGAAGGAGAGTTCCTCGTTCTCCAAGCACGAAACCTCTAGGTTCTGACTGAGATGAGCTGCCATCAAATACAACCCTGATCAAATTTGTAGGCTGAATATCTCCTTTTGGATCTAATTGCCAAGAGTCACCCTCATCATCACTAACTAAGAGTGTTCCGTTTCCTCCTGCAGCCCAAATAGTATTTTTTGGTCCCCAAGCCAAATCTAAATAGTTGTATCCATTGACGATAGGAATGATCGGCTTATCCCAAGTTTCCAGATCATCATTTTGCTCTAAGAAACGAATTTCAGCCCCTCTAGAGAGCATCCAAAGTGATCCATCTGGCTTGAAACCCATTGTTTGGACTCTTTTGCTACTAGCTCTTTGATGAGGCTGCCAAGAATCTTGGTCTGGATTCAAAGTGGCGTAAAAATTTCCTAAGCTGCTAACACTTACATATTCACCATTAACCCCTCGTCTTATATCGCGAATACCCCCTGAAGCTTCATTAATCTTTCCTTCCCAACTTTGACCTGCATTATTGGTGCGATAGATAGCTCCTGCCGTAGTAGCCAACTCAGCGGAATCAATCCCAAGTGTTTTTATTAAATATGGTTCTCCCGGTAATTTGTTCCCCAAGGCCAACCGCGTCCAACTTTGCCCGGCATCTTGAGTATGCAAAACCAAACCAGGTTGACCAGCAATCCACCCCTCATCACCTTGAAAATCGATGCTGATCAAACGAAAATTTTCTTCACTTGGGATTTCTAAACTTCTCTCTTTCCAGCTTTTGCCACCATCATTAGTTTCTTGAATTAAACGATTTGTTCCAATCAAAAAACCATGTTTATCATTGGCAAATCCAATATCTAGAGGATTTGCTTGAGTATTTAAATTGACTTCCTCCCAAGGACTTGAAATCGCCACAGGAAGTCTTGTTGATATACAACCAGTTGTTCCAATTCCTAAGCAAAGGATTAGAAGAAAATTTACAAGAGTAGATCTAAAGCGATTCATGGGAATGGAAAGGGTTAATGCAAGGAGTACAAAGAAAGGAAACAGGCAAATGCAAAGGCTAAACCCCCAAAAATCAATACATTTTTTTGACCTGGGGTGAGGTTATTAATTCCAAAGCCATAATTTAAATTTTCATCAAAACCACTGGGGGATGATCTAGGGCCAATATCAAAAAATGATTCGACGCCCATTCGACAAACTGGACATCTGAAAGTCAGTTGGTCCAAATCAGAAAAGGCTGTCCCTTCAACTATTCCAAATTTCCTGACTCCATCTTTAGGGTCATAAACATAACCACAGTTTCGGCACTCATACCTACTCTCTGAGGTATTTGCTCTTAATTCCGATTCTGTTTGGTTATCTTCTAAAGACACTGTTTCAACAACATCATTTTCCAATGTACAGACATTATCAATCCTGCTTGGGATTTTAGTGCCATTACTTACGATCCTCTCCGATTCAAGACAACTTTATCGACTGTTTCACTGATGAGTGAATACCGACTTATTATCGAACTAATCACTTTCGAAAAGTAACCAATATCAATGTTTTCTCTTCAGGGATACGATGCTTTCCTCGGCTTCCTCATACTTTCAACAGCTGTTCCTGCGCTAGCACTAATCACTAATAAGTTACTAGCCCCTAGAAGTCGAACCGGCGAGAGAGAACTCACTTATGAGTCAGGTATGGAGCCTATAGGTGGTGCTTGGATCCAATTCAACATCCGCTATTACATGTTTGCTTTGGTTTTTGTAATTTTTGACGTTGAGACGGTTTTCCTTTATCCCTGGGCAGTTGCATTTCATCGATTAGGCCTATTAGCTTTTATAGAAGCTCTTATTTTCATTGCAATCCTTGTTGTGGCACTAGCCTATGCATGGAGAAAAGGTGCCCTCGAGTGGAGCTAGTAAATTGACTGACACCCCTTCTATAGGTGCAATCCGCGATCTGCGCTCTGCCACTTGTGGCCCCGTTGGGGCACCAACCGTAACAACTGATCTGAGCGAAAACGTAATACTCACAAGTCTCGATGATCTTCATAATTGGGCAAGGCTAAGCAGCCTATGGCCTTTGTTATATGGAACAGCTTGTTGTTTTATAGAGTTTGCAGCCTTAATTGGATCTCGGTTCGATTTCGATCGATTTGGTCTAGTCCCTAGAAGTTCTCCTCGACAAGCTGACCTCTTAATAGTTGCAGGCACAGTCACTATGAAAATGGGCCCAGCACTTGTCAGACTCTATGAGCAAATGCCTGAGCCCAAATACGTTATTGCTATGGGCGCTTGCACAATTACTGGTGGAATGTTTAGTGCAGATTCAACAACAGCTGTTCGAGGTGTAGACAAACTAATTCCTGTAGATCTTTATTTGCCTGGGTGTCCCCCAAGGCCAGAAGCAATATTTGATGCCGTTATTAAGCTACGTAAGAAAGTAAGCAATGAGTCAGTAGCAGAGAGAAGGAAACAACAACAAACACATCGTTATTTCACAGTCAAGCATCAAATGAAGAGCGTCAAGCCATTAGTTACTGGTGAATATTTAAAAGCAAAAACTCAACAAGAAGCTCTTAAAGCTAGCAATCAACAAACATTAAATTCAGAAATGGATTTAGATACAGTAGTACTTACTTCGGAGGAGAAAAAAGACTCATGAAAGCAGACAAAACTGATGAAATCAAGAACAATGAAAACAATATAGATGATCTAGAACTCTCTAATTCCCCTGAGCCTGGTGAAGTTAGCCAATGGTTAAGCAATCAGGGCTTAAATCATACTGTTCTAGAACCAGATCACCTTGGAATTGAAATCATTGGAGTAGAGCCAGATAACCTCAATCAAATAGTTTCAGCTTTAAAAAAATTCGGTTTTAATTACTTACAGTGCCAAGGAGGGTATGACGAGGGACCTGGGAAAAGACTTGTCTGCTTTTATCAATTAATCGCAATGAGTGATTTTGAGAAAGCTGAAATTAGTGAAAAAAAATTATCTATTAGAGAAGTGCGGCTTAAAGTTTTTCTAAATCGTGATGGCGCTCTTTTAGTGCCAAGCCTTTACTCAATTTTTAAAGGTTCAGATTGGCAAGAGCGGGAAACTTATGACATGTTTGGAATCAATTTTGATGGTCATCCGCATCCTAAAAGACTTCTTATGCCAGAAGATTGGAAAGGATGGCCACTGCGTAAGGATTATGTACAACCTGACTTCTATGAGATGCAAGATGCCTACTAAAATTCCTTCTTATACCTTTTATAGAATCGCATAATTGCCAATGCCAAACTTCTAGGATCATGCCTCAAAGTTGGAGTAGGTCTTCTTCCTTGAAGAGGGGCAAGAATAACCTTATAACCTTTAGAGTTAAGCTCTCTCTTATCACAAATAACTGGGTCAGCACCCCTCACCTTGTAATAATCAACTAGTGGTGATGGGTATATTTCATCTTGAGCAAGAATCGAAGTAAATATTCTCTTGCTAATCCCAAAACTAGCAAGTTGAGCTTCTATAGCTCTTACATGACCAGCAACATCCAACCCATCTGTTTCCCCAGGCTGGGTCATTAAATTACATATATATAACTTGGGGGCTGTACTTTTTTGAATTGCATCAACCAATTCAGGGACAAGCAAGTTTGGCAAAAGTGACGTATAAAGACTCCCTGGACCAAGCAAAATTAAATCAGCATTAGATATCGCCTCAAGTGCCCTAGGAAGAGCTGGAGGCTTATCTGGATAACAACCAATTCTCACTATTGGGCTTGGAGCTTGCCCAATAACAGATTCCCCCTCAATTCTTTGTCCATTCTCCAATTCAGCCCAAAGACGAACATCTGCATTTGTTGCTGGTACAACCTGGCCCTGAACAGCAAGAACTCTGCTAGATGCTGTAATTGCAGTCTCAAGATTCCCTGTAATAGCAGTCAACGCAGAAAGGAAAAGATTGCCAAAACTGTGCCCCTCTAACCCACTACCTGAGGAGAATCGATACTGAAAAAGTCTAGTTAATAAAGGCGCCTCAGTAGAAAGAGCAGCTAAGCAATTCCTAATGTCACCAGGTGGCTGAACGCCTAGTTCTCTGCGCAAAATGCCACTACTTCCTCCATCATCTGCAACCGTCACAATTGCAGTGATTCTGCTGCTATAGCTTTTAAGCCCACTAAGAAGACTCGAAAGACCTGTACCTCCACCAATGGCAACAATATTTGGGCCACGATTTAGCTTGCTTTTGGCCCTCAAGGCATCAACTAAAACAGTATCCTTATCAGGAGCAAGCGCTTGCTGAACAGAACCAAAACTACGACTCTGTCCCCAGAGCAAAAGACCAGCCCCAAGAAGCAGAACTAGCGGACCGGTTACGCTCCTTGGGAGGAAAGTTGCAATAGCTCCTAAAAGCCAAAAGAGGAGTTCAATGCTCCAATAAATTGGTCGCAAATCCGCCCAGATAGCTACGCCAACTAAGGCCAGCAACAAACCCAAGCCAGAAGTAACCATCCATCTCTTAACAACCAATCCTGGCAAAAGCCAGCGAATAGCCCTTAAACAGCGCGTCATCAAATCGTTTTGACGAGATCTTTTGAAAGATCTATTGGGCCGCCTCAAAGGCTTGCCCTTTCGGAAGCGAAGTTGATTCGTAGTTTGCTTTTGAGAGGTCAAATGTGGATGGGGCCTTTCTTAAAGCCTTTTAAGAACTCTAAGGAACCTTTCAAAATTACACATCCAAGGCAATATTAGAGAAGTAAATACGAATTCTTTAGCGTGGCTCAACACATAGCTGCGGTAGAAATGCAGAGCCTATCAATGCAATGGGAGAAATTTCCTGTGCTTAATAGGCTTAACTTGACAATGCGACTTGGCGAAAGGCTTGCAATAGTTGGACCGTCTGGATCCGGGAAATCTACAATATTAAGGCTTTTAGCTGGACTTCTTCTCCCCACAAGCGGGGAACTTCAATTATTTGGAGAGAAGCAGGATTTTCTCAGGCTTGATCAAATAAATCCGCCTGACGTACGACTTGTATTTCAAAACCCAGCACTTTTAGGATCTTTAACTGTCGAGGAAAATGTAGGTTTCCTTTTACAAAGAGGTGGCAAAGTCGATCAAGAAATTGTGCATCGAAAAGTCATGGCTGCTCTTGAGGAAGTTGGCCTTTACGACGTATCCAATAAGCTTCCTGGCCAACTCAGTGGAGGGATGCAAAAACGTGTAAGTTTCGCAAGAGCATTAATCAATGAACCTTACAAAGAAAAAAGTGCAATGCCTTTACTTTTGTATGACGAACCAACTGCAGGACTTGACCCTGTAGCTTGTACCAGAATTGAAGACCTAATTGTTAAAACAACAAAACTCGCATGTGGATGTTCAATAGTTGTAAGTCATGTTCTTAGTACTATTGAGAGAACTGCCGAAAGAGTTCTAATGCTTTATGGGGGTAGGTTCCAATGGGGAGGGACAATACAAGAGTTCAAAGAAAGTAAAAACCCTTTTGTCAAGCAATTTCGAACAGGCAGTCTTCAAGGTCCAATGCAACCTGCAGATCATTAAGCCCTATGCGACGCAGTTTTCGTGATGCCATTGTTGGCATATCAATTCTCGGAGGAATTGTTGCATTTGGCGGCTCAATGCTGTGGCTTCGGGGCATTAAAGTTGGAGCAAATACATGGAGCATCAAGGCAAACTTTTCAGATGCAAGTGGACTCTCCGAAGGCTCACCGGTAACTTATAGAGGAATACTTGTTGGTTCCATTGGACGCATAGAAATTAAACCAGAAAATATTCAGGCAACATTAAAGCTAGAGAAAAAAAACTTACTATTACCTAAACCAATAGTTGCCAGGCTTATAAAAAATTCTCTTTTAGGGAGTGACGTTCAAGTAGCTTTAATAAGTAGTGGAAAGGTATATCAAAACTCCCCATTACCTATTGACCCAGATTGCAATAGTAATGAGATTATTTGCGAAGGCGATTCCATAGAAGGAGAAGCCTTGACTAGCATTTCTTCACTAACAACAGAACTTGATCGAATTGTCAAAAAAGCTGGCGAAGAAGACATTATTGAAAAACTTGTGAGTTCGGCTGATCAATTTGACAGAACACAAAAAGAACTTGAAGACCTAATCTTACAGGCAAGAGAAGAAATCTATCGAGCGCAGCCAATTATTGTCGAATTGATTGAAGCTAGTAGACATATAAATAATATTCTTGCTGCAATAGATAATCCAAAGACACTAAATGATATAAAAGAAACTGCAAACAATACAAGATCTTTGTCAAAAAAAATAGATGCTTTTGGTACTGATATTAATAAAATAATAGAAGACGAAGAGCTAATGAATGCTCTCAGAAGTGTTACTATTGGTCTTGGGCAATTCTTCAATGAAATTTATCCATCAAAATCTCTTCCATAAAAGTTAAATATTCTTGTCTCTTGATTTTTCTATTTTCAGTATTTATATATTGACAAGGTCAATCAATTAACTTCCCCAATTGCATCCATAGCAATTGCTGCAATTGCCTGATCGCTTGCCTTAGGAAGTTGAACATATTTACCTCCTGCAGCTTCTGCTAAATCCTTTCCCATTCCACTCCCAATAAACTTTCTTTCTGTATCTATAACAAGCAATTTAATACCTAAATTTCTGTAGCGAGATGCCACGTCAAGTACCTCTTGTTTTAAATCAACGGGTTCTTCACCTTCTAGCTCAGGTTGCCCGAGGGACTTACCTAAAGGCACATTCCCTCGACCGTCTGTAATCGCAACGACAACAACCTGACCAAGGTCTCCTGTAGACAATGCATTTGCCCCAACTCGTGCAGCCTGAGTTAGTCCATGGGCAAGAGGAGAACCCCCTCCACAGGGCATTGTTTCCAAGCGTCTTTTTGCTGCAGTAATCGAACGAGTTGGAGGAAGAAGCACCTCTGCCTGCTCCCCTCTGAACGGGATCAAAGACACCTCATCTCTATTCTCATAGGCCTCTGTAAGTAAACGAATCACAGCGCCCTTCGCACTTTGCATTCGATTTAATGCCATAGAACCACTTGCATCTACAAGAAATATGACTAAAGCACCAGCCTTCCTTTGTAAAAGTTTGGCACGCAAATCTCCTTCTTCAACAATAACTATTCGATCTGGATTCTTCTCTCGACGAGATCTCTGATACGGAGCAGCAGCTCTCAATGTCGCATCAACAGCAATACGGCGCACAGGGCCTCTAGGGAGTATTGGTTTTACATACCTGCCACGACTGTCACTAAGAACTGCTGAACGACTACCACTATTTCCACTTTTAGATTTAGCAGAGGAAAAAAGTAAAAGGTCAGGGTCTACAGCACATGCTTCGGGATCAAGCATAAATTCCTCTGGGATAGGAGGTGATGACTCCTCTTCTGGCGTTTGTTCATCCTCACTATTATCTTCTTCTTCTTCAGAAGATTCCTCCGATTGATCCTGAGGTGGTTGTTGATCTTCTGGAGGGGGAGGAGGTTCTATTTGTTCTTCCTGTGGTGGCAACTGCAAGGCACGAGGAAGGATTACAAGACGAACAGCAATCTGCAGATCATTGACATCAACCTGATCTCTGCCACTTAAGGCAGCATGAGCTTTTGCAACTCTGACGGCATAAAGCTCTGATCTATGTCCTTCAACCCCCCCCCCTTATGGCTTCTTTTACTAAGTACTCAATCTGCTCCTGGCTTATTTGAACATCGGGAAGCCACTGTCTCGCAAGTAGTAATTGAGTAGCTAGTGCTTGAGTATTTTCAGACCAAGTCTGAGCAAAGCTTTCACTACATTTCCCATGAGATAACACCGCTTGGGTAATTTCCACTCTTTGCTCATTTGAAATCAACTGATCTGCTGAAAGAACTATTGCAAAGCGATCTAGAAGATGATCACGAACTGCACCCTCCTCTGGGTTATAGGTTGCAATTAACATGGGTCGACATGGATGACTAAGACTTAATCCTTCTCTTTCAACCCTATTTTCTCCGGCTCCAACAGCAGCTAGCATCAAATTAACGATCCCATCATCCAATAGGTTTAATTCATCGACATAGAGAACACCTCGATGAGCCTCTGCAAGCAAGCCTGGTTGAAAAACTGCAGATCCGCTTGCTAAAGAACCAGCTACATCAACTGAACCAACTAATCGATCTTCTGTAATGCCTAAAGGAACTTGAACAAAAGGAGCAGGAATAACCCTTGTTGGCAAATTATTTTCGGTCGCATTCAGATCTAAATCATGTTTTTGAGCGATCACGTTCTTCGTACCTTCATCCCACTCATCAGGGCAGTTGGGATCAAGGTTTAAGCCAATAGAACGTAAAGAAGAGTTGGTTGATTCACTTTCACTTTCTAAATCAATGGAAAGAACCTCAATCGGCGGTAACAATGCATGCAAACCTCTTGCCAAGATGGATTTTCCAGTTCCACGTCCTCCAGCAATAATTACCCCCCCAAGTCCTGGGTCTACCGCCGCAAGCATTAAAGCCAACTTGAGAGTGCCATGCCCTGTTATCGCAGCTAGAGGGAATGCCCTATTAGCAATTCCTTGAGCTACTCGATCACTCGACATTGAGGCTTCTTCCATAGCGGTCGATCCGCTTGCAAACATGGGATGCCCCCGAGCAATCACTTTCCTCCAGTCTGACTGATCGGCTCATGGACTCACCGACATTAAAGGAACCCAGAACTCTTGCAATTGGCTTAGGAGCAAATCTTCCAAGTCTCTTAGGTCCTCCTACTGCAACTTTAGTAGCAGTAAGGCCTGAAATTGAAAAAATCATTTGCGATTGGTTATCAACATCTCTCGAAAAACAATCAATTTCAAAAGAGAATTCTTTCAATCTCAGATACCGCTGGTCACCATTATTTGAAACAGATCCAATTGGAGGGCCGCCCAAGCAACCTTTATTCATAAATGCTGTACTTGTTGTAGATGGGGATTCGCTTGCGTTGCTCAATCCTCATGAAGAAAATGCAATAAATTTATTAGAAAGATTTTTAAAACTAGAAAAAGATTTTGGAAGAAATCGTCAAGATTCAAAAGATCATTGGGGTCCTCGTTGTCTAGATATTGACCTATTAGCATGGGGAAACTTACAAATTAAAAATCAGTTTCTAACTCTCCCCCACCCACGCCTAATCGAAAGGGACTTTGTGATCATCCCATTAGGAGAAGCTCTTAACAAAAACACAACAGGACCTCGGCGCTTGCCACCTAGCTTGAATTGGGAAGAATAAGGATTCTGTGAAGAAACCATTTCGATTGAAAATAAATCGCTCTTGTAATAAATTGTTCTTATTTTCATGACACCATTATCTCCTTCAGAACCATCAATTGTGCTGGAAACAACTGCCTCACTGGAAGCAAGAAAAATTTGTTTTAAAATCAACCGAATAAAGTTGCCTATTGGAATTGAAAAAAGTTTTGGAGTAATTCAGCACCCTGGGGCTGCTCTAGCGGTACCTATAACGAAAGAGGGCCTAATCATTGTACTTAGACAATATCGCTTTGCCGTCTCAAGACGAATTCTTGAATTCCCTGCTGGGACATTGGAAGCTAAGGAAAACCCCCTAGATTCAATGAAAAGAGAATTAGCAGAAGAGTCAGGGTACAAAGCTTCGAAATGGGACTTTCTTGGAGAGATGAGTCCATGCCCTGGATATTCAGATGAAATTATTCATATGTTTTTAGCTCGTGATCTATCAAAATTAGAGGTAAAACCGCCTGGCGATGAAGATGAAGATATCGAGATTCTTCATTTAACAAAAGATGAATTAAACAAATATATCTCAAATGGTGAAGAACTCCTAGATGGCAAAAGCATTACAGCCTGGCACAGGGCTTGTCAATACTTAAAGTTGTAACTATGGGAATTAATTGCTTCTCACAGAAGTCCAATGGTGAATAAATTTAATATTTAAGCTTATTATTAAATACAATTATCACTCTTACTAATTAAAACAAATAGAACTGAAAAAAATTTAAAATTTATAAAAATAATGATTGGAGCACTGAAATCACATGATCTTGTTCTTCATAAGTGATTTCCGGAAAAATAGGTAAACTCAATACTTCTTTGCATAATTGCTCTGTAACTGGTAAGTCGCCTTCCTTATGATTCAAATTATCATATGCAGGCTGCAAATGTATAGGGATTGGGTAATATATAATTGTATTTATTCCTTGATCACTAAGTTTTACTTTTAAAATATCACGAGGATTGTTACTATCTCCAAAACTCTCCCAAAAAGATTGAATAGTAGTATTACTCTTTTGAAAATTAATGTTGTTCACTTTTACAACAAATTGATTCCAAGAATGAACCATGCCTGTTCGGATTGAAATATCAGGCATTTCAATCCCTGGAATATCTTTTAAGAAATCCAAATACCTATCAGCAACAACTTGTCTTTGTTTAATCCATTGGTTTAAGCATGGTAATTTGACATTTAATATGGCAGCTTGAATAGCATCTAATCTACTGTTATATCCAAGATTTGTATGTAAATATCGACGAGGCATTCCATGAATTGCTAATTCACGAACCCTTTGAGCAATCAAATCATCATTAGTCGTTATAGCTCCTCCATCGCCTGCAGCTCCAAGGTTCTTAGTAGGAAAGAAACTAAAACAACCAATATCGCCCCAACTTCCTACAGGCCTTCCATTCCACTTGGTACCACAAGCCTGGGCACAATCCTCGATAACTTTCAAGTTAAACTTAGTAGCCAATCTAATTACATGTTCCATATTCACCGGACAACCAAAAAGATGCACCGGCAAAATGCATCTAGAGGCTGGTGTAATTACTTTTTCTACCTCATACAAATTAATTAAATAATCATCTCTACTCACATCAACAAATACTGGTTTTGCACCTACAGCGCTAATCGCTTCTGCAGTAGCAAAAAAACTAAAGGAACATGTAATAACTTCGTCTCCTGGTCCTATGTCTAATGCCCTTAACGCAAGAATCAATGCATCTGTCCCACTATTGCATCCAACTGCATAAGGCACCCCAACGCTAGAAGCAAAAGATTCCTCAAACGTAGAGACCTCTTTACCCCCTATGTAATGGCCACTGTGCAAGACACTCAAAACGGCCTCTTCCAGTTCAGGCCTTAATTCGAGAAGTTGCTTTGAGAGACTAAAAGGTGGAACCTGCATGCTAACAACATTAGGACTTGCCAAAGCAAAAATGAGAATTTCAATCCAGAAAAATCAACGAAACCAAGACGGCTCTTTCCCAGGGTGCCACTTAATATTGCATCCAATAGAAGGTTTTTGATCTGAACTAACTGCTTTGCCATTCAATAATGCTTCAAAAGCACCCCTTAAATCTTGACCAGTCAAACTCACATCATTACCAGGCCTGCTTCCATCTAGCTGACCTCGATATTGCAATCTAGAAACCCGATCTTTGGCTGGAGCAAAAAGAAAAAAGTCAGGAGTACATGCCGCCTTTAAATCTTTTGCAAGAGTTTGATCCGAATCAAATAAATAAGGGAAGTGCCAACCGGCTTCATTGGCCTGAAGTAAAAGATACTCTGGTGCATCCTGAGGATGTGTAATCAAGCTATTACTTGAAACAGCAATCATCTGTATTAGTTTTCCATACTCTCTCTCCAAATTCGTCAACTCAGACTCAATATGCTTCACGAAAGGGCAATGAGCACAAATAATCATCAACAAAATAATCTTCTCTTCGAACATGGTGCTGTTCAGAGTCTTTAAGCCATGTAGAGGTGAGGTAGCAATAAAATTTGTTGTCTCAACAACAGGCAGGCTGAAATCAGGCATTGGAGTGCCAAGCGGCAGCATTTCCGAAGCAGTCTTAACCATGACTTCAAAGCATCTCTATCATTTTTAGCTAAATCAGAATTAGTAGTGATATTAGGAATTTTTTGTAGCCAATCAAAAGAATGCACTGCAATAGGAGAGAATCAAGTCGGTACTTCCACAAATTGCTCCTGATGCTTTTAGATCTAAGTAACAAGAAGATTCTCGTAACAGGCATCGCGAACAATCGTTCTATTGCCTGGGGGATTGCCCAACAACTAAAAGCAGCAGGCGCCGAGCTTGGTATTACTTATCTCCCAGATGAGAAAGGTCGTTTTGAAGCAAAAGTCAAAGAATTAACAGCACCACTAAAGCCAAGCTTGTTTCTCCCACTGAATGTTCAAGATCAAAACCAAATAAAAGAAGTATTTACATCTATAAAAGAAAAGTGGGGACAATTAGATGGCTTAGTTCATTGCTTAGCATTTGCAGGAAAAGAAGAACTAATAGGCGATTACAGTGCCACTACAGCCGAAGGGTTTTCACGAGCTTTAGAAATAAGCGCATATTCCTTAGCTCCACTTTGCAATCAAGCTAAACCTTTATTTAGTGAGGGTGCAGGTGTCGTCACACTGACTTACCTTGGAGCTGAAAGAGCCATTCCCAACTACAACGTAATGGGTGTAGCGAAGGCCGCTTTAGAAGCCTCAGTGCGATACCTATCAGCAGAATTAGGCCCGGAAAGACAAGTCAGAGTTAATGCCATCAGTGCTGGTCCAATTAGAACCTTGGCAAGTTCTGCTATAGGTGGAATTCTAGATATGATTCATAATGTGGAGGAGAAAGCTCCATTGAGAAGAACAGTTACCCAAATTGAGGTTGGCAATACAGCAACATTCTTATTGAGTGATATGGCAAGTGGGATATCAGGTCAAACTATTTACGTTGACGCAGGATATTGCATTAATGGGATGTGATTTAATCAAAACAATCTTTGGAGGTTTGAGATATGAATTCTTTTCGACAAAGTGAAGTTCATCGAATAACAGGCGAAACAAACGTCCTGATTCGGCTTGATCTAGATGGCAATGGGAAGCCCAACATTTCAACTGGTGTTGCATTCCTTGATCACATGATCCATCAAATATCTAGTCATGGACTGTTAGATATAGAAATACGCGCCACGGGAGATACCCACATCGATGATCACCATACGAATGAAGATGTTGGGATCGCATTTGGTCAAGCTCTCTCTAAGGCATTAGGGGATTGCAAAGGAATTAATCGTTTCGGTCATTTTGTTGCACCGCTGGATGAAGCATTAGTTCAAGTAGTACTCGATTGCTCTGGGCGGCCACATCTAAGTTATGAGCTAAATATTCCTTCTCAGAAGATTGGCACCTATGACACTGAACTAGTCAAAGAGTTTTTTAGTGCAGTTGTAAATAATAGTGGAATGACTTTGCATATTCGCCAGTTGGCGGGAACAAATTCTCACCATATTGTTGAGGCATGCTTCAAAGCCTTTGCACGAGCCCTTCGAATGGCCACTGAATTTGATGCCCGACGCTCAGGAAGTGTTCCTAGTTCTAAAGGAGTGCTTGAGCAAGCTGGCACTCAAGCCTAAAAATTGGCTTTACCCATTAATTACTCACAGAATAAATACCTTTTGCGCGATCATTAAGCCCAATCCAAAAACAAGCCTGTGTCCACATTTGCTATAAATCAAGTCTCCTCCAAGGAATCAAGGGATTTTGATCGACAAGCCTGGGCAAGCGGTTACTGCAATGTTCAGAAAGAGCTGAATAAAGTTCCTCTTCATTCCATTAAAGGAAAAATTCCAAAAGATCTTTGCGGCTTCTTTTACAGGAATGGTCCTGGAAGACTTGAGCGCAATGGGCAACGAGTGCATCATCCTTTCGATGGGGATGGAATGATCGCTTCTATACATTTCCAAAAGGGCGAAGCAAACCTTAGTAATCGATTTATTCGTACTAAAGAATGGCAAGAAGAAGAAGAAGCAGGAAAATTTCTCTACAGAGGTGTATTCGGGACTCAAAGGCCAGGTGGCCCTATAGCAAATGCATTTGATATTCGCTTCAAAAACATTGCCAATACAAATGTCGTGAAGCTTGGGGGGCAACTCTTGGCTCTATGGGAGGCAGCAAGTCCATATGCACTTGATCCAATAACTCTTGAAACATATGGGGTCTCAAGCCTTAATGGTGCACTTCAACCTAAAGAACCTTTTAGTGCTCATCCTCGCTTTGACCCAGGACACCATAGCTCTCGTCGCATGGTCACCTTTGGAGTAAAAACTGGGCCCAAAAGCCGTGTTCGGCTAATGGAGTTTTCCTCAGAAGAGGGAAATGCCGGGGAGCTTATAAGCAGTAGAGAAGATATCTTCGATGGTTTTTGCTTCCTTCATGACTTTGCAATTACACCAAACTGGGCGATATTTTTGCAAAATGCAATTTCGTTTAATCCACTTCCATTTGTGCTAGGACAAAAAGGTGCGGCTCAATGTCTTTCTTCAAAACAAGGAGCAAAAGGAAAGTTTTGGTTAATCCCTAGAGATTGTGGATCTTACGCAGGTCAATCCCCTCAAATATTTGATGCTCCAGATGGCTTTGTTTTCCACCATGTCAATGCTTATGAACAAGAAAATAAACTAATTATCGACAGCATCCATTATCCAGATTTTCCTGAAGTAGGTCCTAAGGAAGATTTCCTTAAAATGAATTTCGATCTAATACCTGCAGGAATACTTTCACGATGTGAAATCAACCTCTTAAACAAACAAGTTTCAAAAACAAAGTTTAGTAAGCAATGTTGTGAATTTGCAATGGTTAATCCACTAAAGCAAGGTGTACAAGCTCAGTTTAGTTGGATGGCAATTGCAGGAAAAGAAGAAGGCTATGCCCCTCTTCAAGGGATTAAAAAAATCAACTTATTAACCCTTGAAGAATGCATTTGGAGTGCTGGTCCACTAGGTTTTGTAAGTGAGCCATTAATGGTTCCAAGGCCAAACTCTCAAGTAGAGGATGACGGATGGATACTAGTTCTAGTATGGAACGGAGAACGCTGCGGAACAGATCTAGTAATTCTAAAAGCCAATAATCTGGATGAGGAATCTATCGTTCCATTGCCAATATCAATCCCTCATGGATTACATGGAAGCTGGGTCTCAGAATTATAATTTAAACTGGAAGAGTACAAGTACGTCTGTATAAAAAATTGAATAGATTTGTTTTAAAAAGTTAATAACTATATAATTATGTGCACTCCTGTATAAAAGTAAAGATCATAAACTACTAAGAAAAAATTGAGAATTTAATAGCTTCTCGATACCTGGCTTAAGCAATGCAAATGCTTTTCCTCTATGACTTCTTGCCTGCTTTTCATCTGATCCCATTTCGGCAAAAGTCAAACCACTCCCTACCACTTCAAAGATTGGGTCATATCCAAATCCTTTATTTCCTCGAGGTGAATTAGTAATCAAGCCTTTACATTGCCCCTCTACTTCAAGAAGAATCTCTTGAAATGGAGAAGCTAAACATAGCGCTGCACAAAAATAAGCACTTCGAGCAAGAATATTTTCCATCTCTCCTAGTAATCGAGAAATTCGTTCTTTATCGCTGTTGGCATATCTAGATGAGAAAACACCAGGCCTGCCGTCTAAGGAATCTACACACAAGCCAGAATCATCAGATAAAGACAAATGTCCAGTTTCTTTAGCTACTGCAATAGCCTTTATTCGAGCATTTTCAGCAAAAGTCTTGCCATTTTCCTCAACATAAAAATCTTTCGGCTGCCCAATAATCTCTAATGGGAAATCGTCAAGTAACTTACGAAATTCTATAATTTTCCCAGCATTACTACTAGCAATAACTAATTTTAATTTCTTTGATTTTTTTTGATTCATTCTTTCTCCGCAAATTGTCTTGCCCAATTCAAAGCTAAATCTACTTGTTCTTTTGTAGGAGCTTCACAATAAATTCTTAAAAGAGGCTCAGTACCAGAAAATCGGAACATTAACCAATGCAAATTACCCAGCCTTAGTTTTACTCCATCAGTAGTAATAACATCAACAACTGGTATATCAGCCACAGAAGATGGAGGGTTCATTTTGAGATTTTTTTCTAAATGCTGCCTTGAAGTCATATTTTTAAGTCGCAGATCAATACGCTCATAAAAACTCGACCCAAATCGATTCTTCAAATCATCTAAGTTTTCCCCAAGAGGTTTACCACTTACAGTAATTGCCTCTAATAAAAACAAGCAGGCAAATAAGGCATCCCTTTCTGGTAAGTGTCCACCAAAGCCTAATCCGCCTGATTCCTCACCACCAATAAGTACATTTCTTGAAAGCATTTCGGCAGCTATGTACTTGAAACCTACAGGTAATTCAATAACTTCTCGACCAAGATCTTCAGCCACTAAACGCATCAAATCAGAGCCACTTACAGTTTTAACAATACAACCAGGCAATTTTCGAGACCTTGCAAGATGATCGATAAGAAGAGGCATTAATAATTGTGTGCTACAAAACCTTCCTTTTTCATCTATCGCGGCTATTCGGTCTCCATCTCCATCAAAAACCAACCCCAAAGTAGATTGCCCCTTATTCGCATTCAATTCCACGGCTTGAATGATCTGTTTCAAATAAGGCGCTAATGGCTCTGGTGGATTTCCCCCAAACAATGTATCTCTTTCCCCACGAATTTCTTTAACAAGACCATCACTAAATTGTCCAAGTAGCTCAGCGACACACCCTGCTGCAGAGCCATGCATTGGATCAACAATAATTTTTACACCTATTTGCTCTAATCCAAAAACAAGAGCAGATATATCAAATTTGCTTTGCAGCCCTCGCAAATGTTCTTCCCGGGCAGCAAATTGTTCCGTATTTCCCTCAATTGGAATGGTGATTGCACCTAAACTAAGCCTTTCCTCAACTGCCTTAGTGAAACTTTCTTCGACAGAACCTCCCAAATGATCCTTAATCTTTAAGCCCAACCACTCTGGTGGATTATGACTCGCCGTAATAATCAAGGCACCTAAAGCCTTCTTTTGAACTACAGCCCAACTACAAGCTGGAGTAGGCACAGATGTATCTGTCAAAAGGGGCTCTAAATTGCAACCTCTTACCGCAGACGTAATTGCTTCAGCAAGTTCAGGAGCAAGGAAACGCCGATCATATCCAATAACTATCTTTCGACTCTTAAGCTCTAAGGGAGCCCGATATTCCAATTCTCTAGACGCAGCGGCAGAAACTAGCAATAACCTTTCAAGGGTGATATCAACTCCCAATACCCCGCGCCATCCATCAGTGCCAAATTGAATAGGCGCTGCAGTTAGCCGAAGTGGATTATTCACCATGAACAAGAATTAGATGAACTTGAACCAAAAAGCAAGCTACTTAATGTCCAAAGATGGATCCAGCCACAAAGACTAGTCATGTTATT
The DNA here is from genome assembly GCA_902560875.1 of uncultured Prochlorococcus sp. Classification (GTDB taxonomy): domain Bacteria; phylum Cyanobacteriota; class Cyanobacteriia; order PCC-6307; family Cyanobiaceae; genus AG-363-K07. The sequence goes on along the minus strand of CACENO010000003.1, from coordinate 46,115 downwards.
ACTGACAGGTTGCTGCGAAGCTGGATTCGCTGCAACCGAAAAGCATGGCTAGATCTTCATGGCAATCCACAACAAAGAATTTGGACAGCACATACAACTCTTCAATTAGACCAACAACACCAAATTTTTGCTGAATTTCTTCCTGATAAAGCTGGGAAAGGATTGTCAGCTTGCCAGAAAGGCACTTATGGAGTTATTGGACTTCGAATAAGAGACATTGATCCTTCTGGCAAAGTCATCGAAGCACATCCAGCACTGCTTCAGCGGATAAAAGGGGAAAGTCGCTGGGGTGCATATAGTTACAGACCAGTCCTCGCACGCCAAGGGAAAAAACTAACAAAAGAATACCGACTTGTCCTTGCATTTACTGGATTGATATTGAAAAGATTCCAAGAAGCAAAAGTAACTCATGGATTAGTCATTTCGAAAACAAATACCGGTCTTGAATTCCAAGAAGTCTCCCTTAATGAAAAACTAGAAAATCAACTTATAGAATACTTGCAGAAGCTATATATTGACATAAAAAAATATGATCCACCTCCATTAACTACCGATCGTCGCAAATGTACCATATGTTCCTGGAAAAGTATTTGTGATGTTCAAGCAGCAGCTGAAGGTGATTTAAGCGAAGTTAGTGGAATTGGGCAGAAAAGAAAGCAAATCCTAAAAGAAATAGGTATTAATAAAATCCAGGAATTAGCAACAGTCGACCCCCTGAAATTAACACTACAACTCAAACATTATGGCGAGCAGCATAGTGAAATTTCAGAGCAGCTTGTAACCCAAGCATTGTCTCAATTCAATAAAACAAAAAATCGAATCAGTCCAAATCCATGTTTGCCAGAACTCAAGAATGCTCAAGGTGTACTGTTATATGACATAGAATCAGATCCAGACCTTCGTGATGATTTTTTGCATGGCTTTATTGCAGTACATAGAAATAAAATAGGGAATTGGGATTTAACAACTGCCAAATACCAACCAATACTTGTTCTAAAAGAACATGGGCCAGATCTTTGCTGGAAGAGACTAAAAAGAAAACTAAAAAAATATCATAATTGGCCAATCTTACATTATGGAGAAACAGAGGAGATAAGTCTTATGCGACTGGCTAAAATGCAAAAATCGAATGAAGAAGAATTGCAAGAAATTCGAAATAGATTCATTGATATTCATTATCGTTTACGTATGGGATGGCAACTACCTCTAAACAACTATGGATTAAAAACTGTTGCGAACTGGATAGATTTCAAATGGGAACAAAAAGGAGCAACTGGGGCAAGAGCATTACTCTGGTCGCGTCAATGGAAAAAAGCCAAGAAACGAATACAAAAGGAGAGGATCTTAAAAAGACTTTTTATTTATAATCGAGATGACTGTCTAGCCACCTGGGCAGTCGCAAGTTGGCTGATAGAGCAAGATGAGGTTACTTGTTAGATCGACTTCCAAATTCTTCTAAAAGGCTAACAAATCCCGAGGGAATTCTTATATCAACAGGAGCAAGATTTTCTTTAGTGAATAATTTCTCTTTATCCAAAGCAGAACGCTTAACCATTGCCAATCCAAAACTTGAAGAAGTCTTTTTATTAGCAAATGTAGAAGTAATTAAAGCAACATTCTTGTTAGATATTGAAGGTTCTATCAAGGCTTGTCCAACAGAAAGATTAATTTTAGAATCCCAAAACATTAAACTTTGCTTTACAGTTGCTTGATTTGATATTTTAGCCAAAGTTTCTTGCCCTAAATAACATCCTTTGCTCAGATCAACCAAATCTGACAAGCCCAGTTCAAATGGATTATGCTTACCATTTAATTCACCTTCTCCAATAGGAAGTCCATCTTTTAATCGCCATTGTTCAAAATCTTTTGAAGTTGCTAAGTATAAATTTGCAAACTCTTTTGGAAAGTCTTTATCTTGAGAGACCCATGCAACATTTGCAAATCTAGCTGATCTTCCAAAAGTCATTTGTTGAATTCTTCGAAGCTCTTCACTTGAGTCAAAAGAAACATGGTCAGAAGGAAATATAACCTTGTCGAAACCATCAATTAAAGCTTGGCTATCGCCACCAATTACTACTATCTCAGCACCATTATCTATAAGTCTCACCTCCAAAATAGCTTTTACTCCTCCAACTGGGTTTAACCAACAAGTTCTAACAAAAGCATCTTGACTTGCATTCAAGAAATCAGACGTTGTTTGTCCATGGAGGAAGGCTCTGCAACCTGAACCAATCAACCTCCAAAGAGTGACCTTTTGCTCCGAAAAGAAACTTTTTATGGAGCTCATTGCAAAAGCGATCTTGCTCTTAACGCTACATCCTTCAATAAAAACAGACTAATCAATTCAATTCCTTCAGACCTAATTGCGGCTTCCCCACCTTCTTGTCTATCTACAATAGCCACTATCCTTTTGACCAAATATCCAGACTCGCGAAGTTGCTGTACAGCTTTTAGAGAAGATCCTCCTGTAGTTACCACGTCCTCTAAAACCGTTATCAAAGACCCCTTAGGAGGCATAGGCCCTTCCAAACAAGCAGCTGTCCCATGTCCTTTGTGTTCTTTGCGCACAATTAAAGCACTGAGATCTCTTTGTATTAGTGCAGCTGACATGGCGACACCACTAACGAGAGGATCTGCTCCAAGAGTAAGTCCCGCAACAGCTAAAGCATCTTGCTCAACATTCTCAAGAAGGGAAGGGCTTAATAAAGCAAGACCAACACCACTAAGAGTGACAGGTTTGCAATTCACATAATGTTTACTCTTTTTCCCAGAAGCGAGAACAAAGTCACCATGACGATAAGCATCCTTTGCCAGCATGGTCAGGAGCTGATCTTTAGCTGCCTCCTTAGTTTTTACAAGAGAGGGCATAGTGGTCATGGATCCCAAATTCATTGACTAGTTTGGCCTTAATTGAACATATTTGTTTTTTTGCCTAAGTATTCATTATCATCAAACAACTTTTGTAGATCCATCAAAAGGGGGTCTAGCAATCTGGTGAATGCGCTCCACTCATAATGGAGTTAAGGCGAGTTCGATCCTCGCGACCCCCATTACAACTTTCTCTAAAGTTCATTAGATGAATTCACTTGTTCAAAAAACTTGCTGCAAGTCTGTGCAAGTTACAAGAACTTGCATGAAGATCACTTGCCCTAACTGGTTTATATCTAACTCATAATTTGGCTAAGGCGAGTTCGATCCTCGCGACCCCCATCCAACCCCTTAATGCGACTATTAATCCTTGGAATACTGTTTCTCCTCCCAGCCTTTTTTGCAGCAGGGGAAGTAGCTCTTTTACGCATACGTCCTAGCCGAGTTCAACGACTAGTCGAGGAAGGAAAAGGAGGTGCAAACTCAATCAAAAGATTGCAGAGGCGCCTAAGAAGCGCCTTAATGGTTTCTCAGTTAGGAGCAACACTTGCACTTGTAACAATTGGCTGGATTGGTCGAGGTTTAACCGAAAGGTGGTGGCCAACCGAAAGTTTTTTAAATCGAATTTGGGATATCTGTCTTTTCCTAATCATCGTTCTCTTAGCGACAATTATCTCTGGTTTACTACCAAAAGCTCTAGTCCTTAATCAACCTGAAGCTGCAGCTCTTCGACTAGCACCACTCTTAGAGGCTGTAATGGGAGTCTTATCACCAATACTTTCTCTTTTAGAAACATTTACATCACTTCTTCTTCGATTAGTTGGCTTGAATACCAAGTGGGATTCATTAGTTCCAGCTCTATCAGCAGGAGAATTAGAAACACTTATAGAGACTGGAGGTGTTACTGGTCTCCGCCCAGACGAACAAAATATTCTTGAAGGTGTTTTTGCCTTAAGAGACACACAAGTAAGAGAAGTCATGGTTCCCAGATCAGGCATGGTCACACTCCCTTTAGATGTCAAATTTGCAGAATTAATGAAAGCAGTTCATCGCACACGCCATGCAAGATTCTTAGTAATAGGCGATTCTTTAGATGATGTAAAAGGTGTTCTTGACTTGCGACAACTTGCTAAACCTATATCTCAAGGGACTATGCAATCTGATACAGCATTAAATCAATATTTACAACCTGTCAAAATGGTTCTTGAGACAAGCACTTTGGCTGAACTCCTGCCAGTCATAAGAAGTGGCAATCCGTTGTTAGTCGTTGTAGATGAATATGGCGGTACAGAGGGTCTTGTCACAGCTGCAGATCTGACCGGTGAAATCGTTGGAGATGAAATACAAGCTGATTATGAAGAAACTTTCCTTCGAGCTATAGAAGGTCAAAATAATAGATGGCTAGCAACTGGAAATTTTGAGATTCTTGAACTGAATCGTCAACTAAACCTACTTTTACCTGAATCTGACGACCATCACACACTTGCTGGGTTTCTTTTGGAAAAGCTCCAACACGTTCCTATTTCTGGAGAAGAACTTTCCTTTAAAGGAATTACATTTGAAATCTGTTCCATGAAGGGTCCACGTATAGATCTTGTAAAGATAAAATTTTCCCAAACCAATCAAGAAGCAAATTGATAGTCGATAATCAATTCTGATGGTGCATGCCTCTCGAATGACCCCAGCACGGAATCCAGTCAAAGTTGGAGTGATTGGTGTAGGCAACATGGGCTGGCATCACGCAAGAGTCCTAAGCCTCTTAAAAGACGCTGAGCTCATTGGTGTTGCAGACTCCGACAAAGAAAGAGGGCGCCTAGCGCATGAACAATTTGGCTGCCAATGGTTTGAGGACTATCAAAGCCTGTTGCAAGAAGTAGAAGCAGTATGTATAGCTGTGCCCACTTTGTTACATCACAAAGTCGGACTAGATTGCCTTGAGAAGAGTAAACACGTCTTAATAGAAAAACCAATTGCAGCAAGTCAAGAAGAAGCCTCCTCATTAATCAAGGCAGCCAATAAAGCAAACCGACTTCTCCAAGTAGGACATATTGAACGGTTCAATCCCGCCTTTAGAGAATTAATCAAAGTAGTAGCGAATGAAGAAGTTGTAGTTCTTGAAGCCCGCCGTCATAGCCCCCATGCAGATCGGGCAAATGATGTCTCAGTAGTTCTTGACCTAATGATTCATGATCTAGACCTTGTACTTGAGCTAGCACAAGCACCTGTAATCAGATTGGCAGCTGTTGGAGGAAGAAGTGGTGATGGTCCTATTGATTACGTAAATGCAACTCTTGGTTTCAGTAATGGGGTCGTTGCAAGCCTAAGCGCAAGCAAAATGAGTCACAGAAAGATTCGCAGTCTGAGTGCACATTGCCGAGGAAGTCTTGTCGAAACAGACTTTTTGAATCACACGTTACAAATTCATCGCCGTGCCCATGAATGGTATTCCGCTGATCATGGAGAGTTGTTATATCGGAATGATGGTTTTGTAGAAGAAGTAAGCACTACATCTATAGAGCCGCTCTATGCAGAACTAGAACACTTTTTACAATGTGTACGAGGTCGTGAAAAACCAGCTGTTGACGGGCTGCAAGCGTCTAGGGCATTACGACTAGCAGATCTAATTGAGAGTTCCGTCGAGCAAACTTCAGGAGAACTTTCATTAGAAGAATCAATTTAGGAACGTATTAACCAATCTAAGAAGTCATAATTCTGGAAAATTTATTCCACCCAAAATCAACCTATTTTCATAGGTTGATCAAGACATAAGAAGACTCAACCCCACGGCAAGGTCCGCTGAATCAAGTTTTTAACTTTCCGTATTTAGCGGAAACCAACTGCTGCCTGCCATACAAAGACAAGCAAAAAGAAAAACAGTGGTATGAGTGGAAGCACGTCCACAGTTGGCGCGAAGGCCTGATAAGCCTCAGGCAGTTGCGCCAGCAAGTCAAAAGTCAAGGCTGCCATCCCTAGTAATTCATGGACGTTTGAACGACGCTACCACGTGTGATGTGCTTTCGAGTGCGAATTCCACGGAGCGAAATCCTCTGAAAAACATCCTTCAACAATTGCTTGCTCCATAGAGCTCGTAAATCGAAGCAAAGTCGTGAGATTATGCAAGCTCAAAAGAGTCAACCCAAGCAGTTCACCGCTGCGAACTAAATGGTGTAAATATGCCCTGCTGTGATTGCAACATGCCTCACAGGAACAGGTTTTATCTAAGGGTTGATGATCGTCACGAAAACGAGCATTACGCAAATTCCATCGTTCATCTCGCACTAATGCTGTGCCATGGCGACCAAGCCTTGTTGGTAAAACGCAATCAAAAAGATCAATGCCATTTGCTACAGCAATTGTCATTTCTCGAAAAGTTCCAATGCCCATTAGATATCGAGGCCTGTCCTCTGGAAGCAGAGGAGTCACTTCACGAACGACCTTATGCATTTCATGAATTGGCTCTCCAACACTGACTCCACCAATCGCAATACCAGGCAGGTCAAAGTTCGAGACAGCCTTAACACTTTCTAAGCGCAAGCGAGAGAAACAGCCCCCCTGGACAATGCCAAAAAGAGCTTGATCTGATTTTTGATGGGCCTCAACACATCTTCCAAGCCAATGATGGGTTCTAAGGCAAGCTTCTTCAACTTCATGTTCATTTGCTTGATAAGGAGGACATTGATCAAATGCCATAGCAATATCAGAACCCAAAGCCATCTGAATCTCTATAGCCTTTTCAGGTGTTAGATGAATTTTGTTTCCGTTACGAGGGTTTCGAAAAGAAACCCCTGAATCATCAATCCTATTCAAATCGGCCAAACTAAAAATCTGAAACCCACCAGAATCAGTAAGAATTGGTCCATGCCAGCTCATAAAACGATGTAATCCACCCCCCGAACGAACCACTTCTTCTCCAGGTTGCAAATGCAGATGGAAGGTATTGGCAAGAATCATCTCTGCACCAGTGGTGACTAGCTGCTTTGATGAAACACCTTTTACTGTTCCTGAGGTGCCCACTGGCATAAACCTAGGAGTAGATACCGATCCATGTGGGGTGTTAAAACATCCAACTCGAGCATTGGTCTTAGGGCATCTAGCCTTTATTTCAAAACCAAACACATTCAACGTCGCAAAAGACTTAAATCCATGAAACCCGAGGTTCATTAATCACCCTTATTTTGCTCATGTAACAACAAGGAGGCCACAAATCCTGATCAAAACAACCTGGCTGAAAGATCTAGCTGGTGCATGGACCTTTTACACAGTTCTACCAGCCTTCCAATGGACAAAACCACGATTTCATCATGTTGCTCGTTTCGCTCCCACAATTGGCATTTTTATTGGGCTAATCCAAAGTTTTTGTTGGGTTTTTCTTCATCAACTCGGGTGGCAAAGAGAACCTCTCGCACTTTTAGTGCTGGCAATTGGAATTGGCATCACAGGAGGTATTCATTTAGATGGATTGATAGATACTGCTGATGGAATTGCCGCAGGCAAAGATAAATGCTTGCAAGCAATGAGAGACAGCAATGTTGGAGCAATTGGCTTAGGAGTCTTTGTAATTGTTCTTTTAATTCAATTAGCTGCACTAATTCAACTAGATGCAATAGCCCCTATTGCAATGCCAATAGCAAACTTTTGGGGAAGATGTTCACCCCTGTGGGCAATAGAAAGATTTTCATATTTACACGAAAATCAAAAGCCATCATTCCATAAAAAGCATTGGGAAAGAGAGAGAGAAATAAAACCATCAATAATAAATTTTTGCACATTCATTTGCATTTTATATTTCCTTCCAACTTATTCATATAACAATTTATCCCTAGTTATTGTTTTTGGATTAGGGCTTATCCCCACTTTACTTGTTCCCGAAATACTTGGGAGACACCTTGGGGGACATAGTGGAGATTCCTATGGGGCATCTGTTGTAATAGTAGAAACCTGCATTCTTCTTTTCATAGCATTTGCTGTGGTTTAAGTATCAAAAAAAATGCATTACCTAAATCAGGCAAAGAGCTATCTACTTCACTCGGTGGGATAACTAGCTTCAGCTCACCGCCTAATTGCGCAGATAATTGTTTTCCCAAAGCCAAGCCTAGTCCTGTTCCAGATGCCTCGCTTATGTTTTTACCTCGAACGCCTTTTTGAAAAATCCTTTCTCTTTCATCTGGAGAAATTGAATTGCCCCCATCCCATACACAAATCCCTTCTTCGCTCAAATAAATACCAATTGGACTGGAAGGAGAACTATATCGAAAAGCATTCTCTAAAAGGTTGGCAACAATTTCTGCAATTACACCATCACCTGAAGGTCTTTGATCAGCAGTCCAACTTGGCCATTGAGATGGTCCATACCATTTTCGGCCCTGCAAATTTGCAGTGGCTAAGGCTCTTTCAATTAAAGGGTTTAAAAGAGATCTAACAGTTAAAGAAGGACCTTCCGGAATAACTGGAGGCAGTAACAATGAAGTTGGAGACCCATCCGATGAAGAAAGTTTGGCCTGACTAATCTCATCAAGAGCAGAAATATATTTATTCAATTGATCTTGCTCGCTTAGAAGAGCTTCAACCAAAGTTCGGTGATTACTTTCTGGTCCCAATTTTCTCAGCAAAAGCTGGGCATAAGTTCTTAACGCTGCCAATGGATTGCGTAATTGATGGACCATAAGCCCTATCTGCTCGCGTTGCTGACTCAGGTCATCAAGAAGCCTTCTCCTGTCTAACTCTAAGCTCAAGAATTGAGCCAAGGCTGTAGCTGTAGCTTGCAAACGCTGATCAAGGTTCTTAGGCCAAATTGCGTCTCTACAAAAGCCCTCAGCCCTTAATACTCCAAGCAAAATCGAACCTTCTTGAAGCGGATACCACCTGCGATCAGATGAGGGAGCCCTTAACTCAGCATCAGCTTCCACTGGTGGCAATGTTTTCCCAAGATTGGGCCATTGACCCACAGCTTCCAAACTCGGGGCTTGCCCCTCTTTAGATTGAGCGATATAAACAACTATCTGCTGAATGTCAGGCTCGCATTCAAAGCTATTCAGCTGCTGTTGCACGAAAGCTAAAAACCTTTCCGATAACTGCATAGTCATCGATCTCCTGATAAATAATCAATGGGGCGAATGCTCCAATTGCTTGAAAATTCAAAAAAAAGTATTAAGATAGGAGGATCGACCAGCACAACGCTTATCCGTTTTTGCTCAAAGATCAACTCAACAGGGTTGCATTAAGAGTGCTACCAAAGCTACAGCAGCGGTAGAAAAGTTTCCTCTTAGCAAGCAACCAAGTTGGATGTTTAGTTTGAGAGTTTGTTGTGGACTTCCCTACAACAAACATTTTTGCGGCTCTCAACGTTTGTGGTCTAAACCCTCGTGCACTCGCTCGAGACTTTAAAAGATCGGCGTTTCGCCGATTCAGTTCTGATCAAATTCCACTCCTCAAGGAGTTTTTAAATGTCTAAAAAGCGCAAGCGGATCAGCCGCAGACGCCTAGCTGGCCAGAGAGTTTTAGCTCACGTGCCAACGTATCACTTGGAAACTGGTGAACACAAGCCTGTAACAGCTGCAAGGCGTTATATAGCAGAAGCAGGATTATTTGCCCCCGCACTAGTTAACGTGCGTCGTAACGAACACACAACAGATCGGTTCTTCTGGGGTGAGAAAGGACTATTTAGTGCCCAATATGCTGAAGAAAATCATTTTCTTTTCCCATCACTTAGATCAATAGTTGATGCTATTGGTGAAGGGCACATTTTTGAAGGATTAGAACTTACTGCTGATGACTGGGAAGAAATTGAAGAATATGAATATGCTTTTGTATGAAGACTGGGTTCTAGCTAGCCATCAAATAAACCATTTCTTAAGGCATATTTCAATAGTTTCATAAAACTCTTCAGGGATTTCATGTCCCCCATCAAATAGGCAAAGCTGAGAGTCAATATTATTTTTTTGTAAAAAACCAAAAATTTTTTTTGCTGCATCAAAAGGCACAATTTCATCTTGCCTTCCATGCAATAAAAGAGTTGGCGGACAAGTTTTAGATGGAAGCCACCCAGGATGAGGATAAGCACTGCATCCAATCAAGCCTGCCAAAGGCAAATCACTTCCTGTTGAGATTGCCATAGCCCCACCTTGAGAGAAACCAAGAATTGCAGTTTTTTCAATAGGGATTGAGTTTTTGCAAATTGCCTCTATACGAATCTGAAGATCCTTAATTGCAAATGGCACAGCCTCCCAATCAGGAGGGAATAATCCATACCACTGTCTTCCATAGCCACCCGAATGGCTTTGCGGGGCTCGGAATGAAACCAATTCCACCTTTCTATTGACAACTTTATTTATAAGCTTTTGACCCAAAGGAACCAAATCATCAGCATCTGCTCCCCACCCATGAAGCAAAATCAATCTATGTGTAGCTCCTGGAACACTTACGCAGATAAGTTCATTGCTCATTCAACTAATTTGCATCTCTAGGGGTAGGTTGGCGCATGACTTGCCACAACTCTCTTAAGCCATGGCTCCAATAGCCTTGCTAAGTGTTTCAGACAAACAGGGCTTACTGCCTTTTGCTGAAGCTCTAACTAAAAATCACGATTTCAAACTCATTTCAAGTGGAGGGACTGCAAAGCTACTGGAAAGTGGAAATATTCCCGTTACTCGAGTAGCTGATTACACAGGAGCTCCAGAGATACTTGGGGGGAGAGTTAAAACACTTCATCCTCGTGTACATGGAGGAATTCTTGCAAAAAGAGAAAATTCTGATCATATAAATGATCTCGAAAGAGAAGGAATTCATCAAATTGACTTGGTTGTAGTTAATCTCTACCCATTTATAAAAACAGTCGCCGATAAGAATGTGCGCTGGGACAACGCAATAGAGAATATCGATATTGGTGGCCCTGCAATGATTCGTGCAGCAGCAAAGAATCACGCAGATGTAGTAATCCTTACTAGACCAGATCAATACAATTTTTTCCTAGGAAATTTAAAAGAAGGCCCAATTAATAAAGGAATGCGTCGTCAATTTGCACTTGAAGCCTTTGAACATACAGCTGCTTATGACATTGCAATTAGTAAATGGATTGCAGAATCTACCAGAATCGAATCATCCATATGGCTTAACTCACAACCCATAAAACAGAAACTTCGCTATGGAGAAAATCCTCATCAAGCTGCAACATGGTATGGGTCTAATACTCAAGGCTGGGGAGCAGCTAAACAAATACAAGGTAAAGAGCTAAGTACAAATAACCTATTGGATCTAGAGGCAGCTCTTTCGACAGTCAACGAATTCGGTTACGGAGAGGTTGGTCCAAATCCTCGCAAACAGAATGCAGCAGTAGTAATTAAACACACAAATCCATGTGGTGTTGCAGTCAACAATTCTTCAGCTGATGCACTGAATAATGCTCTAAGTGCAGATCCAATTAGTGCTTTTGGAGGCATAGTTGCATTAAATAGTTCGGTCAATTTAGAAATCGCGCAAACACTCACTAGCCTTTTTCTTGAATGCATAGTTGCACCAAATTTTGACGAGGATGCATTAGCTATTCTCGCAAAAAAACCAAAACTAAGACTTTTAGAATTAAGTCCTAATAGTATTAATGAAGCAAGGAGAAGTAATACTAGAAGTATTCTTGGAGGAATTCTTGTACAAGATCAAGATGATCATATGATCGATTCCAAGAACTGGATATTAGCAACAAAAAGACTCCCAACTGAAGAAGAGAAAAAAGATCTTACTTTTGCTTGGAGTGTAGTCAGACACATTCGTTCAAATGCAATTCTAGTTGCATATTCTGGCCAAACTTTAGGTATTGGAGCTGGTCAAATGAATCGTATTGGTTCAGCCAAGCTAGCTCTAAATGCTGCAGGGAAAAAAGCTAAGGGCGCTGTTCTTGCAAGTGATGGATTCTTTCCATTTAATGACACAGTAAGGATCGCAGGAGAGTATGGAATAAAAGCAATTATTCAACCAGGAGGGAGCATAAAAGATGAAGATTCAGTCAATGCTTGTAATGAGTTAGGAATCTCCATGATAATGACTGGAACAAGACATTTTCTTCATTAAAAACATCTATAAAAAAGACTTAATTCTGAACAACTAAACAAATCAAGGAAACAATTTTAAACTTAAGAATCTAAAAAAGCAATGATTTTCTTCTAGTCTAAGAATCTGATTTGGGGTAATAAGTAATAGTATTTGTCTTTCTAAAGGCAGATAACCTTCCAGGGCCAGCGCATGCAAAATAAAATGCTATTACTGCATAAATAGCTGACAATTCAAAATTGTAGTTATGATTCTCTACGACTGCGAATGGGAAGCCTTCCAATCCTGTATCGATTAGATGAAAATAGACTGCAAAGAGCATCGTTGACAAAAGTCCGACCGAAGACAATCTTGCAAAAAACCCAACAGCCAGTCCTATCGGACAAATGATCTGTGTTGCTGCAGCTGCATATGTCCAAATAACAGGATTCCCAGGAAGAAAGCCCAAATATTTCCCAACAACAAATTCTGCAAAACCTTCTGGATCCTGAAACTTTTCCAAACCATGATGAATCATCATTAAGCAAAACACTATACGAAGAGTAAAAATCGCCAGTTCAGCAGTGATATTTATTTCTCCCTGTGCGTTGGGCCCTTGAACAACAACCTCAACTTTCTGAGGGGCCTTTGAGGCATTGAGATTAGCTGTTGAAGCAGTTTGAGTTTCGCTTTCTTCCATCTGGACCAAGAATCAGGAGAACATCTTACTTGTTTTCTTCAAAACATGTGATTAAACAAATGGAGTGGAAACCAAATCCATTATTTAACGAGCGAAAAGGCAAGGGGAAATAAACTGGCAAAGATATCATCAGGTTAAATATGAACAAGGCAAAGCTATTCCTTTAACTTGCTAATATTTTGTCCTCACTAAGTTTGATTAATTTCTGTATTACATCCTCCACTACACGGTCCGGCGTTGATGCACCTGATGTGATACCTACAGAAACTTTGCCATTAGGCAGAAAATTCTTTTCCTGCACCAAAGGCTTGCCTAGTGGCATGTGGGTAATCATATTATCTACTTCATCAATTCTTTCCGGAGCATCTATATGAAAAGAACGAAGTCCTTTGGTAATGGCAATTTCCTGAAGGTGTGTGGTATTTGAAGAATTAAACCCACCTATAACAACAAGCATATCCAATGGTTCATCGACTAAGGAGAACATTGCACCTTGTCTTTCTTCAGTTGCATCACAAATGGTATTAAATGCAAGAAAATGATCATTTAATTCCTTAGGGCCATATTTTTTAAGCATAGTCAACTCAAATAAACGGCCAATCTCTTCAGTTTCACTCTTCAACATTGTCGTCTGATTTGCTACACCAATGCGCTTTAAATCTTCATCTGGATCAAAGCCTGGCGACGAAGCCTTCGCAAAACGTTCCAGGAAATCATCACGATTGCCATGGCCAAGAATGTAATCAGCAACATATTGAGCCTCTTCAAGATCAAGTATCACTAAATATGTCCCTGCAAATGAACTAGTTGCAAGAGTTTCCTCATGCTTGTATTTGCCATGAATAATCGATGTAAAAGTGTGTTTCTTATGTTTCTCAACTGTATGCCATACCTTTGAAACCCAAGGACAAGTGGTGTCGATGATATGGCAACCACGTTCATGAAGTAATTGCATCTCCTGAACAGTGGCCCCAAAAGCAGGCAAAATCACAACATCACCATTCTCAACATCTGAAAAATCCTTAATACCATTCTCAGCCGATATAAAACGGACATTCATTTTGCGCAAATGATCATTAACGGAAGGATTGTGAATGATTTCATTAGTAATCCAAATCCTTTCATTTGGATAATGCCGTCTAGTTTCATAAGCCATTGCAACAGCTCGCTCAACCCCCCAACAAAAGCCAAAAGCCTCTGCAAGCTTTACGCGTAATCTTCCATGCTCCAACAGATACCCATTATCACGAATAGAGCCAATTAAACTACTTTGATAAACCTTCTCAAGTGCTTGCGCTCTCTTAGTAGGAGAACCAAACCCTCTCCTGTTATACCGATCCGACTGATGAAGCGACCGCTTAAATGCTTGAGTATCCATAGCATGAATCTTAGAGCTTGATAGTGAATCTATTCGAAAAGATTTAACAGGTATAAAAAAAGCCCGGCTTCAGGCCGGGCTAAAAAGATCTAACTCAAAAGACTCAACTACCAGAAGAAGCAAAGTCAGGGTATGCCTCCATTCCATGCTCCCCTATATCAAGGCCCTGAATCTCCTCAGATTCAGAGACTCGAATCCCACCAAAGAAACTCCCGATAACTGACCAAGCTATCCAACAAGTAACTACAGTCCAAACACCATAAGCAAGGCAGCCAACTAACTGAATCCAAAGCTGAGATAAACCCCCACCAGTTAAAAGGCCAAGCCCTGCTCCAGTCCCTTGGATGTCATACCCCCAAAGGCCTATTACAAGAGTTCCCCAGATACCACATACTCCGTGAACCGAGAAAGCACCTACTGGATCATCAATTCCTAAAGAGTCAAGTGCAGCAACTGAAAAAACTACAATCACTCCGCCGATCAAACCTGCCAACCATGCACCAGACATTGTGAGATTTGCACAACCTGCTGTGATACTTACCAAACCAGCAAGTATTCCATTGATGATCATTGTTAGATCTGGCTTGCCCGAGGTAAGGGTAGAAACAATTGTTGCTCCTATTGCTCCACCTGCTGCTGCCAGGGTTGTAGTAACCGCAACATATGGAACCCATTGATCCATCGCCAACTGAGATCCAGGGTTAAATCCATACCAACCAATCCAAAGAACAAGTGCTCCAAGTGTTGCTATGGCCATATTGTGACCAGGCATTGCCTGTGCCTTTCCATCTACAAACTTTCCAATCCTAGGGCCAAGCAACATTGCCCCTACTAGACCTGCCCATGCACCAACGGAATGAACAATCGAGGAACCTGCGAAATCTATAAACCCTGCTTCACTTAACCAACCACCATTCCACTGCCAACTTCCTGAAATTGGATAAATAACTGCTGTCAAGACCAAAGAAAAAACTACAAACTCTCCAAACTTGACTCTTTCAGCAACCAATCCAGAAACAATTGTGGCAGCTGTACCGGCAAAAGCAGCTTGAAAAAGGAAATCAACCGTTGGAACTAGTCCAGCTTCACCAATTACTTCTGGTGTAACAGTTGGATCAAAAAATAGTCCGCTAAAGAAAAGCCAACCTGCAGCTACTGCATCTCCATACATTATTGAGTATCCAACAAACCAATACGCAGTAACAGCTAAAGCAAAAACGAATAAGTTTTTAGCAAGAATATTGACCGCATTTTTCTGTCGACACATCCCTGCCTCAACCATCGCGAAGCCGGCATTCATAAAGATTACGAGAATCGTTGCGATTAATAGCCAAAGGTTATTGGCCAAGAAAGCCGCATTTAACTCAGGTAGATCAGCAGCATGGGCAGAAAGGTTAAAAAGGCCTAACCCTACAAACGCTAATGGCACACATGCCAACCACATCAAAGATCGGTTTGAACTGAAACCACGAATGCTTCTTAAAAGAAGCATTGGGCCTTCAAGAAGGCTTGCTTCCTGGAGGCGAGCACTTCGCCTTCGAGGAGGCGAATTCAAAGCAGATGTCATAAGAAATTTGATGCCGCTAATAAAATTGGACTAATTCATTAGTCCAATTTGTACATATAGAAAGATGGTCCAAACAAGCTATTTGTCTAGTTATCGTTGATACAAAACCTGCTTTTTAGTATTAAAAACATTACGTTTTCCTTGTCTAGGTTACCTAGACAAGGAAAAATTATCCAATTTTCGCAATTGATCTTTTACCTTCCCATGTGATTTTGTCTTTATGAAAGCCAAAACAACAGGGTATAACTTCAACTCCAGCTCTCAAGGCCTTGCGAAAGAGATTTCCATAAGTAGGGTCAGCCTTATCACCAGAAGCAAAAGTTTCAACATCACAACGACTAAGGCAAGGCACTAAGACTGCTCGCGATTGTGGCATTACTGCTATTAATTCCATCAAATGTTTCTGCCCACGCTTAGTGACAGTGTCTGGGAACAAGGCCTTTTCTCCTTCCTTCCAAGTTGTATTTTTTACTTCCAAGTAAATCAACCTTGAATCAAGAGATTCTTCCTCTGGTTTTAAAAGTAAATCAATTCGACTCCGCTTATTAGTTCCATATGCAACTTCTTGGCGAATTTGAGCTATCGGCCCTAGATCCTCTTTTAACAAATCTGCCTCAATAGCTAATCGAATTAATTTGTTTGGCAAAGATGTATTCACTCCTACCCAACAAGAAGAGCCCTTCTCATCTATTGCTTCGGCTTGCTCCCAAGTCCAATCCAACTTGCGAGTAGGAGATGGGCAATAACGTACTCTTACACGTCCTCCTTGTTTCAAGACACTGAGCATTGGCCCAGTATTCGCACAATGTGCAGTAATAATTTCGCCGCTTCTTAGTTCCACTTCCGCTAAGAAACGCTTATATCTCTTAAGCAGAATTCCTTCCTGAAGAGAAGGGAAGGTAATCAATGATTCGCAAACCATTTTTTAGGTCCTTTTTGCCATAGTGGATCAAATAGCCCCTTAGGAAACTAGTCAATCAATCAATGCCTGGGGGTAACTAATGACGAGATCTCTTAAACGCATTGCCCTAGTAGTTGCATTAGGGACCTTAATAAGCAAAATAGGCGGCTTAGTTAGACAGCTTGTAATTGCAGGCGCATTTGGGGTAAGTGCCTCCTATGACGCCTATAACTATGCATATGTATTGCCTGGTTTTTTCTTAATTCTTCTAGGAGGTGGGAATGGACCATTTCATAATGCAATTGTCAGCGCACTCAGTGGAAAAAACGAGAAAGAGAGCGCATATATTTTAACTGCAGTTAAAACTTTTGTTAGCACAATATTATTAATAATAGCAGCGTTTCTTGTATTTGCCGCAAATCCAATAATCAGTATTATTGGCCCAGGGCTTAGCCCAGAAATTCACAAAATTGCAGTAATTCAATTACAAATAATGGCGCCAATTGCCTTATTTTCAGGATTAATTGGGATTGGATTTGGATCACTAAATACTAGAGATGACTTTATGATCCCAGCCATTTCTCCTGTTTTCTCAAGCTTGGTACTCATTCTCTTAATTGGAATCTTTTGGTTGCAAGAAGGGTCATTAGTTCAATCAAATCAAGTTGCAATAAGAGGTGGGGTAATTCTTGCTATAGGGACTCTCATAGGGGCGTTACTTCAATGGCTAATTCAGCTTCCTTACTTGTTCAAGAAAGGTCTCACCAGGTTGCAATTCACCTGGGACTTGCATCATCCAGGAGTCAAGGAAGTACTGCGCATACTTGGACCCGCAATACTTTCTTCTGGAATGTTAACGATAAATGTATTTACTGATCTTTTTTTTGCGTCTGGTATCAAAGGAGCTGCAGCAGGTCTGAGCTATGCAAACTTCATTGTGCAAGCACCTTTAGGGTTACTTTCTAATTCTTTATTAATTCCTCTATTGCCAACTTTTGCAAAGCTAAATAATGCCAAGGATAGAGAGTCCCTAATTGAAAGAGTTCGTCAGGGCTTGATTCTTTCATCTACTTCTATGATTGCATTGGGAACCATATTTATAACTTTAGGTACATCAATTGTTTCTCTTATATATGAAAGAGGAGCCTTTGAGGGAAATGCTGTCAACATAGTTTCAAGCTTATTAATTGCCTATGGGGTGGGAATGCCTGCCTACTTAGGAAGAGATTTATTAGTGAGAGTCTTCTATGCTCTTGGAGATGCAAAAACTCCTTTCAACTTATCAGTAATAGGTATTATTTTAAATGCAGTATTTGATTGGATTTTAATAGGTGCACCAACTCCAACAGGGAATCAAATGCCCTTCAATTTCGGAGCCCCAGGACTAATTTTAGCAACGGGAGCAATCAATTTCTTAACTTGTATAGCTCTGTTAGTGAAATTAAATTCACATTTAGGGCGACTACCAATTAAGGCTTGGTTATTTGATATATTAAAGCTATTAATTGCAGGCTTTATAGCGGGGTTGGTTGCTTTAACCATAAATTCATCCGTCAACTGGCCTGATGGATTTATTGGAAATTTAACTAAACTACTAATTTCAGGGTCAATAAGCCTCTTTATATTCGGGCTGATAGGTGATTCAATGGGAATTAAAGAAGTGAAAGATTTAAATAAGCTAATCAGCAAAAAAGTGATTAATCGCTGAGATGAACATTACGTTCTTCTCTTATCTTGACTGGAAACTTAAGGTTTTTTTCTCCAGTTAACTGAGGTCCTTTTACAGACAAAATTCGCGCTTCAATGCCGAATTCCTGAAAAGAAATCTCCATCTCCTGAATTAACGCTTTTTCTACCTGTGCCTCTGCATCAAGTACCTTTCCTATTAAGCGGTCGCCCAATGGGCCAATACGTTCGCGCATCACTTCACGAGCATTGGTGACCTCAATAATTAGCAAGGGGCCTCCCTAAGTTGATGCAACCTTATCTGCAATAGGGACCCAAAATATCCTCAAGGTCAAAAATCTGTCCTGATGGAATTAATCGAGCTAAAGGTAAACGCGCATTTCCGCCACCTAGGGATACCTGAACATTCTCAAGTGCTTTCCTAGCTGCAACATTTGCACCAAGGTCGAGATTGGCATTGCATTCGATAGCAAGAGGTTCTGCTAGAGCCGCATCTCTCAAATAAAGATGCCAGTTTGCAACTTGTATATAGATTCGATCTCCTATCGAGATCTGCAAATCTTGTAGTTCGGCTGGTTGAAGTGGCATATGGAATTTGCAATTTCTACAATTCTGGTACAAATCCAGCTCTGAGTTGACGAATGTGCCCTTAATGGAGTCTTATTAACTCAATCGGGCGCCTGTAGCTCAGCGGATTAGAGCATCTGACTACGGATCAGAGGGTCGGGAGTTCGAATCTCTCCAGGCGCGCTTAACTGCCCTAAGGGCAGTTTTTTTTTAGATTTGTTGGAATAAAAGCAAAAATGTAGAACTTCTAATCAAATTGAGGCAACTTTTCCTACTATCCCAAAGCTTCTAGCCTGAAAAATGAAGGATCTCTCCTTGCTCTCTATTAATTCTGATTTAAAGGATGCAGATTCCAAAATTGCTCGTTTAATTGATCTAGAAAGAGAGAGACAGCAAACTCACCTAGAATTGATTGCTAGTGAAAATTTTGCATCTCAAGCAGTGATGCAAGCCCAAGGCTCAGTATTGACGAATAAATACGCAGAAGGACTCCCAAAAAAGCGCTATTACGGAGGTTGTGAATATGTTGATGAAATTGAAGCTTTAGCTATTGAACGCGCCAAAAAACTTTTCAAAGCAGGTTGGGCAAATGTTCAACCCCATAGTGGAGCACAAGCGAATTTTGCGGTGTTTCTAGCTTTGTTAAAACCTGGAGACACCATCATGGGTATGGATTTATCCCATGGAGGACATCTAACCCATGGGTCGCCAGTAAATGTAAGTGGGAAATGGTTCAAAGCGGTCCATTACGGGGTCAATCCACAGACTCAAAAGCTTGATATGGAATCAATTCTGAAACAAGCTCTAGAACATAAGCCAAAATTAATTATCTGCGGTTATTCGGCTTACCCTCGAACAATAGACTTTGCCGGATTTAGATCAATCGCTGATGAAGTTGGAGCGTATCTAATGGCTGATATAGCTCATATTGCAGGACTTGTAGCAGCAAAAATCCACCCAAATCCAATAGATCACTGTGATGTCGTAACTACTACTACACACAAAACCTTAAGAGGGCCTAGGGGTGGCTTAATTCTCAGTAAAGATGAAGAATTTGGACGTAAATTCGATAAAGCTGTTTTCCCTGGTAGCCAAGGAGGACCACTAGAACACATAATTGCTGCCAAAGCAGTTGCCTTTGGAGAAGCTTTAAAGCCAGATTTTGTTTCATATAGTCGTCAAGTTGTCGCGAATGCAAAAGCCTTAGCCAAACGTATTCAAGAGCGAGGTATAAATGTAGTAAGCAATGGGACTGACAATCATATTGTTCTGCTAGATTTGCGATCTATTGGCATGACTGGAAAACTTGCTGACACTCTAGTTAGCGAAGTAAATATCACTGCAAATAAAAACACTGTGCCTTTTGACCCTGAATCCCCATTCGTTACTAGTGGCTTAAGATTAGGAACTGCCGCTCTTACTACTCGAGGTTTTACTGAGGGAGCTTTTTCACAAGTGGCAGATATTATTGCTGACAGATTAAAGAGTCCTCAAGACCCTGCAATTAAAAGAAAGTGTATTGAAAATGTAAGCAAACTATGCCAAGTATTTCCTCTATATAAAAACAACTCCAAAGAATCTGGTGAGTAATCAATCAAACAAAAATAAAGGTGTTGAACTTCTCTGTATTGGGACCGAATTACTTCTTGGAGAAATCGTAAATAGTAATGCTCAGTGGCTAGCTGAAGAGCTCGCAATATTAGGAATTCCCCACTACATACAAACTGTAGTTGGAGATAATCCAATACGTTTAAAAGAGGCGATACTTGATTCAGCAAAACGCAGTGAAGTTCTTATTACGACTGGTGGTTTAGGTCCCACACCTGACGACATTACGACCGCGACTATTGCAGAAGCATTTGAAACACCTTTAAAAGAAAATTCAAAGATATGGGCAGAAATAAAAGAAAAAACTTCGACAAATAGTGAGATTTCAGCATCTAGCAACAAAAAACAATCTCTTTTCCCCCTTGGCGCTCAAATTATTCCAAACCCATCTGGAACTGCTCCTGGCTTTATCTGGAGTCCCAAAAAGGACTTCACTATAATTTGTTTTCCTGGAGTGCCTTCTGAATTAAAGAAAATGTGGGTGCAATCTGTTGCATCATGGCTACGAGAATATGAAGGAGCCAAAGGAACAATCTTAAGCAGTGTTTTCAAATTTTCAGGCATCTCAGAATCAACTTTGGCTGAACAATTATCTGACCTCCTAGAAAGCAAAAACCCTACAGTTGCACCATACGCAAGTTCAGGAGAAGTAAAAATTAGACTCACCGCACAAAGTTCAAATTCTGAAGCAGCTCTAAAACTACTTAAGCCTTTAGAAAAAGAGATCCTCAATAGAACTGGCTTAAAATGTTATGGGTCTAATAATGAGAATTTAGCCTCTGTTGTACTTGAACTACTCCGCAAAAGAGGAGAGACTTTGGCAATTGCCGAATCATGTAGTGGAGGAGGTCTTGGAGCAGCTCTAACAGCTGTACCTAAAGCTTCAGAGGTCTTTTTAGGTGGAGTGATTGCATATAGCAACAAAATCAAACAGGCTTTGCTTCATGTGGAAGATGCCTCCCTGCAACGATATGGGGCCGTATCCAATCAGGTTGCCAAAGAAATGGCCAAAGGGGTCAAATCAAAACTAGGTTCCAACTGGTCTATTGCAATAAGTGGACTAGCAGGTCCTGGGGGGGAAACAAACTCAAAACCGGTAGGACAAGTGCATATAGCAATTGCAGGTCCAAAAACTACTGAGGTGTATCAAAAAAACTTTGGAACTCATAGAGGAAGATTAGAAATTCAAAAGTTGAGTGTTATATGCGGACTAGATAGTCTCCGTTTGTTATTACTCAATCAGAGCTAGTGTCGTATTTCTTCCTTCCCTTAATCCAACTCCATTGAGCAAAGGAACGCTCTATGACAAAGTTTGGGACATCCACCGGGTAGCAGATCTACCCGGTGGATCTGCTCAACTATTTATAGGTCTTCATCTGATCCATGAAGTCACCAGCCCGCAAGCATTTGCAGCTCTGGAAGAAAAAAACTTACCAGTTATCTGTCCTGAGAGAACTGTTGCAACTGTGGACCATATCGTCCCAACAATTAGTCAAAAGCGACCTTTTAATGACCCACTCGCTGAGGAAATGCTCAGCACACTAGAAACTAATTGTGCAAAGCACAAAATCAAACTCTTTGGCATAGGAAGTGGGTCTCAAGGCATAGTCCATGTAATTGCACCAGAACTTGGACTTACTCAACCAGGAATGACTATTGCCTGTGGAGATTCACATACCTCTACTCATGGAGCTTTTGGTGCAATTGCATTTGGGATAGGTACAAGTCAAGTGCGTGATGTATTAGCCAGTCAAAGTTTGGCCATGAACAAACTTAAAGTGCGGCGGATTTGGTTCGATGGACAATTAAAAAGTGGCGTTTATGCAAAAGATTTAATACTGCATGTAATACGTTCTTTAGGCGTCAAAGGGGGCGTTGGATACGCATACGAATTTGCTGGACCAGCAATAAAAAAACTCTCTATGGAAGAAAGAATGACTATATGCAATATGGCTATTGAAGGAGGTGCTCGATGTGGATATATCAATCCAGATCAAACTACATATAATTACATCCAAGGTTTGCCTCATGCACCAAATTTTGAAGATTGGACTAAGGCAATCAATTGGTGGCAAACCCTTGCAAGTGATACTTCCGCTATTTTCGATGACGAAGTGACATTTGATGCATCACAAATAGCACCAACCGTTACTTGGGGAATAACACCAGCTCAAGGAATAGGAATAAATGAGTGCATTCCAACAAGTGAATCTCTAGAGACCAATGAAAGACTATTAGCAGAAGAAGCATTTAGCTATATGGATTTAAAACCTGGCAAATTAATTTCAGGTATCCCCGTAGATGTATGTTTTATCGGTAGCTGCACAAACGGTCGACTAAGCGATCTCCGCGCCGCAGCTGCTGTTGCTCAAGGAAGACATGTTGCAAATGGGATAAAAGCTTTTGTTGTCCCTGGTTCTGAACGAGTTGCAAGAGCCGCAGAAAAAGAAGGAATTGATCGTATATTTCTCGAAGCAGGCTTTGAATGGAGAGAGCCAGGCTGTTCAATGTGTCTTGCAATGAACCCAGACAAACTAATAGGCAGGCAAATTAGTGCAAGTTCAAGCAACAGAAATTTCAAAGGCAGGCAAGGCTCTGCCCATGGAAGAACTTTACTGATGAGTCCAGCAATGGTTGCTGCAGCTGCAATAGAAGGAAAAGTTACCGATGTAAGAAAAATGCTTGGCAGCATTAAATAATTAAATAAAACGCATGTCGAATGAGCAGTAACTCCTCTTTCCCAAAAAATGAAATTTCAATCATTAGAGGGAAATGTCTTGTTTTACCAGGTAATGATATTGACACTGATCGAATAATCCCTGCTCGTTTTCTTAAATGTGTGAGCTTTACTAATTTAGGAGGTCAGGTTTTTGCAGATGACAGGTCAGAGCTAAAAGGTGCTCACCCTTTTGATCAAAAACAAAACTATGGCGCTTCAATACTTGTGGTTAATGATAACTTTGGTTGTGGCTCCAGTCGTGAACATGCCCCACAAGCACTAATGAGATGGGGGATTCGTGCTTTAATTGGCCAGAGTTTTGCTGAAATTTTCTACAGCAATTGCTTATCTCTCGGAATACCTTGTGCAACTGGATCTGAACATTTAATCAAAGACCTACAAAAAACAATTGAGGCTGACAAGAGTCAAGTATGGGAGCTAAATCTTAAGCATGAAAATATTAAGTCATCAGAGAATACTTTTAATCTTACTCTAGAAACTGGTCCTTTAAAAATGCTTCTCACAGGGAAATGGGACGCAACATCTCAACTCATTAGTCAAAAGAAAAATATCGAAAAAACTAAAAAATCAATTCCCTACCTATCAAATTTTGATATTACTAATTAAGAGTTAATTTAAATATAGCGTTATAAGTATGCTCACTTAGATTACATGAAATTATCTTATTTCCTTTGTTGAATAATAAGGTGCAAATGGTAATCCAGTCCCAGTAAAGTTAAAATCATTTAGATGAAAGCTAATTCCTCCCATTCCCTTATAAGGGTTGTAAAATAAACCAATGTCATATGATCTTCTCTGCCAACGCAGCTCTATATTTGAATCAATAGCCTTTCCATAATAACTTGAACCTCCATCTATATTAAATTCAAAACCTGTATTAAGAACTAATGGCCCAAAAACTTGCTGAGTTAAACCAATGCCCAAAGTAGCTAAATCTACAACTTCATCAAAAGAAAAAGGACTACTGCCCTCTTTCAAAGAGCCTCCTGAATAAATTGAAAATTTTGTATAGTCCAAAAATGGTTTACTAAAAGTTCCTAGTGTTAAGGAAGGCCCTCCAGTAAATGTAATTATTTTCTGAGTACTGCCATCTTGATATGCAAAATATGCTTGGCTAAAACTAGATTCAAGAGCCAATCCTGGCACGATAGCTTCTGGAGAATAACGATATGCAAAATAAGGAGTCATATCTGAGGGATTTCCTTGCCACAAAATATATTTACTTTTTAATTCAGAATATACATTCAGCCTCCACAGCTCAGACATACTGCCTCCAGAGAGAGTCTCTGCTTGATAGTTTCCAACACCGAATCTGACAATGTAAGCATTACTCAAGCCACCTAAATTAAAATCGTACTTTTTGTCAGCATAACCTCCATAGGCAGTATATATATGATTCTCTCCCATTGATCCATTCCAAACACGATAACGATAAGCACCAAACAATGTGGTTTTCAAAGAGCCAAATAAAGGAGCCTGAATGAATTTATCTAAAGCAAGCCAATATCTACTGCCATTTAGAAAGTGGTCTGGATTAAATGTACTTATATTCGAATCAAGACTTACATTAAAATCTAAGGCCTTACCTCTAAGTTTTGATTTCAGACCAAACAAGTCAGAAGTAATAACAGGACTAGTAACCTTTTCACTAGTCAATGATGAGCCAGGCTTTATATAGCTGTTCGTTTCATTTTTTACAGCACGCTGAATAAGGAACTGAGGTTGAAATGAAATAGTAAATTTTTCCCCAAGTTCTATAGGCTGAAATTGACGCCCAATAAATACTCCATCTCTGTCTCTTTGGTCAATCCCAATTACCCATCGGTTCTCAATTCTCTCAGTTCTTCTAACACGTGTTGACTTTACAAATGGAATACTTATCTTCTCTTCAAATATTAATCTACTCCTAGAGGATGTTACTAAAAGATCACCATTTTTATTCTCTTTAGCCAATACATTATATGCATCTATCCTCGTTTGTGTTGGGGTAAAAGGGTCATTAGTAAAGTTCATTCGGTTTGCCTTCCAACCATCTGGATTGATTATGATTTTTGCTGCTTGTATTCTCCAGCGTGTTATTGAGCCAGTAACAATCTTAGAACTAACTTTTGGCTGCAATTGGGAAATCTGAATACTTCCTGGCTGATTCTTCTCTTCTACACCTCTTGAATCTCTCTCTAATCCAAACTTGCCTTGCAAAGCAAAACTATCTCTATATTTTAAATCATTAATCCTTTGATCTATTGAAGCTATTGCTTTTATTCTAATCTTTTCTTGTTCAGCAAAAGAAAGGTTAGAAGAGTTGGTTTTCAATAAGTCAGAGTCTTGCTGAGATTGTTTTGTCGTTTTAAACGAATTGATTAGCTTCTTCTTTGGAAAAGGTGGTAATTTTCTAACGCTCTGAATGTCCAAGCTGTCATCAATGCTTGTAGGTAAACTCCTCATCCTTTGTTTTGCACCCAGACACCCTTTCGGAGGGGAAAAGACAACAGATTCCTTCTGTTTATTTTGTTGATCCCATCGATATCTAAATCCAATTAAATAAGAATTACTGCCGCCTTTTACGCCACCAAAAGTACCAAAAGCACCGGAGCGATGATGAATTCTTCCAACCAATGAAACTCTTTCAGAAACAAGAGCCTCCATTTCAAATCCCAAATAATTCAAAATCTGAGATTGTTTGCTTCTATATGTACGTTCGTAATTACTTGGAGAAGTATTGTAACTAATGCCTTCAACAATTCCAAGATTAAGCCAAGGACGCAACCAAATTCTTGCACCTATGCCAAGAATGCCTTCGCTAAAGGTTTGAGCGGGTGTTTCTGAATAAGGTGCATCCTGATATTGGCCTCCAGTTTGTTTATTTGCAGAATGTTTAAACCAATCTGCTTCTAACTCAAATGAAAGTGGTCCATTTTGATAAATATTTTTATTAAGGCCAATGCCAAAAAGGTATTCGTCTCTCAAACTATCGTCAAAAATAAATGCCTCGCCAAAGTCTGAGGCTGTCATCTGCCCACCCCAAGTAGTAACTGACCATGAATAAGTTTTCATGTCAGGGTTCGGAGGAATACTCGGTGGACAAGCAATAAGATCACTGTCAATACTTCTTTCATTCTTAGTTTCAAAAAGAGAGAATCCATCATCTGAATGAACCCATGAATTTAAAGGCCTCAATTTTAAAGAGGCCGAATCTAATAATTGATTATTTTTTTCTGTCAAAAATCTGGGTTTTTGCTGAGACCTAGACTCAATAATTTTCAAATTATCCTGCTTATTTTTTTTTGAAATGATTTTCAAATCTTTATCTAAAGATTTAAGATCAAGAATGCCATACACATCTTTTAAATATCCTCTCCTTTGAATCAAGTTATATCGAAAAGAAGTGGCTTGGAAGTATTGAGCACCCTTCTTAAAACGCACACTTCCAACTGCATAAAGCGTTTGAAAACCTCTATCGAATTCAATGCGATCTGCTTTGAGTAAAGCGCCATCAAGTGAAACACTAACTTTACCTTCGGCAATAAATCTCTTTTGACGAGCGTCATACCTTTGTCGATTAGCACGAAGCTGCAACTCTGACGGAGAAGCGACAAGGTTCTCATCAAAGTGCTTATTAGATTTTTGGTAAGAAAAAGATTCTTCTTTGATTGAATCCGCACCTTCCGAAGAAGCTTCAGATAGCTCACCAAAGAAAGGTTCTTGAAGACTTTTATATGAATCAGCTATTGCAGATGAGTTGATAAGACTCAACCCACCTGCACTAATCAGTCCAGCGATAAAAATGTGGGGGCGTTTCGCCACCAAAGTCTTCCTGCCAAAGGTCGTGATCCTGACACGACCACTCCCCATACCGCCTCATGACAGGTCCAGTATGTGGCGTGACTTAAGAATCTGAATCGAAGTATTCAGTCTTGTGGACTTTCCAGGTCTTTTCTATTAGGGGTTCTACTTGGGTCACTAGCTAAGAAACCAAAGAGAAAAATCCCAACAAAAAAGAAGACGACCGTATAAACAGAAATCTTGAGGGCAAGCATGAAGACCGACCACGTCTATGTAAGTGGATTCATAATATGTGGTTTTGAGGTGAACTCGCCATAAAAAAGGTGCTAAAGCCCCTCCAATTGGATTGGATTGAAATGTTTCGAAGTAGCCGAGCGCTAAATCGTGAAATCTTTTCAAAAAAAAGGCGGTTTTGACCTCAATTCACGGTCCCAATTTTTAGTGCAACATCAAAATTTGTGGCACACGAACCTTTAAATATCTTTAAAAAAAAAGCGACTGTCCATGTCAGCTCTGGGGTATTTCAAAAAAGGAAAAAAGAATTTTGCATCAAATCTCCTCAAATCAAGGAGGTTTGAAGGGCCATACCCATACAATGTTGTCACTCAATCATCGATTCAGACTCGAGCACAGTCATGGGACAAAAAACCGCGCTTGGAAGCCTGCTTAAAAGAATTGGGAATAGCGGCCAAGGGAAGGTTGTTCCTGGATGGGGAGCAACACCAGTCATGGGTCTTATTGGAGCCCTCTTGATTGTTTTCCTACTCATTATGCTCAATATTTACAATCAATCAGTTCTGCTGCAAGGCTTTACAGTTGATTGGAATGGTGTCTAAATCAATAGAACATTCCTAGTTTGCTAAGGATTACTTATGAATATCTTTGGCGTCGGCTTGCCTGAGATAGCTGTAATTAGTGCCTTAGCGCTTGTTGTGTTTGGGCCCAAGCGACTTCCTGAATTAGGAAGAAGCTTGGGTAAGACCTTAAAAGGACTACAAACAGCTTCCAATGAATTTGAAAAAGAAATAAAGAAAGCTATGGATGAGAATGAGAATGAAAATGACAACGCTGGGGGCGATCTATTGACCTCTCAAGGCTCGAAAGATAAGAAAGCCAAGGATGAAGAAGCAACCAGTACCTTTTAACGATCAGAAGGAATGTTCCCTGGCAATTTCAGGCTATTAGCGGGCCTGGGCAATCCCGGATCCAAATACTCTGAGACAAGGCATAACATTGGGTTTATGTCGTTAGTGAAACTTGCAGAAAAGGAATCCATAGATTTTCGACTATCCAAAAAACTTTATGGTCATATAGCTCAGATTGGCACTGGCGAAAAGTCGATTTTAATGTTGATGCCAGATACATATATGAACGAAAGTGGGAAATCAATTCGTGCTGCTCTGGATTGGTTTGATTTAAGTGTTGAGCAACTTCTCGTCATTGTTGATGATATGGATCTACCATTAGGTCGATTAAGAGTTCGGAGTCAAGGAAGTTCTGGTGGGCACAATGGTCTTCGTAGCATTATTAATCACTTAGGCACACAGAACTTTTGCAGACTAAAGATTGGCATTGGTGCTCCCTCTATCAATTCAGATCAACGAAAGGCAATGACAATTTCACATGTCCTAGGTAGATTTTCAGAAAAGGAAATACCAATTGCGGAGCAAGTAATTAATGAAGTCATTGAAGGGTTAGATCTAATTCAAAGTGATGGAATCATACGAGCAGGTAATCGTCTGAATTGCTATCAACCCAAAGATTTATCGGCTTAAGAATGAGTCAATTGCCCTTTACTAAAGCGCATCTTCGAATCTTTCGACAAAGTTTTTCGGAACAATGCCTAGATGGAGAGGTATCTGCAGGCGGTTATGAATGGCAATTTACGTGGGAATTTGGGAAAGGAGAATTAAATGTTGAGCCTTCTCTTGGTCGAGCACTTATTAAAGATGCCCTTATGCGTTTTCTAGTAAAAGCTGATTACAACCTCGAGCCTGGTGGTGATTACATCTTCACAATTCGTGCAAAATTCTGAAATTAGTTGGACCTTCCCAAAAAAACTTTTTACCTAAGTAATCTTCCAATAAAACCAATGCCGCAACAGCATCTAAATGAACTGGTGGAACAATTAATCCCTTTGGCAACCAACGTATCCATAAACTTGGAGGCCAAAGTTCCCAATACCTTTGTCTAGCTCTAAGGGTTGTGCCACCCTCTTCCACTACCTTAATCGGTGCAAAATCATTGATCTTCTTATACCAAAAATCACTACTAGTACCATTCCCAAGAATGATTTCTTGCAAGTCTCCTTGCTCTAACCAAGAAGAAATTAAATCTAATACAGCAGAGCTATGAACTACTCGACCATCTAAGACTGTCTGTTGCTCTAAGTTGACTAACAATAATCCACACTTATCAGTACCAGGATCTAAGGAAATTATTAAAGGCATTAATTTAATCTGGGTTCTGAGAATCGGAGGATGGCCTAATTTGCATAGAAACAGCAACAGGGTCCGCTGTAAAACTATTACGCAAAGAGATAGCTTCAATATCTACAGTTCCTGTCTTTATTTTAAGTAGTTCTTGAGCTAAATTATTAATTGAATTCGCATTAAATTGGAGACCTGTACTAAGAGAACCGCGGCGCTTGACCTCTGCAGAAGTGGATGCCAGTAAAAGTTTAATTTGTTTTATCAAAACTTCTTGATTCATTTTGTCTACCTTAATAGATGTTCTTGCAATGACTTCACCTTTGCGAGCTATATTTATATTTGGTCTAACTTCTGGAAAGGCATATACGGCTTTTTCACCCAGCAATACATTTCCTAAAGACCTAATATTTACAGCCCAAGATCCTTTATTGCTTATAATCTCTTCAAGTCTTTTAATGTCTCCTTTAAGCACAAGCAAGATTCTTTTACTTGGGTTTTGACCAGGCAAAACTCTTCGATAAGCTTCGAAGTTTGCTCTTTGAAGTAGTCGTTCAATTTCCTTATTTACCTGTTCAATATTATCAACATTAATTGTTGATGTTGCCAAAGGCTGACCACTACTTATAACAACATCACCTCGTCTTAAAGCATACAAATTTTTCTCTAGTTGTTTTAATTCTTTTTCACCAGCTTGAATCCTCGCTTGTATCGCATCTAATTCAAACAAACCTACTCTTAGTTGCCTATCTACAAGCAACATTAATCCCAAAGAAATTGTACTAATAAGACTTCCAGTAAAAACTGTTATTAAGACAGCAGTTCTCCTAGGCCTGAGATTAAAAACACTTAAGCGAGCCTTCCCAACACGGCTTCCAAGTAAATCCCCCACTGTGGCAAGAACACCACCAAGGAGAAGCAAAGCAATGATAAGGAGCCAACCAGACACAGAAAAAACCGAATGAATACTGAAATTGGTCTATCCAACCACCATCCTGAAGCAACACCTCCATCAGTTAAAGCGCTTAGCCAAAGCAACTGGGTCCAAAACAGTAATTTTCTTACGTTCAATCGTTACCAAGCCTGAGTTTCGCAACTCTCCCAATAAACGGGTAATTGTTACACGTGTGGAACCTATAGCCTCCGCAATTGACTGATGTGAAAGCTTTAGATCAATAGTGATTCCTTTTTCACCTGGCATTCCAAAATCTCTACAAAGGACAAGAAGAAAGCTAACTAAACGTGACGACATATCACGATGAGTCAGAGTTTCAATCATTGTTTCGGTTTGCAAGATTCGACTAGATAAGCCTTGCAAAAGCAATAAACCAACCCGTGCGTCTTCTTCTATCGCTTGAAGGACAGACGCTGCTGGCGCGGTAATCATTTCAACCCTAGTAAAAGCAACAGCGTGATAAAAACGATCTGCGCGATGTCCAGTAAGTAAAGAGAGAACTCCAAACAAACTATTTTCTCTTAGCAAAGCAACGGTAATTTCTTCGCCTGATTCATAAACTCTTGACAAACGCACAGCACCTCGACGAATCAAATAAACCCTTTCAGCTGGATCCCCAGGAAAAAAAATGGTTTTTGATCTTTCGACCTGTTCAGTGCTAGCACCGTCAAGAGCTCGCATGACATCAAAAAGTGTTCCAGGAATAGAACCCTTCTGATTAATTAAATTTTTTGCCTTTTTGGCTTCTAGCTGTGGAGAGTAGCGACTAAAGCCGCTAGAAGCGCCGGTCATTTCGGCGATGCATCTTTGAGGACGCTAAGGAGACGGACTCCAAGAACTTGTATCAACAATCACGGTTTTTACTCTTGCCCTCCTAATTCAGACAATTGCACATCCAAAAGTTGAGTGATCCCTCGCTCAGCAAGCTCAAGCATATTATTCAATTCTTGCTTTGAAAAAGGCTCTTTCTCTGCTGTTCCCTGGATCTCTAACAAACGAAAACTCGAATCCATGACAACATTTAAATCAACATCCACACTTGAATCTTCGCTGTAATCAAGATCTAACAAAGGCACCCCATCTTTCAAACCAACCGAAACTGCGGCAACTTGACCTTTAATGGGGTTTTCTCCAATCAGCCCCTCTTTTGTCAATCTTTGGCAAGCAAGTTGAACTGCCACCCACGCCCCCGTAATAGAAGTTGTACGCGTTCCTGCATCAGCTTGTACAACATCACAATCCACAAGCAATGTGTTCTCGCCAAGTAAATTCATATCAATAACCGCTCGCAGACTTCGTGAAATAAGACGTTGAATCTCTTGAGTCCTTCCTGAGAGTGTCAAAAGTTCTCGCTTCTGTCGATTAGGAGTGGAAGCAGGTAATAAACGATATTCCGCAGATAACCAACCTTTCCCAGAGCCTTCTCTCCAAGCGGGAACCCCTTTTTGAAAGCAAACACTGCATAGGACTGATGTATTGCCAGCCCGAATCATCAACGAGCTAAGAGCAAATCCCATTGGGTTCAATGAGATATTGCAAGGTCTCAAAACATCAAAAGCACGCTCATTAGCGCGAAGCACAGAAAACTTTTTCATTTCTTGGTTGTGATTCTCAACATGACTAATACTGAGGACATCTTGCTAATACACCATAGATAGTGTCATAAACCTTGTTTAGCAATGGCGTGCCGCTAGATTCAACGAATAAAGCCATATGAGGTCCTTACAACTTTGATAACAAGCAGCCTCAGCCCTAGTTGCCAAGCGAAAAATCAGAGCAGCAGGGAGCACCGATCTGAATTGCGACCTACCCAGTTGCATCCTTCCAACTCTTTATTGCACTTAGTTGGACAAGAAGGACAACTACAGGTGCATACAGCTCCTTATAGAGGAAGTTTCTCTGTAGTGCTTAGCGAAGCCCTAAGAGCGGCTGGCTTAGGGCGGAAAGTTATGGTTACTCAATTTTTAAAAGGTGGAGTCTCCCAAGGGCCAAGTGGATTGGTTCGGCTTTGCGGCCGATTGGAATGGCTTCGGCCCGCAATCCCATTCTGTCTTGAGGAAAGCACTCACTCAGAGACCAATCAAATCGACAAATCAATAGCAATGAAGGCTGTTGAAGAAGTCTGGGATGTCTGCAAAAACAGAATACTTTCAAGCAAACTTGATCAACTTGTCCTAGATGAAGTAGGCCTCGCAATTTCGCTGGGTTATCTCAAAGAAGAAGATTTGATTAATACGCTTGAACAGCGCCCAGGATCCATGGATGTAATTCTTACCGGTCCTTCTATCCCCTCTCGAGTAATTTCCATGGCGGATCAAGTCACAGAATTACGCTGTGGTTACTAATGCTTAAAAACGACCTCTGGATTACTGAACAAGCAAAAGCAGGAATGCTTGAGCCATTTCAAGCAGGTTTAGTGAGACATCTAGAGCCTAAGTCCAAAACACATCCTGTACTTAGTTTTGGTTGTTCCTCATATGGATACGACCTAAGACTTTCTTCTCAAGAATTTCTAATTTTTCGTCATGTTCCAGGAACAATAATGAATCCTAAAAGATTTAATCCTGCAAATTTAGAGTCAACACCTCTGCATCAAGATGAAGATGGTGATTTTTTTATTCTTCCTGCGCATTCTTATGGCTTAGGAGTAGCTTTTGAGAAAATGAAAGTTCCTGAAAATATAACCGTAATTTGTCTTGGGAAAAGTACATATGCACGATTAGGAATAATAGTAAACACAACACCAGCAGAGGCAAGTTGGGAAGGACATCTAACGCTCGAGTTTAGTAATAGTTCAGGTGCAGATTGCCGTATATATGCCAACGAAGGAATTTGCCAACTTTTGTTCTTTGAAGGTGATCCTTGCGAAACTACTTATAGCGATCGCAGTGGAAAATACCAGCATCAACCTGAGCGCGTTACTCTTGCAAAGATTTAATCATGAAAAAAGTAGAACTGATAGCAACTACTCCAGATGCTGAAAAAACCATGGCCTATGTTGCAAGAGTAAGCAACCCAAAAAATCAAGATAATCAAAACTTTGACAAACTACTTCAATACTGCATCAACCATGAACATTGGAGTGTATTTGAGCAAGCTTATATGACACTTCAAATAGAAACTAATAGAGGTATTGCAGCACAAATTTTGCGTCATCGTTCCTTCACATTTCAAGAATTCTCCCAAAGATACGCAGATAGTACACAACTTGGAGAGATCCCAATACCTGAACTAAGGCGTCAAGATAATAAAAATCGACAGAACTCTTTTTCAGACTTACCTAATGAGATAGCAAACAAATTCAAATCTAGAATCAAATCACAATTCACTGAGTCTATTAAACTTTATCAAGAGATGATTGACGCTGGAATCGCAAAAGAGTGTGCAAGATTTGTACTGCCTATTGCCACTCCTACAAAAATATATATGACAGGATCCTGCAGGTCTTGGATTCACTATATAAAACTTCGTTCAGCTCATGGTACTCAAAAAGAGCATATGGATATAGCGCAAGAGTGTAAAGAAATCTTTTGCCAAGAGTTCCCAATTGTATCTATGGCACTTAATTGGTAGTAAAGCTAGCCATGGCTTCTAGGTCCAATATCTCCTTGTACAGGTTTATCATTTTCACCAATTAGTGTGATGTCAATGTTATTAGATTTTCTTTCGCTAATAAACGAAGAAAATGATTTTTGATCAATTGTGGAAGATATAGCATCTTTAATCTCTAAATCATTTTGAAATCCTATTAATTCTCCCATAAGATTTGAATTTAAATCAAAGAAAATTAGTTTAGGGATGCCATTTACCTCATACTTTTCTATTAAATCCTCCCATCCTGTATTGTCTACATTTAATAAAACGACATCAATATTTTGAGTTTCATCCTTTTCAATCGACAACATCGTTGGAGCCATTTGGCGACAGACCTCACACCAATCGGCATAAAACTCAATTAAAGTTGGCCTGCCATTAGAAAGTGCAATCTGAGGGTCCAATGATCGACGAGCTAATTGATCAAGTGGAGGCTGAGAATTTATTCGCACCTTCAAGAAGAAAAGTAACGTCGCAAAGAGGAAGGCACAGAAAATTAAAACAATCCTTTGAATCTTTCCAAGGGATGTTTTATCCAAACTAGGGTTCATAAAAAAGAAACAACACCAAAAATCATTAGCTCTAGAAAAACAAATGCTACTTTCGCATGAACAGATCGATTTTCAAAAGAGTTACCTTAAATATTTAAATCAAAATAGCTTAGGCTCTAACCATTTCATTTTTGATTTTATTTATTGACAAGTTAATTTGCTGCTTTTTAGCTAATTTTCATCTATTAAGGTAGGATCTGAAAAATTTAACCATTAGTTGATCTTTAAATAATGGTAATTGCTAGCAGTTCAATCTATCCGGTTGGTCCTCCGCTAGGCAACTTAAGTAATGGGATTTTTGGCACAGATGGGATTAGAGGCAAAGTAGGCAAGGTTTTGACCCCAGCATTAGCCTTGCAGGTGGGGTACTGGTGCAATCACGTTTTAACGCAGAGGGGACCTGTCCTAATAGGTCAAGATTCTCGCCTCAGCGGAGACATGATCACTGCAGCATTAACGGCAGGCTTAAGTGCTGCAGGTAGAGAAGTTTGGTCAATAGGGTTATGCCCTACACCTGCTATTGCCCATCTAATCAAAACCCTAGGCGCTTCTGGTGGCCTTATGGTCTCTGCCAGTCACAACCCACCTGAAGATAATGGAATCAAAATATTTGATTCCACCGGAGAAAAAATCAACTCGAAAAAACAACTATTACTTGAATCAAAGCTAAAAGGAGAACTAAGCAATGGCAAAGTAATCCCTATTTACTCAGGTTTTGGGAAAACCTATCAAAGGCATGAATTATTAAAAACCTATCGAGAATGGCTTCTTGAATCAGTTAGCGGAAAAAACCTCAAGGGGATCAAAATTGTGCTTGACCTATGTTGGGGTTCAGCAACTTCCTGTGGGGCAGAAGTATTTGAAGAATTAGGCGCTGAAGTAACAGTGCTGCATGGCCAGCCCGACGGAGCAAAAATCAACCTGAATTGTGGCTCGACGCAACTAACGCCTTTACGCAAAGCTGTTTTAGAAAAAGATGCCGAAATGGGGTTCGCCTTTGATGGGGATTCTGATCGAATGATGGCAGTAGATGCAAAGGGAAGAGTTATAGATGGTGACCATGTGCTTTATCTATGGGGAGCAAACCTTCAGGATCATGGACAACTACCTGAGAACAGATTAGTAGCAACTGTTATGTCAAATCTTGGTTTTGAACGGGCATGGAAACAAAGAGGTGGCTTATTAGAAAGGACACAGGTAGGAGATAAAAACGTCCATGCTGCAATGGTTGCAAGTCAAGCTGCATTAGGAGGCGAACAATCAGGTCATATCCTTTCAGCTGCTCATGGTTTAAGCGGAGATGGCCTACTTACCGCATTGCAATTAGCTGCTATCTGTCACGAAGAAGATAGAACTATGAGCCAATGGCTAGATACCAGTTTCAAAGCATTTCCTCAAAAATTAGCAAATATTTCGATACCTAATAACATCACCAATTTATCGGATTGGAAAAAATGTGAGCCCATCAAAGAAGCTGTAATTAAAGCTGAAGCTGCCATGGGTGAAGATGGAAGAGTTCTATTGCGTGCTAGTGGAACAGAGCCCTTACTTAGAGTTATGGTTGAGGCAAAAGAACAAGAAATAGTTGATTCCTGGACATCTCATTTGGCTGGGCTGGTCGCACATCATTTAGAAGCTGCTTAATAACTATTCTAAAAAAATCATAGAAGATATCTTCTTGATAAAAGAGTTTTAAATCGTATTGCATTACTAAATGTAAATGAACTTTCCAACTTAAAATTCAATCTAAACCTTTATTATTTCGCTTATAAATAGCCCTATAAATAGGGAGATTTTTCCCAAAAGCATAGGCTTCCCTCTCTGTTCTCACAAGAAATGGGCTAGGACAACTCCAACCTTGATTACAATCTTTCGAAAGCTCAAAATAACTGCAATTACTAACTATTTTAGTCATTTGCTCAACAACAATTAAGACATCACTCTGAATAAATAACATGCAATTAGGAGCAAGTGAAGCAGCAATAGCAATTAACAGTGAATTTTGAAGCACCTGTCTTTTTTGATGCCTTCTTTTAAACCATGGGTCGGGGAACTGGATTGAAACTGTTTCAAGTTGATTCTTAGGTAAATCAAGTAGCCAATTTTGTAAGCTTACATTTGCATTGCAAAAAATATATTTAAGGTTCTCTAGTCCTAGTTGCTCTCTATCCCTCTCAGCAGCTTCTACCAAAGGTTTTCTAATCTCAACACCCAAGTAATTACTTTGAGGATATAAGTCAGCCATCTCTAATAAAAATTTACCACGTGCGGTACCAATATCTAAATGAATTGGCAAATCTGGATTTTTAAATAATTGTTTTGGACTAGGAAGCTCTAAAGGAAGCTGAAAAAAGCGACTTAGAGGATTTACATGTTGCCTCACTTAAAAACTTATTGGTAAATGAATGCAATTCTTGTTATATCTAAGTAAACCCTAACAAGCTTTGTAAAAATTTGCTGGGGATTGATAATAGTCTCTTACGAAATGCCTCCGTGACAGAGCTAACTTATCGAGTTCTTGTGTGGGTCGCCTACCGCCTTGCTGCAACATTTGCTGTTGGATTACCTCTTCTCTTGCTTGTTTGGTCAGCCCTACGCAAAGAGTCGTACATGGTGAGACTGCTAGAAATTTATTGGAAGGCAGCAAGCTTGATGTTTATAAGCATGCTTCTTCTCACTAATCAACGTCCAATTGGCTATTTAACCTTTTTCATAGCACCATTCTTAATGGTGATCTCTGTCTGGTTCTGGGTTGATTTAAATGAAGAGCTGGCTGATCTACCACCTTGGAGGCCCTTACCTTTTACAGTAAGAGTATGGAGATGGGCATTAAGCGGATTTGGCTTGATATTTGCGAGTTTAACTTTCTTAAGCCTGGAATGCTTGCAAGCAATAGACGGAACTTTTTGCAATGCATGGCTAGAAGTTCCTCTTAAACTTCACCAAATTACTCAAAAGCTATTTTCATTCCTTTTTGGAGGTAACTGGAATGAAGTACTAGCTTCTTTTATTGGTTATATTGCTTTAATTGCATATACACTATGTTTACTACAATTAATATTAATTAGGCTCCCTAAGACTGGAAGAGTCGCAGGAAAATTTTAATTACTATCTAAATTTTTAACACTTAAGTTAGTAAAAATCGAACAAAACTGATAATTACTGATGAGAAGGTAAACCAATTATCAATATAGGCATCTACAATCGTTCTAAAATCTCAATACATCTACTACATATCTGTTTATTATTAGGATTTAACCCAACATTTATTTCATAATGCCAGCATCTTTCACATTTTGAACCACGCGCCTTTGCAATTTCAATCAAACAATCCTCTGTCTCCTTAGTAACTATTAATTCCGCCCAAGGTTCACCACCTATCTGTAAATGAGACACAAGCAGCCAATCACGCAAACAATCAACATCTGAGTCACCATTAACATTTAACCAAGTCAATGATTCATTTAGAGAAGGCAAACGAGGTTCAATACGAATAGCAGCCTCCAGTCCTGCACCAAGAGATTGTTGACTCCTGCAATCTTCTAAAGATCGATTAACCGCAGTTCTCAAAGATCGCAATTGGTTGATCGGTTCAACCAATGTGTCATCCCTCCAAGCGTCCGGCACATTTGGCCATCCTCTTTGAAAAACAGATTTTTCAGCGACTGGATATGGCAAATTCTGCCAGATGTCTTCAGCCATATGACATAACACTGGTGAAATTATTACAGATAGATTTTCCACCAAAAGGGACAAAACTGTTTGACAGGTTCGTCTCCGATGATCCGAAGGTGCACTTACATATAATCGGTCTTTTGCAATATCCAAATAGAAATTGGAAAGGTCAACAACACAGAAGCTTTGTAAAAGTTGAAAAAATCTAGAGAATTCATACTTATCAAAAGCCAGGGTTATTTCGTCAATAATCTCCGCACTTCTTTGAAGCATCCATCGATCCAAAAGTGGAAGTTCCTTAATTTCAACTGCATCTATAGAAGGATCAAAATCATGTAAATTACCTAAAAGGTATCTTGATGTATTTCTTACCTTGCGATAGACATCGGATAATTGTCTTAAAATATTTGAACCAATAGGAACATCTGCTGAGTAATCAACAGAGCTAACCCATAGTCGTAAGACATCTGCTCCATAAGCAGGTTGTTGTTTTTTATTAGGGCCGCCATCAATGACTAAATTTGGGTCAACAATATTCCCTAGCGATTTACTCATTTTGCGTCCATTTTCATCTAAAGCAAATCCATGGGTAATCACAGATTTATAAGGTGCCTTTGAATTAACAGCTACTGAAGTCAAAAGCGAAGATTGAAACCATCCACGATGCTGATCAGAACCTTCTAAGTAAATATCTGCAGGATAAGAAAGTTCTTCTTTTTGAGATGTAATACTTGCCCAACTCGAACCAGAGTCAAACCATACATCCATTGTATCTGTTCCTTTCTTCCATTTCTGAGCTTGATTGGAATAAGAAGAAGGCAATAAATCTTTTTCATCTAATTCCCACCAAATATCTGATCCATGCTTTGCGATTAAAGCTTGAATATGCATTAGTGTTTCTGAATTTAGAAGCACATCTCCACTATCAACCGAATAGAAAACAGGAATAGGAACTCCCCACGTTCGCTGTCTTGATATACACCAATCCCCTCGCTCACGAACCATTGCCTCTATACGATTCCTCCCTGATGATGGCAGCCATTTAACAGCATTGATTGAAGAAAGTGCCTCAGCCCTAAATCCCTCTACAGAAGCAAACCACTGTTCAGTAGCTCTGAAAATCGTAGGCTTCTTAGTTCGCCAATCATATGGGTAACGATGTAGATAATCTTCCTGTTTCAAAAGAGCACCTTCTTGCTTAAGTGCATCAATAATGACTGAGTTAGCATCCTTCAAAACATTTAAGCCTTCAAAAGCACCTGCTTCAGATGTAAAAACTCCTCTCTCATCGACTGGACATAATATAGGTAAATCATATTTTTGACCGGTATTAAAATCATCAATTCCATGACCTGGAGCCGTATGAACAAGACCTGTACCAGAATCAGTAGTTATATAATCTCCGCCTACAATAACTGAACTAGTACGATCCATTATAGGGTTCTTATACAAAATTCCCTCTAATAAAGAACCTTTAACAGTTGCTTGGATATTCAATTGCAAGCTAAGGGTTTCACTAAGCGCAGGTAAAAGTTGAGAAGCTATGACAAGTAGATGATTATTTTTGTCAGAAGCAAAGACATATTCAATCCTCTCATTTACAGATATCGCTAAATTTGCAGGTAGCGTCCAGGGGGTAGTG
Organism: uncultured Prochlorococcus sp.; assembly: GCA_902560875.1. Classification (GTDB taxonomy): domain Bacteria; phylum Cyanobacteriota; class Cyanobacteriia; order PCC-6307; family Cyanobiaceae; genus AG-363-K07. The sequence continues at coordinate 6,453 of CACENO010000003.1, read as the reverse complement.
GTCCATACAGCGATATGAAGAATTTCCTTTAAATCATCTTCATTATTTGGTAGTTCAAGCCCTTGATTTAATAGATTTTGCCGCAAAATCTCTGGCAAATTAATTGCTGGAAAAGCAACATAAACACTTGAGCTAGTATGTGCATCTGGATATTCCAACTCAGCTTCTGCTAGAGCAGTCCTGGAGCTAGGGCTCCAATGCACAGGCTTTAATCCTCTATAGATATACCCTTTCAGAACCATCTGGCCAAAGACATTTATTTGTTCAGCCTCATATTCTTTTTGAAGTGTTAAGTAAGATTTTTCCCAATCAGCCCAAACACCCCATCTTTGAAAGCCTTTCATTTGACTAGCAACTTGCTTCTGAGCATAAGAAGCGGCTTTCTTACGCAATTTAAATGGAGTTAATTTCTCTCGATCTGACACATCAAGAGTTTGTAAAACCTTTAACTCAATTGGTAGGCCATGGCAATCCCAACCAGGAATAAAACGTACTTTTCTCCCTCTCAGAATTTGAAATTTATTAATTATATCCTTAAGGATTTTGTTCAGTGCATGCCCCATATGCAAAGCTCCATTTGCATATGGGGGACCATCATGCAATGTAAAAGAAGGTCCCTTATTATTCAAACCAAGCTGTAAATCAATACCTTCATTTTCCCAAAATTTTTGAAGCTCAGGTTCTCTATGCGTAGCATTGGCTCGCATAGAAAAACTTGTTTCCAATAAATTCAGGGTTCCCTTAAAAGAAGAACTTTTTTTTTCCTCTTTTGACTGATCCTGTGTCACGATCTTTCTTCAGCTAAAGGAATTAATCTTTTGAGGGAAGATTCCCCTCGGAATCCTTCTGCAAGGATTCCTGCAAATTGTCGTCCGTATTATGTAATGTCTCATGGGAAGTAATTTCAGCCTGCTTTAAGGGGACCTCTTGCTTAATTGGTTCTGGGCGAACCCACTTCTTTTTTGAGGTCGAAGCAGTCCTCGGTAGAGCAATTTTAAAGAAGCCTCCCACAACACCCCCAAATTCAAAAAGGGTTGCAGTCATTTGCTGCATGCTTATTAACCAGCGATCAAGAGAGGCCAAACGTTCCTTCTCTTCTTTACTAAGTTGTTGCCATCTACTTTGAGCAACTTCATAAACAAGCCTACTAACAATCAAAGAACCTGAGATAACGGCAATAAGTAGAGACCCCGTAAATTGATCACTGCTCGTAATAAGTACTAAGCCCAACACAAGAACGATCGCTCCCATCAAGGAATCTCTTGGGCGGCTCAACTCTGCAACAAGAAGTGGCAACAACAACAAAATGAAGCCCAATAATAATAAGAGACCTCCAAAAAATATGGCCAGCATGATTAATGAGGTCCTATAGCACTTTGAAATAAGTAATCTTTACCATTTTTTAAACCCCTTTAATTGGAATGGAAGCCTATTTATTCTAAATGTCTTGCTTTTATTGAGGAACTTAAACAAATTTTGATTGGCACCAATCCTCAATTTCACAATAAACTGCCAACTTAAATGGCATAACATCAATTTTTTTAATATGGATAGCCATAACCCAAGAAACCATACTTTTAATTATTCAAGCAAAAAGTATATATCCAGTACATACAAAAAGCAGCAAGGACAATAGATAGACTATTTTCTGACTTGAGCAAAAAAATCATTCTTTTTTGACTTAAAGGTCAATCAAGATAAAGCAACTAATAACTAAGCATTCCGACGTATGGTTTTTTGAGAATTGTTTTGCAAATGAAATTGCTAGAGCAGAATCACTTCAAGATTTGGTGAGATCTCAAGAGTTTCTCAAGAAGTGAAATTTCATTACCTCTAAGACAAAATCATTGCACTACCTTTATTTCGAAAGAAACAGCCATGGATTAGAGTACCAAAATGCCTTTGAAATCCATTGGTATCACTAGCCCACCTGGCGGAATTGGTAGACGCGCTGGTTTTAGGTACCAGTGACTTCGGTCGTGGGAGTTCAAGTCTCCCGGTGGGCACTCCAGATAAACTAGTTGCAGGTTCCAGTTACGTGCTTAATGAGGAACCCATCCTCATTAAAAGCACAATTTTGTAACTTGTTGAGGTGTTTGCTTCTTTGCAAAAATCTTTTAAGCAATGACTCAAGCAATAAAGCCACCACATCCAAATGAGGTGTCCAAAAAATTGTTCACCGCTTCTGACTGGCAAAAAGTCATTCGGGAATATCTCGATCCTCCCAATGGATGGAATCTTACGGTGGGGTTATTCATTGGCGGATACCTTTTAGCTGCTCTTAGTATTTGGCAGTGGTATCAAGGCACATGGCCATTACCAGTATTAATCGGTTTGGCATTTCTAGCTCTTCATATGGAGGGTACTGTCATTCATGACGCAACCCATAATGCTGCACATCCAAATAGATGGATTAATCAGGCTATGGGGCATGGTTCAGCAATTTTATTAGGTTTCAGCTTCCCAGTTTTCAAAAGGGTACACCTTCAGCACCATTCTCATGTAAATGACCCAAAGAATGACCCTGATCATATTGTTAGTACTTTTGGTCCAGTTTGGTTAATCGCTCCGCGATTTTTTTATCACGAATATTTTTTCTTTGAAAGAAAACTTTGGCGTCGCTACGAACTACTTCAATGGGGCCTTGAGCGAGCATTATTCTTCTCAATTGTTATTTCTGGGATACGATATGACTTCATGAATGTTATTTACAACCTTTGGTTTGGGCCAGCATTGATGGTTGGTGTAACCCTAGGAATTTTCTTCGATTATTTACCCCATAGGCCATTCCTTGCTCGCAGCAAATGGAAGAACGCAAGGGTCTATCCAAGTAGGGTAATGAATTGGTTAATAATGGGACAAAATTACCACCTTGTTCATCATTTATGGCCATCAATACCATGGTTTGAATATAAACCCGCATATGAAGCTACTAAACCCCTTCTAGACGCAAAAGGATCACCACAAAGAATTGGAATTTTTGAAACTCGAGAGGACGGGTTTAATTTTCTTTATGATGTAATTCTAGGCATAAGAAGTCACAAAAAACGTCGCAGCAAGATGAGACCATTAGCAAAACTTCTGCCAAATAATCGCTGGAGAAAGCGCTGGATTGGCCTTTTACATAGAACTGCAGTTATACCAACCTCTAAAAATAAATATAATTAACTATTCAGAAAGAATTCTTGGAACTCTATAGAAATCACCTTCACGTTGAGGCGCCTGATTGAGCAATTCTTCTCTCACATCAGTTAAATTCGCCGAATCTTCTCTTAGCACATTAACAACTTCAACAGCTCTTGTAGTAAGAGGGATATTAGTGGTCTCTACTTTTTCCAATTCAGCAACATATCCAAGTATCTTTTCTAATTGAGAAGTGTAAGTTTGAATTTCATCTTCAGATAAATCTAAACGGGCTAATTTGGCAACTTTACGTACATCCTCGGGAGTTATTTTGCTCATTAGTCCTGCATGAAATTAGTTAGGTCGTTACTCAAAGCCGCTGCAGCTTTATGAAGGAGAGTCTCCCCATGTGCCGCCTTTGCCAAAAAAGGATCTGATCCCATGCGACCATCTGGATATCTAAGCCTGAAATCATCTGGGCCATGAATTGGGCCAACTGGAGCAGGCTCAGGGAGAGGCCTCTGCTTACTTTGCAAGCTGGGCTCCAGGTGCAATGTTAATGCAATTTCACTAGGAGTTGCATGTTGCCCCTCTCTATCACCATAAAGTTCACGGGCTAAAGAAAATACTGGAGCGACCATAAACCAATTAGCAAGCTTGCATTGGAGCTTCGAGGCAACTGCAAGTCTTCTAGTTTCTGCAGTTGTATAAGCCTGCATAAAAGCAGCTTTTGCAGTCGCAATATTTCCTCCATGACCATTAATAACAAAAACCCTTTCAAAACCATGACTGGCCAGAGACAACACGAGGTCATGAATTAAAGCCAGCAAGGTCGAAGGCTGAAGACTCATAGTCCCTGGAAATCCAAGATGGTGCTCAGCCATCCCAAAAGATTGTGTAGGCGCAACAAGTACACCAGTCCGTCTACCAACCTGAAGTGCTACCGCTTCAGCAGTTAATGCATCTGTCCCAATTGCTCCAGTCGGTCCATGTTGTTCAGTAGAGCCGATTGGTAAAATAATTGCTTTGCAATTTTCAAGGTACTCCTCTACTTCCACCCAAGTTTGAAGATCCAAACGAATATCAGTAGTAGTTTTAGTAGGGTCAGGCAATGTTTCTTCGATCTTGAAGTTACTCCAAAATAATCTATTAATAATGATATTGGGATATCATATTTTTTAGCAAAATACTAATTATGAAAGATTAAAAGAAAAAATCTTGTTGAGATTCATGTAACTAGGCTCTATAAGGTTATATTTCTATGAAAAATCAAACAAAAGGTAAAATCTTGTATAAAAGATGGATGTTGCAGTAACGACTGGCAATGAACATAATAAAACCAACACACATATGCATTAATAAATGAACCAAAGATTTCATAAGCAATCATTCACTAATGGATCCGAAAGGTATTGATGCAACAGACCTGAAAAGGAAACTCCCAAGTTCCTTTTTCTATCGCCCAGCAGCTGTAATCGCTCCAGATTTACTTGGATGCATTCTGGTTAAACGAGAAAACAATGGAAAGTTCCTATTTGGGAAGATTGTAGAAACAGAAGCATACGACCAATCTGAGCAAGGCTGTCATGGATATAAGCGACGAACACCTAGCAATGAAACTCTATTTGGTGAGCCTGGCCATCTATATATTTATCTGACATACGGCATCTATCACTGCGTCAACATAGTTACTGATAAAGCAAATTGGGCAAGTGGAGTTCTTTTGCGAGCAATCGCAATCCCAAATGAAAACGAAAGAATTGCTTCTGGCCCTGCTTTATTAGCTAGACGGTTTGGATTAGATCGAACACATGACCGTCTATGTCTTTCATTAGAGAATGGAATATGGCTAATTAAGAAGCCATCAAAGGAAAAGGTGCAAAAGATTGTTCAAACGACCAGAATTGGTATAACACAAGCAAAAGATTTACAATGGCGTTGGTATTTACAAGATAGTAGAAGTGTGAGCAAAAGAATCAAAGGAGATCCTTGTCCCAAAAAGCTAAAGCTTGGAATCAATGAGTAGCTGGAGCCATCGTCATATTCTCGACCTTTCCACATTCTCCCTAGAGGATTTCAATATTGTTTTAGAACTAGCCAATCGCTTTAAAGCCCTCCCCAAAACAGGGACGCGCAAACTGCCTGCATTACAAGGACGATTAATCACTACCTTATTCTTCGAACCAAGTACTAGAACAAGAAGCAGCTTTGAGCTTGCCGCAAAGAGACTGTCAGCAGATGTACAAAGCTTCTCGCCAAATAGCAGCTCAATAAGTAAAGGCGAAACCCCCATCGATACCGCCTTAACATATATAGGAATGGGAGCCGATGTATTAGTTGTTAGGCATAGTTCAACCAATGTCCCTAGACAATTAGTACAATATTTAGAAGCTAATGGGAGTGAGGCCGCTATCCTCAATGCAGGGGATGGATTACACAGTCACCCTAGTCAAGGCTTATTAGATTTATATACACTTGCTAGATTTTTTAATCCAAAAGAGCCCCTCACCGAGTCAATTAAAGGGAAGAAAGTAGTCATAGTTGGTGATATTTTGCACTCAAGAGTTGCACGATCAAATCTATGGGCACTAACTGCTTGTGGAGCAAGTGTTGCGCTCTGTGGACCCCCAACTCTTGTCCCACAGGAATTTGAAGATTTTGTAAAAGCTCCTCCTCCAGGTCAAGGACAAGATCCGATTAAGAAGCGTGGAACAATTACAGTTTTCAGATCGCTAAAGGATGCGTGCAAAAATGCAGATGCAGTAATAACATTAAGATTACAAAAAGAACGTATGCAAGAAAATTTACTTACTGATTTAGAGCAATATCATAATGAATATGGGATCACACACGAAAATCTAAAATGGTGCAATAAATCCGCACCAGTCCTGCACCCTGGCCCTGTCAATCGAGGTATTGAACTAAGTAGTGCATTACTTGAAGATGCTTCTAAATGTCTTGTCAGTGAGCAGGTAAGCAATGGTATTCCAATAAGAATGTCTTTACTCTATTTACTTGCCACACATTAACAATGCAAAAGAGATTGTTCAATTTTTCTACAACAACTTAAATCCTTCCATTAACAATCCATAAAGTAATCCCATACGAGAATAATCTATTATCTTCATAGGAAAAGAATCCCTTTTTCGCAATAATAAATCTCTCCTGATACGAACTAATATTTCCAAGATTAAAACCGTAAAGAATGCACCTATAGGATCCATTAAGGCTAAAACACCATTGATCATCCCTATAGAACTTCCAAGGAAAAAGCCAGTCAGAAGAATAATTAACAATAATGAGTACCTTCTCCATGGATTAACTGACCAG
>CACENO010000002.1 GCA_902560875.1 uncultured Prochlorococcus sp. | reverse complement strand
ACCCCTCTTGAACAAAGCTCTACGAAGGACCCATAACCAGCTCTACTGTCTCTATCGCTTCTGAAAAATGACAGACAGATTATTGGCAGGCATTTCAAAAATATCATGATTCTCAAATCCGTTCTTTATTGCTACTTCAATGACCACATCTAAATCCCGAACACCCCAAGTTGGGTTTTGTACCTTTAGTGACTGGTCAAATCGCGCATTGCTTTCACTAGTGTGTTCACCATTCCTTTTGAAAGGTCCATATAACATCAACCATTGATCCTTCTCTAGGAGGGTCCCAGATTTTTCAAACAACGCCTGTGTACAACCCCATGGAGATATGTGGATCATATTGATACAGACGATGGCTTTAAGAGACGATCGAAATTCGTGAGTCAGGGGCCAAGGTCTTTTTTGAACATCCAGATCTAATGGTTGAGGCATCTTGGCCATTAATCCTTGATGCTTAATCCAAGCGCTAATACTTTTTCTATAGGAGGGATCCGGATCACTTGTTTGCCAATGAATGTTGGGAAAGCGTTCTTGAAATGTCACTCCATGCTCTCCACTACCACTAGCTATTTCTAGAACAAATCCATTTGCAGGAAGGATTTTCGAAAGGACCTCACCTATGGAGCCTCTGTTTCGTTCAGTTGCCGGGAAAAAGAGTCTTTCGTCCATTGGTGCATCTAGTAAGAATCAGTTAAGCCTTATCTCCTAACTAAGCATTCAGCTTCTCTAGAAGTAAACCCCAGCCAAGTTCAGAAGCCTTGGCATTAAAACTCGCACGTTGTTCACACATAAATCCATGGTCGGCTGATTCAAGTTCGATATAGGTCAATCGTTTTCCTTCTGGATCTTCTTTCCTCAAGGCTTCTTGTATTGAGGTTCGATCAGATAGGGGAATTAGAGGATCAGAGGTGCCACATAAACAAGTCAATTCTCCGGAAACAGTTGTGAGTAATTCCAAGCTGGGCGAACCACCACCAGGCCGACTGATACTCACGCCTGCACCATAAAAGTCAAAAGTGGAGCTGACTGTTGGGAGTGTTGAAGTAATCAGTGCAGCATGACCACCAAAACAAAATCCAACGACCGTGATCTTTGATTGTTGGTTTTGCTGTTTTAACCAAGCAATAGCTGCAGAAGCATCGGCAAGAATCTGCTCGGTCGTAGTGAGTTCTTTGTGTCGTCGGCCCTCTACTAAATCTTCTTCGCTATAACCAAGCTCCAACTCTGGAGCTGTTCGAGCAAAGAGTGGCATTGCCAATGCAGCGAACCCATAATCAGCCAGTCGATCAACAACACTTCTTACCCAGCTGTTAACACCAAAAACCTCTGGGAGAACAAGGACTATATGGTTACTGTTTTGGTCAGGGTTATTCCACCAACAACGCAATGGAACTGAACCTTCTTCAACAACAATCCAATTGCCTGACATATGTCATAAAAAAGGATGGGCATCACTACATACCCTATGTAGGAAAAGTCTTAACGCCATAAACCCATAACGGTCTTCCACCACCTGAAGGACGTTGTTGTCGCTTCGGAATCAGGCATACCTTGACTGATTATCCAGGCACAAAAGACAAATAATGACGAGCACCATAAGCAAATTTGAATACCTTGATCGGCATTTTCTCCAAGCACGAATAGAGCTCCTGAGAGCAATGTCCCAAGAAGTCTGCCCGCCGCATTCGCCATGTAATAGAAGCCAACATTAAGGCTTACATTTTCTTCATCTGTATATGCCAATACCATGTAGGAATGGATAGATGAGTTCATTGCAAAAACCACTCCAAAAGCAATTAAGCCAGCGGTAATAGCAATGCCTGGATCACTCTGCCTCCACAACGCAATAGCGATGAGTCCAGGAATTGCTGTAAGAACAGCACTCCAAAACTTGACTGTGGAAACTCCTGGGCTTGATTTCTTTCCCCAGACATTCCTTAAAGTGGGAGCTAAAGCCTGCACAAAGCCGTAACCAATCACCCATAGTCCTAGAAAAGCTCCAATCTCTGAAAAGTTCCAGTTAAGAGATGTCTCTAGAAAAACAGGTAATGCAACGACAAACCACACATCTCTAGCTCCAAAGAGAAAAAAAAGTGCCATTGAAAGTACGTTGATCCCTTTGGATTTTGAAAATAGATCTTTAAACATCGGCTTCTTCTTCATGCGCCCCATATCACCAGGCAAGACCAGAGTCAAAACAAAAGACAGAGCCAGGCCAAATGCCATTATTAGTCCAACGGCCTTATTGAAACCAAAACTAATCAGTAAAACTCCACCCAGAAAAAATCCCACACCCTTGAGAGCATTTTTGGAACCTGTTAGAACCGCAACCCATTTGAATAATTGCTTTTTACCTTTCTGTTCTTCTTCCGGCGTTTCAGGAACAGATGAAAAAGACAGGTCTTGCACAATCACGCCTATCATTTCATCTCAAAGTTCTTAAAGACTCTGGATTAATTACAGACCGTCACAGCGGACGTTGGGTGTACTACAAATTAGATCTTGAAGCGCTCCAATTATTAGAAGATTGGATAGCTGATCTGAAAAAGAGTTGTAAGAATGCAGCAAAGCCTTGTTCTTAATCCGTACTTAATCGTTTTCATTTCAATTTTGTTTTTTGTTTGTCTTCCAAGAAGTGCTTCACCCACGCTTTCTTGGGTGGCAAATATGTAGAAAATTTAGATTTTGCGATTTTTATCTCATAGGTTGTGGATCAACCAGCCGTGAGTTTTAATTTTCGATTTCAAATCAAAGCTCAAACATCAATAACCCTGCCGCCTTCAAGCGCATTCAGCGACTCTCTAATTGCCCGTAACTGCTCAGCATTTTTCCTGTCAGTGACACATCAGGATTCAGAACTAATAGTGCAAGAGGGCCCAATGAGGGCCCAATCCCAATTCGAGATCACCAAAAACCTAATCGGGGCGACAGGATTCGAACCTGCGACCTAGTGCTCCCAAAGCACCCGCGCTACCAAACTGCGCCACGCCCCGCTCGCAAATCATAGTCTCTGACGAGAGGTTTCGAAGAATTTTATTCTGACAAGAGAAGATCAACCTTGTTTAAGAAAAATGTCTTTGCACTATTAAGATTCAGAAGATGCCTTGAACAAATTTCAAATTAAGAAAGGGTATGGATCATTATTAATTAGCATTTAGATAGCATTAACAAAGAACCGACTGATAATTTTTATTCTGTTTAGATGACTAATTGAATAGAAAAGTCTTGTGATCTTTCAAGGGAAGGAATAGACCTTAAAGCTATTCCTTTAGTCCTAGAGCAATTCTCTTACTACTCTCTTTGCCCCATTATTCTGTAAATGCACACTGCTACTTTTCCCCAATGACACAAAATTTCCCAAAAAGAGAAGTTATTATAAATATGAATACTTTCAAACTCTTAGGTAATTCGCATTATCACTACCAAAGATCAATTCAATTGACAAATCATGTTTTTTTAAGCTGAGAACAGTTTTTACAAAGGCCAAAGAATTCAAGAGTATGGAACAACAATTCGAAATTCTTTGTTTGAGCCTTGGGCAAATCAAGATTATTGAGTGGGCAAAACTTCAAAACTATCGTTTGGCCACAGTCAACACATGTCAAATGATGCTGATCTCTAGCAACTGGAGCATAGAGAGCCTCACCTGTAGGCAAGTTACGACATCGCACCATTCCTTTTTGCTGAAGCCCTCGCAAATTGCGATAAACGGTTGTCAAACCCATTCGAGAAGATCCTTCTTGCAACGCACGATAAAGTTGTTGCCCACTCATTTCATCATCACATTCCTCAAGTTCCTCCAAAATTTGATGTTGGCGAATCGAGAGTCCGGAGTTTTGATCGACCATCCTAAGGCTTTTAAATCTCAACCTCTGCAAACCTAGTCCTTGAATTGTTCTATGCCTGTAATTCTTTCTAAACTGTTAACTGCCTTCCTGAAAAGTATGATTTTTTACAGTTTTTGTCGAATAATTATTAATTAGGTTTTAAATAAGAAATCGATGCTTTCCCAAGTTTGATGGCATTAGTACATTTCCCTTCATATTCATGACAATTGGCGCAAAAGGGCTTATTAAGTGACGTAGGAACTTTTCTACTCAGTTGCTTAATCTTCTAAAAACAATTCAGCATCCAATTGAAGGTTGCGCATACCTTGTATATATAGGTTTATTCATTCGTTGGAAATATCCAGATCAATGGAACAGCTTTCTCGAAATAATTTCAGCACCTAACAAAGGTAAAGGTTTATTCGAGTAATTTTCAAACTAAAAAATCTGGCTAATGGGTCTCGCGTTAAAGGTAAAAATAGTGTTAAATGCATGGTATGGAAATACAAAAGAAAAAAATCTCCGACTTCGATTTAGCGGCTAGGTCCGCAAAAAGAGGGAAGTCAGGCTCATCTTTATGGCATGTCGACGTTGAAATCAGTGGCCAAAGGAAGAGATACCTAAGATCTCTAAAAGCTAACCATCAAACAGCCTGAAAGTTAAAGACGACATCCTAAATGAATTCTTCCTCCATCTAAAAGTCTCCCCAACCTCTGTGCAGCAGCTTTCTCAGTCCTCGAAAAATCACGTTGATGATTAGCGACCCAATCCATTTCCTCTATGGTGATCACCCCTGTGGTGATTGTTTCTAGGAAGAGAAGTCCGAGATTCATGGTTTAAAAATCAATCGATAGATTTAAAAGACCGACTGACCCCATCACCCGGTCCCTGAGAGGTTAACTATTAGTTCTGAAAAACACGTCAGTCGTAACACTAGATATAGATTTGTCTTTACGTAACTACAAATTCAAACACCATATACAAGGGATAGCCCCCCCCCTGCAAGTTAATTTCCTAAAAAGGTCTTTACTTGATTCTTCAATCAACTTAACTTGCTCAACATAGAAAGTGCCTCTTTTGTCCCTCTTGTCAGTGGTATCAATAGCAAAAGACTATTTCCACACTGAGTCTTAATAATTTAGAAGCACATCCCTTTAGTCTTCACCTTCATCTTCCCTTTTTTGAAAAAATTTTTCTATCTGCCCATAGATACTGCCAAAAAGCCAAAAAGCCAATAGAAGCGCAATCACCACTAAGGCAATAGAAATGGCACTTACCCCACCATCATTAGGCCCATAATTAATTGCAGGGTCAAAGGTATAGTCCATGCCTTTAATTTTAAAAAACCGCCTCTACTAGACACAAGAATAGCCAATGTATAGCGAACAAATGTGCTGAGTTAAGAATGCAGACTGTTGCAAGATCAAAAAACAAGGAGATATGTCAGATTTGTTCATAATCTTCTAGGTTTTAAGGAAATCATCATCAGCAGGCCAAAATCACCAGAAAGCCTTAACTCTTCTTTGATTTGGGATGTATTAAATCTCTGAGGGAGCAAACAAATCTGTAAGTAGTCGGCCCATAACAAGAAAAAAATAATATTAGGACTTGTTTATTCAGTTTTTAAAAGATAAAACCACAAATAGATGTAGTCATACTAAAAAGAAATATGCCTAAAGAAAATTTGCCAAGTCCATCTCAAAAAGAACCTCCTCAGGCTAATGGATTCAAAGAAGCCTTTGAATCCATTAGAACTATCTTTGTAGCTGCCATTGCCCTTTTGATCAGTATTGTTCAATGGCTGATTCATTGGTTTACGGACTGGCAAGAGAGGACTGAAGTGCAGTCCAAATTATTGAATAAGCAAAGGGAAGAAGAGCAAGCCCAAATCGCTTATAAGAAAAGAGCAGAGGAACGTGAATTAAGAGAAGAAGAACGCAAGGCCAAGGAGAAAGCCAAGATTGAGGAAGAACAAAGAGCAGAAGAACGTTCTATTAGAGAAGAAGCAAGAAGAAAAAAAGAAAAAGTATCTTTAAATAAGATCGTTTATCCTGCCCTCTCAGCCATAAGTACTCTTGCGCTAATCATTGGCGTTACAAGACTTGCTCCTATTGCAAAATGGACAAGAAATCAAAATGAATGCATTCAACAAACCACATCTGATGGAAATCAATTAGATCAATTAAATCTGGCCAACAAAGTGATGAGATGTAATGGGGGACACGATTAAAAAAGCAAAATAAAGAACTTATATCTAATAGGAATTAATAAGTCAATTAGACCGCTTTAAGATCCCAAAGCAAGGCCTGTGCCAAGCATTTTACTTCTGGCCGTTAACTTCCTTTGAATGCTTAATCTCCTTTTGATCGTCTGAATCAATAACCTGCACTTCAAATTTAACCAAGAGTCCAATGATTATGAGAAAAATCCCTATTACAGGCCAGGATGGAGATATGGACAAAATTTTTCTCCCAAACCATTGCCAGCTTAGCGTTTTAAACTATTTCTCTCAGGGGTGCAAAACCGTATTCAATGCCCACTCTCCTTACCGTCATTATAAAAATTGGGTGATGCCAGTTTTGTAACATTTACGCAGGGAGAAGGAGAACGCAAAAATATTGGACAATTTCAAGAGCTATCGACATTTCAAGCCTTACCACTTGAATAGAGTCTTGAAGACTAAAAAGCTGATTTCATGTCAAAAAGCAGTGAAAGACGATTTAGGCCAATATAGATCTTGAAAAATGCCTTTTTGAAACCCAAAAATCAAACCTTTAAAAGGTTCAAGCTGGTACTCAATTAAAATAGGAAGCCAATGGGAAACAGACTCTTATCCACCTCCCTAAACTTCTTTTCTTGTTACTATGTATATTTAGCTGATGGCTCAAGACTTCAGAGTCTTTATTTACATCTAATTCAATGGAAACCTCATCGCCTGCTTTTTCGTTAATAATTGCAATCTTAATCGGCCTATTAGGAATTACAGGTATAGCTGTATATTTCTCATTTGGCCCACCCTCGAAAAAATTAATTGATCCATGGGAAGCTGATGACGATTAAAAGTTGGCAAGTCATATAGAAAGATAGGCCAACAGTATGGGCATGACCAAGTTAATTTGCATACCAATTCGCTTGTTAATGAGTATTTTTTAATAGCAAAAATCACAGTCATACTAATTGAAATAAAAAGAGTGAGCCAAAGAGGTAATAGTAGAAGGTTAAAGATTTAAGTCCCAAATTTCATCAATTATCTTTCAATCAAACAAATCGGAGATGAATTAGAGTGAAAGCAACTAATCTTATATATTATAAATAAATTAATCTTTTCAAAGTAATTAGCGCTTCTTAAAGAGGTAGTCAGATACTCTGCAGAAAATTAGATTTATTTTTTTATATTCCAAAAAAAAAAAGGGCAATAAAACAATTGCCCTTCAGATTTCAAAAAAGCTAATTATCAAGCATCTTTTACTTCATAATAATCTTTCGCATAGAAACTGGTATAACCACTTTGGGATCTCCAACGGAAAAGAACTATATGGAATGGAATTACGAGCAAAGCATGGAAGAACGTAAGAAGGAAAAAGTCCATCGGGACGCCGGGCTGTCCATAAATGGCAAACAAAGAAGGAAGAAGCATTGATTCAGTTTAGACATCATGTATATAAACGAAACTGAAGCAAAAACAACTCATCTGTTTAATAATCACTAAAAAGTTAACGGGTTTGTGAAGCTTTCATGAATTTTCACTAGGAGTTCAGGGCACTTGCCATAAGAGAAACACCCATAATCAATGACAGGATCTCAAAGGCACGTTTCACGAATCGGCTTCCTCTTGCAAGTGACATTTGAGCTCCGGTATAACCACCCAGCAAGGAACCAGCAATAAGCATAGGCACCCAATCCCACATAATCTCTCCTCTAAGAGCAAGGACAAAAGCCCCAGTGCCATTCCAAAAAAGCCCTACGAGAATCAGAGTGTATGCAACTGCTTGCCCATAAGGCAGACCAAACCAGCCAACAAGCCATAAAGTCACAAATAGTCCCGTACCAGAAGAAAAAGAACCATTTAAGGTCCCAATAGCAAATATCACTAATCCACCTAAAAACAATCTATGTAGATTCAGATTCGTATTTTCTGTCTTAATACCAAACTGAGGTCGATTAATTGAAAAAAGACCAAGACCGAAAGTGAAAATACCAAGGAACAAAGTACCAACCTGTTCAGGAATAACGAGTGCGATTCGAGCGCCTAGCCATACCCCAGGCAAACCAAAACCAAGAATAAACAAAGCAATGCCGATATTGAGGTTTCTTTCCTGAATATGTCTTAGACCTGCTCCTAAGCCCAAAGCGATGCTAGCTACTTTGTGAGTAGCCAAGGCAATAGGAAATGGAAGTCCCAAAAATATTAAAGCAGGCAACTGGACAAGGCCTGCGCCACCACCCGCACAAGCTGACAGTAAATTTGCCAAGAAGGAAACCAATCCGAGCACCAGTTGCATGACTAAATCTTCAAAAGTCATGCTTCCAAATAAAGTTTGTCTTAGTACACCTGATAGCTTAATAAGACTTTTTCACATTCAAGACTCTCCTCATCAAACATACTGAACTAATTTTGGAGGATCAATTTTGACGATTGAAAATCTCAAAGCATTTCTTAAAAAGATGCAAGAGGACGAATCTCTTAGAGAGAAAGTCCTTTCATCATCTACAGCAGATGATGTTGCAAAAATTGCCCAAGCTCTTGGATATGAAGTTTCAGGAGATGAGCTATTACGTTTTTCAGGGAAGAAAGTTGGTAAAGTTACAGTTAGGAAGAATATTGTTCCTGGGGAATACAATTGATATAACACAAATAAGATCAATAAATTAAAAAGATTTTAAAATTTATATTGCGAATATTATATCTGAAAGAGTCAATTAAATCTTATTCACTTAGGTCCTTATACTCTCTTCTTATATCATTTATAAGTGATTTTCGTCTCAGCATAGATTTCTTTTTAACTTCTTGATCAGACCTATATCGCTCCTCCCTTGTCATTTGCATCCATGTTCTGATATTCCAAATAGCTTGTTTTTTCCTGAAAAAAGTCAGTCTTAATTTCTTCTGCAATAAGAACAAAGCAAATACAACAAAAACAATAGCTATTAAAATCATTTTCATTTCTTTTCTAAGTGGAATGTATGGAACTCAAAATTCGCCACAGAACTTGCCACTACCATTTGCATTATCATTTTAATAGATCATCAATTGCAAGAATAATTCTTCCTCATCTTTATTTCCTGAACGGTAGGCAGAAGAGATAAGTTGAAGAGATTAGCAACCAATAAGTTGATGAGGCTATGAATATACCTACAAGAAGTCTTAGGATGACTACCACTAGATAGTAAATAATTCAGGCACAAAGACATGAACGATTTAACCAACCTATAAAGTCTCTATTTCCTTATATATTTTTCTTATTAAGCAATTAACCTTATGGAAAGATTTGCTCAATCTTCTCCTTCGCCTAAACGCCATAGGTTTAATCCTGCTTCTTTAACTTTAAGAGAGTCAGCTACAGATCTGGTATCAAAAACCCAGGCGGGTGCTCGCATTAGCGTTGCGATATGACACCAATCCAAAGTTCGATATTGATCCCACTCTGTAAGAATCAAAACTGCATCTGCTCCTTTTACTGCATCAACAACATCGTCTACGTAGTCCCATGAACCTTCAGGACCAAAGCCGGCCGTGGTTTCTTGTCGTGGAGTCTGAAGTTCTAGAGAGATCTGTTGAACATCTGCCTTCGGATCATGGATAGCTAATTTCGCTCCTTCTTCTATTAAGTTCAAGGCAATTCGAATAGAGGGAGATTCACGTGTGTCATTAGTATCTGCCTTAAAAGCAAATCCAAAGATTGCTATTTTTTTTCCAGTAACAGTGCCATAAAGCTTGTGCACTAGAAGTCGAGATATTCGATTCTTCTGCCAATCATTGAGTTTCACAACCTGTTCCCAATAGGATGCTACTTCTGGCAATCCAAAGTGATGGCAAAGATACACCAAATTAAGTATGTCCTTCTGAAAACAACTGCCACCAAACCCTGGTCCAGCATTCAAAAATTTAGGTCCAAGACGACTATCAGCACCAATTGCAAGGGCAACCTCTCTCACATCAGCGCCAGTTGCCTCACATAAAGCAGCAACTGAATTTATAGAGCTAATTCTTTGAGCCAAAAAGGCATTTGCAGTAAGTTTGGATAGCTCACTGCTCCAAACATTGGTACGCAAAATTTTATTTGGAGGAACCCAATTGCTATAAACATCTGCCAAAGCCTCTATAGATTCAGCATCTTCTCCTCCTATTAAAACGCGATCAGGGTTTTCAAGATCTTTAATTGCTGTTCCTTCAGCTAGAAACTCTGGATTTGAAAGCACTGAAAAAGTTGGACTGGTACCAGCGCCATCACAATGTTTTTGAGGCGCATCAAGTATTGATTTAATTGTTGCAGCAGTTCTTACAGGCAATGTACTCTTTTCAACAACAAAAGTATGTCCTTTTGCACTTTGAGCAACTTGACGAGCACAAGCTTCTACCCAACGCAAATCACTTGCTTGACCAGCTCCTATACCTTTCGTTTTAGTTGGTGTATTTACTGAAATAAATACCATGTCGGCAGCAGCTATAGATTTTTGAACAGATGTAGAGAAATAAAGATTTCTTCCTCTAGCTCTACTAATCACTGCATCTAAACCAGGCTCATAAACAGGTAGCTGATTAAGATCTGAATCATTCCAAGCTGCAATACGCGCTTCATTGAGGTCAACAACTGTGACTTCAATATGTGGGCAACGATCTGCAATCACTGCCATAGTGGGGCCGCCAACATAACCGGCTCCGATGCAGCAAATAGACTTAATAGAAGGGAAAAATGGGATAGTCATTGCTTCTATTTAATCAAAGGATTACGAAACAAGAAGGGCAAACAACCCATCCAGGTCAGAGGCTGAAACTTTAAGTTCATTACTAGTCGTTGAATCCTCATTTGAGTGAAGTTTTTTAAGAGTCAAGACTTCCCCTTTCGCTTCATCATCCCCAATTACAATTGCCCAAAAAGCACCGCATCGATTAGCTCTTTTAAACTGCTTACCAAAAGACGAGCCAGAACTATCCAATTCCACTATCAAACCCAAAGCTCTTAGTTTCCTCGCCACAACTAAAGCCTGGATCTCTGCCAATTTCCCTTGATTTACAAGGTAAACATCCGGAGTAGTTGATCCAGAAAAAACGTCACCCAGAAGCATAATTAATCTCTCCATCCCGATTGCCCAGCCGATACCAGATGTATTAGGACCTCCCAGTTGTTCTACTAAGCCGTCATATCTTCCTCCACCACAAACAGTGGATTGAGCACCTAAATATTCACTTTTTATTTCGAAAGCTGTGTGGCAATAGTAATCAAGTCCACGAACTAAACGGGAGTTCAATTTGAACGGTATTTCAAGAGTCTCTAGGGATTGCTGCAATACTTCGAAGCGTTCTAAACTTTCTTCGCTTAAATAATTATTTAACGTAGGTGCTTCCATCAAAATAGATTGAGTTTGAGGGTTTTTGCTATCTAAAATTCGCAATGGATTGGACTGTACACGTTGCTGAGAATCAGTATCTAATTGCTCAAAGCGATCGAGCAACCAAACTACTAAATCATTGCGATATCTTCTCCGATCTTCTAATGATCCGAGACTATTAAGTTCTAGAACTAAACCATTAAGACCTAACTGTTTAAGTAAATCCCATGCAATCGCTATCACCTCAGCATCAGCTCTAGTCGAATTTATTCCAAAGCATTCCACTCCGATTTGATGAAACTGTCGCTGCCGTCCAGCTTGAGGTCTCTCATAGCGAAACATCGGTCCCCCATACCAAAGGCGTTGAGGTCCTTGGTTTAACAACCCATGCTCTAAAGCAGCTCTAACAACAGAGGCAGTACCTTCTGGCCTTAAAGTGCAAGATCGATTTCCTCGATCTGAGAATGTATACATTTCTTTCCCAACCACATCAGTAGCCTCTCCAATACCCCTACTAAAAAGTTCTGTGACCTCCAGAAGAGGTGTTCGGATCTCTTTAAACCCTGCCCTCTTGAACTGTTCACGGGCAATTAACTCAACTTCCTGCCAGCGCTGCGTCTGCTCTGGGAGGAGATCGACCATACCTCGTAGGCTTTTGATCTGATTCACGAGAAAAATAAATTCAAAAGATTGTTCTTTTAGAAAGCAACCAACAGTTGCTTATGAGATCTCTATGTTCCAATTATCCCCCCGACCACAAAATCACTAAAAGATCAAGAACTCTAATAACTTTCACCTTATGAATACTTGGCTATGTCCACAGGCCAAACTAAGGCCTTATAGGGAAGTTAGCCAATTACCAGAGACTCCTACAAGGTCATTTAAACACACCAATGCAAAAAACTCATACAAAACCTCATTCAATAAAACAGACCTTTTAAAACCTTGTCTTTCATAACAAGGACTTCACTTTTACACAATGGCAAGGATCCTTATAACAGGAGGCGCAGGATTTATAGGAAGTCATACCTGTGTAGTGCTCATAGAAGCTGGACATGATCTTCTAGTATTTGATTCATATATAAATAGTTCACCAATAGCACTAAAGCGTGTCTGTAAAATTACAGGGATAAGTGCAATTGAGGTGAATCAACGAATTCAAATTATTAAAGGAGATATTAGCAATAAAAGTAATTTAGATGAGATTTTCAAAAAAGCAAAGGAAGAGAAAAGAGAAATTCAAGCTGTAATTCATTTTGCAGGCCTCAAATCCGTTAATGAATCAATAAAAAGGCCTTTAGCATACTGGGATACAAACGTAAATGGGACTGCTAATCTTTTATTAACGATGGAGTCATATGAATGCAAAAGATTCATTTTTAGTAGCAGTGCAACTATATATGGCAAGCCTAAATCTATTCCAATAGTAGAAACTGAAAAAATCAATCCAATAAACCCTTATGGCAATACAAAAGCTACAGTTGAAAAAATACTATTAGACCTTTCAAGATCCGATGCAGAATGGTGTATTGCTTCTCTTAGGTACTTCAATCCAGTAGGAGCACATCCAAGTGGACTGATTGGGGAAGATCCAAATGGAGAGCCAAATAATCTTTTTCCAATAGTCAGTAAGGTGGCAATTGGGCACAAAGATATTTTAGAGGTTTTTGGTGGTGATTGGCCTACAAAAGACAAGACATGTATTCGAGATTACATACATGTAATGGATCTGGCAGAGGGGCATCTTGAAGCTTTAAATTATCTACTTAGGAAGAAATCTGAATTCCTAACTTTGAATTTAGGTAGTGGAAAAGGTCATTCAGTCCTTGAGGTCGTCAAATCATTTGAAGACACTATCGGGGAGAAAATAAATTATAAAATTGTTGGCAGGCGTCCCGGTGATACTGCGAAAACCATTGCTGATCCAACACAGGCAAAAAAAATACTTGGATGGGAAACACGTAGAACCATTTTAGATATGTGTTCCGATAGCTGGGCATGGCAAACAGCTAACCCGAATGGATACAAAACAGGTACGACATGAAAATATTTCATCTATCAGCAAGTTTATTAGGATCAATTTCCTTCTGCTCAACTTTTATCTCCCCTGCGAATGCTGAAGTTATATGGGATACATTTTCAGATAAAGGAATAAGCCCTCTTCTGATCAATAATAATAAGGATTTTATATATAACAATGAGAAGATTGATCCCAACACAAAGCCTATTTCTTCAACCGCAAAATTTGACAACGAAAGAGAATGGAAAGAACCTTCTTTAAAGACCAACATCCAACAAAATAAAATCCAATGGGAACTCGTTAGGAGTGAAGATCTCAATTTCAATCTAGATCAACTAAATTTCAAACAAGAATTCAATAGAAACTACTTAAGACAACCATCAACTTACAAAGAGGCACAAATCTTATATAGTCAAATCGAACCACAAGATGAAGATTTCCCACTACCTCTTAGGGTTTCACCTGCATTCCCAACAACAAATCAAATACATGATGGACACATAGAAGCTAAAGTATTTACTCTTTCAACATTTTCAGGTGGAGCTGCACAAGGAACAGGGAACCAAAACTATGCATTTAGATTTGATTATGGTTTAACAGAAGATATTCAACTTTCAGGGTTTTACTCAACTGCAGACGACCCACTTTACAGTTCAATAACAGCTCATAATGCTCAAAGTACTCCAAACTATTGGGAAAGTCTTGGTGCATCTTTAAAACTTCCCTTGTTTACTATAGATAAATTTAAAGCTGCTTTAGAAACATCAATAGAATCTTGGAATGTAACTAGTGGGAGCCCTAACATTTTCAACTCTTCTCTTAGAAGTGTTAGTACAAATAACTTTATTGGTTCTTTATCCTTACCTATTTCTTGGCAAGCAAATAAAAAGCTGCAAATAAGTCTTTTATCTGGTGTTAGCTTCTTACCTGAAAAGCAAGGTAAAGATCAAGGAGGAGAAGGTGAATTCTATGGGAAAAACTATTTCTCTGGAGTTGGATTTAGTTGGAAGCCTATTTCAAATATAACCCTTTTAAGTTCTGCACTAATTCCATTTGGTCCAGGCAATAATAGTTTCGACTCTAATCTCAAGTTCAAGAGAAATCCTATCATCAGTTTTGGACTAAATTGGGACCTCAACCCTCGTGTAGGGATAGAAGGAATGTTAACCAATAGTTTTGGAGCAACTCCCTCAACGGGAATTTTGACAATTCCATCTGCTAACAAATTAGGTTATTACGCAGGTGTTAGATATACACCAGATGCAATAGATTCCCCTCAAAGGGAGCTAAGCCTAAGAGAAAATTCATTGGCAATGGGAGGTTTAACTGTAAATACAGCACTAGTGCCAGCAGAAGGGACAACACAAGTTTGGGGGAATATTGATAGCTCTGAAAATTTCTTTGGATATATTGGTTATTCACCATCTAACATTCTTCAAATGGATCTTATTAACATAGGTTCATTTAGAAATATTCCCAAGAGAGATGGAGAAGAAGGGAAAATCATAAGTACATTTTTAAATAATGAGGGAGAGAAAACAAGAGTAGGTGCAAAATTTATATTTAGTAGCCCAATAAGAAATGCACCATTCTGGACAGCAGCCAGAATTAGTGCAGGAAGAAATAGATGGCTCTCAGGAGGCCAAGGATATCTATTTACAGAATTAATCAATACCTGGGAAATAAATAATAATTTAGCCCTAAATATCAATCCAAAGATTGCTTGGAATGGTGTCAGCACTCCTAAAGGAATTGGGATAGGTGCAAATATACAAATTTCACGAAGATTTCAATTAATACCAGAAGTTAATATCGTAGACACAAAGAATGCTACTCACAATGGGACACTCGGACTTCGTTGGCTATTTGGCGAAGGTGTTCATCTAGATCTCTATGCAAGTACAGCAGCTGGATTACAAGATATCGGCCAACTAGTGGGCACCAACAAGGGTAGGCTAGGGGCAAGATTCAATTTGAACTATTAAACTTTTAAATCCCTCAACAATACATAAAGAAGATATATCGCTATTCTTATTAATAACTAAGTAAAATTAAATACAATGATTAAGATAAGCATGTAGGCATCCAAAGTATGTCATAGTTAGTTCATACCTATCAATATAAACGTGAATTTCTTTCTAAAAGTTCTTAATCCCTTTACCTCTGGAGAAATTAAGAAAATAAATACTGCATGGGGAGAAATAAATCCAAGTGTCGATATCTTTCCTCTTGTCTACTTGCTAATAATTTATGGCTTAGTTTACATCCTACCTTACGGAAGAGATGTAATTGGTATCAGCTGGTTTGACTGGTGCAGGAGCGAAGATGGTCCACTTGAGTGGATCCAGTTCGTATCATTCTTTATGGCTTTTATCTGCTCATCAGTTGTACTTTGGAAGCGTAGAAGTTCCATCTTTACTAAAAAATGGTTCGCTTGGCTTGCCCTAGCAATAATTTGCTTTTTTGTTGCAGGAGAAGAAATCAGCTGGGGGGAACGTATTACAGGAATAGGTCTAGATGCACTAAGGGATATCAATATGCAAGGAGAGTCAAATTTGCATAACATTCACTTCTTTCACCATAAATTATTAGATCCTGCTTTTGAAATTTCTTGCTTATTATTTGGCTGGCTAGGGTGGAAGAAGTGGCCAAATATTGATGCTTTTCCAGCTAAACGGTATAGCCTATATTTTTTATTAGTAGCATTATTCTATTTTTACTTCGATATATCATATGCTTCAACTATAAAACAGATAAGGAATGATCAAGAAATATTCGAACTATTAATGTCAGTGGGACTTCTTTGCCATTGCTGGAATAGTGCATTTCCAAAAAGAATAAAAAAGGCTATAAACCTATAGGTTTATAGCCTTTTTTAAAATAGATTAGATGAATAAGCAAAACCATCAAGAATCTTCTTCTTGAAAATCTATTAACTTCCTGAACATGTCAACAAAGAACCCATCCACATTACTTTAGGTCAACTCGTTCACACCATGAATATAGAATCATCTTGAATTGATTTACTTTAAGCTTGCCGTCCAAGATGGAATCTAATGCAGTCACAACAAACACTCTAAGTTGGAAAGAGTTGTCAGCATTTGGGACACAAGACGAAGATCGTATTAATGGACCTACAAACTCCTATTCAGTTCTTCGCCTATTTGGACAATCGAAAGAGAACATAAGAGTAACCCTTTATCGAGATCATCACGCTTGGTGCCCTTATTGCCAAAAAGTATGGCTATGGCTTGAGTGGAAAAAAATCCCTTACCAAATCAAGAAAGTAACCATGCGCTGCTATGGAAAGAAGGAAAATTGGTATATCAAAAAAGTCCCCTCAGGAATGCTCCCAGCATTAGAACTGGACAAAAAAATAATCACAGAAAGTGACCAAATCCTTATTGAATTAGAACGTGAATTTGGACCGCTAGGCACACCCTTAGAAGACCCACAAAGTCTGAGATTTAGGAATCTAGAACGACGGTTGTTCCGAGCTTGGTGCATTTGGCTTTGCAATCCATCACTCTTGAAAAAACAGCCTAAAAAGCAATTTCAAGTAGTTGCGCAAGAACTGGAGGATCAATTAAATACAGGCAAGGAACCTTGGCTAGATCCAGTCTTCAAAAATTCAAAATATTCATACCCTGGAAGCTCCGATGTTATTTTCATACCTTATGTAGAAAGAATGAATGCATCCCTTACTTACTACAAAGGATTATGTCTTCGCGAAGAATATCCAGGCATAAATAGATGGTTCCAATCTTTAGAGAATCTTGATGAATATAGAGGAACTCAGGGAGATTTTCATACCCATGCTCACGACTTACCCCCTCAAATGGGTGGATGCTGGTTCGACTACAACGCAAAACAAAAATTTTTCTCTACCGCCATAGACTCAGGTGAAGGCCTCGGAAAACTAGAAACTAATTTCACTCCACAAGAAAGCTCAAATATCGAACCAGCTTCCATTGCCGTTACAAGGATTCTTAAACACCGAGAAACAATAATGCAAGTAAATCCATTAGGGCCCAAACTATTTGATCAACCTTTAAGAGCCGCACTCACTCTATTAGTAACCCAAAAAATATGCCCTCCAAACAAAGGAAGTGCCGTAGGATTGCGTTACCTCAGAGACAGAATATCGGTTCCTCGAGACATGCCATTACTAGCAGCAAGGTCCATAAGGCAAGCGCTCGAAAAGACTGCTCATCTAGATAATTCAAAGCAAAGTACAGCTATTCCAACTAGGAATCGATACGACCAAGATCCAGAGCCTTTTTTAAGCAATAGCTAAAACAATCCAAAAGCCTGCAAATAAGAAATAGAGGTCTATATCTTATTTGCTATGTTTAGTAGTCATACCCTTAAATGATCTATCTATATTTGTTAACTTCCTTTAGCGTTTTTTGCGCGAATCTATTTGCAAAAGATCTTTTACTCTCTGAACCTGGCTAGCTATCTGAGGATCACTAGATAATTTTTTCTCAATCTGTTCAATTGCATACATAACAGTTGTATGGTCTTTTCCTCCAAAAGCCTCTCCTATTCTTGGCAAACTTAAATCTGTTCCATGCCTCATTAAATACATACCAACTTGCCTAGCTTGACTAACAGGTCGTCTTCTACTATTGCTACGCATCTCTTCAGAAGTAACTTCAAAAACCTGAGATACCTTTTCAATAACCTGTTTTGGCGTTACTTCAACTCCTTGACCATTAGGGTCAAGCATAGGAGCGACTGATTCAACAGTCATTGGGAGTCCTGTAATTGAAGAAAACGCAACAGCTCGAGTTAATGCTCCTTCAAGCTCTCTAATGTTTGAAGTAAATCTTCCTGCTATGAAATGAACCAACTCTCGGGGCAGCCTCATGCGTTCTTGTTCTGCCTTCTTTTGTAAAATTGCCATCCTTGTCTCCAGATCTGGCGCTTGAATATCAGCAATTAAGCCCATTGAAAATCTTGAAATCAATCGTTCCTGAAGACGAGGAATTTGGCTAGGAGGTCTATCACTTGCAATAACAATTTGTCGACCGGCCTCATGCAAAGCATTAAAAGTATGAAAAAACTCCTCTTGTGTGTACTCCTTCCCTTCAATGAACTGAATATCATCAACCAAAATCAAATCAGCAGCCCTATACCTGTCTCTAAAGGCTTGCATTCCATCTTTTCTAATAGCAAGAATTAAATCATTAGTAAATGTCTCAGTAGATACATAAAAGACCTTGGCACTGGGATCAATCTCCAATCGATAATGTCCTATCGCCTGCATTAAGTGAGTTTTACCTAATCCGACTCCTCCACAAATAAACAGAGGGTTAAATTCACGACCAGGAGCCTCTGCTACTGCTAAAGCAGCAGCATGTGCCATTCGGCTATTAGGTCCAACAACAAATCTATTAAATACATATCGAAGATTCAAACCTGGAAGAATTCTTTGTGGACCATTTGGCAAAGCGGCCGTATTAACAACAGCATTAGAAACTCTATTAGGAGAAATAGTTGTTGGTTCTGGCGGTCCTGAAGCAACTATTAATTTCTCATTGCGATCAATCGTCTTTGTATTGATAGTTACTCGAACCGGATGACCATAGATTTGAGTAGCAAAGTCTTGAATTGTTTGTGCATAATTTTTTCGCAACCAATCGCTTGAAAAGCTATTTGGAGCTTGGAGTGTCATCTCTCCATCTTTGAAATCGCTACATGTCGCAGGTCTTATCCATGTCTCAAAGGTTGGTTTACTTAGATTTTGCTGAAGGGCCTCCTGAACCTTTCTCCACAGATCATCGCCCTTTGGCACTGGTCTTTTCTAATAGGAAGCTGAATCTAAGCATTTCTAGCCTTAAAGGCATTTCGTCACCAAACACTAAAGCAGGCACTCTTAACTGCTCGTGATCAAGAGAAGTCCTGCCCTCACTTGTTTTCTTCCCCAATTCAAGTAGGAAATTTGTCCTAAGCAGGCAGACTTATCAAAAAAGGCTGAAACGAAGAGTTACTTAATCATCAAATGCGTACATCAATTTCAGCGCAAGAAAGCAATTTTGAGATACTTCCCTGGACCCTTCTTTTTTGGAAAGCAACCTTTTCCATCCTAAAAAGGCTTCTATCTGAACTTTTTATATAATTCTTAGAAATTTCTGAGCAATTAGAAAATTTAATCTACTATTAATATGACTAGAGCTAGTTTCAAACATCAACTCATTAAAAAAGAAATAACCGCAACTAGTCATAGCAATTAAATTGCATGAACAAGCCCGCTCTAGTTATAATGGCTCGTTGGCCTGCCATAGGTCGTTGTAAAAAAAGGCTTGCAGCTGACATTGGGGCAAAAGGAGCTTCCTCAATACAACTTCGTCTAACAAAGCATACAATTGGTGTAGCACAATCACTTGAAGACAAAGGCCTAATCGATATACATTTTGCAATTTCTGGGTTATCACCAAAAGCAGCCAAAAGATGGGGAAAACAAGAAGGAATTAAAAGAATTATCCTGCAAGGAGAAGGAACACTTGGACATCGCATGAGAAGGCAAGTATTAATAGCGCAAGGGAAGCAATCCCATTTCAAAGCTTCTAAAACCACAATTCTCATAGGAACGGATTTACCTAATCTTTGCCAACTTGATATAATCGAAGCAATTGAATATTTAAAGAAGGATGAACTAGTCCTGGGCCCTTCTTTTGATGGTGGTTATTGGTTAATGGGGTTAACTGGTGACCTTGTCAAACCTGTAGCAACATGGCCTTTTAGTGGAATACCTTGGGGAACAAATCAAGTCTTTAAGAAAACAATTGACAAAGCTAATGCCAATAAAATAAAACCGAGGTTGCTCCTTCAAAAAAACGATCTTGATCAATTAGATGACCTTTATCCATGGCATGGCTAAAAAATCACAAACACTGAGCATTGTCATTCCAAGTCTTAATGAGGCGAGTCACCTTCCATTATTAATAGCTGATCTGCAACGCTGGCCAGATGAATTGGAAATTTGTATTTGCGATGCTTGCAGTAAAGATCTCACCCTCTCAGTTTCACAATTGGCTGGAGCAAATACCCTCCAAATAACTGAAGCAAATAGAGGCGCTCAACTTCAGCATGGTGCCTACAACACAAAAGGAGATTGGATTCTTTTTCTTCATGCTGATAGCAGATTGCCAATAAACTGGCCGCATTTTATAAAAAAAATAATTAATCAATCCTCATCAGAAAATATAGCTTGGTATTTCACATTAAAAGTTGAAGGTAAGAGTTTTGCCCTTAGGCTGATGGAGTTTTCTGTCGCCATAAGGTCACATTTATTCAAACGGCCATATGGTGACCAAGGTTTACTAATAAGCAGAAAATTATATCAACAAATAGGTGGGTATAGGCCACTTTATCTAATGGAAGATCTAGACTTAATCAGGAGGATACCAAAACAAAATATCAAAGGAATAGGAATACCTATTTATAGCGATGACCGTGGATGGAAAAATATTAATGTTTTTACAAAAGCAATAAAAAATGCAAGGTTACGATCTCGCTGGATAAGAGGTGAAAGTTCTAGAATTCTTGCAAATGAATATTATTCCTCAAAATAATAAAGCATTTAATTCTAGTAGTTATTATTAATGAAAAAATATTTTCAACAAAAAAGATTCAACTTCTATATTAAATTACAAGAGTATTCCGCCCACCAAAATACTAGACTATACCTATTAATTAGCATACCAAAAAGCACATCTATGTCCTTTTGGTTCGAGCACCCAACCTTGTCTCGTGTAAAACTCCACAACTCCAGGATCAGCGAATAACGTAATTCTTCTAATACCAATTTCTTTAAGTGATTTTTTGATATAAATCATTAGCTGTTTCCCAAGACCAAAACCCTGATAGATCGGGAGCACTGCAACATCCCAGACAGTTGCCTCAATCAATCCATCCCCAGTACACCTAGCGAATCCAATCAGACGAGGGAATTTGGGATCATGCTTCCATAAACCTACTTTAAGTAAACTGTTATCTAATGCTTTCTTGACTTTACGAGGTGGTCTATGACTCCACCCAACTGACTGAAGCAACTGTTCAAGCTCTACTAAATCCAAAGCTTTAGATTGACTAAATACTAAGGTCATCTGCTCATTAGGTGAAGGGCAATGACATGCTCCTTGCCCATAAGACTCTCGAAGTTCTTCAGTAGAGAGGGCAAAAGAGCTAATCAAATTTCTTCTCTCAACTACCTTGATCCTTCTTGATAATCATAATCATATGACCTCTTAATCAAAGTTTAGCCAAGCCACGCTCTTGCAAATCAGCCAATTGTGCATATAGGCCACCTAAATCACGAAGCTCCTTATGGGTTCCCTGCTCTACCAAGACACCCCTTCTTAAAACTAAAATGCGATCGGCAGATTCAACTGTTGCAAGACGATGTGCAATTACCAGCGCAGTTCTTTTTTCTAGCAACCTGTCTAAGTCTCTTTGTAAAGTCGCTTCAGTTGAAGGGTCCATAAAAGCTGTCGCTTCATCCATTATCAAAACCCTCGGATTGCGAATTGCTACTCTGGCGACCGATAACAATTGACGCTCCCCTGAAGAAAGGTTTGAGCCACGTTCTCTCAACTCAGTATTCAAACCACTGGGCAACTTAGATAAAAGATTTTGCAACCCAAGGTCTCTGCAAATTTCTATTAAACGAACATCATCAATTTCTGTATCCAATCTCAAATTTTCAGCAACATTGCCACTAAACAAAAAAGTGTCTTGAAGTACAACTCCTAACTGCTTACGCAGGTAAGAAATTGGAATTCTCCTAATATCATTTCCATCTATAAGAATCCTTCCATTCTGAGGTTCATAAAGCCTACAAAGTAATCTAATTAATGTTGTTTTCCCAGAACCAGTAGGACCAACTAAAGCAACATTTTCACCAGGTGCAATTCTAAAGTCAAGATTTCTAAGAATTGGCTCGTCGGGTCGATAAGAAAAACTGACATTCTCAAAAATCACTTCACCTAAATCGCCTCTAGAAGAATTCGCCAACTCAATTGAACTTGTTTTTATTGGATCATTATCAGAAATTTCAATCTTTTGCTCTAACAACTCTCCTATCCTTTCAACTGCAGTCAACCCTCCTTGTATCTGAGTAAATCGCTCAGCTAGTTGACGAAGTGGTTCAAACAGTCTTTGAGAATAAAGTATAAAAGTAGTCAAGGGACCTAATCCCATTGTTCCTGCAGTTACCATCAAACCACCAACGGCAAGAACAGTTGCAACTGCAGCTAATGAAACCCATTCTATGAATGCAGAAATGCTACTATCATAAAAAATAGTTCCATTAACTGCTTGACGGTAAATCAACCCTGTCTTATTAAATTTACGTCCATTGATGTTTTCTCGGCGAAACATCTGAACGACCTCAAGTCCTTGCAGATTCTCCTGAAAATCTGCATTTAACTGTGAAAGTTCTTCTCTAACTTTATAATTAGCTCGTCTATATCTCTTCTGGAGCCAGAGGATAAAGAATGTAACAGGTATTTGTGTAAGTAGCAATAAAAATCCTAGTCGCCAATCAACTAGAAGCATAGTAACTGCTATTACTAATAGACTCACTACATCAGCCAAAACTCCTACTGCTCCGCTACCAAATACTTCAGATAATGCATCAACATCACTAGTCAACCTAGTGAGAAGTTTTCCTACTGGCATTCTTTCGTGATAGCGCAGAGACAGGGCCATCGCATGAGAAAAAAGATCATGCCTTATGCGAGCAGTAAGTCGCTGACCTACAGCCTGAATGTTATAAGTCTGATATCCCTGCAAAAACAATCTAAGCAAAACTGATATTAATAACCCCCCAATCAAAAACCTTATAGATGAACTCATCGGCAAATCCTTTAAAAAGTAAAAAGTTGCCTCACCCCTTAAGACACTTATTGCTTGACCAACTAAAAGTGGTTGAATAGCTCCAGCAAAAGCAACTGGAAGGAGAATTAAAAAAATTAATGCTAACCGCTTTCTATCCTGCTCCAAGTAACGTCCTAAACGTCTTACACGTTGGAAATCATTCAAAGCCATTAGAGGTGTTACTTGATCACTCTTCTGAGCGAATTAGATCAACAATTGATTGGAGCTCTCCAACATCCATCCTCAAGGCAAGGGGATTCCCGACTAATCGAGCTGATGAATGAAAAAGGTCTTCAATTGATATCAATCCATTATCTCGCAAAGTACGCCCTGTCGCGACCAAATCAACTATTGCTTCTGCCATACCAGTTATTGGGCCCAGCTCAACTGAACCAGTCAAATGAACAAGCTCAACAGGAAGGTCAATTTTGTCAAAATATGTTCTTGCACAATGGGTAAACTTGCTTGCAACTCTGCAATGAGGAGGCAAGTCAATCGCTCTTCTGTAACCACTACTTTCTTTGACTGCAACTGACATTCTGCAACCACCAAAACCTAGATCGATTAAATGTGCCAGTTGCATTTGCTTTTCGCTTAGCACATCAAATCCAACGACACCTAACTGCGCCTGACCATAAGCTACATATACAGGCACATCGCCATTACGTACTAAAAGAGCTCTTGCACGACCACAGATTGAAGGGACCATTAATTGACGATTGTCAGGATCTAAAACTGTTGAAAAATCAAGTCCTGCCTTGGCAAAACGTGAAACTGACCCTTTTAATAAGGCCCCTTTAGCTAGCGCAACCGTAATCATGGAATGACTCGCCAGATTGAACTTTAACGATCCCTCCCCCCTTTTTCTGAAATGTGCAAAGAAAAAAGCAGTTACTCAATACATGGACTTCAAGTTCTTGAAGACAACATCATCTGGATATGGAGTCGTGGAAGCGAAGCTGTAATAATCGATCCATCTGTGACAGAGCCTGTAGCTAAATGGCTCGAAAGCAAAGAACTAAAACTTATAAGCATAATTCAAACTCATCACCATAATGATCATATTGGAGGAACAAAAGGCCTTCTTAATTATTGGCCAAAGGCAAATATAATTGCATCTAAAGCTGACATCAAGCGAATACCCTTCCAAACCATTTCAGTTTCGCATGGTGATGAATTCTCTCTGATGGGAAGCACTGTAAAAGTCCTAGAAGTAGCAGGTCATACCAATGCACATTTAGCCTACTACATATCATTTAATAATCCACTAATTTCAAGACCAGCTTTGTTTTGTGGTGACACATTATTTGGCGCAGGATGTGGACGTCTTTTTGAAGGAACTGCGCAAGAAATGTATAAGTCTCTGAACTACCTTAAGGCATTGCCAGACGAAACAGAAGTATACTGTGCTCATGAGTACACAGAAGCAAATCTACGCTGGGCAGTATCAATTTTCCCAGAAGACATGCCAATACAAAAGCGGCTTAGAAATACAATAAAAATGAGGGCTGAAGGTCTTCTAAGCCTGCCTAGTACCATAAGAGAGGAAAAAGAAACGAATCTTTTTTTTCGTGCAAAAAATGTTGAAGAATTCACCAGATTAAGGTCAAACAAAGATAATTGGTGAACCAAGCAAAAAGTTAAAATCCACATCAAAGTATATACTTTTAGAATCTAATCTAAGAACTACTTGTAAGAGTAAGGCATAAAATTCAAAATATATTTGTTCCAATTAACTGAACTATATAAGTAATAGAATCAAAAAAGAGCAACTATTCTTTAAATGAACTCCACATCAAAAGCAATTTTCACAAAAGGTGCGCCCTCACCTGTTGGGCCATATAGCCAAGCCGTACTTGCTGGAGGATGGCTTTATTGTTCTGGGCAAATCCCCCTTGACCCAAAAAGCGGCAAACTAGTAGGAAATGGGGACATAGAAGCAGAAACGCGTCAAGTCCTTAGCAACTTAAAATCAGTCTTAGAAGCAGGAGGTACTACAACATCTCGAGTAGTTAAAACAACTATTTTTCTGGTAGACCTTAAAGATTTTGAGAAAGTGAATTCAATATATTCAGAAACCTTTATGAATGGAACAAGCCCTGCAAGAGCATGCATAGAAGTCTCCTCTCTTCCAAAAGGGGCCAAGGTGGAAATTGATTGCATCGCATGGCTAGGAAACAATTAAAAATGATCAAAATTTCAATAGACTCTTGAAGAAATAAATCGATTATTTATAGATCACAACCCCCAAGAGCCCTTTGTTTAGGGGAGAAAAAAGAAGTATCAATGCTCTGAGCACATGGGTAACCCCTTTCATAGCAATAGATACAGCTCATTCATACAAAAAGCACATCTTAAAGAGGTGCCACTTTGCAATGCGTACCGATGATTGTCTAAATTAAGTCTCTAATTGCGACTCGTCATGCCTGCGGCCAAGTTGACAATAGGCGAACTAGAAGCTGGTTATCCGCTTTATTGCAAGGCATTGAGGCGCCTTGTCCAAGAAGGCCGCAGCCCTAAAGAAATCCAACGAACAGTCTGCTGGAGCCACTTAGAAACTTTGAATAGGTGCCTTCCAGGGCGTTACAAAGCGCCCTCATACTTGATGGTTTTAATCAAACGAGACCTGGAACAGCCAAAAGAAGAAGGGTCTGAGAGTTGAAAGAATCCATTTCAAGTCTAATTTGAATCAGAATTAACAAATTCATGTCCCTCAACTTCACCTTTAAAGACTCTACTAGCCAAAATATCTTCGGCCTCAATAATCATTAGTTGTTGACGAGTTAACAAAGTATCCTCTTTAGAAAATAATCGATTAGCTTGTCTAAGTCTTGTTCTATCAAGAGCATTACGAATTGATCTGGCATTCGCGAAAAACGGAAGTTCTCGTCGGCGCTGAATATAATCTGCAAATACGATTGAAGCTTTTTGACTAAAAGAATAATTTTGTTCTAATAAAAAAAGATTAGCGATCTCCATTAATTCTTGATTGGTGTAATCAGGGAAATCAATATGATGTGCAACTCTTGAATAAAGGCCTTGATTAGAGCGATAAAAAGATTCCATTAAATCTTTATAACCTGCAAAAATAACTATGAAACCATCTCTTTCTTGCTCCATACCCTGCATAAGTATCTCAATAGCCTCACTCCCATAATCTCTCTCATTGCCAGACTTATGAAGGTAATAAGCTTCATCAATAAAAAGAACACCTCCCTGTGCTCTTTTTATCATCTCTTTCGTTTTAGGTGCAGTATGACCAACATATTGTCCTACAAGATCATCTCTAGTGGCATTAACGACATGACCTTTTCTTAAATAACCTAACCTATGCAAAATCTGTGAAATTCTGTTTGCAACAGTAGTTTTTCCAGTACCAGGTCGACCCGTAAAAGACATATGGAGGGCTGGTTTCTTTGAAGAAAGTTCTAATGACTCCCTAGCTCGATCAACCAAGAGCAAAGCTGCAATCTCTTTGATACGAGTTTTAACTGGTTTTAATCCAACTAATTCACTATCTAACTGATTAAGGACATCAGCCACACCTGATTCAACATATTCGGCAGAGAGATCAATTGAGGAGTCCATTTATCTCAGAAGCAAAGTTTTTCTCTACATCTGTAATCTGAGAGTCATTAGCTTCACCTTCTGGCCGAATCGTGAGATTCACGTAAGTTCTCCCAAAACTTATATCAGGGAAAATCTTTTTCTCTTCACTCAAATCCCCAAGTTGCTCCAAGAATTCTCTGGTTTCTGAATAACTTTTAAATTCAAAGCGTCTCTCAAGGCAAAGAGGCCGTTTTTTAACCTGCCATTTCTCCATTAATAGGTATGCTTTGATTGCATGCTGAACTTAGAGCATCAAAAAAATTGTTCGGACTAAAAAGCCCAAAAATTCAAAAAAGGAATTTTAATATCTACGTTTAGCACCACTAGGAGTCAAAGCAGGTTCAACCCCCGAATCAGGTCGAGCAATTATATGAGCTGCAACCAAACCATCACCTACACGCTCACAAGCATCTGCTCCTGCACGAACTGAAGCATTCACGGCTCCTGTCTCTCCACGGACCATAACTGTGACATAACCACCTCCAACATATTCCCTTGCTACAAGTGTTACCTCAGCTGCTTTTGTCATAGCATCAGCTGCCTCTATAGCAGGAACCATCCCACGAGTTTCAATCATCCCTAGAGCAATTCCCTTACGAAAAGAAGAGAATGAGAACGTATGAGATGAACCAAAATTCCCGCCACCTCCCTTTCTTCGACTGTTTTCAGGATTTGACTTAATTGAACCGGATGACTTTTTACTACGTTCAACAGAAGTTGTTTTCGATGCATCTCTTCCACCAGCAGCTCTTGTTTTAGTAGATCCAGACTTTTTCTGATCAGTTAAAACTGGAGAAACATCAACTGTTTGATTAGATGCATTAGGAGATGAAGAAGCTGATGAATTAGTCATAAAGTCAAAGTAAAAATAAAGAGTCGCAATCAATTCAAAAAATTATCCGTCTGGAAACCAAAAATCAATAATCCCTTCGATAGTTAAATCTGTCTGAGTCGCTGGATTAGGACAAGCAAATCGGGCTGCAGTACCAGTAGCGGTGAACACCCAATTACCTTCTCGAGCTCCCACTGGGTCAACGGCTACTAATTGTTTACCACTGCTATTGCGAAGTATGCGGAGATCCATATGATTTAACCCGTCCACTCTTTGCGTACAGACCATCCGTCCAACAACCTGCATTATTTCCATTAAGCAGAACTCCCTTGAGGGGATTTGGGAGAATCAGGGTCCCAATAATCAATAATTCCAATGATTGTGAGATCACTTGGATAAGACTTACTTCCAGCAGCTTCTCTAGCTGCTGAACTCCCAACACAAATCACCCAGTCATCTGGCTTGCAGCCCACCGCATCAACAGCAACCTTTTTCGAACTACCATCAAGTACGACTTGGAGATGTTTATGCTCAAGTCCGGGAATTCTGTTTGTTGAGACAAGTGGCTTTAGGACTTTACAAATCAACATGTTAGTGAACCTCCTTGAGTGAAGGATCGAGTGAAGAGCCTACAACTTCCGCGGGGACTCTTTGGTCTCGATCTCTAATTGTCAGATAAGTGTGAAGCAAGCCATCGCCTACTAAATCTCGATAACGTACTGCAATGGCCTCATTAACACGATGGCAATCAGCTATTGCACGGTCTCTAGCCCCAGGCACTTTACCTGAGTAATCAAAGCGAATAACTACAGGTATCGGCAGATCTCGAGATAGATTTAAGCCCGTGAAAATCTTCACGCCAACATCTAAATCAGGTGCTCCCTCTTCCACGGTATCAAGATGTGAAAAATAAGTGAGATTTCTCAAATGAACTTCTTTAAAACCAATTCCTACGCCTATAAATCTTTCAGCATGTCCGGCATCTGGGTAAGGTCCATTATGTAGTTCACGAACATAATCAATCTGAGAAATGTTATTAGATATCAATCTAGTAATAAAGGTAATCATTCCCGAATCAGGAGTTGCAGGAGCACTCGCTTCAACTCTATGAAAAATTCTTTCCGTTGCCTGAATAGCTGATAGTGATTGCGTCTCTCTATAGAGGTCTAAAGCACAGACCCACTTATCTAGATCCATTTCGCTATCTGCAGAAGGGACATGAACTCTGATTGCATCAGTATCTGTATCAAGTCCTATTAGCAATAGATCTACTGAAGCACCACAGCAAAAACTATTCTCAATTGATTGGCGGAAATCAAGTAATCGCTGAAGGCCTGCTGCTGCGGCTAAAGCATCATCACTCCCATGGGCCGCACAACCTTGATGAGAGGGGTCCACAGAGCTGAAGTGATAGGTAACAACCTTTAAATAGCGAGTAGGGGTTTGGGCCGAATTCGGCGTTGCTTCTCTATATCTTCGATGCTCAGTCTTTACCCAACGATTAACAGTGTTCTCAATATCAAAGAGTGCTCCTGCATGGGATCGACGACGAACTGAACTAAAAGGGATGCGCAAAACATATGCAATTGTGTGCGCCAAACGGCCATCGGCACAAGGCGTTACATCTAACAGATGAAATCCACACTCCGAAAGAAAAGTTTGGAAAGTCTTTGTTTCTTGACTTTGTTCTGAGCCATGCAAAGGATCCGATTCAAAAAAACGATCACTAGCTTGTTTGTGAGCCTGAAAAACGCACCATGCAAATAAAGCCCTCATATCAAGAGGCCTCACCCACGCTTTAGCTAATACATGATCAGGCAATTCAAATCCAAGTTCAGATAAGGCTAACTGCTGAGCTTCAGGAACAAAATTTTGATGATGTTGTATTTCTGAAAGTCTTTTCAGGAATGGAACAATTTGATCAAATGTTCCTTTTACCTCAACTTCATATGATTTCAGTTGCTGGTTAACAGAAGAATTTGTTAAAGGATGAAACCCACTAGATTTAACAAATAGATCAGATTTATTACCTATAACTTTTTGCTCTTTTGCATGGAGATATCTCTTCCTTGGAGCGGTAGGCCCAGAGAAGCGTGGAGAATTTTGTGAAAGATTGCGAAGAGGGGGCATCAATCACTCAACCTCTAGCCCCACCAGAGAAAGTGACAAGTTGTCCATCTCTAGTGTTTCCGCTAGCTCCAGTAATAAGAAAATCTGCCTTCTTAAGTTCTTCATTCCTTTTATTTTCATTTGACGGCATTGCCGTCATAGTGCCTGGTCTAGTCGGATTACGTCGGCGAGCAGAAGCTCCTTCTGTACCTGTGACTTGTTCACCACGAGCCCAATCATCTCCTGTGATGTTTAAACCGGCTGATTGTCCTTCACCTGTTATCCGAGAAATTGGGCGAGCACCTTCCTCTTTACTTAGAGATTCGTCAACAGGAACAGAGTTGAATTCTCGTTTCTTTCGATCAAAGCGAAACTGTTCCGTACCAGTCACCTTTTCTGGTGCCTTATCAAATGGTCCTGTAATTTTAGATCCATTCTCATAGCTGGTTCCTGTTACACCCAACTGGTGTTCACGCTGTAACTGAGCAGACCTTGCTGGGGACTGAACAGTGAAATCAGTACCAAAACTATTTTCTACATCACCCTGATAATCAGAGCTTCCAGAAGGAGCATTTACACCGCAAGCCTGCACAAGTTGATCTGCACCAACATAAGGAGTTCCAGTTAAGGATTCACAAGCACCTTTATGAGCTCCGGTCATTACTCCTCCAATTCCAGGTTGCTGTCCTGTCATCCGGGCGCCTGGAGTTCCCAATCTTTTTGGTGTGCGCTGTTCAATTTCTTCAATATTCCGAGTTTTACACCATTCACTAGCCTGCTCTACGCCAGCATATGGAGTTCCGGTTACTGCCTTACATGTACCAGGTTCATCACCAGTCACAAGACCAGATCGTCCTGTAAGTGTTCCACTAACAGCTTGAGACTTATTTGTAAGACTTAAACCAACTTTTGCCGCCTCAGGATCAGGTCTGCCTTCACAAAATGATTGATATTGCTGGGTGCCAACATATTCATCACCAGTAACTCGCTTACAGCTACCAGGTTCATTACCGGTGACATGTTGAGAACGAGAAACATTTGTTCCTGTTACACCTGCTCCACTAAGAGTATTGAAAGAACCAACCTTTTCCGCTGGTCTACCTTCTGGTAGTGGATCAGAACCAAGATATTGATCACCAGTAAGTTCTTTTTGGGAACCAGCCTCGTCTCCCGTGACATGAGATGAGCGGCCAACCATGGTTCCGCTTACCTTTCTGCCCTCCAACGTTAGGCTCCTACCAACTTTCCGAGGAGAAGATTGGACACTGCCACAATATTCCTGGGATTGATTAGCAGAAATATATTCAGTACCTGTCAAAGCCTTACAAGTACCCGGCTCATCTCCAGTAACTTTTTCTGATCGACCTACCTCATTCCCTGTAACTCTATTTCCATGAGTTGTATTAGTAACTGAAACCTTCGATGGTTGGCTAGGAGAAGGAGATGACTGACAGAAAGTCTCGAAAACCTCAGAGCCCAAATACTGAGTACCTGTAACCGAACGACATGTACTGGCCTCATTACCAGTTGTTTTTATAGATCTATTAGCTTGAGTACCTGTAACTACCTGACCAGAGTTTGTCGCACTAGCTCCAACTTTCCAATGAGCATCTTCAGCAGATGATGCCTGCTTTGATCCATTTCTATTAGGTCCACAAGGTCTGCTAACACCTGAGCGTTGCGAACCAGTAGCACCACTCTTGCTACGAAGTTCGCGAACTCTCTGTGAAAGCTCTCTACTAGTCAATTCAGGATCACCTTGTCTGGCAACTGAAGCGGCGGAAGTTGGTTGCTTCCCAGCCGTTTTGCCGTGCTTAGACTGAGCTTCTCGACGGGCTAATACAAGTGCTCTACTGGAATTTTGAATAGCGCGACGTTTTGTAGTAGGACGACGACCAACACTTTTAGCAGTCAATTCTGGAGTTCTATTTGTACTAGTTAACGATTTGGGAGAGTCAGATGATTCAAAATCTCTCTCTTTACAATCGTCACAGCAATATTTTATTGAAGAAGAAGTTGCAGCACTCGTTGGTGCAGAGTTTTTGGCAACATCTACTCGTGTTCGATCTTTGCTCGAATCTGCTGTCTTACCTCTACGAGAAAGTGCTTCTCTACGGGCCAACACCAATTCACGACTAGGTTGACTTACACGCTTGATATTTCTAATAGAAGTTGAACCAGTTGAGCCTGACAAGGAACTTTCAGAGGTCGTATTTGATCTAGTTTTTCCAGAGTGCACAACAGATGTACCTGTTCTGGCAACACGGGAATCTGCAGCCGATCTAACCCTGTTTTCTTTAGAGCTGTTTACTGCAACAGCTTTCTTTCCGCCTTGACTAAGTGCCTTTCGGCGCTCAAGTCCTAGCTCGCGACTGGATTGTTTTGCCATGTCTACCCGATAAGAATGTCGTAAGGCGAGAAGAGATCAATCTTCCCAAAGGAAACTAAATAGCCTCGAGGTTTAGCTTCGAGGCTATTAACTACATCGCTGATCAGCGACCTTCAAAAACCACGAAGCAAGTACCTTGACTTTGGGTGTAAGCGTCGTAGCCAACCATTCGTACATGGTGATCAGGATATGCGCGATGGCAAGCCTCTAGTTCACTTACAACCATGTTCAAATCCTTCTCCCCAAAGAAAGGCAGCTTCCAATAAGACCAATAGGTCTGCATAGAACCACTTGGATGAACATGCTCAATAACAGGGCTCCAACCCTGAGCAATGATGTAAGCAATTTGATCGTAAATTTCGTCCTGGGTCATCGGCGGTAAGAAGCCGAAGGTTTCCAGGGTGGCGACTGTTTGATAGTCACCAACTGTGCTCTGGAAAGGCATGGTGAACGTTAGTTAGGAATAATTAGGGTCGACTACAAGGTGGTCGACTACTGGTAATAAAAGGAAAGCTATAAGGAGGAGAGAAGTCTCCTCCTTGGAGCCATTATTGAACGTCGAGCTTGTCAACTGTGTCGAACTCGAACTTGATCTCCTTCCAGGTCTCAAGGGCAATTGCCAACTCAGGGCTATGCTTCGCAGCTTCCATGAGGATGTCGCGACTTTCCTTCTCGATTTCTCTACCAGCATTACGTGCTTTAACACAGGCTTCTAGAGCTACACGGTTAGCAGCCGCACCAGCAGCGGATCCCCATGGATGGCCATGTGTACCACCACCAAACTGTAGACAAGAGTCATCGCCAAAGATTGCTAGCAAAGCTGGCATATGCCATACATGGATACCACCAGAGGCAACAGCAAAGACACCAGGCATAGATCCCCAATCCTGATCAAAGAAGTTTCCACGGGTGCGGTCTTCAGGGACAAAGGATTCGCGAAGATTGTCTATGTAACCAAGAGTGGTCTGACGATCCCCCTCGAGCTTTCCAACTACCGTTCCTGTGTGAAGCTGGTCTCCACCTGAGAGGCGTAAACACTTAGCAAGAACACGGAAGTGGATACCATGCTTTGGATGGCGATCAATCACAGCATGCATTGCTCGGTGAATATGAAGCAACATCCCATTCTTACGACACCAATTAGCTAAGCCCGTATTGGCGGTAAAGCCACCAGTGATGTAGTCATGCATGATGATCGGCATGTCGAGTTCTTTAGCGAACTCTGCACGCTCATACATCTCTTCAGGTGTTGTAGCTGTGCAATTGAGGTAATGGCCTTTTACCTCGCCTGTCTCCTGCTGAGCAAGTTTTACAGCTTCAGCAACAAACTCAAAACGTTCTCTCCATCTTTGGAAAGGCTGTGAGTTGATGTTTTCGTCATCCTTTGTGAGGTCAAGTCCACCACGAAGGCACTCATAAACAACTCGGCCATAGTTTTTACCTGAAAGACCTAGCTTCGGCTTGATTGTGCAACCAAGCAAAGGCCGACCGTATTTATTTAAACGGTCCCGTTCAACCACAATTCCGTTAGGAGGACCACCACATGTTTTTATGAAGGCCATTGGGAAGCGGATATCTTCAAGGCGCAGATGGCGCAAAGCCTTAAAGCCAAAAACGTTACCAACCAAAGAAGTCAGTACGTTTGTAATTGATCCTTCCTCAAAAAGATCAAGTGGATAGGCAATAAACGCATAGAAAGATTCCTTGTCTCCAGGGACATCTTCGATGCGGTAGCAACGACCTTTATAAAATTCAAGATCGGTTAACAACTCAGACCAAACTGTGGACCAAGTACCTGTAGAAGATTCAGCAGCTACGGCTGCAGCTACTTCCTCTCTGGGAACACCTTCTTGGCCGGTGCACTTGAAGCAGGCCAAAAGGTCGGTGTCTAGGGGCACATAATCGGGAGTCCAGTAGGTATCTCTGTACTCTTTAACCCCAGCGTCATACTTCTTGCTCATTAGGAAACTCCTTTAAGTCGTTATTGAAGGTTGAGACATTGCGATCCTTCTCAAAGGATCTGAAGATGCCTCAGTCCTTTTGACCAAGGAAAGCTCCATTACCAAGAGCTGGCTCAACTTCACGATGTGGGCGCGCAATGATGTGAGCTGCAACCAAACCGTCTCCAACTCGCTCACATGCGTCTGCACCGGCGCGAACTGCAGCGTTAACGGCACCAGTTTCACCACGAACCAAAACTGTTACGTAACCACCACCGACGAATTCACGACCTATAAGGCGCACTTCAGCAGCCTTGGTCATTGCATCAGCAGCTTCGATTGCTGGTACGAGGCCGCGTGTCTCAATCATGCCGAGCGCGATGCCCATTGTTTCGTTAGCCATTGCCTGCCTATTAAGTAAAGGGATGGAATGTTCGTTGCGAACAATGCTTCGGAGACCATCGATAAGTCAAGTGAATTTGACTAAAAACACGATTACCTTCTTTTGTGTCTCTCATAAGCCATGCTTATCACCCTGTCCATAACTGTTAAAAACAGCTGTTGGTTTTCAGGTCAGGACCTCAGCACATTGGATTGCGAGTTGCCTAAATCATGAGTATTTTCTCTCCTCGAGACGGGTCCCAAGGCATTGCTAAGGGGTGGAATGTTCAACCAATCCTGTCTCAAATAAATTTCAACAAAGAATCTAAAATTAACTAATCACCTTTCAAAATGGTGAATTCAATTATTGGTTTTGATTTTGACTAAGCCACTACTAACGATTGCTAGTGGCAATCCTCAAAAAGTTGCAGAAATAGAGGCAATGTTGGGTCCATTGCCTTTAGAAGTGCAGCGTCAGCCAAGTGACCTTCATGTAGAAGAAACAGGCTCTACCTATCTTGAGAATGCACTCCTCAAAGGGAAGGCAGCAGCAAGAATCACAGGAAGCTGGACCATTGCAGATGATTCTGGACTTGAAGTAGATGCACTTGAAGGAGAACCTGGCATCTACTCTGCTCGGTTTGCCCAAAACAATGAGGCAAAACTAAAAAAAATTCTTAACGCCCTCGGAGATAGTCCATACCGCAGTGCAAGATTTCACAGCGTTATGGTTTTATGTGACCCGGAAGGGAATCCAATCAAAGACGCAGAAGGCATTTGTTGGGGAGAATTACTAAAAGCTCCTTCATACCAAGGTGGTGAATTTGAATCACTTTTTTGGGTAAAAGAAGCTCAATGCACCTATGGAGAACTAACGCAACAACAACTATCAAAGATTGGCAGTCGAGGGAAGGCAGCGCGAGCCATTGCGCCTTATCTTCTTAAAGAATTTGGATTGATAATTTAAAAATCTAACTATTAATTTGATCAATAGCTCTCATTGCTGCCGCTGCTGATTCCTCAACATCCCCTTCTTTTCCCGCAAGAGTGAGTCGGCCAAAAGCTCCTACTCCTTTGACGTCAACAACAGTGATATTTGAGGCTTTTTCAGCCTCGTTAGCTGCATAAAGAACATATCCAGCAGGCTCTGTTTCCAGAATGAACATACTCATCCCAGATTCAATCATTGAACCTCTTCTATTTAGTCGATTAATCAATACTGCATGGTCTGGAGTAATGGCTCTGATTACTTCAGTCCAACTCACAAGACAGGTGTTTCTCCTTCCTACAGAGCTCCCTATCGCATCCAAAACAACGTCACCAGAATGTAAAACAGTACTTTGGTCTCGGTGATAAAGAGCCATTGAACCAAAAGCTCTCTCAACTACCATCTGGCCAAGCCTGACATTACTCGCTTTAAGGGCTATATCTGTAACTCTGTGTACAGCCATACCAGGAGAAACCTCCATCCATAGGCAAGCGTCACCAGGTATTGGCAAAAAACCTTGACTTACTGTGCCCATATAGGAAGCAAGCTGAGGCTGCAAAGAATCTATAAATACATATGACCTTAATTCAATTTGTTGTACATGACTTGCCTGACGCGCAACTCTTGCAGTTTCTGAATCAGTAGTAATTACGCAGCTTGCTCCTCCTTCGGGAGGCTGTACCTCAGTTCCGGTAACTAGCGAGCTTCTACCAAGTCGCCGCTCACGGTTCTCAAAGCTGGCGAATCCGTTCATGGCGGGGATACTACAATATTTAGTTAATGATCCAAAGAAGAAATAACTTGCGAGCTAGGAAAGAGCCGATACCTTCTAAGAAAAGAAATGTTTTTAAGGATGTCTACTTCTAAAACTAAAGCCTCAAATTCAAATACTTTGCCTACAGAGCTAAAAGCAGAGCAGGCCTTAGGATTGATAGGACTAGGTCTAATGCAAAAGATGTCTAGAGAAGGCTCCTCTGGATGGGACTGGGCATCAGAAGGCGGCAATGAAAAAGTTGATATTGCGTCTCTTCGTCAACGGCTTGAATTAACCGCATTAGCAATAGAAACCGGTGCACCTTTAAGCACCTCTGAAGTTACTCACCTGCTTGGTTCACGTCCGGGATCATCAAAAGCTGAGAGAGGCGGTCTGGTTGCAAGGAGAATTAGCAGAAATGTTTGGAAGCTCAATAAAGCAACAACTGAGAATTCTCACTGGCGCAATTAATAAAAATCTTTAATGAGCGTTTCAAAACAGATCTCAGATATAGACCTTTCAAATAATTAACTGCTGTCGATACAAAAGCAAATCATCAGGAATGATCTTTCTCCTAATTTAAAATTATAGATAACCAATCAAACAAGTTAGTTGGCAACACCTTTTTTCAGAAAACCGAGAATCCCTTTTTCAAGCGAATCAGAAATCCAGGTTGAATTCAAAATTCACATTCGTTTACCAAAAACAACCAATTCACTTCCCTCCGAATCACTTCATAATCGCAACAATTATTTCCCAATCCCAAAGAGTTTCAGTTACTAATGACTAATCGCTAATAATCAGTACAGTTTTAATAATGATCTGAGAGAAAATCATGGGCGGCGCAACGCTGCTTAAAGAGACTGGACCACGGGAAGTCTTTTGCGG
Source organism: uncultured Prochlorococcus sp. (assembly GCA_902560875.1). GTDB lineage: Bacteria > Cyanobacteriota > Cyanobacteriia > PCC-6307 > Cyanobiaceae > AG-363-K07. Next base: position 70,690 of record CACENO010000002.1, on the reverse strand, counting down.
CTTGACATCAATTGTTTGGCTCCATCGGCGAATGCCCGATGCATTTTTCCTCGTTGTGGGGTCACGAACTTGTGCTCATCTCATCCAGAGTGCTGCAGGCGTAATGATCTTTGCAGAACCTCGTTTTGGGACTGCAATCCTTGAGGAGAGAGATCTGGCTGGTCTTGCTGATGCACATCAGGAACTAGATCGAGTAGTAAATGATCTCCTTAATAGACGTCCAGAAATCCGGACGCTTTTCCTTGTGGGATCATGCCCAAGCGAAGTTATCAAAATTGACCTTGCAAGAGTCGCTGAGAGACTTAATGGCTTTTATCAAGGTCGGGTAACAGTTCTGAATTACTCCGGAAGTGGTATTGAAACAACCTTTACCCAAGGGGAAGATGGAGCCCTCAAAGCTTTAGTCCCATTGATGCCAGAAAGTCAAGAAGAGCAATTGCTTTTGGTTGGGACCCTCGCCAACCCAGTGGAAGATCGTCTAATCAATATTTTTAAACGCCTTGGAATTAAAAAAATTGCAAGTCTCCCCCCAAGGGAATCAATAGACCTACCCTCTATTGGCCCTGGGACCAAGGTCCTTCTCACGCAACCCTATCTAACTGACACAGCTCGGGTACTTAAAGACAGAGGAGCCGAAATCATTAAAGCACCATTTCCACTGGGAGCAGAGGGAAGTCGACTCTGGATGGAAGCAGCAGCAAAGGCTTTCAGAATTGAAGAGGCTTTAGTTAAATCAACGTTAGAACCCTTATTAACACGAGCTCGCAAAGCATTAGAACCATACCGAGAAAAACTCTCAGGTAAACGTCTTTTTCTATTGCCTGAATCACAGTTAGAAATTCCTCTTGCACGTTTTCTTCATAATGAATGTGGAATGAAGATTATTGAGGTGGGCGTTCCCTATCTCAACAGGGAGTTAATGCAACCAGATCTAGATCTACTTCCTGACGAGACACTTGTAATTGAAGGCCAGCATGTTGAAAAACAACTGGACCGAGTCAGAGCATCTCAACCTGACCTAGTGGTCTGTGGAATGGGTTTAGCAAATCCTTTAGAAGCAGAAGGAATCTCCACCAAGTGGTCCATTGAGCTTGTCTTCAGCCCAATTCATGGAATCGATCAAGCATCAGATCTTGCCGAGCTCTTTTCAAGACCTCTACACCGCCGCGATCTCATTAATCACAAATCCCTCGCACAGGTCTAAAAATGGAACTAACTCTCTGGACATATGAAGGGCCCCCTCATATAGGAGCAATGAGAATTGCCTCTTCAATGGAAGGCGTTCACTATGTCTTACATGCTCCACAAGGAGACACCTACGCAGACCTGCTCTTCACAATGATTGAAAGGCGGGGGCGTAGGCCACCCGTAACATATACAACTTTTCAGGCGAGGGATCTTGGAGGGGATACGGCAGAACTAGTTAAAGGACATATTCGCGAAGCGGTTGAACGCTTTCAACCAGAAGCCCTTTTAGTTGGAGAAAGTTGCACTGCTGAACTAATTCAAGATCAACCAGGTTCACTAGCACTTGGGATGGGATTCAATCTTCCAATAGTCAGCCTTGAACTTCCTGCTTACAGCAAAAAAGAAAACTGGGGTGCTTCTGAGACTTTTTATCAACTCGTGCGTGGACTTCTGAAGGACGAGATCCCTGAGGATAAGAACCATAACCCCCAAAACTGGAAAGGCCAAGGTAGACGCCCCAGAGTGAACCTTTTAGGGCCATCTTTACTTGGATTTCGCTGTCGCGACGATGTCCTTGAAGTGCAAAAACTTCTTGGAGAAAATGGCATCGACGTGAATGTCATCGCACCTCTAGGGTCCTCCCCAGCAGATCTAATAAGGCTGCCAAAAGCTGATATCAATGTATGCCTCTATCCAGAAATCTCAGAATCAACATGTCTCTGGCTTGAAAGAAACTTTGGGATGCCTTTCAGTAAAACAATTCCTATTGGAGTAGGAGCAACGCATGACTTTTTGAACGAACTTCATCAACTTCTAGGCATGCCCTCATACCAGCCTAAAGAACTGGGCACTCAATCAAGACTCACTTGGTACTCTCAATCAGTAGATTCCAACTATCTCACAGGAAAGAGAGTATTCATATTCGGAGATGGGACCCACGCTATTGCAGCTGCGAGAATTGCCAAGGAGGAACTTGGTTTCGAAGTCGTTGGACTTGGAACATATAGCCGAGAAATGGCCCGCAAAGTTCGGGGATTTGCAAAGGAGCTTGGTCTTGAAGCTCTTATTAGCAATGACTACCTCGAAGTAGAAGAGGCCATGGCTAAGTCATCTCCAGAACTTGTCCTGGGTACTCAGATGGAACGACATAGTGCTAAACGATTAGGGATTCCCTGTGCTGTCATCAGTACTCCAATGCATGTTCAAGATGTTCCTGCCCGATATAGCCCACAAATGGGATGGGAAGGTGCAAACGTAATTTTTGATAGCTGGGTCCACCCACTAATGATGGGACTCGAAGAACATCTAATTGGCATGTTCCGCCATGATTTCGAATTTGTAGATGGTCATCAGAGTCACCTAGGACACTTAGGGGGACATCAAAGCGAAACCAATAAAACAACAGAAGAACCCTCTAGCAATACAGCAAAAACTGCTGTATCAGAACTAGATCCTATTTGGACACCAGATGGAAAAGAAGAGCTTTCAAAAATTCCCTTCTTTGTAAGGGGAAAAATTCGCAATAAGACCGAAAAGTATGCTCGTCAAATCGGCTGCAGGAAAATTGATAGTGAGACTCTCTACGATGCAAAAGCCCACTTCAAAGCTTGATAAAGAAAATGAAAATTCTTATCTAATTTCATAATTTGCATTCAGAACTAAAAGCATCCGTCTCTAGGTATTAATCCCTAGGGAAGGATGCTTTTAGTTGCTCAGAAAAAATAAATTATGAACATAGATGTTTCGAATTTCACAAACAATCAGCAACAACACTTGTTTGTCTCTTAAATGGAATTACTGCCTATCGGTAAAGGGAAGTTTAATGACAACAACTTTGACAAGGCCTGCCGACGGAGAAGGGAGCGTACAAGTCCAACAGGACCCTTCAGCCAAGATTGAAGAAGGGGCACTAGTGATAGCTGTCTACGGGAAAGGTGGCATTGGAAAGTCAACAACATCCTCAAACCTGTCTGCAGCCTTTTCCAAGCTTGGGAAAAAGGTACTTCAGATTGGTTGCGACCCTAAACATGACAGCACCTTCACCCTTACACACAAGATGGTGCCTACCGTCATTGACATTCTGGAGGAGGTTGACTTCCACAGCGAAGAATTAAGGCCTGAAGATTTCATGTTTGAAGGTTTCAACGGAGTCCAATGTGTAGAAAGTGGAGGTCCTCCTGCAGGAACAGGTTGTGGTGGATATGTAACAGGTCAAACAGTAAAACTCCTTAAGGAGCATCATCTCCTTGAAGATACCGATGTCGTTATATTTGATGTTCTTGGAGATGTTGTTTGTGGAGGATTTGCCGCACCACTACAACACGCTAACTATTGCTTAATAGTTACGGCTAATGATTTCGATTCTATTTTTGCGATGAATCGAATAGTTGCTGCAATCAATGCTAAAGCGAAGAACTACAAAGTTCGTCTTGGCGGAGTTATTGCAAATCGTTCTGCCGAATTAGATCAAATAGAAAAATTCAATCAAGAGACAGGCCTGAAAACCATGGCTCATTTTCGCAACGTAGACGCAATACGTAGATCAAGACTTAAGAAATGCACAATTTTCGAGATGGACCCTTCAGAAGAAGGTGTAGAGCAATGTCAAAATGAATATCTTGCTCTAGCGCAAAAAATGATCGATAAAGTTGAGCCTCTTGAAGCACAACCTCTAAAAGATCGTGAAATCTTTGATCTTCTGGGATTTGATTAAAGTTTTATCTAATTCAATCCAATAATCTGCATAGTCAATTCCCAAACCCTTCGAGAAGTAAGGCTATCAGTAACCCTATCTGAAAGTTCTTGAGAAAATTGCTGTCGATCTTTTCTTTGTCGATTACCCCAGCTCCAATGAACGCCTGAAATACCGAAGCCTGGATCAGCTACAACTTGAGCGACCCTTTCTCCTGCAAGCTTTTGACTTACAAAGCCTCCAGTAATTAATTTCTGGAACCAAGGGAAAAGTAACTGAAAAAGCTTAGGAGTGTTTCTGAAGAGTCTAGTATTTGCAACGCAGCCTGGGTAAAGCGAAGTGAAAACAATAGGAGAATTTATATATCTTCGGTGAAGTTCTTGAGTCGTAATCATATTGCAAAGCTTACTATCTTTATACGCTTTACCTGGCTTAAAACGTTTGCCATTTGCCATGCTAATTGGATCACGAAACCCCTGCTCAAATCCAGCAAGGTCGCCTAAATCAGCAGGCGCAGGAATAGGTATTTTGCCACCCAGTTCTTTATAATTAGCCGTAACAGTACCAAGCATGACCATTCTCGGAGCTTCTACGCCCCAAGTTCGTCCCAGCCAAACTGGCCGTTTTGATTGACTTAAGTTTTCTAAAAGAAGTTGAATCAGCAAGAAATGTCCAAAATGATTAGTTGCCATGGAAATCTCATAACCCTGAAGAGATCTCTGGGGTTTACTTAACCTTGGCAAATAAACAGCAGCATTACATACCAAAGCATCTAAAGGCTCTTCAAGGAAATCAAGAACATTGCTAGTTCCTTCTCGCACACTCTCTAAATCCCCTAAATCCATACGAATATGTTTTAGCTGACGAGGCCTCCCTGAAGGCAGACCAATGCTTACTGCAGCCGCTTCAGCACGAAGAGTGCTCCGATTGGCAGTAATAACCCTCCAGCCTCGATCTACTAACGCTTTGGTTGCATAAAGCCCTACGCCAGAAGTTGTGCCTGTAATTAGTACTGTTCCTGGGGCAGCTTGGGAAGAAGCCATCTGCTATGAGTTAATCCTGTGTTTTTAAGTCAATCACTAAGAATAAACAAACTAACGTCTCATTTAGAAATGGAATTTATCGCCAAACAACTCTTATACGGTCAGGAGCAATCCAATGATCCTGTTCATCCATTAAGCGCCTATCTCCTCCAACAGTAAAAAGTTTGTCAAAACGTTCCTGAAGCCTTAATAATCGGGCTGTTTCACCTTCTAAAACATTAGAAAGCTCTGCGTACCTTCCTACTCTTTGATGAGAAGCTATTCCCAATTTAACTAAGCTTGCAGTCCCTATAAGGAGAAATCCAAGCTTCATTGCAAGCGCTATGAAGCTATAGATCAAATCCCTTTGCTGCTCCTGAAGCTGCAAAGTCGAGGCAACAGTTGCAGCATCAAGCCTAGTTTTAGTGGGAGATAAAGGCCTGGCTTTCCTTTTTCTTGGCCGTATACGCCTTGAATAAGTAGGCCCTGTCTCGGCTAAGAGAGGCGGCAATGCATATCTACGGTTAACCGCTTCTATCGCAAAGGAAGCCTCTTGCCAAGCCCTAAAGTCTTTAAATCAAGCTCGAGCAAGGCTTATTCCAAGACGAAGGGCCAAGACCCCGGCATGAATAACTACTACCAAACAAAGGCCTGCAAGATCAAGAGTGGGAGTGAGCTCCATGAGGCGAACTCGAAGTGCAAATATATTTTCCACTCAAAGGTGGGTAAATGGCCACTATTTGCAAAAGGCTGTCACACCTATACAACTAAAAATATTAAGCAAATCTTAAAGATTGATTGAAATGGAATGGAGCTCCCTCCTGCTAACAGATAAATATCTCAAGATTATCATTGAAAAATATATTACTTGTCATTTGTGAAAGAAAAGTAGAACAACTAAAAAGCTCTACATCTAGAAAAATAATTAGATTTATAGGAATAGAGATAATGCTCTTTTCAACCTATCTAAGGAGGATTAAGATAGAGTTGAGAGAATCCAAGATTTTCATTTGAGCAGAAAAGAATTTACCAAATATTCAAATGAATAAAAGAAATCCAGGAAGCAGCATTAAAAGATATGGAAAGGTCTTCCCAACAATGCATTTATCAGGTCCAGAGAATATGGCATTAGATGTGATACTTCTAGAAAAAATTAGAAAAGATTTAAATCTATCTTTTGCTCTTCGCTTTTACAAATGGGAAGGTTATTGGATATCTATTGGAAGGAATCAAAAAGGAATCCCAAAAAATTGGCTTAACCTAGTTAATTCAAAAAAAATCCAGATAGTTCGTAGACCAACAGGGGGAAATGCTGTCCTGCATGGAGGAGGCCTTACCTATGCATTAATTTGGAGTTCACCTCCTCGCAAAAAGAAGGAGGCCTATTACTTAGCCAGCAATTGGCTTGTGAATGGATTTTTTAATTTGGGCGTTCCACTCAAATTTGGAAATCAATTATGTAATCCAAATAAAATAAATTGTTTTGGGACCTCAACCTTGGCTGATCTTGTTGACATTGATGGAAATAAACGGATAGGAAGCGCTCAACTTTGGAGAGAAGGTCATCTTATGCAACATGGAGAAATACTCTTAGATCCTCCAAAAGATCTATGGATGGAAATTTTTAATAGCAAAGCCCCAAATCCTGCAGCCTTATCTATTCCAAGGGATGGTTTAGATGAACTACTTAAAAAAGCCTGTATGTCAAGTTGGCCTGATATTCTCTGGAAAGAAGAAGAGTTAAACCAAGAAGTAACAAAAGAAATTCAAACTAGATCATTGGAATACTTACTCCCCCCAATTACGTTTGATGATCTATCAAACCAGATGTAATCATTGCTTCTACAGCTTCAGGAAGTCCTAAACCAAGTGGATATGAATTTTGGTTGCGAGCTGCCTCTAAGAAAGCATTAGGTATCTTCATTCCTAGATACTTAAGGACAGCCTCTCCGACATCAATTCGATCCAAAGTTCCAGAAGGTAAGCCAGCAAGATTAAATACAAGTAGTCGGCCTTGTCTCGATTTCTCTAAAGCAATAACAGCTTCCCAAAGTGATGCCTTCTCTCCAATAGAAGGCAATTCATTTAATGGTTTTGTGTAATCTTTCAAAATATGTTTATCCCAATATTGAACAGGTAAATTTTTTAATACTTCATCATTTACATACCCTATCCAGCGACCTAATCGACACACTAAAACCCATTCAGGTATCTTCTTTTCATTGCTTGAAGATAAACGTATCTCACTAAGTCTCCTTAGAGGTTGATCTTCTTCGAACACTCTAAAATGTCGGCTAATTGACTGAGAAACATGTAAATCAATCAAAGCTTTCTGCAAAGTCAAAATCTGGTTTTGCGATCTTGATGCAGCAAACCCAAACCACCCAAGCATGACAAGCCAAAGTCCTCCTAAACCACCACCTTGAATACAGATAACAGTGCCAAAGAAAATTGCAAAAAGAGATAATGCACATCCTGTTGCTGTAGCAACCTTTAATCCTCTTCTTTGACTACCTGTGATGTGCCAAACTAATGCCTTTAAAATCACTCCACCATCCAAAGGTAGTCCGGGTAATAAGTTAAAAATTGCCAAAACTAGATTTAATGAGCCTAATTGTTCAAAAATTTTTGAAACTATTGGACTTATTTCTTCAATAGATTGAGCTGACCTTAAAAAGATTATTGCCAAGAAAAAACTAACTAAAGGTCCTGCGATTGCAACTCGAAGTGATCCCATTGCCGTTGAACATTCTCTTTCAACCCGGGCAACGCCGCCTAACAGGAAAAGGGTAATGCTTCGAACCTTAACTCCCTCACGTAAAGCCATAAACGAATGGCCAAGTTCATGTAGGAGAACCGAAGCAAACAAAAGCAGAGATGATATAAACCCAAGCCCCCATCTCAATAATGGTGAATCCACAGCATTAGAAAGCTGTCCCTGGGCCGTCCAAGTAAAAAGAAACAAGATAACAAACCAACTGGGATGAATTCGCAAGGGAATCCCTTTAATTCTCAGTAATTCCCAGCTTTCCAACTTTTCCTCCATATAGCTTGGTAAATAACCAATAGTCGATAGTCAACCAATCCTAAAAAGGACGCTCTCTAATGACTTTCAAAATGGGACATCAAAGATCCACCTCAATAAAGATCTGTGGAATAACAGATATTAACCAAGCCAAAGCAATTACTGAAATTGGCGTGGAGGCCATTGGAGTTATTGGAGTCGAAGGCTCCCCACGTTTTGTAACAGAGCAAAAAAGAAGAGAGCTTTTTGCTCAAATTCATTGTTCTTGCCCAAACGTTGATCGTGTTTGGGTCATAGCTGATTTAAATGATGCTGAAATTGATCGTGGAATCCAAGAAAAGGAAGGGCCAACGGTAGTCCAATTACATGGGAAGGAATCTCAAAGTCGCTGTAAAGAATTGCGTAACAAATACCCAAATATTCAATGGTGGAAAGCTATCAGGATACAAAAACCTGAAGATCTAGAAAAAACTAATCTTTACCAAGAAAGTGTTGATGCATTGCTTTTAGATGCATGGAGTTCAAAAGGACTTGGAGGAAGTGGCAAACGCCTTCCTCTTGAGTGGATTCGTCAGGCCAAATTAAATCTCCCTTGGTGGCTAGCTGGAGGCATTTCAGCAGAATGGATTGAAGAGGTTTTCAAACACGTCGATCCTTTTGGTCTAGATGCTTCTAGTCGACTAGAAATAGAACCAGGAGTCAAAGATTTGAAGCTTGTCAGAGAACTTGTAGAAGAAGTTAGAAGAATAAACAATTTAAAATAATATTTTCTTAAATTCTATATTCAACAGGCATTTACAATCTAAGCCAAAAACAATGAGCAGCTGAACTCAATGTAGATTTCACTCTCAAACTAATCAATTTACTGATAGTTAGCAGAAGTAGAAAGTAATAAATGTCTAACTTTTGAAATAAAAGGTCAAGTTATCCAATTAAATCTTTTTACTTAACTGTAAACTAAATTCAATATTATTTTTACTAAGTTTTTTTTAGGAACAAGTCTTAAAGTATTAGACAGCTAGAAAGCCCCACCTGATGGCATCAGAGTTAGGTCTTCTATTATCTGGTTAGAAGGTTGTTCCGCCAAATGAAGAATCTCAGACGCCACCTGCTTAACGGAAAGCATGGCAGTTCTATCAAAATCACTTTGTACAGTTTCTGTATCCCACAGTGATGAATTAACTGAACCTAAAGTTAATGTAGTCGCGCGAATTCTATTCTTACGCTCTTCCTCAGCAAGGCATCTCGTAAAGCTCGCTAAAGCAGCCTTTGTTGTGCAATAAGAGCCCCATTTAGGGAAAGCATTCCTTGAAGCATGACTACTGACATTAATAACTAATCCTCCTTTAGATCTCATAAGGGGAACAACAGCAGAACAAATCTGAAAAACACTTGTTAAATTCATCTGTAACATCCACTCCCATCGGGGAAGGGGCATTGACAAAAGGTCGCCAGTCCATGCAACACCAGCGTTATTAATCAAAACTGATGGTACATAGTCTTTATCAAGTAACTCCGAAAGCCCAGTTGTTATAGCTGCCGAATCAGATAGGTCTATGGATTTGTAGAGAACACTTCGCCCCGTCCTCGAAAGCTCTTCCGACAATGATTTCAAAGAGTTTTCACAACGAGCTACTAGCAAAAGATCCCAACCAGCATGAGCAAATAACTCAGCCGTTGCTTTTCCTATACCCCTTGATGCTCCAGTAATTAAAGCTGTTCCCAATTCAATAAGTGCTAAGAGTCAAGACTCTAGTTACTCAAACCTTTCTCTGCCGGACTTTGATCTAAAACCCTGCCCATAGATCTGAACTTTCGATAACGAGCTTCTCTAAGTTGCTCAATAGACAATTTCAATAATTCATCAAGATGTTTGTTTAGGGCTTGTTTTAATGTCTCCCCTGCTTGGAGAGGGGCCCAATTATTACCACCTGCTGGTTCTTTTAAGACCTCATCAACTACTCCAAGACTCAGGAGATCAGGTCCAGTTATTTTTAGAGCAGATGCTGCTTCGGGAGCTTTTGCAGCATCCCTCCACAAAATAGAAGCACATGCTTCAGGACTTGCAACGGTATAAACACTATGCTCAAACATCAACAACCTATCTGCCACACCAATACCTAAGGCTCCTCCAGAACCTCCTTCTCCAATAACAGTCGCAATAATTGGGACACGTAATCTAAACATTTCTCGAAGGTTTACTGCTATTGCTTCCCCCTGACCTTGTTCCTCTGCCAGGACACCTGCATAAGCGCCTGGTGTATCAATAAAAGAAATAATCGGCAATTTAAATCGATCAGCATGCTTCATTAATCTCAATGCTTTGCGATAGCCCCCGGGAGTGGCCATGCCAAAGTTTCTTGCAACATTCTCCTTGGTGTCTCGTCCCTTCTGCTGGCCTAACAAGAGAACAGGCCTGTTTCCTATACGTCCAATGCCGCCAATTAAGGCCTTGTCATCACTTCCATTACGATCCCCATGTAACTCAACCCAATCATCACAAAACATTTGGATGTAATCCAAAGTGCTTGGTCTTTGAGGGTGGCGAGCCACTTGAATCTTTTGAGCAGGAGTTAAGCCTTGAAAAATCTCTTCTCTTCTTCTCGCAGCAAGAGTCTCTAATTGAAGTAGTTGCTGACTTACATCAACTTCTGAATCCCTTGCCAGTTCTCGAATTTGTTCTATCTGCTTCTCGAGCTCTACGAGTGGCTTCTCAAATTCCAGAAGATAACGTCGAGCCATAAAGAAAAATGCAAAAACTTAAATCATGCTTCAGGCAGCAGCAGCCTGAAACATGCCATTGAGATTGAGTGTAGAGAATCCATTCCTAACAGAAGATTCACCAATAAAGTCCATCTTTTCAAGAGTGATGTTATTACGACCCCAGCTGAAATTCGTATGGCAATTTTCAAATTCGAGCAGCATGGCCTCTGCAAAACAAGCAAACATTTGCCTTTGAGGTTTCTCCATTTCTGCAATCTCCATCATGTTCCATCCAATGTCATCAAAGAACTCAACAATTCCACCCTTTAAAACTTCCACTCCTTCTCCAGAAAACTTTTGATTTAGGTTTTTGGGGTATCCACCATCGATCATTAGACAAGGATTCCTAAGTTTCGTTGTATCCACTTCAAGAGTTCTAGGCATACTGGCTACCCAGATAATTGCATCAGCCTCAGGCAAAGCCTCATCAAGGCTAAGTATTCTTCCTCCTCCTAAATCATTCTGAAGATCAATAAGGGGTTGCTGCTGTCTTGCGACCAAAAGCAATTCAGCTACTCCTGTCCTCCCTGACAACCATCTACAGACTGCACTACCAATATCACCTGAGGCACCAACAACAGCGACTCGAGCCTTTTTCAAGTCAATTCCTAATGTTGGAGCATTAATTTCAAGTTGTCTGCAAATAACCCACGCTGTGTGGGTATTACCTGTCGTAAACCGGTCCCACTCAAGGGTTGTATTCCTGACATGTTGATGCTGTAGAAGATTAAAATTCTCAAAAATTATTGAGGTGAAGCCTCCTAAGGCAGTGATATTAATTCCTTTTTTTTGAGCTAATTCCATAGCATTTAGCACCTTTCTTCTTGCAGTTTTAAAGCGACCGAGCATTTCAGGAACAAAGCATGAATCGATATATGCCCCTTCAATAACCTTGCCAGTACGACTTACTACCTTTACATGCTCCACCAACTGAGGAGGAGCGCTGCACCATACATCTAAATCACCTTCGGCAATGTGCTCGTATCCAAGCTCCATAGCCTTTAGCCTGGCTTCCTTAAAGCTCGTCGAGTGTCCGATTAATCCAAACATTGCTAACTAAGAACGAATAATCGGAAATAAATGCCTTATCCGTGGCATCGGAGGCTAGCTCATCGTGATCCCTGAAAGTGGTTTCTAAAAATCTAGTTAATCAGTAGAAACCAATCATGAGATGTTGAATTTTGAATAGAAATTGCTTCAGGCAATGGCTGCAAGTGCCATTCTAGCGATTTCACGATTATCTAATCCAATTTCAGTAAGAGAATCTTGGAAAGCAATCATGAATTCTTCCATTAATTCTTCTTTATCCATATAAAGAACGGCTGCATCCTCAGATACTTGCTCGAGCATTGAACGAATAAGAGGAAGATTAGCCTTATTAGCTTGAATTAGTTCTTCTTTACAGTTCTTTAAATTCGACTTTAGCCATTGCTGACCATAGTTCAAGTGGAGGTATTCATCTTTAACTACACCTTCAGTTATTTTCTTGGCGAAGGGGTCTGCTACACGGATGTACACGTGATAGGCAGAAATAGCAAAGGCTTCAATCAAAATTGCCTGAATAAAAAGGCAAGTAGTTATATGACCTTCTGAAAGAGCTTCTTGAAAATTGCCATGCAACCTAGAGAAAAACTCCTTTGCAAAAGTCATATCAGCTGTTACACCAAGATTTTTACCACAGGCAGTAAAACCTCTCATATGCTTAAGTTCCATTCGTCCTAGCTTGAGAAGCTCGTCTGCTTGTTCAGGAATCAAAGTTCCAATAGCCACATAATTGTCATAGGCCTCTTGTTCGCCTTGAATAACAATTGCGTTAATACGGCTATACGCATCCTTGTATGTATCCGTGGTGAAATCAGGAAGTTCACCTAAAGATCCATCCGGACGATCGAGCACTGCCACGTCAGGTGATTCGATAGTCGGCATAGATCTCTAAAAAATTTGAATATTAGGGGTGACTTTAACCACCAAATTGAAAATTTAGTATTTTTGTTGTTAGTCCTTAGCGTGCTCTCATATTTCTAACTAAGTCACTGGTGGCCATTCGCTCTCCATCAAATTCGTCAAAAGTCTTGCCCAGTGGTCAATTAGAAGCTCTTGAAGGTGATTTCCTAAAGATTGATTTGAGGATCTACTGTCTCCAATCACTCCAGAAACACTTAAGTCTTTTGTAAGCCATGCCCAAGGAGCAGCACCTTCCAAGCTCCATCCCTCTGGTGGAGAGGCCACAGATTCTTTTGAAAAGTGCTCTCCATCTAAAGGCCTAAGTGAACCAACTAAGTCTGGCTCAAGAGACATCATTAAGCTTGTTTCAGCAAGACCTGCATGAAGGCCTTCTGCTCTCTCTTTCACAGGGATCAATTCTTCTAATTGCGAAATTCCACTCCATAAAAAACACGGCAAAACAGCCATTGTTGGAGATTTCAGCCTTAATTGCCTTGCTGCAGCCTGTAATAAACCAATTTGTCCTCCATGAGCGTTAAAAAGCAACAATCTTCTGAAACCAAATGATGAGGCTTGTTGGCCAACTTCTAAAACTAAATCCAACAACAAATTTGACGAAACAGATATCGTCCCCGGGAACGAAACATGCTCTGGAGAAAAGCCTATTGGCTGAGAAGGAAGGCTCCATATTGGAAATTCATTAGGTAATCGATCCAAAACTTTCTTTAAAATAGTTTCGGCAAAAAGATTATCCGTAGCCAAAGGCAAATGAGGGCCATGTTGCTCACAAGCCCCAAAAGGCCAAACCAAGGTTGAGCCATGCTTTTTGGCTGCTGCTTCAGCTTTTGGCCAGCTCAGATAATCGAAACGCCGAGGTTGAGAAGTCATACCATCACCACAGCGACTTTAAACAAATTAACCTTGCCTGTCAGAATGACCATCAATGACCACAGGGCCCCATGGCCGGATCAGACATTCCGCAGCCAAACAGACCAAACAGACCTTCCAAGCAAAACCCTGCGGAGGCTTCACGAAAGCCTCCGCAGGTAATGCATATCAAGCGTAAGGAAGACGAGAAAAGTCTTAAGGAAAAGGCCGAAAACACTTATTTGCAAACCAATGCAAATCAGGACAACACTCACAATCTCCAAGGTCAACCTCAAGGCAACACGCAATCAAAATTCAATACTGGAGAGTTAATTGAGCAAAACATTGATGATGCTGACCTTGAGGGGGTCAGCATGGCTGACTTATTGGGGCCTCCAGACCAATCAAAAAAATCTTCTTCATTACGTAAATCGCTAAATCCCTTTAACAATCAAGCAAGCACTATCCAAACAAGAAGTGTCGACGACTTTGATTTTGATGAAGATGCCTTCTTGGCTGCTTTAGATGAAAATGAACCTATAGGTAATACAGGGGAAAAAGCCATAGGTGCTGTAATAAATGTAGATAGTGATGGGGTATATGTTGATATCGGGGGTAAAGCTCCAGGCTTCATGCCAAAAAAAGAATGTGGTCTAGGTGTGATAACCAACATCAAAGAGCGTTTTCCAAAAGGTCTGCAAGTTGAAGTTTTAGTTACAGGGGAACAAAATGCAGATGGAATGGTCACTATTAGCTGTAGAGCTCTTGAACTAAGAAAAAGTTGGGAAAAAGTTCAACAACTCGAATCAGAAGGAAAGGTTGTTCAAGTAAAAGTAAACGGATTCAATCGAGGCGGTGTTACCTGTGATTTAGAGGGTCTTAGGGGCTTCATACCCCGTTCTCAACTTGAAGATGGAGAGAATCATGAAGCACTTGTAGGTAAAACTATTGGAGTTGCATTCCTTGAGGTAAATCCAGAGACAAGAAAGCTAGTGCTTTCTGAAAAGAAAGCCGCAATTGCAGCTCTTTTCTCTAAATTAGAGATCGGAAATCTAGTAGAAGGACAAGTAGTCGCCATTAAGCCCTATGGTTTCTTTATTGATTTAGGAGGAATAAGTGGTTTATTGCATCATTCAATGATCACTAATGGTACTTTTAGATCTTTAAGAGAAGTTTTTAATCAAGGTGACCGGGTAAAAGCTCTTATTACAGAACTTGATGCAGCCAGGGGAAGGATAAGTTTAAATACTGCTCTATTAGAGGGTCCTCCTGGTGAATTAATTGCTGAAAAGGAGAAAGTAATGTCAGAAGCTTCTGAACGTGCGGAAAAAGTTCGCAAAGTCATTAAAGAACAAGAACAGAAAAAGGCTCAAGAAAAAGAACAAGAAAAAGAACAAAAACCACTTAATTAAGACATGTCTCCAGATCCTCAAGAAAAGTTCTCTCAACCCTCCAAGGCAGATTGGGAGCTTGATTTCTACTCAAGACCGATCCTTGAGCCTGACGGGAAGAAACGTTGGGAGCTCCTGATCACTAATACTGAGGAAATTAAAAGCGCTAAAGCCTTTAGATGGGAAAAGATATGTCCTGCAGGAGAAGTCAATTCTATTTGGCTAGCAGTCGCGCTTAAAGAAGCACTAAATGATGCCCTAGAAGAAGGGTGGGAAGCACCTCAAAGACTTCGTTGCTGGCGAACATCCATGAAAACTATGGTTACCAAGGCAGCAGCAAATGTCGGAATAGAGGTTATTTCTAGTCGTCGAACTTTTGCACTTGCAGATTGGCTTTCTCAACGGGAAAAGGATCTTTATCCAAATCAAAAAGGCTATATGTCAGGACCAATAGCTCCACCACCAGCAAGGATCCTTAATCAACCTGTTCCACTTCCCGAGGCCGTTAGAGGAGATGCATGGACTTTTGCTTCTCTTCCTTTGGGAATATTTCAAGAAGCAGAAGAATGGCCTATAGAGTTCAGAGGACTTCTTCCTATAAAAGGAACCTTTAAAGAATCACTACCTGTTCCAGGCTTAAGACTCTTTAGCAAAACTCGAGCACTGGCTTTAGCTGGCTGGCTAGGTGGCCTCGACCCAGTGAAATTAGTAATAGAAGAAAACCAACTACTTCTGGAAGCAGGGCAAGATGATCGTTGGATTGTGACAGAGATGACGAAAGAAACTGCGAAGGAGGCGGCGAAAGCACTTGATAATTCAAGGGCGCATCTCTCTGGACTTCAATTCATTTCAGTCCAAAGCACACCAGAGGAACAAATCTTTGCCGGTTTTTGGATGCTTAGAGATATTCCAGATTTCTAAGCATCAAATTATCTACGGAAGAAACAACACTAAAAATTTCTAATAGGAGATCAATTCGGAAAAGATGAAAGATTGGATTTGGAAAATTTCCAAACAAGGCTCATTCCTTCAATCCAAGGCACTTCTAAATGAAGGCTTTCACCATGGATTTTTCACTAAAGAATGGAAAGAAAATGATTTAACAGACCAAGCATATTTATTAAATCCAAAAGCTAGTATTCATAGAGTTAGGCAAGTACATGGATCAAAAATAATTAGAGCCTCCCAAAAATCCGTCTATCCCTGGCCAGAGGCAGATGGATTAGTTAGTGATGAGAAGAATCAAAGTTTATGGATATACACTGCGGATTGCATTCCTCTACTAATTGCAGATCAACAAACTGGCTCTGTTGCGGCTATACATGCAGGATGGAGAGGAATTGCCAACGGAATTATAATAAACAGCATTAGGAAACTAAACTCTTTTGGAATATCAACAGAAACAATAATTTTTGTTCTAGGACCATCAATTAATGGTGTTAACTATCCAGTAGGTATGGAAATATTAAAATTAGTTCATCAAAGTATTAACGACGATTTAGCAATAGATATTAAAGATCGAGTTTACAATTTGATTTCCTCAGGACTAGTCAAAAGAACAAATAATGAATTCAAACTAGATCTAAAATCTTGTGCGGTTTTTCAATTAAATAATGCAGGGGTAAAGTCTAATCAAATTCATTCCTGTCCCTTATGCACTTTCAAGAACGAAAAGAAATTCAATTCATGGCGCAGGGATCAAATCAAATCAAGACAATGGAGTGGAATAGCAAACAAGAGTTAAAGATTCATTAAAACGAAAGATATCAATACTTATAGCTAAAATAATTTAATTTAAATACTCAACAAGTATAATTAGCCAAGCCTTCTAAAGAGAGTTGAAGAGCAATATCTTCATTGCTATCAATTAGATATATTTTAGAGAATAAAATGCCATCATCAACCCTTTCTGGCCTTAAGTTTATTTTACTTCTCCTGGGGAGCTTTAATCTAAGCCACTTTACTGCCATTTCTTCAGAGGAGGCATCAATATCTACGCAGGAAAGTTTTACAGTATAGCTCCTATTCCGATCTCCTATTTGAAAGAGAGATGAAGTACGCACTTGTAATATTTCTGCGGCAAATAAATTCAATGGAGAACACAACAGAAAAATAAATAAAATTAAAATGACCTCAACAAATTTTTTCATTAATAAGAAGATCCATATTATGGTTAAAACTTATACTCAAAATCTGTAATAAGAGCACCTGATTTACATTTGCGAATAATGTCCACTACAAGCTATGGTCGAGAGGGAAGGCCAACCATTTGGGCATTACTTTTACCTGGAGGGACCATCGGATAACAATTTTCTCCTCTGCGAACACGAATATCTATAAGCATTGGACCAGGATCATTAAAAGCTTCTTTAAGTTTTGAATTTAAATCTTTACGCTCATGAATTATCATTCCTCCAACGCCAAAGGCCTTTGCTAAAGCCACAAAATCAGGGCTCCCAGGCAACATATCAGAAGCTGAATATCTTTCCTCATAAAAACTTTCTTGCCATTGTCTTACCATCCCTTGCCAATGATTATTAACAATCACCACTTTTACTGGTAATTTATGTTGCGCAATAGTTCCTAGCTCTTGAATGTTCATAAGGATACTTGCATCTCCTGCAACGCAAATAACTTGTTTCTCAGGTAGTGCAACTTGCACACCTAAAGCAGCAGGCATACCAAATCCCATTGTGCCCAAACCTCCGCTGCTAATCCACTGTCTTGGGCCATTCAGCAGATACTGAGCAGCCCACATTTGATGCTGTCCAACATCAGTAGTGATATAAGAATCACGTGACAAATCTCTAATTGCTAATAGAACTTCTTGTGGATAAATCTCGCCTTCCATGGGAGGAACTATCAATGGATATTTTTCTTTCCAAGAATCAATAAGCGCCAACCATGAAGACGTTTTTGGTTCAAACTTCTTCTGCTTGCTTAACTCATCCAACTTTATAAGACTTTGTTTTACATCACCCAAAACAGCTACATCTGCAATTCGATTTTTACTAACTTCAGCTGGATCAATTTCAAAATGTATTACTTTCGCTAGTGGAGCAAATGTATCTAATTTGCCAGTGACTCGATCATCAAAACGTGCCCCAATAGCTATAAGCAAATCACATTCAGTTACTGCAAAGTTCGCGTATGCAGTTCCATGCATCCCCAACATTCCAAGAGAAAGATAATCGCGCTCATCAAAAGCGCCCTTTCCCATCAATGTGGTAGTGACTGGTAACTGATAACGTTTTGCAATCGAAGCTAGGCTTTCATGAGCAGAAGCGGAAATCACTCCTCCCCCTACATAAAGGAGTGGACGTTGAGCTTGTTCGATCAGCTCTAAGGCTGAAGATATTGCCAAAGGGTCTGGATCTAAAGGCAGCTGAAACCCAGGAGGAGAAACAGAACCTGGCTCTACAGGGAAATAATCAAAGATTTCCTGACCAACATCCTTTGGAATATCTATAAGTACAGGGCCTGGACGACCTGAAGCGGCAATCAAAAACGCTTGCGATACAACAGAGGCTATGTCCGAAGGATCCCTTACAACCCATGAATGTTTGACAATAGGCAATGTTATGCCAAAAATATCAGTTTCCTGAAAAGCGTCAGTTCCTATGGCAGGCCGAGGGACTTGACCTGTAATTACAACCAATGGAACAGAATCCATTTGTGCAGTTGCAATCCCTGTAACGAGATTGGTAGCACCGGGTCCTGAAGTACCAAAACAAACCCCTACTTTTCCAGTAGACCGTGCAAAACCATCTGCAGCATGAGCCCCACCTTGCTCATGGCGGACAAGAATGTGTTTAAACCACCCTGCTTCTTCTGCTTTATGAACAGCATCGTAAATAGGAAGAATTGCACCCCCTGGATAACCAAAAACAGTATCAACCCCATGTCTGCGAAGAGCATCTAATAAGGCATCAGCCCCATTCATGCGTCGATGCTCCTGCTTTTTTATATCACCTAGGGATTTAGGTGAAGAAGTCAGGGTCACTGAAGAAGTAAATGATGTGTGATTCTTAAGGTTAAGACTTTTATGCTCATTGTGCTCAATCACTGCCAAAAATGACATGTAGAATTTAATTTTTTTTTCAGGATCTCAAAAGAAAAATAATTTTAGGATTTCTTCAATATAAGCAAGATCAGCGAAAGGAGAAACAAAAAACTTCTCAAAACCAAAAGCAAGTACAAATCAATTGAAAATAATTAATTCCTTGTATATATCTATAATTTCATAAATAATGTCCTAATAAATTTGTACTTTAGCTGCCTAGGTTTACTTATAAGTTCAAAATATTATTGAGAAAGTCACTATCCACCTTATGGAATCAGATTCACAAGACAACAAAAACTTTACGAAGGTGATTACAAAAGACCTATCATATGTAAAGGTCCATTCCCACCAATTATCTCCAATAGAAATTCTAGAAAAAGAATCATTGCTACACGTCCATTCCAAACCTCTGAACTATTATTCCAGCCCCATTGCCATTTCTCTTGTGGATATAACTTAACTCCAGAAGGGAGTTTTGCTACATCTTGCAAACTAATTTCTGGAGCTTTTAAAGTAGCTGCAACTAAATCTGCAAGTCCTTGTATAAATAATGGATAAGTATCTAATGCTCGAACTCTTCTAAAATTAACAATTCCACACTCCTTGGCTAATAATCTATATTCAATATCTATTTCCTGAAGAGTTTCGATATGTTCACTGACAAAGCTAATAGGTACTACTACTAATTCTCTTGTTCCCTCCTTGCCAAGCTTGGCCAAGACCTCTTCTGTATATGGTTGCAGCCATTCCTCAGGACCAACACGACTCTGATAAGAAAGACTTGAAGGGTTGCGATTTCCTAAAGCTCTTTCAAGTTCATCCATAATCAATCTTGAGCAAGTTTCTATTTCTTTCTGATAGGGATCACCTGCCTCTTCTACATAAATTTTCGGGACACCATGCGCGCTAAAGAAGACATGCGCCTCATCAGGCAATTCACACAAAGCAATCTGTTCAGCAATTAACTCAGCCATCGCATGCACATAACCCGGATGGTCATACCAACTTCGAATGCACCGAATTGGAATTTGCTGAAATTCATTATCTTTTTCATGTAAGCGACTTAATTCTCTAAAACTAGATCCACTTGTACTAATAGAAAAATGAGGGTATAGAGGAAGAACAACAACCTGGCTTATTCCATCTGCCTTGATATCAGCAACAGCTGACTCAGTGAAAGGATGCCAGTAACGCATTGCCACATAACTCGTTGCATCAATACCCCTTGAACGAAGTGCACTTTGTAACTCTCTGGCCTGCTGCTCAGTTATCCGTCGCAATGGAGAACCTCCTCCAATTGCTCTATATGCTCTCTCTGACTTTCTGCTGCGAAGGGTACTTATCCACCAAGCAAGAGGTTTTTGCAGAGAAGAAAGCGGCAACCTGATGATCTCTGGATCAGAAAACAAGTTATATAAAAAAGGTCCGACATCCTGTATCCGCTCAGGTCCTCCAAGATTCATCAAGAGGATGCCTATCCGAGCCATTGAAGAAGAAATTTCGAGGGGGGGGGGTTGAGGAAAGCCCTCACAAACGTAAAGCTAGCTAAAAAACTTATATAAATGGACCCAAATATTGAGCTTTCCAAAATCAATGAAGATCTTGCCAAGAGCGCTGTTCGTTTGAGAATTGAGAAAAGAGGTGACCTACTCAATCTTCGAGGCCCACTGCCTTCTCGCTCAAATGCAATGGAAACAAAGGTTCAGCGAATCAGTCTGCGTTTAAAAGCAGACCATGAAGGCCTCATGCAAGCACAAAAGATACTCGAGATGGTGCTCTTTCAACTAAATCAAAATCAATTCAATTGGAACCACTGGGGCAACAATCAGCATTCAAAAAGTCTTCAAAAAACTGAGTCCCCTGACCATGAGAAATTAGAGAATTTCAAATCAGCTTTTTTCTCAGACCCACTTCGAAAAAGGTCTAAATCAGGAACAATAACAACATGGAATTCTGCTTACCTTCCCTATTTAAACCGTCTCATGAGGATTGGTATGAAAGAAACTTGCAAATTAAATGTTAATCTATTCAATAAAACTCTTACAAGTTATTCTGAGAATAGTCGCAGTCGACAACAATGTGCAACAGCACTTTCTGCCTTTGCAAATTATCTAGAACTACAACTTCCCGATAATTGGAGAGCTAATGGCAATGGATATGGTCTCCATAAAGCTCACTTTCGCAAATTACCTAGTGACAATCAAATTAAAGAAACTTGGTTGCAAATACCAAATCCAAAATGGAGATTAGCTTATGGCTTAATGGCTACATATGGACTCAGGAACCACGAGGTATTCTTTTGCGATTTTTCTGGCCTCACTAATGATGGAGATAAGGTTATAAGAGTTTTACCAAATACAAAAACAGGGGAACATCAAGTTTGGCCATTTCATCCTTCATGGTTTACTCTATTCAATCTAGAGCAACTTGCAAAAAATCCAAAAGCACTTCCTTCGATTAAAACCGACCTGAATTCGACTACTCTTCAAAAAGTAGGAAGACGTGTTACAGAACAATTTCATAGATATAATTTGCAATTAACTCCATATGACCTTAGACATGCTTGGGCTATAAGGACTATTCATATAGGTCTGCCTGACTCTGTAGCGGCAAGAATGATGGGGCATTCAGTTTCAATTCACAACAAAACATATCACCATTGGATCACTCGTAGAGATCAACAAAAAGCAGTAGATGATGCACTGGCAAGAAAAATTGCCTAACAATCTCCAAATTTCAGCTGTAATCATTTACGAAATACTTTTCATTGATATTTAATAAATTTGTTAAATATAAAAGAATTAATTATAGAGTAGAGCTTAAACACCAAGAATATACCAAAAAAACCGCATGGAAAATGACTTCAATCCTGACTCGAAGACTATTAATGAACTGGACCAAAATGCAGCTGAGCTTGGCATGGGGGGGGCATTGAGCAACGAACCGACTGACAAAAGCTATCAGCAACGAATGAAGCGAAGGAAAGAAGTTCAACGAAAAAGAGTCGAACAAAGGGACAAAGAAAAAGGCCTTCTTGTGATTTTCTCTGGCAATGGGAAAGGAAAAACTACTGCTGCACTTGGAATGGCATTAAGAACTCTTGGACATGGGGAACGTGTAGCGATAATTCAATTCATTAAAGGTGGATGGGAGCCAGGAGAGGCAAAGGCACTTAAAATTTTTGGCCAAAACTTAAGTTGGCATGCTCTTGGAGAAGGTTTTACTTGGGAAACACAAGACAGATCTAGAGATCAAGAACTAGTTTCCAATGCTTGGAAACAATCACAAAACTACTTAAGAGATAAAAATTACAAGCTAGTAATTCTTGACGAAATCAACATCGCAATAAAGCTTGGTTATCTTTCTGTAGAAGATGTATTAAATGGTCTTTCAGAGCGACCACCTTTGACACATGTTGTTCTTACAGGTAGAGGTGCTAAGGAAGAACTTATAAAGCAGGCTGATCTTGTTACTGAAATGACCTTGATCCGCCATCCTTTTAGAGAAAAAGGGATTAAAGCCCAAGCTGGAATAGAGTTCTAAACATTTTTCAAATCCTATCTGAAATTTTTCTAGACCTGTATGAATTAATTGAGCAGCAAAAATAAATGCTGATAATCCATATATTCAAAACGGCCTATAAGTGTTTGTTTCCCTCAGCATATTTAATCTTTACTCATTGTTGCTAAAACTTAGAAAAGAAAGGTAAGCCACAAATTTGCTTTGAACTTCAATATCCTCTTACATTCCTAAAGAAAGAATTTGTTTATAAAAGCAACTCTTCTAGGAAATTACGATGAAAAAGTTGGCGGATTTATAGCTGTCGGCAAAAGACTTGCTACTGTCTAAAAGATATTGAATCTTAATGTCTTACGCGCGAGCCCTCCTCAAACTCAGCGGCGAAGCTCTGATGGGAGAAAAGCCATATGGCATTGATCCAGCAATAGTTCAATCTATTGCCGCTGATGTGTCAAAGGTCATTGCAAATGGAACCCAATTGGCAATTGTTGTTGGTGGTGGAAATATCTTCCGAGGACTAAAAGGTTCGGCAGCTGGAATGGATAGAGCTACTGCCGATTATGTTGGAATGCTTGCAACGATAATGAATGCAATCACTTTGCAAGATGGCTTAGAAAGGGCTGGTGTTGAAACAAGAGTGCAGACAGCCATAGAAATGCAAGAGGTCGCTGAACCCTATATACGCAGAAGGGCAATTCGTCATCTTGAGAAAGGAAGAGTAGTGGTCTTTGGGGGAGGATGTGGCACCCCATTTTTTACCACGGACACAACCGCAGCCTTGCGAGCAGCAGAAATTAATGCTGATGTTGTTTTTAAAGCAACAAAAGTCGATGGAGTTTATGACAAAGATCCTGAGCTTTTCCCTGATGCAGTTCGCTACAAGACTCTCAATTATCAAGAAGTTCTTAGCCGTGAGATTGCAGTAATGGACAGCACGGCAATTGCTCTTTGTAAAGACAACAACATTCCAATAGTCGTGTTTAACCTTTTTGAACCAGGCAACATTATTAAAGCCGTGGCAGGAGAATCTGTTGGTTCCCGTATCGGTAATGCAAGCTAAACACAACATTTAGCTTTTTCCTTCAAACCATCGCCTTTGCCTTCTGTAAAGCCCATGTCGAACCAAGAAATCGAAGCCAACATGCACAAATCAGTGGAGGCAACAAGGCGCAACTTCAACTCAATTCGTACTGGTCGTGCAAATCCATCGTTGCTAGACCGAATAAATGTTGAATATTACGGAACAGATACTCCACTTAAGGCACTTGCAACCTTATCAACACCAGATTCTCAAACAATTTCAATTCAACCTTTTGATTTAAGTTCAATAGCACTTATTGAAAAGGCTATTGCAACGAGTGATCTTGGATTTACTCCAAATAATGATGGTAAAGTTATTAGAATTAATGTTCCACCTTTAACAGAAGAACGTCGCAAAGAATTTTGCAAAATAGCTTCCAAATATGCAGAAGAAGGAAAAGTATCTCTTAGAAATAATAGGCGCGATGCAATAGACAAAATCAAAAAACTAGAAAAATCTGGAGAGATGTCTGAAGATCAAAGTCATGACGAACAAGAAAAGATGCAAAAGCTAACTAACAGATTTATTTCTGAAATAGATGGATTACTTAGTGAAAAAGAAGCAGACATCCTCAAGGTTTGAGCAAAACAAAAGACGTATTAATAATAGGAGCAGGTGTTGCAGGTTCTACTGCTGCCTTTCATCTGGCTAAAGCTGGAAATGATGTAGTTCTTCTTGAAAAGAGTTCAATGAACCTTGTCAAGCCTTGTGCAGGAGGGATGGCCGCTGCTGTTCAGAAATGGTTCCCATTTGACCTAAAACCAGTAGTTGATGATGTTGTAAATAGAGTTGACTTCACATGGAATCTTTCAGATCAAGTAAAAGCAGATTTACCGGGCTCCTCTCCATTTTGGATTGTCAAAAGAGAAAAACTTGATCATTTCATTACCAGTCAAGCTATTAATGAAGGAGCAGAGCTGCTAAAACCTTTTAGAGTTGAAAATATAGAGAGAAGAGGCAATTATTGGCAGGTCACTAATGAGAAGGGTCAACAACTAAACGCAAAAGTAGTAGTTATTGCTGATGGCTCCAACTCTCCATGGCCCAAGAAGTTTGGCTTAGGACCTAAAACTCAGCACCATGCATTTACAACTTCCGTGAGATTAAATCGAAGTGGAACTCTTGAAAAAGGAACAACAAGGTTTGAATTTGGCCTTGTACCTTATGGCTTTGCTTGGGCATTCCCCATAGAAGGAGGAGTAAATATTGGTATTGGTAGTTTTATCGGTCAACATGCAGTAAATACTGAATCAATACTCGATCAAATCCTTCCATCCCTTGGATTTAATCAAAATGATGGAATTCGTCAAGCATCACGTTTAAGAGTTTGGAATGGGAATTACCCTCTAAACGGGAGCGGTATGGTCGCAATAGGTGATGCAGCTTCTCTATGCGATCCATTCCTCGCTGAAGGTCTCAGACCAGCAATAATGAGCGGATACGAAGCATCAAAAAGCATAAATAATTGGTTACGAGGTAATAACAAAGACCTTAATGACTACACAGAAACAATGAGAAAGGAATGGGGTGAGTCAATGGCTTGGGGAAAAAGAATTTCTCAAGTTTTCTATAGGTTCCCCAAAGTTGGATATCAACTAGGGATTAAAAGGCCTACGGCACCCCAAAGAATTGCTCAGATACTTTCTGGGGAAATGGGTTATGGTGACATTGCTACAAGAGTTATCAAAAGGCTTCTTTTCCAAAGATCTTGAATACAACAACCAGTAATTTTTTCTGAACAGTTCACATTTAATCTTCCTTGAATAAAAATCAAAATTGATTCACAATCATATACACAGCAACTTTTTAGACAATGGAAAAGAAAAAGGCTTGGGTCTGGTTTAAAGGAGGCTTAAAAGGGGGCTCATGGGTTTCAGGATTCATTGCAAGTAAAACCAATGAGGATGGAATATTGATTGAGCGAACAGATTTTGTAACTTGCAGAGTGCCCGAATGGCGCGTCAAATTTGACGAGCCTTTCAATAAAAAAGAAAGTCCCCAAATCCCCCAAGATGCGATATGGAAGTACTTCTAAAAAACAGATTCCTATGCTTGGTTATACTTATATTATAAAAATTGAATTTTCCAAACATTCAAATTATTTTTATCTTTAAAGATTTTAATAATTAATCTAACAAATAAAAACATAATTCTCTACAGGAAAAGGATATAAATTGCAAAAGAACTCTATCGATTTAAATTCCTGTATAAACCTATTTTGGGCTAAGTGCTAACGCAGCACCAAGGCCTGAAAATAAATCATTTTGAAGCAATCGACCATCATGGTCATTATCAAGAGCATCAAAAACAGCATCACTTCCCAACCATTCTTCTCTTGTAATACACCCATCACCATCAAGGTCATTCAGCATGAAAATTTCATGAACAACATGTGAAAAAGCTGATCCGCCTTCAATTACAGCAAAGCGATGGGCAAGTTGTGCCTCCAAAGTTTCAATAGCTTTGCTAAAGCCACGAATTCCCTCATCCAATTTTTCTCTTGCCATACGATCTTCTGACATTAAAAAATCAAATCTTTTTTTATCAATATCTATTTTATCTCCAACATTTTCAGGATTTACAGAATCCAATTTCTTTTTTAGTGGAAGTTGCGTTTTACTTAGCTGATCTAATAGTTTTGGAGAGATAGTAAGCAGATCGCAACCTGCTAACTCAATAATCTCATCAATATTTCGAAAGCTTGCTCCCATAACTTCTGTTTTATAGCCATGGGTTTTAAAATAATTGAATATTTTAGTTACTGAAATAACACCTGGATCTTCACATCCTATATAAGATTGTTTGCCTTCATTAGCTTTATACCAATCAAGTATCCTTCCTACAAATGGTGAGATTAAAGTAACTCCGGCTTCCGCACAAGCAGCAGCCTGTGAAAAGCCAAACAATAATGTTAGGTTACAGTGGATACCTTCCTTCTCAAGGATTTCTGCTGCCTTAATCCCCTCCCATGTTGAAGCAATTTTAATAAGAACTCGATCATTTGAAATACCAGCTTCATTATAAAGACTGATAATTTTCCTGGCTTTTGCAATAGTTGCATCTT
This sequence comes from uncultured Prochlorococcus sp., assembly GCA_902560875.1. Taxonomy (GTDB): domain Bacteria; phylum Cyanobacteriota; class Cyanobacteriia; order PCC-6307; family Cyanobiaceae; genus AG-363-K07. Next base: position 44,071 of record CACENO010000002.1, on the reverse strand, counting down.
GATCAAAGCTCAACCTTGCATCAACTTCTGTAGAGACGCGGCCTGGAATTAATTTCAGAATTTCCTTGCCAAAAATCACACAAATCTCATCTAGAGCTTCTTCTACTACTTCTTCAACTGCTGCCCCAAGTCCAATTTTGTCTCTAGAGAATTTAAGTGCTTCATCAATCAAACTCTGATAAGCCGGAATCTGAGCAGCAGCCAAAATCAATGAAGGATTGGTGGTTGCATCCCTAGGAGTAAAAGTTTTAATAGCATCTAACTCCCCTGTATCTGCAACAACCACAGTCATCGAGGAAAGTTGTTCGAGGAGGGTGGCCATAAAAACGATATCTCAGATGCGCTCGTAAGTTAGCCATCTTTTTTCGAGATTACATACCTTGACAGCGACTCCAAATGAAACTTTTCTAAAATCTCAACCTTTTGCAGGCTTCAAACCACTGTTTTCTGTGCTTGGAGGAATTTGCTCCAAGACAAGTAATCCATCAATAATCTTCTTAGCGACAGGCACTGCAACTGTTGAACCATATGCATCTTCACCCTTAGGTTCATCTACTACGACTAAAACAACGTATCGGGGGCTCTCTATCGGTAAATTGGCGACAAAACTACAGATCTTGACGCCTTGTTGATAAGCCCCATTTACAACTTTCTCTGCAGTACCAGTTTTACCTCCTATTCGATAGCCAGGTGTTTTCACACCAGTTCCTGATCCTGATTCAACAACCGCCTCCATCCACCTAAGGACCACCTCAGTCACCTCAGGGCTTATAAGAGGATAAGTGTTTTTCTTACTTGGAGTGGATAACCCCGCTTGAGATTGAAGGCCGCGAGTTATATGAGGGCGTACGAGATGACCTCCATTAGCAATAAGTGCATGTAATTGAACCAACTTTAAAGGCGTAAGAGAAAAGCCTTGCCCATAAGAGGCAACAGCTGGTTCTATCGGTTGGGAAACGAACTCTTCTTTACCTTTTAAGTGACCAGCCAAAGCTCCAGGCAAATCAGTTTGAGGTCTGACATCAAGTCCCAATCGATGCAGCCAATCCCAATAACGTGCGGGTTGCATTTGACGCATTACATTTACCATCCCAACGTTGCTAGAGACCTGTAAAACAGTAGAAAAATCAATAACACCATTAGGGCGGCGATCATGGTTATAGATAGGCCATCCACCGATGACTACCTTCCCTGGATCATTAACAGTTCCATTCTTATTAATGACTCCTTCTTCAAGGGCTAATGCAAGATTAATAGGTTTAAAAGTAGAACCCGGCTCAAAAAGATCTTGAACAGACCATTCTCGAAAAAGAGAAGGTGAATATTTCCAATATCGATTTGGATTATATGTAGGAGTTGATGCTAGTGCCAAAAGCTCTCCATTTGTGACGTCCATAACAATTGCCACTCCTTTTTTCGCATTCCAAGCCTGAACCTGGTCACTTAAAGCATTAGTTGCCAATTCTTGAAGGCGCGCATCAAGAGTAAGGTGCAGTTGTAAATCATCTTTATATAAAACACCAGGAGCTAAATCATCAGGCAAAGGAGTGCCATCAGCACCTCGTCGCAAATTACGAGCCTTTTCTTTACGAACAAGCTTTTTATTAAGGCTCTGTTCCAATCCAGCCTGAGGGATTCTGTCCTGATTCAAAAACCCAACAACATTAGCGAAAAGAGATCCTCGTGGGTAAACACGTTGAGGATATGCCTCAAGGTCTAGACCACTAATGCCTAAACTTCTAATTTTTGAAGCAATTTCATGATCAATATCTTCTGCCAACTTTACACCCGAGGATCTATCACCTAATAGATTTATCACGTCAGATACAGGCATAGACAAAGGGGCTGAAAGTTTATAAGCAACGTCAACAGGGTTTCGAATATATGTAGGGGCATCTCCAGGAAAATTGAAATATCTAGGATGAGCCCAAAGCCGAAAACGCTCTTCATCTAAAGCAATCAATCTTCCATTGCGATCAACAATAGATCGCCTTGTTCCTAGAGGTTTTATTTTCTGTGTTTGAAGTGCACGAGCTTTAGTCTCCAATTCATTGGCCTGAATCACTTGAAGAGAAGCCATTCTGCCCATCAGTCCTAAAAGGCCACAAAAAAGAATGGCAAAAACCAATCTCAACCTAAAAGACACAATAGGATTAATAGGAATTGCGCCTTTCCGTTTTCTACGCGCTTTCCTCAAAGCACGTTTTCTATTGAGCGGCATTAGTAGCCGTATTTAATTACATTTGAGACAAATCTATCTGAAAGACTAGTCCCTTTAGAAATATCGTTTTCAGAACGACTATTCTTTCCAGGGTTTTCTAAATAAATTAAATTTGATGCCTTGGTTCTAACCATAGAATAAGGCAAACTACCTTGCTGCAGAAGATGTTGCTCAAGCATTGCAGTGGAATCAGTAAGTCTATGTGCTAAATCACGAGTTGCTTCTAACCGGGTATAAGCAACAGTCCATAGATATCTCCAATGCAAGCTAAAAGCAGACATAACTACAACTGCAATTAATACTCCAAATAATGCTCCATCAGTAGCTTTATGAAAACCTGCAAGAACTGGAAATTGACGTGCAACTTTCTTCGTAGAGAAAGATCCATGAATTAAATGTAACGGTCCTGAGGAACGAGCTTTGTTAAAAGCATGCTCAGAAGATACAGGACGCGATCTTGCAAGAGCGACCACTAAATAAACCCCTTAATTATTTAGTCAAACACCCAAAACATTCCATCGCAAGGGCTTAAGAGAACAAAATCTAACAAAAGATAAAACCACTAACCAAGCAAAAGCAAGTTGCCAAAGGTAAGTCCATTCCATAGAGAATGCATCAGGACACAAGGGAAAAGTCGGCCCGAACTAAGTCTTAACAAAGCAAGTCCAAGTCCTAAAACAGCTAAAGGAGCAAATTCACCGACACTTAAATGTGCCAAAGCAAAAACCAATGCACTAACCACTACTCCCCAACTTCTTCCTAGTGACTTAGCCAAAACGGGAAGAAGAGCACCTCTAAAAATCAACTCTTCAAAAAGAGGCGCCAAAATAACAGTTGTTGCCAGAAGAAGAAGCAAAGAAAGGGGATCATGGCTACGAAGGACCAGATCAATCAGAGGATTACTTCCTCCTTGATCTCCTACTAACAAATTCATCAACCAACTAGTAAGGAGAACGAGTGGCATCGCCATTAGCCAGCCAGATGAACCTTTGGCAAAGGCTTCGTCAATAGGAAACAATTTCCATTGAAGCCATCCGCCCTCTGGTTCTTTAAAATCAGTAATACCCTTAATTTGTTGACGAAGGATTAGTAAGGGAGGAAGCGTCATCGCCACATAACCAATAAAAACCCTCAAAGATTCTTTTAATGGACTATCTAGCTTTTTAGTAAAAATTTCACTTATGGGAGCTACCAAGGCAGGGAAGAAGACTTCTCCTAAGACAACAAAACCTCCTGCAACCAACAGCACCATATCAACTGTTGAGAGAGGCATTGAGATCAATGAAGGCCAAGGAGCACCGGAATTCCTGAATAAAATCCATACTTGACGAATTAATAGGCCAATTCCCAAGAGGACTGCAATAGCTGGAAGACCCTGACTAAAAGACAGTTTCAAGGCGTTTGACCTGGCAGTACTTAAATCAACACAGAGGTTTTCAGCTCCACCACTTGCTAGGCATGCAAGCCTATAAAGCAATGGGTCATCATTTTGCTCTGCGACCTCACTGAAAACGAAAGGCTGAGGGTCAACATCACCAGACCTTTCAGTTAAAGACTTTTGAATTGGCAATAAAGACTTGTCTTGAACAGATGCTTTTAAAGTTTTAAGCCGATCCTTTATCTCTGGTTCCAAAGCCGCAAGCATCAATTTCAAGCGGTCATCCATTTCGTCCAGAGGGATTTCTTTTAAACCTTCTCTAAGAACATTCTCAGGGTTCTCTCCTACTAAAAATGGTTTTATGGACTCAGGGAGTGCAGGGGCAGCTAATAAAGCAATCTCTTGTTGTCGCAAAGATAATTTTGGTGCCGCTGACGGCCGACTAAAGCTATCTTCAAGGCCTCGTTCCCAAATCAACACGGTTAGCAAGAGAGAGAGAACAGCCATTGCCACTTTCCCTGCCGAGGTGGCTTGTCGCATAAGAGGTTTCATCAAATGAAAGTCTTAGAAGAAATAAATTCTCCACATCAATAAAGCCTATATCGACTAATTCCCAAATACGATGATTTATACCAAAACTATTTGCCGGTGGCTTTGCGTCTTTTACTCGTTCGTCATGGTCTAAGCAGCTTCAATCTCGAACGCCGCATTCAAGGTCGCAACGATCTTTCCACTCTCACTAATGATGGAGTAAAGCAAGCCATCCAAACTGGGGATGTTTTATCGGATTTATCAATAACTACCGTCTATAGCTCACCTCTAAAGCGAGCTAAGGATACAACAATAAATATAATTGGACAATTGAAAAATAAAATTGATCCAATTTTCGATGAAGAACTCTTAGAAGTAGATCTTGGACCCTGGAGTGGAAAAACCCTTGATGAATTGATAAAAACTTTCCCAAAGGCTTATCAAACTTGGAAAACAAACCCTGAAGATCTAATTTTATTAAAAAACGATGGAAGTCAATATAGACCTATTAAAGATCTATTCGATCAAACTCAAGCCTTCCTAAAGAAGCTATTTTATCAACATTCACCAGACAGGAATGAAACAATCCTGATAGTTGCTCACAATGCCATTCTTCGATCCATAATTATTCTTCTAATGGGTCATCCTCAAAATGGATTCCGAAGACTTCAACTAGATAATGCTTCGATATCAATTTTCAATGTAAGTACAAGTAAATCAAACCCATATCAAGTTCAAATAGAATGTCTAAACAGCACAACACACCTAAACCCATCCCTACCTAAAAAGAAGAAAAGTGCACGAGTGATCCTTGTTCGTCATGGAGAAACTGACTGGAATCTTGAAGGACGTTTTCAAGGGCAAATAGATATTCCCCTTAACAACAACGGTAAAACACAGGCATTAGCCGCTGGTTCATTCCTATCCGGGCTAAATCTAACTAGAGCATTTAGCAGCTCTATGAAAAGACCACTTCAAACGGCAGAAGCTATTCTTCAACAACACAATGGATTAAAAGTTGAACTTAAAGAGGACTTAATTGAAATAAACCACGGTCTTTGGGAAGGGAAACTAGAGTCAGAAATAAAAGAACAATGGCCAGAATCGCTCAAAACCTGGAAAAATCACCCCGAACAAGTACAAATGCCAGAAGGAGAATCAATCCAACAAGTCTGGGATAGGTCTATTAACTGTTGGAGGAAAATTTGCGAGCAGCTCAAGGTTGAGGACACTGCATTAGTCGTAGCTCATGATGCAGTCAATAAAACAATTCTCTGTCATCTATTAGGACTATCCCCAAAAGAAATTTGGATGATAAAACAAGGAAATGGTGGGATTACAGTAATCGACACCTTAGGAGACCCAAGTCAACCTGATATCGTGACATGCCTCAACTTGACATCTCACCTAGGTGGAGTAATCGATAGCACGGCAACAGGAGCTCTCTAACTTCATGCCTAATTCGTATCTTTTAGACCCAGTTCAAATACTTTATGGGTCAAACAAACCTTTAACTCAAGATGCCGTTTTCATCAGTAATGGAGAAATAAAAGCTTTTGGACAAAAAGCTCGTAAGCTGGGAAAAGAGGCAGGGTTTGCCTCTCAATCTTCAACAAAGAAAGTTCTAGCACCTTGCTTGGTTGATCCTCATTCAATTTTAGAAGAGCCTCTAAGTGGTAGATGTGAAACACTTATAAGTCTCAGAAAAAAAGCCGCTAAAATAGGGTATGGCCAATTAGCTCTTCTACCTCGAAGCTCAACATGGAGAGATAAGCCCGAAACTCTCAAAGGATTTGTCAACCCTAATAGTGATGTCTCAATTCATTTATGGGGTGCCTTTAGTAAAGAAGGAAAGGGTGTAGAACTCTCTTCTCATGCAGAATTACTTAAGAATGGTGCTATTGGATTAGCAGAGGATGATGAGATGCCTCCTTGTGGGATCCTACAAAGAGGTCTAAATCTCAAAGAGATGGGACGGTCTCCGGTCTTATTGGCTCCAAGAGATAGAAAGATCCAAGGCAATGGGATCACCAGAGAGGGCGTCGAGACATTAAGAGCCGGATGGCTACCAGACCCTCTTGCAAGTGAAACCTTGCCCCTTGGCCAACTACTTGAACTCTATAGACAATATCCTGAGACTTCTATGACATTGATGAATATATCCACTGCAACCAGCGTTTCAATTCTTTCATCAAGCAATCTAAAACCTATGGCGAGTGTTTGTTGGTGGCATTTAATAAAAGACACTGCATCTCTCTCAGAGGATGATATGAGATGGAGAGTGATACCTTCGTTAGGAGGACCAAATGACCGTTTAGCACTAATTCAAGGATTAAAAGAAAAATGCATCACGGCTATAGCAGTTCATGCTATCCCTCTAGATGAAGAAGAGAGCAAATTACCATTAGACAAAAAGTTTCCAGGTCTTAGTGGACATGAACTAGTCCTCCCATTGTTATGGCAAGAGCTTGTTATTAAAAACAAATGGTCAGTCGAGCAATTGTGGGAGGCACTAAGTTTTGGCCCCTCAAAGATACTCAATCAAAAAGAAGAATCTCTCACCACAGGAAGCAGGCGCTGGCTTTTATTTGATCCAGAAAAAACATGGACTCAAAAGTATGACAATAGAAAGTATCCTTTTTGCGCAAATCAACCACTCATAGGAGAAAAAATCGTAGGGAAGGTAATTGCTTGTGGTCTTAGAAGCGGAGATGTCCCAAACGATTAATAGGCCAAAACCTCCATACAGCTCTTCCAATAATTTCCTGCTCTGGTAGGAATGCCCCACCAGGCCAATAACGACCATCCCAACTATTACTTCGATTGTCTCCTAAAACCAAAACATGGCTCATTGGAACCTTTGCTTTTAAGGTTTTGCAACTACCAAGGCCCTCTCTCCTCAATTCACAAAAGTTGTTGACATAAGTCTCCTCAGTTAAAACACCATCAATAAAAACCTCTCCTTTTGAATTGATTGCAACATTGTCACCTGCAATCGCGACAACACGCTTTATGTAGGCATCACAAGCTGGATCACTAATCCGTGTAAGAAAAGAAAAAAGAGGGAAAGTAACTAATGCGCACTTCAGAACTGAAGGTGGATTTTTAGCTTGCAAATGCGAGTCAAAAGAATAAGGGGAATTAAAGACAACAATTTCCCCACGTCGAGGAGATCTTTTTCGTAAAGTTAATTTTTCTATTATTAGGCGATCATTGATCTGCAAACTTGGAAGCATTGAACCACTAGGAATATATCTAGCTTCGGCAATATAGTAACGAATTCCTGTATACAAGAAGATAGAAACGAATAGTGGTCCCCAGAAATCCCATAAGGAATGAAATTTCGATTCAGAATCTTTCATTTTGTCCGAATCCGAATCTGGCGAGAAAATAGTTTGTTATCATTGAAGAAATAGAATAAAAAATTACAATTATTTAAAACAATTTAACTTTTCCCTAACAAGACCTCCTCCCAGACCTCTTGTTTAAACCCAACCAAAATATGGCCTTGAGCTGAAATCAGGAAAGGACGCTTAATCAATTTACCGTCAGTAGCTAATGCCTCAATGACTTGCTGGTCGCTCATTGATTGAACGTTTTTAGCACCAAGCTTGCGATAGCTAAGACCGCTTGTATTGAAAAGTGCTTTTCGACTCCCTAATTGATTAATGGCATCAGTAATTTTCTCTTTAGAAGGAGGAGTAATAGTAATATCAATTAACTGATAGTCAATTTGTTTATCACATAACCATTTAATAGCTTTCTTACAAGTTCCGCATGCAGAATAGCTGTAAAGCACTAATTTAGGATTCATGAGGGATAAAGAAAGAAAACTCTAGTACTAGAAAAATATTACATAGATTTCAAACCTCTATTGGTTAAGTTTACTTTTTCTGCAGCGATACAACTCTCTAACAACTCTCCAACCGCATCGTAATCGCGCCAACCATCTATTTGAATTACTCTGCCTTCCAAACTCTTATATGTTCGAAAGAATTCAGCCACATCTTCCAATTGAGTTGGACCTATCTGCTTGATACTACATATAGATTTTTGACGAGGATCTGCAACAGGAACACAAAGAAGTTTCCCATCATATGCCCCTGAATCATGCATATCAAGGACACCAATCGGTCGTGCCTTTATAAGACATCCTGCGAAAGTAGGTTCTGCCATAATCACCATTGCGTCAAGTGGGGCGCCATCTTCAGCAAGTGTGTTAGGCACAAAACCATAGTCAAATGGATACCTAACCGAAGAATGAAGCACTCGATCAAGAGCCATTACTCCAGCCTCCGCAAAATATTCATACTTATTCCTGCTCCCAGCAGGAATTTCAACTATTAGATTGACCAACCCCGGAGAGGGAGATGGGGAGAGAGGGCTTAGATCCATCACTTTCCAAGGCAGTGGGCATAAGACTTTTTTTTCCGAGAGGCCTTTCAGTAAGTACTGCCACTAGGGGGACCCCAACCACAGCTATTGCCATGAGTAAACCAAATAAGGCAATCGAAGAACTACTTAAACTGAAAGGGTCATCCTCTTCAGTTTCCTGAAGATCTCCCTCAGAGGAAGAGCTCGGAGGAATCTCAATTCGAGAAAACGTTCTTAAAATTGGGACTGGTTTTGGGTCCATTCAAAGGTGGTTTGGAAAAAACCAAGCATATAAATAGCCTATAAGGTATTTAAAGCAAGGCATGAAGAAGAATTAGCAATCCTTTTCTAATAAGTCTAATAACATTCTTACATTTAATAGAGCTACGCGGCAGGGCGACCCTTCATGTCTCTATGCACTGAGAGATCAGTTGGAGAATCCTTCAAGCCTTCCATATAAGTTCTAATAGAACGAAGTTCTTCCAAAATAGAAACCAAAACTTCCTGAGTAGCTGTAGAAGGAGAATTTAAAACCTCTACAGTGACTTCCTTTATCCTAAGTATGTCTTTTGCGAAACGAGCTACTTCCTGAGGATGAAACAAAAGTGGATCTTTTTGATCACTTCTGTATTCGGGATTGAGTTTTCTAGGATTAAAAGGAGGATTAAGATTTCTTGTATCAGTATTGGTATACCTATATACAGATGCTCTTGAACGATTTAATGATTTCTGAACTTCATCAATACCAACTAATGAGTCTGAGGATGCAATTGGGGTGCTTATATTATCACCAATCTCTTTTGTTAAAGAAGAACTTTCAGAAACAGAGTTTAACGACTCACTTAACATAATTTCCAACAGCGACTACTACAGGCTTTGGAGAAGCTAGCAGAGAAATCCCACCAGTAGTAAAACAATCCAATAAGTAGGACGGTTTCTGTTACGGCTATTTATTTACCAGATGTTAGTTTTCATCTTTCTATGCATTTAAACCTATGCGCGTCTCTCGGCTAATCATGGCGACGCTGAGAGATGTGCCCTCCGAAGCAGAGATTGCCTCCCATCAGCTGCTTCTTAGAGGAGGGTACATACGAAGAATCACATCAGGCATTTACGCCTATATGCCATTGATGTGGCGAGTATTGAACAAAATCACGAAAATTGTTCAACAAGAAATGAATGATGCAGGAGGATTGCAAACACTTCTACCTCAACTACAACCTGCAGAACTTTGGCAAAAGAGTGGGAGATGGCAGGGATACACGGCAGGAGAAGGCATCATGTTTAATCTCAAAGACAGACAAGGGCGTTCGTTTGGATTAGGGCCAACCCATGAAGAAATAATCACAAGAATTGCAAGCGAAATGATACAATCTTATAAACAATTACCAATAAATCTATACCAAATTCAAACTAAATTTAGAGACGAGATAAGACCAAGATTTGGTCTTATGAGAAGTCGAGAATTCATAATGAAGGACGCATACTCATTTCATTCAAGCGAAGAAGATTTAAAACATACATACAACAAGATGAATAAAGCATATAAGCAAATATTCACTAGGTGCGGACTTGAAACAGTAGCTGTAGAAGCAGATAGTGGGGCCATTGGTGGTGCCGCTTCTCAAGAATTCATGGTTACAGCAGATTCAGGTGAAGACCTCATTTTGACAAGTTCTGATGGGCTTTATTCAGCCAATCAAGAAAAAGCAGTATCCATACCTCCAGATCCTGACCCAATAGGGGAAGGAGAGCCAGCTGTTATAAATACACCCAATCAAAAGTCAATAGAAGAACTTTGCTCCGCAAATGACTTTGAACCATCCCAAATAATCAAAGTAATTGTCCTTTTAGCTCTCATTGGCGATGGCCAAGAGCAACCATTACTTGTAAGCATTAGAGGTGATCAGGAAGTTAATGATGTGAAGCTAATTAATTACCTATCCACTCAAATAGGGCAGGAAGTATTAAAGATAAAGCCAATTAATATAGAAGAGATAGATTCTCAAGGTTTAACTAAATGGCCATTTGGTTCAATCGGACCAGATTTAAATGATTCATTCCTAAGTAATGCACGTACCTGGAATAAGAAATTTCTTAGAATCATTGATTGTACAGCAGCAGAACTTAATTCTTTCATATGTGGAGCAAATACCAAAGATAAACATCGAATAAGGGTAGGTTGGGATATTCTTGAAGAATCTCCAAAAATAGTAGATTTAAGGAAAGCAAAATCTTTAGACAAATGTATTCATGATCCCTCGCAAAGGCTTGAAGAAAAAAGAGGAATTGAGATAGGGCACATTTTTCAACTTGGATGTAAATATTCAAAGGCATTAGAAGCAACTTTTACCAATGAGAAAGGTAGCCAAGATTATTTTTGGATGGGATGTTATGGCATAGGTGTTTCAAGGCTCGCGCAAGCGGCGATAGAGCAGAACCATGATGAATTTGGTATTAAGTGGCCAATTTCAATTGCTCCTTTTGAGGTAATAGTAATAATTGCAAATATCAAAGACTCTTCACAAGTTCAACTAGGTGAAAACTTATACGTATCATTACAAGCCAATGGGATAGATGTTCTTCTTGATGACCGAGATGAGCGAGCTGGTGTGAAATTCAAAGATGCCGATTTAATTGGTATCCCATTAAGGGTGGTTGCAGGACGAGATGCCGAATCAGGGAAAGTTGAAATAGTCAAAAGGTCGACTAAAGAGACTCAATTACTAACTAGTGAAGAAGCTATCAAAAAATTATTAGAGGAAGTTTTGTCGGATAGAAGCTGATTTGATCTCTCCTACCACTAAAGTTAATGCAATTACTGATTAAAAATGACTTCAGCCTTTAATCGACTTATCAAAAGGCTGATAGGAGCAGCTTTGGCAACTTGCATTGGACTTGGCTTAATCCTGACCCCCCTAACTACAGCAAACGCCAGCCAACCCTCAATGTCTGGGGACTACATAAATGACACTGTATTAGTTGCACGAAGTCTTCAAGAGACCATAGCTCTCGAAAAAGATGCTGAAGGTCGAAAGGCATCAGAAACTGAAGCTGTTCAGTTGATTACTGCTTACATTTCCAGATATCGCAATAGGGCACAAGTTAACCAGACCCTTTCATATACAACAATGCAGACAGCCCTTAATGCCATGGCAGGCCATTACAAAACATTTGCAAACCGTCCGCTTCCTAACGAACTAAAAGAGCGCCTAAATAAAGAGCTAGCAAAAGCAGAACAACTCGCAACAAACGAAAGCTAAACATGCTCTTTGATTTCAGTCCTTTGACTCAGGGCAGGAAGATCTGCGAAGGTTTCTTGTCTTAAAGTTGAGCGGTTTCGAGCCGCAGTTTCCTTGGCAAACGTTGTAGTAATAGGTGCTCAGTGGGGTGACGAAGGGAAAGGCAAGATCACCGACTTGCTAAGTCGTTCAGCAGATGTTGTCGTTCGCTACCAAGGGGGAGTAAATGCAGGCCATACAATTGTTGTAGATGACAAGGTCCTGAAGCTTCACCTAATTCCATCAGGGATCCTTTATCCAGAAACTATTTGCCTCATCGGATCTGGGACAGTTGTTGATCCAAAGATGATGCTAAAAGAGATGGATATGCTTCGAGAAAACGACATTGATATTTCAGGGCTTCAACTAGCTGCAACAGCGCATGTAACCATGCCATACCATCGCTTACTTGACCAAGCGATGGAACAAAGGAGGGGATCTCAAAAGATTGGGACAACAGGTCGTGGAATAGGACCTACCTATGCAGATAAGGCACAACGCAATGGGATCCGAGTAATAGATCTTCTTGATGAAAAAAGACTGAGAGAAAGACTCCTTGTGCCTCTTAGCGAAAAGAATGATCTCCTTCAAAAGATCTACAACAAGCAGCCGTTAGATCCTGAGGAGGTAATCAAGGAGTACCACAGTTATGGAAAAAGACTGGAACCTTATGTCGTTGACTGCACAAGAGCGATCCATCAAGCAGCTAGAAACCGAAAAAATATTTTATTTGAAGGTGCACAGGGAACACTTTTAGACCTAGATCATGGAACCTTCCCATATGTCACATCGTCAAATCCTGTCTCAGGAGGTGCCTGTATAGGTGCAGGCGTAGGACCCACTCTTATAGATAGGGTTATAGGTGTAGCAAAGGCCTACACAACCCGTGTAGGAGAAGGCCCATTCCCAACTGAACTACTAGGAAGCATTAATGATCAATTATGTGAAAGAGGAGGTGAATTTGGAACAACAACTGGACGCAGAAGACGATGTGGGTGGTTCGATGGAGTAATAGGTCGTTACGCTGTAGAAGTTAATGGTCTTGATTGCCTAGCTATTACAAAGCTTGATGTACTTGATGAACTAAAAGCGATAAATATTTGTGTTGCATATGAACTAGATGGAAAAATAATTAAACATTTCCCAAGCTGTGCTGAAACCTTTGCTCGCTGCAAACCCATTTTCAAGACACTTCCCGGATGGCAATGTTCAACAGCTGACTGCAGACATCTTGACGATCTACCAAAAGCAGCAATGAATTATCTTCGTTTCTTGGCCGAACTCATGGAAGTGCCAATTGCAATAGTCTCATTAGGCGCAAGTAGAGATCAAACCATTGTCATTGAAGACCCAATACATGGTCCAAAGAGAGCTCTTTTAAAGCAATAGAATTCTCACATAAATAACCTTTATAAAAAGACAACAAAATGTCGGTCATTTCAAAATCCAATACTTGCGAATTAGATGTTATAGGAATAGGGAATGCAATTGTTGATGTACTAATTCAAGTTGATGATTCTTTTTTAGAGGCTCACTCTTTAAAGAAAGGAAGCATGATGTTATTAGATCAATTAGAAGCAGAAAAGATATTTTCTTCTATAGAACCAGATATTCAAATTTCTGGAGGTTCAGCAGCCAATACACTTGCCTGCATCGCAAATTTAGGTGGTCGATCAGGATTTATTGGCCGAGTAAAAAATGATGAGCTAGGAGCAATATTTACAGAGGACATTCGCAAAGTAGGTGCCAGGTTTGATACAAAGCCAGTAAATTCTGGTCCACCTACCGCCAGATGCATGATATTTGTAACCCCTGATGCTCAAAGAACAATGTGCACATATCTTGGCGCATCAGTTTTAATAGACCCAAGTACTCTAGATCTTTCACTAATAGAAAAATCTAAAGTTCTATACCTTGAAGGATATTTGTGGGATAACGAAGCGGCAAAACGTGCTTTTATAACTGCATCAGAAACATGTAAACTTTCAAATGGTAAAGTAGCACTATCCCTTTCAGATTCCTTTTGTGTAGATCGTCATAGGGAAAGCTTTATTGATTTGGTTAACAACAATATAGATATTCTCTTCAGCAATGAATCAGAGATCATCTCTTTATTCAAATGCTCAAATCTTGAAGCTGCTATAAAAGAAGTAACAGGGTGTTGTGAGATAGCTATAATCACTTGTGGAGAAAAAGGTTCTATTATTCTTTCTGAAAGTAGAGCTTTACAAATAAATGCCTATGACCTCGGTCCTTTAATTGATACAACTGGAGCAGGGGACTTATATGCTGGTGGATTTCTTTATGGTTATACAAATAATTTTGATCTGAGGAAATGTGGAGAGATTGGTTCAATTTGTGCAGCAAAAATAATCACTCAGCTTGGCTCTAGGCCTTCAACTTCTCTAAAAGATCTTCTATTGGTTACTAATTAAATACGACCATGGGAATTTCCTATAACTCCTGTTACCCATCCTTTATATGAAGGGCTAGCGGAAGCCTTCCAATAAATTATCTCAGGAGTCTGATAACTATGCAGTTGACTAATTGTCATTAAAAGTACTTCTATTTTGGTATGTGTTGTCTTTATCAATAACTGCACTTCATTTAGTTCCTCCAGCTTTCCCTCCCAAAGGAATAGGCTCTTCACATTCTGAAAATTAATACAAGCGGCTAACCCTTGCCGGATTAATTCTTTTGCTAAATTTTCAGCAAGTTCAAGGCTTCCTTCGGTTGTGATTACCAAAGAAAGATCGTCTTTAATTTTAGTTTCAATCATTAGAGACTAGGAATTTAATTCGATAGATGATTAAGAAATTTATTAATACTTTGTTAGTGTATCTAACAAAGCCTCAAAAGTATTGACTACTTCTCCTTCGTAAATAAAATCAGGCCTGGAAATCAACCAAAGTTGAATATCTTCTTTTTCGCAAACTTCATGCCAAAGCTTTTGTATTAAACCGCCTGATTGCCTGCAAACCACATCAGTAATAGACCAATGCCTGCAAATTGCACGTTCAAATTTGCCAAATTGAATTTCATCTAGAGATGGTCTACTAATCGCCAAATTGGAATCTATAATCCCACAATTCAAAGCTTGTCTTATATTCTCAGGAGTAGGAAAAACGCGAGCAAAAACAATTGCACCAGACTTTCTAGCGTTAGACACACCTATCTTTAAATGCCTTGACCCAATAGCCATTAAGACCTTTCTACCTTTAAAACAACAATCCGAAAGCTCTTTCAGGTCAGAAACAAGAGAAGCTCCAGGAGGATTATCCAGATCCCTTTCAAAACGAAGGATCGACTGACCAAGTTGATTGCAAACTTTAAGCAAGTTCTTGCTGATCTTTATAGCAAAAGGATGAGTTGCATCTATAACCAAATCAAATCCACTATGAAGAGACTTTGACTCTTCAAGAACCTTTTTGATTCCTTCCTCCCCATCAAGAGCACCAACTCTCGTAATAACAGATGGCATCCTCAAATAAGGCTTAGAGGCTTGCGGAGAAACGACACTGACACTTACACTCCAACCTTTATCAATCAAGGCAGAAGCAATAGAAGGTCCTTCTCCTGTCCCTGCAAGCAACCAAATATGCCTCTGGCAATTCTTATGATGTTGCATCAAGATGGCGCTCAATACAAGAACATAAAATGAATCACTGCCTGCTCGAGATCCAAGTCAAGACAGCACCAACTGTGCGTTACACACAAAACAACCAAACCCCCGTTGCAGAGATGGAAGTCCTCTTCGATGGATTAAGAGCTGATGATTCACCTGGAGAAATAAAAGTGATTGGATGGGGGAACATGGCACAAGAGATGCAAAATAAAGTACAAGTTGGGCAAAAACTTGTTCTGGAAGGACGTTTACGTATGAACACAGTCCCACGTCAAGATGGAACAAAAGAAAAAAAAGCTGAATTAACCCTATCTAAATTCCACCCATTTTCTAAAGAGCTTAAAAACGAAAATCCCAACAAAGCATTGGGAGAAAAAAACTTATCAAATACAACATCTGAATTACCAAACACTGAATCCAGCACAAACAAATCTACGAATTCACAAGATAACAATCCAAGCTGGGACAGCTCTCCATTAATACCAGACACTGATGAGATTCCATTCTGATTCCTCTCAATTTGTTTCATCAATTTCATCAGCAACTCTGGTTAAAAGTTGTCCCAACTCTCTCTCTAGTGCTGCCAACTCAAGACGAAATTCAGGCCAGTTGCCCTTATCAATTTGCTCTAATAGCCAAGCCCGCTCTTTGTCTAAATGGGAAATCAAATCAATGAGCTCTCTGGGTTGCTTTTCATTCATAGCCTTAAGACTGTCTATTAAGTCCCCAACTAGAGGCCTCTAACGCAAGAATGGGAAACATGAAGCAACTTTTCTCTCCAGCAAATTTGATAATTGTTACTGGTGCTGTCCTTACAGTTATTGGAGGCATGGCCTATGTGACGGGTGCGGCAAATCTAAGCGTACCAACACTTTTCTATGGTTTCCCAATCTTTCTAGCAGGCCTTGCTTTAAAAAGTTCAGAATTGGCCCCTGCTAAAAGGATCACCCCAGAATCAGAACTTGCAAAAACAAGAGAGGCAGGTCCACCTGAACTTGCAAAACTCCTGAAAGATGTCACAAGATGGCGATATGGACAAAAGGTTCATCTTGAATCCTCACTCCAAGCCCTAAAACTCTGGGAGGATAATGATCCTCCCAAATTATTAGAAATAGAAGAGCTGGAAACAACAACGGGCTACGGTATTCGCATGAGATTTCAAAGAGGTGGTGTTCCTCTTCCATCATGGGAAGAGAAACAAGAGCGTTTAGGTAGATTCTTTACGAAAGGAATGCAGGCAGAGGTTATTTCTCAAAACAAAGATGAAATTGATTTAATTATTGTTCCAGCAACAAAATCAATGGACTCTTGAGCAAGCATGCAGTTGGATTGCATAGCAATATGAGAATCATCTAGGGAAACGTCCTTGAAAGAATCCCAAACAAAAAATTCAAGCGATGAAGCGCTGAGAGTTTCAGTACTAAGCGAAGCTCTGCCTTATATCCAAAGGTTTGCTGGAAGAAGAATCGTTATCAAATATGGAGGAGCCGCAATGGCTCATAAAACACTGCAAGAAGCTGTATTTAGAGATATTGCACTTCTCTCTAGTGTTGGAGTTCAAACAGTTGTCGTACATGGAGGGGGGCCAGAAATTAATGAATGGCTTAAGAAACTTGGGAAAACTCCTGAATTTCGCGATGGGCTAAGAATTACAGACCCAGAGACTATGGATGTAGTCGAGATGGTTCTTGTCGGAAGGGTTAACAAACAAATTGTTAATGGAATAAACCAATTAGGTGCTCAAGCAGTTGGTTTATGTGGAATGGATGGAGGGTTAATAAAAGCTCGTCAATTGGGTAATGGCAGTCACGGTCTTGTGGGAGAAGTCAGCAGCATGAATCCAGATGTCTTAGAGCCACTCCTTTTGAAGGGTTATGTACCTGTGATATCTAGCGTCGCCGCAACAGCAAATGGTCGATCTCATAACATCAATGCAGATACAGTTGCAGGAGAACTTGCAGCATCTCTCCAAGCCGAAAAACTAATACTGCTAACTGACACTCCAGGCATTCTCAGAAGCAAAGATCACTCTGCTTCTCTTATTAGACAATTAAACCTTTCTGAAGCACGCGAACTAATAAAAAAAGGGATAATCAACGGTGGGATGACACCAAAAACAGAATGCTGCATAAGAGCTTTGGCTCAAGGGGTGGCAGCTACTCATATCATTGATGGACGTGTCCCTCATTCGCTTCTATTAGAAGTTTTCACTGACACAGGAATAGGGACAATGGTTATAGGTAGAAGCTGAGAGATGGATACAAGCCTGGCATTAGCTGAGGCTGCCTTAGAGCAAGGCGATTATGGCCAATGTATAGATGAATTGACAAAATTACTTGAAAGACATCCTCTAACTAGCGAAAAGGGCGGAAGAATTCGAATGCTTCTGATAACAGCTTGGATGGGAAAGGGAGAAGATCAAAAAGCAATCTCGCTATGTCGTCAGTTAACCCGATCAAAAGACAGTGAGATCCGACAAGAGTCAAGGCAATTATTATCTGTTCTCGAGTCTCCTAGCTTGGAAAGACCAAAGAATTGGTCTATTCAACTTCCAAATATAGATCTAACAACTAGCACAGGAAATAATTTCAATCAACTAAAAATAAATACAAAAAAGAAGAAAAAAGAGCCTTCGCCTCCAACTGGCCCGACAAGAGCTCTTAGTAAAGGCTTTTCCTCAATGGTCTTAATAATCCTTGCTATTCTAACTCTATTATTAAGTGGTTGTGTTCAAATTAAGAATGAAATATTTCTTCCTGCTCCTGACCAAATACAATTCAACTGGGCGATCCAAAGTAATACAATGAAACTATTGCCCTGGCAAATAGAATTTGCAAGTTCTTTAAGACGAAATATGCCTAATATAGACATTACATCTGAATCAAGAGGACAACAAAAGATAAGAACTCCTTCAATGCGTTCAAAAGATGCGAATATAACTCTTCAAAAATTATTCTCAACCGCAATAGAGTCCACAGGGTTAGATATTGTTCCACCAGAACTTTCTTTAAGAGAAAAAAATTGGCTAATAGGAGTGCAGCAGAATGTCAAATTAAATATAGATCTAAAAGAGTTACCAATAATTCCTGGTCTAGAGTTTTTCATCATAATAAATAATCCAAGTAACAATCTAGAACTGAATTCAATACCAATTCAAGCTGAACAAGACAAAGATGGGGTTACCTGGAAAATCCAACAAGGGAAAACAAATACTTTAAATTTCTATCAATGGAAATGGAATAAACTTGGCATAGGAATAATAATAGTATTAACACTACTTTTCCTAACTCTTATACTTCAATCGATTAGGGTGAACATGGGTTTTGGGTTCCCAGAACTCCCACCTTAAAATATAAAATTTTAATTACTTCAAAGTTCCAATGGATCTGGATCGATAGATAAACTTACGTCAAATGGCAATACCTTCCAGAGCTCACTTCCACTAGGTAAAGGTAATGGACTTGATTCAGGTCCATGTAGCAAAATTTGCCAACGACTTTTACCGGCAACTTTTGAAATCAAGGCTGGTGCTGGCCCTACCAATTGCCAATCCCTACTATTACATAAGGGTCGTATTTGTTCAGCCAATACTGAAGCTGTTGTTGCGGTTTTAACGGCTGATTCACCAGCCAATCGCAATAAACATGCTCTGCTAAAAGGAACCAAACCTGCCTCTCTTCTAAGTTCTGATTCCTTTTTTAAAAATTCCTCATATCTTCCATCCACTAAATGAAGAATTACTGGGTGATCTGGACAATAAGTTTGAATAAGAACTTTCCCTGGTTTCTCCCCACGACCAGCACGTCCAGCCAGTTGCATAAAAAGCTGAAGGCTCTGTTCGCTTGCCAGTAAATCAGGGCGATGCAAGAGTCCATCCGCGGCAAGTACTGCTGCAAGTGTTACTCGAGGAAGATCCATGCCTTTAGCAAGCATTTGAGTCCCTATAAGGACATCAGCTTCACCTAATGCAAATTTTTCAAGCAATTGTCGGTGTCCATCGCGCCCACCGGTGGTATCCCTATCAAAGCGCAAAAACCTCACGCCCTCTAACTCCTTAACTAAATGGTCCATAACTCTCTGAGTTCCTGCACCAAAGGGTTTAAAAGCATTTGAACCACATTGATGACATCTTGACCCCACATTTGAGCGGTAATCACACCAGTGGCATCGCAACCAACTTTGTCCTTCTTTGCCTCTATGAACTGTTAAGGCGACATCGCAGTTAGGACACTGAACAACTTCTCCACAACTTCTGCAACTTAAGAAACTGCTATAGCCTCTTCGAGGGACCAAGACAACCGCCTGTTCTTTATTCTCAGGTAATGCTGCCAAATGATCCATCAATGGCCTGCTAATAAGTCTTTTATGCCCCTCAGCAAGCTCTTGCCTCATATCAACAATATGAACTTTTGGCAAAGGTTTATCAGAGATACGTCTGGTTAATCGAGCTAATGCAATTGAGCCATTAGGAGCAAGATTTTTCCAAGTAAATAGTGAAGGTGTTGCACTGCCAAGTATTACCCTTGCGCCTGAAAAAACGGCCCTATTGAGAGCCATATCTCTAGCGTGGTAACAAGGCATAGGGGACTCTTGTTTATAAGAACTGTCATGCTCTTCATCAAGAACAATCAAACCCAAAGGAGAAAGAGGCAAAAAAACAGCAGAACGAGTGCCTATTACAACAAGTGGCTCCGAAGAGGCCAAAATCCTTCTCCATGTTCGAGCTCTCTCTTTTGAGGTGCAAGAACTGTGATACTCAAGGACCTTATCCCCAAAACGTTTAATAAATCGATCAACTAGCTGAGGAATTAAACCAATCTCAGGTGTAAGAATTAAACAATTTTTCCCAGAAGACAACTCCTTTTGTGCAATTTGAAGATAAACCTCTGTTTTTCCTGAACCAGTAACACCCCAAAGAAGCAAAGCTGATCCTTGCTTTTGAGAATCAAAGATGTTTATCGCAGATAATTGTTCATCTGTCAAAGTTCTAGCTAGCTCTAATTCAGATGAAAAAGGCTTTAGAGTTTTTTGACTTTTCTGGAGATCTATTGACTGCTTCCTCTTTTCCCTAGAGATTAAACCTCTTGTTATCAAACTTTTAATAACTCCAATTGAAAAGCCCTCAGAATGAAGGTCTTTCTGCCAAGCTCCACCATCAGAAGAAGTAAGAAAATCCTCTAACTCCTTTTGCCTGTTAGTAAGCTCACCTTTGTAAGAAAAATCTTTATTAATAGAGACCCACCAAAGACTCTTATGGCTTAAATGTGTGGATTTACTTTCCCCCAACCAGCCAGATGGCAAGGCAGCCTTAAGCATACGAAACGGACTAATGTGACAATGAGTGGCCATCTCTTCCAACCACTTCCTCCACCCCGAATCAACAGCAGCCTGTTGAACCAAAGCCTCTACACTTGCTAAAGAAACTTTTTGAGTCTGATTAATATATTTTTCACTTGAAATAGAACCTATACGTCTTGCTACAACAAGGCCATTCATAGATCTTCCTCTTAAACGCACCCTAACCAAATCCCCAAGATCCACTCCCAGTCTTGAATTATCCCTATAAGTGAAATAGCGACCTTCTTTACCCACTTCCAACCAAACATCTACTTCGGCAGGGGGGGGGCTGAGAATCAATACTTGCCGACGTCACAAGTTTTTTTTAACATTGAGTTGTTGGACAGCCCAAAGGCTGTTGACGGAACAAAGCAGAATTCCGTCCAGCGGGAAGACAAGAAGCTTGAAACCCTTTTGGGAACCCTCCAAAAGGCGGATCAGCCGGTCTGAGAAAGCCCCTGACATCCCTGCCACGTCCCATGTCATCTCTTTTTAGTTTCCACATCTAAAACAAACAGACCTTTTGTCTAGTCGGATACATGGATTCATAGGCCTTCCTAAAGGGGGCTCAATTGATACTCGTATCACGATATAGCCAAAGATCAGTCCGTTGTTTCAGATGTCATGGTCACTTAAGCATTGCTGCCAAAGTACAAGCCATGCATTTATTTGACCATCCCTTTTGTTAGTTCGCGTGTCCTGAAATGAGCCCAGCCGCTACCAAGTCAACAGCTACAAAATCCAAACCAACTGGAACTCCCCTAACTGCTTCAGCTGCCGAGAAAGAAGTGAAAAGTACTAAGAAAAAAATCAAAGCTAAAAAAAGTACATCGACAAAGAAGTCAACTTCTTCTACTAAAAAATCAAAATCAAAACCTAAGGATTTTGAGCTGCCAGTAAAAAATCTAGATGCAGCAGCTGATCAACTACTTGTAGAAGCATCTCTAAGCAAAGTAAATAATTCAGAACCTTTAAGTTCAACTTCTACACTTAGTATTAGTGAACAAGAAGCAAGAGCAAGAGCACTAGCAAGTATCAAACTTGGCCCCAAAGGAGTTTATACAGAAGACTCTATTAGAGTTTACCTTCAAGAAATTGGTCGAATACGTTTATTAAGGCCAGACGAAGAAATTGAACTTGCAAGAAAAATTGCTGATCTACTAAATCTTGAAGAGCTTGCAGCACAATTTGAAAGTGAAAATGATCACTATCCAACAACAAAGGAATGGGCAGCACTTGTAGGCATGCCCTTAGTTAGATTCCGTAGGAGGTTAATGCTGGGCCGAAGAGCAAAAGAAAAAATGGTGCAGTCAAATTTGCGCCTAGTTGTTTCTATCGCTAAGAAATATATGAATAGGGGACTTTCATTCCAAGACTTAATTCAAGAAGGAAGTCTTGGGCTTATTAGAGCCGCTGAGAAATTTGACCATGAAAAAGGATACAAATTCTCTACATATGCAACCTGGTGGATTCGCCAAGCAATTACAAGAGCCATAGCAGATCAAAGTCGCACTATTAGACTTCCAGTTCATCTTTATGAAACCATTTCACGCATTAAAAAAACCACCAAGGTTCTTAGTCAAGAGTTCGGAAGGAAGCCAACAGAAGAAGAAATTGCTGAGAGCATGGAGATGACAATAGAGAAGCTTCGTTTTATTGCTAAAAGTGCTCAATTACCCATCTCATTAGAAACACCTATTGGAAAGGAAGAGGATTCAAGACTCGGTGACTTCATCGAAGCTGATATAGAAAACCCAGAACAGGATGTTTCCAAAAACCTTCTCAGAGAAGATTTAGAAGGCGTCCTTGCAACGCTAAGCCCTAGGGAAAGGGATGTACTTCGACTACGTTATGGACTAGACGACGGGCGAATGAAAACATTAGAAGAAATCGGACAGATATTTGATGTGACTCGTGAGCGAATTAGGCAAATTGAAGCCAAAGCTCTTAGAAAACTGCGCCATCCAAATAGGAATGGAGTCTTAAAAGAATATATCAAATAATTAATTACTTTAGAAATAAAACTGTTAGCAAATAAGTTCAATATTGAACCTTAAAGTTAGTGCTGCCAGACCTTTATGGCAAACATAGAATCGAAAAAGATACCGATTTTCGCCAATTAAGAAACACAATTATGCCCAAAGTATGCATTTTACTTATCAATTAGTAATTTCGAGTCCATTAATCTAATTAAGGGATTGTCAGACTTGGGTGGTTTCGGAAGGTAGCCTGTTTATTCTGAATGTCTGCGAACAATCTTCAATGAGCCTCGACCAACTGCGCATCGCCTCTCGCCGAAGCCAGCTGGCCATGGTCCAGACAAACTGGGTCAAGGAAGAACTAGAGCTAAAGCATCCAGGGCTTTCAATCTCCATAGAAGCCATGGCAACTCAAGGTGACAAGATCCTTGATGTAGCGCTGGCCAAGATTGGAGACAAAGGCCTCTTTACAAAAGAGTTGGAAGCTCAAATGCTCGTTGGTCGAGCTGAAATAGCCGTTCATTCTCTTAAAGATCTTCCGACAAATCTTCCAGAAGGTCTAATGCTTGGTTGTATTACAGAAAGGGAAGATCCAGCAGATGCTCTGGTAGTAAATAAAAAGAATGAAGCACATCAACTAGAGACTCTACCTGCAGGATCAGTAGTAGGAACCAGCTCCCTAAGAAGACTTGCTCAACTTCGACACAAATACCCAAATTTAATTTTTAAAGATGTTAGGGGCAATGTAATTACTAGGTTAGAGAAACTAGACGCTGGGGGATATGACTGTCTAATACTTGCAGCAGCAGGCCTAACAAGACTTGGGTTTGGCAATCGAATTCACCAAATAATTCCAAGTGAGATCTCTCTACATGCTGTTGGCCAAGGAGCCTTAGGGATTGAATGCGTAGACAACCGCCCAGAGGTATTGGAAATAATCAAAAGCCTTGAACATCAACCAACCTCTAAAAGATGCTTAGCTGAAAGATCCTTTTTAAGAGAACTAGAAGGTGGATGCCAAGTTCCTATTGGTGTTAATAGTAAAATTGAATCCAATGAATTGACCCTCATAGGAATGGTTGCAAGTTTAGATGGAAAAACATTAATAAGAGATACAAAAACTGGCTCTGCAAATAATCCAGAACCAATTGGAGTAGAGCTAGCAAATCTTTTAAAAGAGCAAGGCGCAGGCGAAATACTCGAAGAAATCTTTAAATCTGTAAGGCCTGGTACATAAACAAATTGTTCTTTAAGTTAATACTCAGTTTGCCATTTCACTGAAACTTGAAGAACAATTTTATCAAGAAATAAGAATAAAACTTACCAAGATAAACATTTAGAGACTTGATCTTGTAACTAATCAACCAATTTAGGCGCGATTTCGGCTAGATAACGATCACCACACTCTTTAATGATTTCAAGAGCTTTCTTTACATCAAAAAAGCCATTAACTTTGCAAGTGCCTGGCTTCTTAAGATCTTTATAATGCTCCCAATAATATGTAGTTTCCTTGATCCAATGTTCCCCTAATTGTTCATAACTAGTGATGTGATCCATACGCTTATCATCAGCAATAACTGCAATAACCTTGTCATCAACTTCACCTCCATCATCAAAAGTCATTATTCCAATAATTCTTGCTTCAACAATAGATCCTGGAATTAATGGCTCTGTTACTCCAACTATCTCTATATCCAAAGGATCTCCATCTTCATCCCATGTCCTTGGAATACAACCATAGGCGAATGGATAGGCTAAAGACGAATAACCAACTCGGTCCAATTTGAGATGACCTGTCTCAGTAATTAACTCATACTTATTAATTGTATTGGAATTAAGCTCAACAATTGTGTTAAGCCGCAATTCAGCTTCATTAGAGAAGGGAGGTAAGACATGAAGCAGGTTTGGCATGCTCTTGCTAGGAGCCTGATCGATGTTGGCCATACTTATCGAAAGTTCCAGGCGAGCATCCTACGAGGTGCTCTTCAGTACATCCAATTTTTTCTTCAAATAGGTGAGGAAAGGAGAACTAGAAAGAGTCTTACCTGAAACTTTCTTAACCAAGGTTTCAGCATTCATCTTTCTACCATGAGCATGCACTTCTTTACGCAGCCATTCAAGCAGCTTGGATTGATTCCCATTCTTTATAGATGTCTCTATTGGATCGTCCCCGATGGAATCTTTAAGAGATTCCTCCATAGCATCGGAAAGTTGTGCACTAATTAAATGACCTAATAAATAAGAGGGGAAATAACCAAATTGCCCCTCACTCCAATGAACATCTTGTAAACAACCTTCACCATCATCTTGTGGATTTATACCAAGAAGATTTTTATAGCGAAGATTCCATTCAGTTGGGAGAGCTTCCACCTCTAATCCTTCTTCCAGCAATGCTATTTCAAGCTCTGTTCTAATAAGGATGTGTAGACCATAGCTAAGTTCATCAGCCTCAACTCGATTCCATCCAGGCCGCAAAGGATTCATTGCATGCCAAAGGTCCAATCCACTCCTAAGTGGAGCCCCTTCTTTTGCAAAATATGGCCAAAACCTCTCGGAGAAGGCTCGACTTCTAGCAATTCTATTTTCCCAGAAAAGTGACTGACTTTCATGCACTCCCATAGAAGTTGCTTGACCAAGAGGCCAAGCAAACCATTGATGGCTCTGAATCGGCAATCCTTGTTCATAGAGAGAATGCCCCCATTCATGGGCAGTAGCTAAAAAACATGACAGCGGATTCCCAGAAACAACCCTGGTTGTAAGGCGAAAATCTTTTGGGCCAAGAGTTATTGAAAATGGATGCGGAGATTTAGCAATACAGGTGATATTTAAATCTCTACCCCAATCATCAAGCAAACGATCACACAGAACCTTCTGGGAATTCTCATCGAGATCCCACCCTGAATTGATCTCCCTTCCCCAACCACGAACATTATCAATTAAATCCGGTAAAACCTCCCTCAAAGGGGCAAACAATTGATGAAGACGATCAATTGTTAGATCAGGCTCAAATGGCTGGGCCAAAGTTTCCCAACAAGTTCGCTGCTCAGCAAGTTGTATTGCTTGTTCCTTCCTTAAAGTAATTAGTTTTTGTAAAGCAGGCGAAAAGTATCTAAATTCAGCTTTAGACCTTGCCTGCTGCCAAAGGTTATATCCCTCAGCTTTTGCCTTCGCCAACTCAACAACCAAAGTGGGGTCAAGACGTTTTTGACGTAAATAATCTTGATCTAATAATTCCAAGTTTCTTTGTCTTTCTTCAATTTGTTCCTGCTTTAAATCACCAAAACGATAAGCCTCTTGAAACTCAATCTTTGCCTCTTGAATAAGCTCCTCAAATTCTTTACTACTCTGCCTTGCATGCAATTGCCTAGCTAAAAGGCTTAATTGGTCTGCCCTCCAAGAAGAAGCACTGGAAGGCATCGAGGTGTTTTGATCCCAATACAGGGTTGCCTGAATAGAGCCCAGTAGCTGGGTCTCATGCAGATACTCTCCCAGTCGATGCCAAGCAAGGGCAGGCAAAACCTGGACCTAATAACTATGAGAACCTTATACATATACCGTCAAGAAACCCACAACATTTTTTCGTTCCTGAATAAATGCGTCATTATCCAAAATAAACTTCTTGAATTTTATAACAAATTAAAGCAATAGAAATATTTAACCCTAAAAAATATCATCCAAAATTCAAATCTTTAAAAAAGCCATACAACCAACTGTGATAATTCAATAAGGACTTAGCCTCAAGAGTCCACAAAAGTCGTTTAATAATAACTATAAAATCGAAGTTTTCACAGTGGAGCAACTACTTTCTGAGTTGATATTTAAAACAACTGGAGAGGGTTTCACAAATATAACCCCTTGCATTAATAGATGGATAATAGAGAATCACTTTGAAAAAGGCATATTGATTATAACTACAAAACACACAAGTTGTAGCCTAACTATTAATGAAAATGCTGATCCAAAAGTATTAAATGATCTTTCTAATTATATGAAAGCATTAGTACCAGAGGAAGGATTCAAAGATCTTTCTGGGCTAGGTAATCTCAAGAATTACAAGCATAAAGATGAAGGCTCAGATGATATGCCTGCGCATATAAAAACAAGCCTTACTTGCAGTTCGATAAGCCTAAGTGTGGATAAAAACGCACTAATTTTAGGGATCTGGCAAGCAATATACCTGTGGGAACATAGACATTTAAGTCATTCAAGAACAATTTCAATTCATGGAATCGGAGAGATTGGATAAGTTAACCTGGGTCTTTTGAGAAAATTTTAAGCCAGTTTGGGAATTACGATTTAGAAACCTAGCGTAGGTCAATATATTTTCAGGAGACAAATCTTCAAAAATAGTCTAAATTAAATAAAAATCCACTAGAAAACTTAAAATGGCTTCAAGACTTTTAAATGATCAAGAAGTAATAAATTTACAGATAGAGATTCCTAAGTGGCAAATACAAAACTCAAGATTATGCCAGAAATTTCGATTTAAATCATTTGTCGAGGCTTTTGGATTCATGTCAAAAGTTGCTTTGATAGCAGAAAAGATGAACCATCATCCAGAATGGAGTAATGTCTATTCAACAGTAAATATAGAATTAACAACACATGACCTCAATGGTCTATCTACTCTAGATGTTCAGCTTGCAAAAGCAATTGATGCAGTCAATTAACATCTTTCAAGCAAAGCCATTGAGTTTTACCTCCAAATAAGATTCAAAATGGACTCCTAAACCCTATAAAATATCTAACATGAAAGATAAAAGCCCCTCAGCTCTAGAGAAGAATGAAGCATCTCTTGAGGATACAAAACAATCACTTGGAGTTCCTGTTACTATACTTTCAGGATTTCTTGGTGCAGGCAAAACAACACTTCTAAATCATATACTTAGCAATCAAGAAGGTATAAAAACTGCAGTTCTAGTTAATGAATTTGGAGAAATAGGTATAGATAATGAGCTGATTATAACTACAGGGCAAGACATGATAGAACTGAGTAATGGTTGCATTTGCTGTTCTATAAATGGCGAACTATTAGAAACTGTGCAAAGAATTTTGGGGGAGCCAAACTCCATTGATTATTTAATTGTAGAAACAACAGGACTTGCAGACCCTCTTCCAGTTGCAATGACTTTCTTAGGAAGTGAACTCAGAAATAAAACTAGACTTGATTCAATTATTACACTTGTAGATGCAGAAAATTTCAATGAAGAAGCTATTAATACTGATGTAGGTAGATCACAGATTATTTATGGTGATATTTTACTGCTAAATAAATGTGATTTAGTCACAGAGAGCAACCTTTTAAAGGTTGAAGAGAAATTAAATGATATAAAAAAAGATGCAAGAATTTTGCGGTCTATTAATGGCGAGGTGGCTTTAGCTCTCATTATGAGTGTTGGTCTTTTTGAAACTGATAGATTAAATATTGATCATACTAAAAAACATCATGGGCACAGTGAGAATGATCACTCTCATGATCACTCTCATGATCATAATTCAAATCAACACTCAGAGGATAGTGATATAGAAGGCTTCACTTCTATATCTTTTGAAAGTAATAAACCATTCTCTTTAAGAAAATTCCAAAATTTCTTAGACAATCAACTGCCTCAAGAAGTTTTTCGAGCCAAAGGCATTCTTTGGTTTAACGAAAGTGAAGGAAGGCATATTTTTCACCTAGCTGGCAAACGTTTCTCAATTGATGATAGTCAGTGGGAAGGAAAACGAAAAAACCAAATTGTATTAATTGGTCGAGAACTAGACCACGTTATCCTTAGGAATCAATTGCAAGCATGTGTAAATGAAGATTCAATCCAGAGTTCTCCTTAAGCAAATAAAATGAGCCTGTTGATAGATACACAAATCAAAATTCTCAAAAGGTTAGGTTTATACAATTGGTTATCGGAACGTTCCCTACTAAATCTTCTTGCGATAATAATTTGTGGCATTGCACTTTGGCCTCTAATAGGATTATTGCAAGAAGGAATAATTGGACTCAGGGAGGGATCTGTCGATCTTGGAATCGATGGGATAAATCAGATTATTGGCACATTATCTTTGCTCTTCTTTACTGGCTTATGTAGCGCTTTAGTAGGGACAGCTAATGGTTGGTTGTTGGCTAATTGCAGATTCACTGGAAGAAAATTGCTAAAAGTTGCCCAACTGCTTCCTTTGGCTACTCCTGCATATCTACTATCTGCAACTCTTATAGATCTAGGAAGTATTCATGCCATAAGAATTCATGGAATGTTCTGGGGAGTCGTGATCATGTCACTTACAACTTATCCATATGTCTTTCTACTAAGTACAGAAAATTTCACAAAGTGTGGCAGAAGACAACTTGAAGCATGTCGCAGTTTAGGGGTGGGCCCATGGAACAGTTTTAGGAGAATAGCTCTTCCTATAGCTCTACCGGCTATCGGTGCCGGTGTTGCTCTCACAAGTATGGAAGTAATTAATGAATTAGGAGCCGTACAGCTTTTAAATATTCCAAGTATTTCAGCTGGGATAGTTGAGAATTGGATAACAAATGGGAATCCTTCTGGAGCGATTGCACTAGCAATTATTGGACTAACAATTGTCATGTCACTCGTTGCATATGAAAGAAAGCTCAGAGAAAGAAGTCGTAGATGGACAGATGGTGTTGCGGGAGGAGAAGCACCTAGTTGGGAATTAAAAGGAATCAGAGCTTTAATTGCTCAATTTATTACTTTTACACCCCCAGCATTTACCCTAGGGACTCCAATTCTTTGGATAATAATAAACCTAGATCAACTCGGTAAGGGTATCAATATAGAAACTATTCTTCTAACATTAAGAACTTTTGCATTAGGATTAACTACAGCATTGATTGCCGTAATAACTGCTTTATTATTAGCAATTGCAAAAAGATGGAATACAAGTAGATGGATGAAAAGTATTACCTTTTTATCTGGTATTGGTTATGCAGTCCCAGGCGCTGTTCTTGCTTTAGGACTTTTTTCATTTGGCGGCCCTCCTTGGAACTTTGCCCCTTTAGTTTTATTGCTTTGGGGTTATACCGATAGATTTTTAGCAGTAGCAAAAGGTGGGCTAGATGCCGCTTTTGAAAGGATTTCTCCAAATCTAGACGAAGCTGCTACTGGACTTGGAAATACCTGGCCAAAAGTCTTAAAGAAAGTCCACTTACCCCTACTAAAGGGTCCATTAGGTGTTGGAGCACTGTTGGTATTCGTTGACACTCTGAAAGAATTACCTTTGAGTTTCACGCTAAGACCATTTGACTTTGACACTCTCTCTGTTCGAATTTTTCAATATGCAGGAGATGAGCGAATGGCTGATGCGATTTTCCCTTCTCTAATTATTCTTGCTCTGGGTTTAATAGCCTCATTAGCTTTGATATCAGGATTAGGTGATGATCAAAGTAATCCATAACTAAAAACAAATAAGTTTCATCATTAAAGAGAATTTAAAATAAATTCAAAGGTTTAATCTTCTACTTTAGTTATTATATAAATTTAATAAAATTCTTTTTATAAAAAGCACCTATTGCAGCTAGTAAATCAGAAAGAGTTGAGACGACTCGATAGAAAAGTAATGACGCAATAAGTGGAGCTTCTGGTACAGAAGCTCCTAATTTAATCAACAAACAAGCTTCAAAAACACCTAAGCCGCCTGGTGCTGCAGGAATAACCAAGCCAATTGTCCATGCCAACGAGAAAGCAGCAATCCAATTAAAGAGAGGTATACTTAACTCAATTCCAAAAGCTTTTAAACACAACCAAAATCCAAAAAAGCGAAAAATCACAAAGCAGATCTCAGTAATCAAAGCTTTATAAGGATAACCACCTCTAGTTAATTCATAATCACTTATATCCCCTATTTCTTTAGTAGAAGAAGCCTCCACAAGTTTTCCTGCTTTTAAACGAGCCAACTGATTAAGTAATGGTCCTCTAAGAGGCTCAACAAAACAAATAGCTGGAAGGATACAGAAAAGAGCAAAACCTCTCTGCCAGCCTCCCAAAAGGACCAAAAGCAAAGCTGCTGAAACCATTAAAAATGGTTCAAGCAAAACAATTTCAACCGACTTTCGAGTACCTAAATGTATTTTGAGAACCCGGATTCTTTCTATAAAATGCCATATTCCTCCAGGAAGATATTTAAGAATATTACTGCTTAAAAAAAGACTGACCAAATCAACTCCAAGAGGTTCATATTGTAACCATGAAATGAAAATCTTCCAGGCAAGAGCATTTATAATAAGGCTCAGCCAAGTAATAAAAACAGCACAAATCAGCCAAATCAATGACAATTTACTCAAAGCAATGCTACTAATACTTTCACTATTTTGGAAGATTGAATAGGCTAAGAAAAACAAGCAAAGTAGTGTTGTCCATAAACGGAGTCCACCTGGAAAATCTATCTTATCGATAATTCTTCTTAAACCCCTGATTATTTGAATCATCAAATCAATCAACATATCCAATCCTCTTTTGAAGAAAACTTATCAACAGAATTATAAAACTCATTACGCACCTCTTCGAGAGATTTGCCAGTCTCTGAACTTATTCGAATAAGTTCATCATGTTCAGGCTTAATTGTCAATCTACCATCAGGATGTAAGACCTGCTTGGCAGATAACAGTCCAAAACGAGTGGAGCAGCTTCCTAGACGTCTAGGCAATACCCACCTGCCAGATGAGTACTCTCTGAGTCCTATAGTTGTACTATGTAAAAACCATATTTTTCGCAATCCTTGAGCTTGCTCAGGTTTAAGAATAGCTTTAACAGATACGCCCTGTCGGCCTTTCTTCATCTGAACAGATTGACTAACTACTTCTAATGCTCCTGAGTTCCTTAATTTATTTATTAAAGCAGATAAGTCTTCAGCCGATGCATCATCAATCCAAGCCTCCTGAAAAATCAATGACTGCCAAATAGGGGAAGAAATATCTTCTTTAAACCCAGACTCTTCAATACTATCGATTAATGTTATCCTTAAAAAATTAGGACAGCCAAAATCACGGTGGCCTAAGCCAACACCAATCTTTTTCACTCCAAAAGAAGAAGGTTGTCCAAAAAAGTTTGAGAAACAAGCCATCAATGCAAGGCCAGTTGGAGTGGTTAGTTCACCTTTGGGGTATTGATCACCTCCAAGAAGATTTATCTTGTGTTTCTTGGCGAGCTCAAGGACTACAGGAACTGGAACTGGCATTAACCCATGGGAAGTGTTAACTGTTCCAGATCCAGCTGCTGGGAACGAGCAAATAATCTGACTAGGGTTCAAATATTCAAATGCTGCACAAACACCTACGACATCAAAAAGAGCCTCCAAAGATCCAAGTTCATGAAAATGAACTTTTTCTAAAGGTTCTCCATGCACGACTCCCTCCGCATCTGCGAGAGTCGTATAAACTTTTAAAACCTTCTCTTTTAAAGAATCCTTCCAACATGATTGATTTATAATTTTTGATATTTCTCCAAAGCTGCGTGGCAAAGAATCCTTCTCAATTCCTTCAACAGTTACTCTTAAGCCCTTGATCCCAAAAGTAACGCCATCTTCTACCTTTACGAAAAAAGAATTGCCAAAACCAAGTGACAAAAAAGGTTCCTCAATAACCTTTTTCGGAACTCCTAAATTAAGACAAGCAGCTAGGATCATGTCTCCTGCTAAACCTGTAGAACAATCAATAAAAAGAGCTGTCATTGTTGCAACTGTTCAAGGAACCAAAAGAAGCAAGTAATTAATAAAAGTATTTATTTTTTCTCTGATAATCATAAATTACAATTATCTATGAAAAAACGTAGGAAAACTCCCCACCTAATTCATATCTATGTTCTCTCAGTTCTACTTGATGAATTGACATTCTTCTTTGTTCCCCGCTTCTTACCTCCTCGAGTTGAAATAGGTCCAATAACCTTATATTCCTCTAAATGAAGTTGATTTTCGCGTCTTCTAACGTCCAAGCCAACAAAATTACGAAGACATTCTAATGGCATATTACCTTTCAAACTCAGTTTGAATGGCAAAGGTCTTTTACCATTGGCCCTAGGTTGCTGGCGAATCTTAATTACAAAATCATTAGAATCTATATTTGTATATATTAGCTCTCCCCGGATAGAGAAGTAATCTTCACCCTCAGGAAGTTGATCAATATTTTCATCAGAAATGATATCCCCCATTTTTAAATCATTATCACCAATTGTTTGATTAAGAGTACTTGGCTCCCATACCCCAGAGATCTGCAAATGCAGATGATCCGTTTCTCTAGATCGTGGATAAACCACCCAAAGGTGTGGTTTATCCATATCAAGATGTCTTTTCATCAAAGTAAGAACTCTTCCAAGAACAACTGCCTCCAATTCCAACCCATTTGCATCAACCAAAAAGCCACGAGTTAATTGACCTGGATCTTTAGGAATGTATTTCCCTCGAACGATACCGATTGCCCGGTATTGCTTTGGCTCAGTAACCGAAGGAATCGGATGGTCTCTCATCGAAAAAAAGGGCAAATAGCTGGCCCGACTCTTAATCTAGCCAGACTTAATCAGATACTCGGATTTAACTTCTTCAGATTGTGTTCTAAGAGACACAAAATGAAAGCAAAATCCTTTGATCTATTAAAAATAGCTTCTACAACATTGAGTAGAGAAGTCGGGAGGATACTTGAAATAAGATTTTTTCTTTTAACTAATTTACATATCACCCTTTACTAAAGCTACATGAAAGAAATTACTAGCAAAAATCAGTCCTGTTCAATCTTTTCTACACTTTGCTCATCAAATGCCTTTAAGGCATCATCAATTGCATCAGAAGGGCTAGTTGCATTTTCCATCGCTGTTGATTGTCGTAACCTATTAATCAAGTCCATTGGATTAGTTGCATCTAGAATTGTTCCCTGGTTTTTATTTGTTGAAAATGTGTTATGAATTTCTCTTTCTTGAGGAATTTCATTAGAGCCAACAGGCTTAGCAAAAGACGGCGATATTCCAGGAAGAATGCTCCAGAACAAGAAAGGTAAAGAAAACTGGGCCACTTTTCTTAAATCAAGGTCAAAAGGGATTGGTTGTGTTCTCATATGTCTCACGCTGAATTAATTTGATTAGATGATAGTGGTTTTCATCAGAAGAGTTTAACCAGTGCAGATTGCTACTTGGAATGTCAATTCAGTCAGAACAAGACTCCAGCAGATAAAAGATTGGCTGGAAGAGGTAGAGCCTGACATACTCTGCATTCAAGAAACAAAAGTACAAGATTCTTTATTCCCTAAAGATAAGTTAGAAGAAAGTGGCTTTAATGTTTGTTTTCATGGACAAAAGTCCTACAACGGCGTAGCTCTAATAAGTAGGCACCCATTAACAGATGTTCGCTATGGCATGGATGGAGAACTGCCTAATGACCTAAAAGCATTTGAACTTGGAGAACAAAAACGGATCATTAGTGCATTGGTAAATGACATCCGAATAGTGAATCTTTATGTACCAAACGGATCTGCATTGGGTTCAGAAAAATATCAATACAAAATCGAATGGCTTCATTGCCTCCATCGCTACTTCAAAGCTTTAGAAAAAAGAGAAGAGCCATTGTGTCTGCTAGGAGATTTCAATATTGCTCTAGAAGATGTTGACATTCATAACCCAGATCGCTTGTCAGGCGGAATTATGGCAAGTGAGGCTGAAAGAAATGCGTTAAAAAAAATCTTATCCGAAAACCTTCATGATGCATTCAGGCTATTTGAACAAGGCACAAACCATTGGAGCTGGTGGGACTATAGAAGTGGGGCTTGGGATCGTGATAGAGGATGGAGAATTGATCACATTTACCTGTCCGAAGACCTCCTTCAAAATGCAAGAGGTTGTTATATCGACAAGAAAGTACGTGGGAATGTACAGCCAAGTGATCACGCACCAGTTGTCGTTGATCTCAACTGGCCTCCAGATGAAAATATTGAGACTGAACAAAATGATGAAATCTTCACTTATTAATGAAGAGAAGGAGATCTGGAGCAAGTGCTGAAATGAAAAAATGAAAAACTAAATTTCTTAGTTCAGTAAAAATTTTTAGAAACAGTTTCGTTAAGTGTGTGACGTTCTATCGGAATACCGTCACACACTTAACGAAACATGTCGGTCCCAGAAAAAGAGTTTTTTTTTATCATGCCTGACGAGATCTCTTGCTATCACTCCGATGTGGCGAAGAGAGAACCACTTGATGTAGCTCCAAAGAATAGACAGTTCATGGAACTACGTATAGAACGTACAAAGAATGAGAAGACGAAACTGACTGTTTTAGGCCAATATGGCGAACTGTGTTTATTAGCCCATTGGCATCGGTCCCCGTGACAAACGCCTTGAACACCAACCAATCACAGGCCATCTTCAAGGCAGCACAGGAGTTGATGCCTGGTGGTGTCAGTTCTCCTGTTAGGGCATTCAAGTCCGTAGGAGGGCAACCGATTGTTTTTGATCGAGTAAAAGGTTCCTATGCCTGGGACGTAGATGGGAATCGCTTTATTGATTATGTAGGCAGTTGGGGACCTGCTATCTGCGGGCACTCTCATCCAGAAGTAATTGCTGCTCTGCAAGAAACACTAGAAAAAGGCACCAGCTTTGGAGCTCCATGTGAGCTAGAGAACAAGCTTGCTGAAATGGTTATCGAGGCCGTTCCTAGCGTAGAAATGGTCCGCTTTGTAAATAGTGGGACAGAAGCATGCATGGCAGTGCTTAGGCTTATGAGAGCGTTTACTGGCCGTGACAAGGTAATCAAATTTGAGGGGTGTTATCACGGACATGCAGATATGTTTTTGGTCAAAGCAGGATCAGGGGTAGCAACGCTTGGGCTGCCTGACTCTCCTGGAGTCCCTCGAAGTACAACAGCAAATACCCTCACAGCGCCATACAACGATCTGGAAGCGGTTAAAGAGCTTTTTGCAGAGAATCCAGATGCAATATCGGGCGTGATCCTTGAGCCAGTTGTCGGGAATGCAGGATTTATTACACCAGAACCAGGTTTCCTAGAAGGGTTACGAGAACTCACAAAAGAAAACGGAGCATTGCTTGTTTTTGATGAAGTAATGACAGGGTTCAGAATTAGCTACGGAGGGGCCCAATCAAGGTTTGGAGTTACTCCTGATCTAACAACAATGGGCAAAGTAATTGGAGGAGGACTCCCTGTTGGAGCTTATGGAGGGAAAGCAGAAATCATGTCGATGGTTGCCCCAGCAGGTCCCATGTATCAAGCTGGCACACTCAGCGGAAATCCATTAGCAATGACCGCTGGCATAAAAACTCTTGAATTATTAAAGCAAGAAGGAACATATGAAAAGCTTGAGATCACAACACAAAAGTTGATCAATGGAATAATTCAATCTGCCAAGGAGGCTGGTCTTCAAATCACAGGTAGCAGTATTAGTGCAATGTTTGGTTTCTATCTTTGTGAAGGTCCTGTTAGGAATTTTGAAGAAGCAAAAGCAACAGATACTGAGCGTTTTGGGAGACTGCATCGCGAAATGCTCAAAAGAGGTGTTTATCTTGCTCCTAGTGCATTCGAAGCAGGTTTTACTTCTCTAGCCCATTCAGAAGGTGATATAGATGCAACCCTAAAAGCTTTTCAAGAAAGCTTTTCTGCAATAAAATAATTTAGAATAAAACAATTTAGTAATAACTAATATTTTATCTCTCAATCATAAAGTAAATTCATAGCCAAAAAGCTATCATCAAATTAACATTTTATAATAATAAAAGTTAGATCTTTTATTATTTCCTTCCACCTACTATTACTGGTGGACCACCTCCCTTACTCCCTGGCAAAGAAGGGACAACTTGGGTTTTACCATCCCATTTATCTAAAAACAGCTTAAACAAAACTTGGTCATCTAGGCTTTTATTAAGTGTCTCGTATCTCAATGCCTCTTGCTCAGCTATTTTAACTTCGGTCTGTGCTCTTAGCAATTGTTGCTCTGCAATTTGCTTTTGCTCTATAGCAGCTCTATATTCCTCAGCAATTTCTAAACCAGTCAAATCAAGAGCTTGTACCTGAACATAATCAAATTTATTTAATTCGTCAGCTACTGTTTGTTCAACAATCTCTGATATATCACTCCAGGAACTAGCTATGGTAACCAGTTCATATTTAGAGAAAACAGATTTAAGAGCTTTAAGGAGGGAAGGTTTAATTATTCGGTTATATATTTCTCTATCGTTATAAGAAATAGTTCTAAAGACTCTTCCAGCCTCATTAGGTTTCAATGCATATTTAACTGTTGCTGTAGCGGCAATAACCTGTAGATCTTTTGTCAAGGATTCAAACTTTTCGGGCTTCACTTGAGTTTGAACATTGAATGGATAAGTTGATTGTATAAAGGGTATTTTAAAATTCAGGCCAGGTCGGCGAGCACCGCCACTTACCTTCCCTAAGGTTGTAACTACAGAGACCTGACCTGCTGGAACGATAAAGAACGAACTAGTAAGGAATATAAACCCAGCAAATGAAAGCACAAGGAGCAATACTGCATTACCACTTGGCCCAGGGGGAGTGACGTTGCGAAAGGGAGTAGTCATGGAAGTTATTTGTTATTCAAATTTTATGAAAGATTAGGTCTTCTTGTCGTTTTTTGCTTGTATCAAGTATTTCTAATAGCCAAAAGCTTGCAAATGTCAGGAAACTAAATCAAACCACGCCAAATGCTATTGAAAATTTTGCATTTCGAAACGATGCCAGTCAAGTTCATATTTTCGCTTTACCAAGGCCAGTACTTTCATTACTGAGAAGTCAAAACGTCACGTCACAACGCAATAAAGATAGGCAAAGAGGCCATGAAGTTACAGGCATAAAAGCCAATAGCTATTAAAGGAGGTCTAAAAATATTAGTCATAGTTACTAATAGATAAAAGATAAATTATTTGACGAATCAAAAAGGTGTATAAGCAAGAATTCCCAAAATAACATCAAAAATCATTTAATTAGATAAATAATATATATTATCCGAAGAGATTTCTATCTATAGTTTTCAAATTGTAGGGGAATTTCTAAAGCCTCTTCATGACTCCTGACAAGAGCAATTACAGATTGTAGCTCATCCTTACTTTTACCGGTAACTCTCAAGCTGTCTCCTTGTATTGAAACAGATATTTTTTTCAAATTTTCCCTAATTAACTTACTAAGCTTCTTCGCCGTGTCCTGATTTAACCCCTTCCTAAACAGGACTTTTTGCATGACTCTATTCCCACCCGATGGTTCTGGGGATTGAAAATCAAATATTTTCAACGAAAGATTTCTTTTAGTAGCCTTTTGCCTGAGGATATCTTCTGTAGACTTTAAAGTCATATCGCTAGCAGTTATTATTATCAACTCAGACTCATTAAGGTCAATAGATGTATTCGAATCCTTGAGGTCATATCGTTGAGAAACTTCTCTTTTGACTTGGTCTACTGCATTAACAAGCTCCTGATGATCAAAATCAGAGACTACATCAAAAGAATAGGAACCAGCCATGACTTTTGTTTAGGATGTGATTGCATAGTCCATGTCTAAAGACCAGCAAGGAAATAATCTTTATGGCAATACTCTAGATCAATGCAATAATCATGCAACAAAAATTCTTAGGTCAAAACAAATAAATTTATTGCTAGTTTCTCATCAAGAGGAAGAAATCCTGATTAATCAAAAAACATTAGGCTAACGACTTTGCCCATCTCTTCTGCACTATGACAAGTAGTCAAAAGGGTTTCACTGTCATGGAAGGCAAAACAAATTAATTGATCGCATCGAGCAACTATTTCTTGGTTGCAAAGGCTACTCGCAATAGGCAATGGCAAGTCATCGTTATCTACTTTTTCTATCAAGTGCAAAACCTTATCAAGTTGATTCCTAATCTCTGGCACTTGGCGTCCAAGGCTTTGGGGCAACAAAACTGTAAGGAGAGATGGATCAATCTCTAATACGCCCCTAATCACGGCTGCATTAACCCCTTGTGAACCGGATGTAATTATTGAGTGACCTTCCTGAGTAAGTGAACGAGCTATTAATTCAACAAGATGAATCGCCACCACTGGGACATGACGGCTTCCTAAAAAAGCTATGCGCCTTTTCCCTTTGTCTTGCAACAAAGCCAATTCCTGTGCAAGGGCATCCACGCGATCTAGAGATGGGATATCCAGGGAGCGACTCAAGGAAATCCCCATAAAGATATGTAGAAGCTAGCAGTGTTCGTGGACTATTGAGGGGAAACCAAGATTCAAAAACAAACGTTCCAAATCACAATGCTCTTCTACCAAGCGAAAGGCATAGGTTGCCTTAACAGCTTCATGTAATCGAACATGGCCAAATGCCTGCTCTATAACCTCAACTGTGGACAGAGTGTCATGATCAACTTTTAACAAGGGGACCTCTAACTCTTCGGCTCTATTTATTAGTTGAGGTAAGGGTTCTCCAGCTCCTGTAAGTATTAAACATTGAGTTGAGGCTTCTAAAGCGGCCAACTGAATATCTGTTCGATCAGCTCCCGTAACAACGGCCATATTTCTGCGTCTACGGAAAAATTCCATAGCAGAGTTCACATTCATTGCACCTATGCTCAAAGTCTCAACCATCAACTCCAGTCTTTCCGGGCAACAGATAACCCTTGCTTCTAATCGCCTAACAAGTTCTCCAACAGTGACGCTCCTCAACAAAGGGGATCTGGGCATAACACCATATACAACGAAGCCTAGTGATTCCAATTGGGGGACAACTGTGTTTTGCAGATCAGTAACTTCATTAGGAGTAACTGCATTCAAAACAATGCCTATTAAATGACTACCTAATTGTTTTTTCGCAGCGAGAAGAGCATCAACACTCGAACTATTCTTCCACAAATGTACAAGTATTACTTTTGCGTCCAAGCCACGCGCTAATTGTTCAAGGCTTAACCCATAAAGAAGGCCTTCATCCAAACTGCCTGCAGCTTCAAGAATATTCAAACCTTCAAAAGGCGAATTCAACAGTTTTTGAAAAGATTTCAGTCCAGGTGCATCTTTCAAATGAGGTTCTTGTAATCGCTGATCAGCTCTAGAGGTATTGAGAATATCTAGAGAAGGAATCAAATTCTCATTAGGCAAGCCAATCGTTTGTCCAACAAACCTGACGTCATCATCTATTAAAGGTTCATTAAATGGGTCAGCATCTAAACCCAACTCCAGGCTTGTCGCAAGTGGCTTCCCAAAACGAATTTTGTGATTAGCAGCTAACAGTTGCCTAGCCAAGCCTAAAACAAATGCCGATTTACCACTAAAAGGTTCGCAAGATCCGATCATCAAGGTCGTACCCATGACCGGCCACCTTCATAGTAAAACTAATAATTAATGTAAATCGTTTCTGCCCTCTTCTCAAGAGTAGGAAAACAACTTTCTTTAATCGACCTAAAAATTTGGATGGGACGATTCTTTATAGAATCTAGTCACCCTTCGCTCGTTAGGTATGTATTCCTCATTTGCAAGCAATTTTCAAAAGAGTCTTGGAATCTTTCTTTAATGAAAAATCTTCAATCTTCAATTAATTACTGGGAGAAATGCAATGTAGGCATTACCGGAGCAAATGGAGCTCTCGGCAAGGCCCTAACAAAAAAATTTCGAAAGAAAGGCGCTGTTGTAATTGGGCTAACTCATAGTTCTATAAAAAACAAAAAATTCTCTAGTGAAGGGCCTCAAAAATGGGTTCAGTGGCAATGTGGACAGGAAGAAGATTTAAAAAGCACACTCTCAAACCTAGACATACTAGTTTTAAATCATGGGATCTATCCAAAAGGTCTTCAGAGTTCATCTGCCTTGAATGATGCTATTGAAATCAATGCTTTGAGCACTTGGCGCTTAATGGAGATTTTTGAAGAACTAGTCCTTCAAAAAAAAGATCAAAGACATACTTGTGAAATTTGGATCAACACATCTGAAGCCGAAATCCAGCCAGCCTTTAGTCCAGGCTATGAGTTAAGCAAAAGATTAATAGGGCAACTTGTAAGTCTTAAATGGAACAATTTGGATGATGATCAAAAAAAATACCTGAAAATTCGAAAACTAATTTTGGGCCCATTTTTATCTGAGTTAAATCCACTTGGTCTCATGAAAGCTGAATTTGTGGCAAATCAAATAATCAGTCAAGCCGAACTAAAGCTTAATCTGATAATAGTCACTCCAAATCCACTCACATATTTATTAATTCCCCTGAGTGAATTAACCAGGTCTTTATACTTCTTTATAACAAAAAAATTCTATAAATAACTAATAATAAATCATCTAGTCTCCCCTGTCAGTAAGTATTTCACAACCATCAGAAGTAACAAGAATAGTATGTTCCCATTGTGCAGAAAGACAACCATCTTTTGTAACCACAGTCCATCTATCTCTAAGTGTTCTACAAAACTTACTTCCAGCATTAATTATTGGTTCAACAGCCAATGTCATTCCTGGACGTAAGGTGAGATTTGGCAACTGATCTGTTCGAAAATTAAAAACAGATGGTTCCTCATGCAAGTTTCTTCCTACACCATGCCCTGTGTAGTCCTCTACTACCGAGTATCCACTCGCTTTCACAAGATCTTCAATTGCTCCTGCAATATCTAGCAAAGTATTATTTGGTTTGATTTGACCAAGTCCAGCCATCAAGGCCTCTTTGGCTACTCGACTTAGGTCATTCGCTGGTTCTGGAACATCCCCAACGGAGATAGTTATACAACTATCTCCGTGATAACCGTTGTAAAAAGCCCCTGTATCAACCTTCAATAAATCCCCATCTTTTATTAATCTTTTAGGGCTAGGAATCCCATGAACAACCTCATTATTAATACTTGCGCAAATACTTGAGGGAAAACCTTGATAGCCTTTAAAACTAGGTTCAGCTCCCATCTCCTTTATTCGCCGCTCTGCAAAAGCATCTAGATCACCTGTCGTCATTCCAGGCTCAACCAGCAAGTTAATCTCACGCAAGACAGTCGCGACTATTTGACTCGCCTTGCGCATTATTTCAATCTCTCTTGCAGATTTAATTTCAACTCCACGGCGTTTTTGGATGCGAGGTCCATCTCCGCCCTCTGGAGAAGGCGTTGCAGCAAGCAAATCGGCGAACAATTTCATAAAGCCGAATAATCATTTTTAGGCAAGAGCAAAGTCCCAATTAGGTTCTTTTCTCTTATTAATAGATTCACGCTATCAAGAGTCATTTCAGCTAGGCAAGTAAAGCAAGCAGAAAGATAATCTCTGCAAATTTTGCCTACGTAGACCTCTAACCATTGAAGTGCAAAAGCTTTGAAAAATCCCTAGAGGCAAAAGGAAATCATCAACAATCATTCAATAAAGATTAACGAGCGGTTACACTGATAGTTTGCCAAGTTAAGACGGAGCTGGGATGGCGGCTGAATCGAAAGACAACTCTCTAACTCAGGAGACTAATGAAGGGGAGGCAAAAGCTTCTACCACAACAAAAGAGACCACTTCTCCTCAAAAAAATGCTGGCTCTAATGTTGGAGAGAAAAGAATGAAACTTAGTGGTGATGCGCTAATTCGCGAATTCGAAGCAGCACAACTAAAGCCCAAACTCCCAGATATTTATGTTGGGGACACTGTGCGTGTAGGAGTTCGTATTAGTGAAGGAAACAAAGAGCGCGTCCAACCTTACGAAGGTGTAGTGATTGCGAAACGCCATGGTGGACTAAATGAGACCATTACGGTGCGTCGAATATTTCAAGGAATTGGCGTTGAAAGAGTCTTCATGCTCCATAGCCCCCAAGTTGCCTCATTAAAGGTTGAACGCCGCGGTAAAGTTAGAAGAGCGAAGCTTTTCTATCTGCGGGAGCGGGTGGGCAAAGCCACTCGTGTAAAGCAGCGCTTCGACCGCTGAGGTTTAGGCCTCGTTCAATCCAAAAACCACTCGCCCCAGGCGAAAGGTACAAGGGTAATTCCAATGCGCCGTTAGTTCAGTTGGTAGAACGCAGGTCTCCAAAACCTGATGTCGGGGGTTCGAGTCCTCCACGGCGCGTCCGATCCCCCTTCCTACAGTTTCCTAGTTTTGAGAATGGAGTTAGATCTTCAACCTGGTGATGTCGTGAAGGTTCTCGAGTCGGCCGCTCTCGGTTGGGTTCGGGCGCGCGTCATTCGAGTCAAATCAGGAGGTCGTGTTGTTGTTCAAAGCGATCAAGGCCGTGAGTTCACAGCTCGAGGCAATCAAGTTCGTCTAATTGAGCCTGCAGGATTTAGGCCATGAAGTAAGCCTTCAGGGCGCTTAAATCCAAAATATTTGAAAAGATTCAACTAGGTTTCAATTGGTATTTAAGGTCAGCCAATTTCTTGATTCTTGACCTGAAACCCTAAAAACCTTTCTTTTCAGAAGAAGAACAAATTGCAAAATTCACTATGAGGAAACTTCCCTAAAGCCTCAACATT
The DNA here is from genome assembly GCA_902560875.1 of uncultured Prochlorococcus sp. GTDB lineage: Bacteria > Cyanobacteriota > Cyanobacteriia > PCC-6307 > Cyanobiaceae > AG-363-K07. The sequence goes on along the minus strand of CACENO010000002.1, from coordinate 958 downwards.
GATCTATTCATTAGCAATCTCACTTATCAAGAGAAGCTCAAAACACTTCAAAAGTACAAATCAGTTTCTCTAGGAAGTTGACGAGAGGCAGGGAATAGGTTGATACTTCCCTGGTCGGAGTTACGACAATGGACAATAAGCCTTTAAGAAGCTTCCAACAAAGGAAACCTCTTTAAGGACACCTGGGACCGTAGTTCAACTGGTTAGAGCACCGCCCTGTCACGGCGGAAGTTGCGGGTTCGAATCCCGTCGGTCCCGTAATCAAATACAAAACATGACGGTACGTGTAAGGCTGGCCCCTAGTCCCACAGGAACACTTCATATAGGAACAGCAAGAACAGCACTTTTTAACTGGTTATTTGCATGTCGAGAAGGCGGAGAATTTCTTATTCGAATAGAAGATACAGACAAGGAAAGGTCCAGGCCTGAATATACAGAGAATATTCTTGAAGGACTAAAATGGCTAGGGATCAAATGGAATCAAAGGCCTCTAATTCAGAGTGAACATGTAAATAAGCACAAAAAGGCTATTCAAGAATTGCTAGATCGGGGGCTCGCCTACCGCTGCTATGCAACTGAGGAAGAGCTTGATGAAATGAGGGCTTCACAAAAACTTGCGGGAAAAGCACCCCGCTATGACAATCGACATAGAAATCTAAGCTCGGAAGAAGAATCGAAATTTATTGCAGAAGGAAGAACTTCAGTTATTCGTTTCAAAATTGAAGAGGAAGAACTAATAGCATGGCAAGATCTTGTTCGGGGGAATCTTCGCTGGAGTGCTGCTGACCTGGGTGGCGACATGGTGGTTGCACGTAGAGCTAAAGCAGATGAGATAGGAAACCCGCTTTATAACTTAGTAGTGGTTGTTGATGACGCTGCAATGAATATCAGCCATGTCATAAGGGGAGAGGATCATATTGCTAATACTGCCAAGCAAATATTGTTGTATAAAGCGCTG
>CACENO010000001.1 GCA_902560875.1 uncultured Prochlorococcus sp. | reverse complement strand
CAATTACTCAATATTTAGCGAAAGGAAAGAAATCTAATGTTTAATTTCTAGAAAGGATGTAAGAGTCAATACAGGCAAGTTGCTAAAACAGCTTTGCGAAAATAGTGTGATTTTTAATTTGGCTTTCGCCATTAAAGTATTGATGATTTAACCTAACGACAAAGAAAGAACTGATTTAACGAAAAGAACTTTTAATATAGCTTCGTTTTTGAATGGATTTGCTCTAGTGCTATGCGCCTTATGTCTTGCCTTAATTACAAAAGTTTGTGTCCAGGAGCTAAATGGGTTAATTGCCAAAGCATCTGTGTCGAACAAGAAAGCGTAAAAGCTCCTATTTCATGAGCTGTTAGAAAGTGCAATGGTCTTTCAAAGGTCTATCAAGTGAAGTGAAACGAGTTGCCAAAAGAAATCAGTAGACTAAAGGCCACTTATTGTTATCAACTTGTGTTAGTGGATGTGTTGGTTGAAGCCACTGATGAAAGCAGAGTTTAAGGGTGAGCTACAATTTTGATTACAGCATCGAGTCTAATGTTTAAAGCTGGGTTAGGAATTTTTGATAGTTAGGCATTGGAAACGCTGATTAAGAGAATAGAAATTATATTAAGTATCAAGTTACCTACTTATTTTTTTATAGATAGTTGTAGGCTTAGGTCTAAGAAGATTATCGATTTTTGTAGACCTTTATTGCTTCTTTATTAAGTTCATTTATTCTTACCTAAGGTGTTAACATTCGCTGCTTAATCCAATGGGTAAGAAATCTAAGACATGTACTAGGAGTAAAAATCGACGAATTCTTTGGTATGGGTTTACTGCAGCAGGCTTGGGATTAAGAGGGCTAGCAGCACTTTCGCTTTTCGCAATTGCAGTGATGCTTTGCTCAGTAAAGAAAGAATCAAAAGTCTTCAATCAATGTGTTGAAGAAGTGCGCAATAGTGGGAAGAGCGTTTCAGATGCAGTGAGTTTTTGCAATGGTGGAGGAAGCTTGTAGGGAATTTATTTGTATGGCATCTCCTATAGTTCGTCTAGTTATTTCTTTGATAGGGATATAGAGTAGTCTTGTCTGAAAAATTAGTACAGTAATTTGGTAAAGCCATCTTTTTTATTTAATTATAGGAAACTCTAATTAGAAAATTTGATTAATTGGAAGTATTGACATAAAAGAGTTTCTTGGATGAATAGTTTTTGATTTTATGAAAAAGTTTTGTAAAGACTGATCTACTTCATAGTACATTGAATTTATTAGCTCCTGTTTATTTACTTTGTGTTGCTTTAAATTAGGGAATCAAAGCTTTTCGTGATCTTCATGGCTCTTGGTGAGAGGTAGCGAATTTAAGAGTTGGATTGGGACGAAGCGCAACCAATTAAATAAGTGTTTATTCTTGTCTAAGATGTAAGCACCGATAAATAGACCTTTCTTTAAATGAAAGATATTTATTATTTACTGTCTTGAAGTTCAAAGTGTCTAATGAGCAATTTTTAACTTGTTTTTTACTTCTGTTAGTGCCTTAAGTTCCCAAGCTCGGCTTGCAAAACTTTGCTCATATCAATTTCTGAAGATTCCTTTTCATAGCCCTGAGTCCTATTCAATCGATTGAGAACCACCTTTTTACCTAGGAATGTATGGTCTTTTCGTGGTTTTAGGAAGACTAGAGAGGCCCCTTTTGATTGGCCATCAGGGTAAAAATAGATACACACTCTTTTGAAAAATAGGTTATCTTGGCTCGTACTCGTGACTTGCAAATGGGAGAACTTCAGGCAGTAGCAGAAAGTTTCCCTATTTGGAAAGCATTCTTGTGGTGCTTTTATCCCATTTCAGCTCTAGTTCTTTTAGAGCTGTTGTTCGGTGGTTTTGATGATGATGATGATCAGGATGGAGGCATGATGATTCCTGCTTATCAAGGACTTAAGTGACAGAATTTTCATTTCTCTCAAAGTAGAGATTTTAGGGATTTAATCTGTACATAAAATTGATAAGTAGTTTTACTCCTATTATTTAGCTGTGATAATATACAAATGTCTTTTAATGATTTATAAAAATTAAATTCAATAAACATTGAGATATTAAGATTGAATGAGATGTAATAGAAAATTCTACCTATTAATTATTAGTTAAAGCATACTTATGGAGAGGCTAATATTAGATTTATTAGGCTATTTGTAATTCGTCTAATGCTTAGAAGTTTTTGGCATATAATTTTATAAGGGTTAGTCTCTTCGGAGAAGGGATCTCTTTCTCTTCCAGGAATTTGCTGATAGAGCATCTTGTAATTCTATTTGTCTTAAAAGTAATTTGCTTTCATTATTAATAATTCTCATTGCAATCCAAGCTAGGCCTAACCCAGCTATTGCAGGTATTCCTCTAGTAATTAATTTGCTGGTTATTTGAGTCATGTGTTTTTTTTGAAGAAATTAACAAGGTAAGTTATTTAAAAATTAGGTGCTGATTAGAACGCATAATATTGTTGACGTTAAAAAAGTCAGTGAACAATATCCAAAAACGTAAGAGTGTTTTTTGAGGCATCATTAACGTATTCAAAAGCTTACTTAATTGCCTAATCCCATTTCAAATGGGAAAATCTGTTCGCTACCAAATATATCTTTCATATTCATTTCATTTTTAGGGTTAGTTTCGTCGTTGTTCCTTTCAGACGGTTCAAAACTTGCTCCAAGAGAATCATCTTTTCTATAATCTTCAGGTGGAGTAAATCCTGGGGTCGCTGCATGTGAAGGAGTCCAGCCTGCAAGAATGATTGAATGAATTAAAGTTATAGTCAAAATCACACAAGATGATGACTTGAAAATCTTTTTTAACATTAGGGAATAAGAGAAGATAGTTGATTTAAGTAGTTTCATATGCATTTTAGCCACCATTTACAGAGACTTGTTAAAAATGTCAGATTAACTTGCAAGATGAAATAACCAAACATAAGTTGGTAACTAAGTATATCTTTTTATTATTTCCTGATTGGCCTTAAGGAATTCATTAGATAGAGCTACGTGCTTCTAGCAAATGTTGGATGCGTAAGTTCAAAGATAATGGGCTTTCATCCAAAAGCTTCAAATGAACGGGGATGTCCCCCTAATGCTATTAAGAGTATCTACTTAGTATTTGGTTGGTTTTGATCTTCTTTGCTGGCCTGAAACCCAAAATAAATTGCAGTTCCAAGTAGAAATATTGCAACAAGTGGTGTGCTATTGCCGATGATTTCTATCAGCATGACGTAGCTGATTAGTTTCTATCAAGTTAGCAATATACTTTTGAGATTACTAATACTTCTTTACGATTCTTTTTTAAAGGCTCGTTCTTTTTTTTAGCAGGTTAAATATGGCTTAAGCCGCCTTCTGATCCCTTAGGGCTTGAAAGTTGTTTGCCATTGTAGGGTTGTTCCTCGTCAATTTTTTAACAGTAACCTCTTGAGCCTTGTCATTTGCCAGCCTTAGATTTCTGTCTGCCCCAAGTAAAGCGTCTTTGGTTTTCTGTAAATGGTCAATTGACTTTTCGATTTCTTGAATAGCAGTTTCGAAACGCTTTGAGGCCAGGCTGTAATTTTTGCCAAAAGCATTTTTAAATACTTCTAGACTTTCTTCGAAATTTGTTATGTCAATATTCTGTGATCTTATTTGAGCAAGCTCCGACTTGTATTTCAGAGACTTCATTGCTGCATTACGTAAGAGTGTGATGATAGGCAAAAAACATTGTGGTCGAACAACATACATCTTTGGGAACCGATGAGAAACATCAACGATGCCGGAATTAAAGAAGTCACTATCGGGTTCAAGTAATGAGACCAAGATTGCATACTCGCATCCTTTTTCAATCCTATCCTTGTTTAGCTCTTTTAAGAAGTCTTCGTTCTTCTTTTTGGTTGAAGTTGTGTCACTAATATTTTTCATCTCAAACATAATTGATACTATCTCTGTACCGGCCTCATCTGATTCGCGATAAATGTAGTCTCCTTTACTTCCAGTAGTCGTGTCATTATCTTTTTCAAAATATGCTCTAGGAAAAGCTGTTGCTCTAAAGTGATTAAACTCTGTCTCACAGTGCTTCTCAAGCGATTCACCTATCATTTTTGTTGATAGCTTTAGTTTCATATCTCTAAGTCTTTCAATAGCATCATCTCGATCTTTAATTTGAATTTCATATTTCTCTTTTAAGGACTTCTCCGCCAGTTGCTTTTCTAGCTCAGCTTTTTCAAGACGTATTTTTAGTTCATCGCGTTCTTCTTTAAACTGAATGGTAACTTCGTTGATTGCAAGTTTTTGATTAATACTATTGCTCTCATTGATTGTCTTTAGTTGATATGCCACTGCATCTCTTTCTCTCTCTATAGAGTTCTTAGCTTCAGATACTGCTAAATTCTTTTCTACTTCTGCGGCATTTAGTTTGGCTTGTAAATTAAGTATTTCTGTGTTTTTACAATTCATAGACTCATTCACCTTGATTTTTATATTCTTCTCAACAAGTGCAATTGACTTGATCTTATCTTTTTCAGCCAATTCAATTCGTGTTTTTAGTTCTTTTTCGAATTCCTCGTCTCTTACTTGCTTGAGGAGATTTGAATAGCCAGTTTCGTCGATTTTGAAGACTTTGCCACATTCTGGGCAGTTAATTTGATTCATTCCAAAATAACCTCTAAGATTTGAGGTGCGAATATGCCATTTTTATCCTTATCAATGGGATGAGCAAGATTTTTGTAAGGCTAAATAATGTTTTCATCTTTAGTCGGCGACAAACACTTCTCTGGTTTAGTCCGATTCTTTAACTTCTATTGTGGTTAAAGGGCTTTAATTGATTTTATTGTCTGGAGTATTCCCTTTTGGTTTTTGGATAAGGTTTATACCAAAAGTGAACCGGGTGTTCGCTTGCACCGACAGCCCCTCCTCATGATTAGTTTGTTTTATAGCGGAATAATTTTTGAATGGCTTTGTTAGTTCTAACATTTTTATACGTTCCTCTATCCTTTTTTCGATGAGCGCTGTTCTTAATGCTTAAGCTTCGGTCGTATTTAGTGGAATTTGTTTTTTTTGTAAATTCTAAAAAGCTGAAATACTTTTAGTTCCTAGAATTTTCTTCTTGCCTCAATAAATCATTTCCTTTTTACTTCAATACCAATTTTTTTCTTGCTTGATTCTTTCACCAATTAATGATATTATTTGTTAATTAAATAATAATATTATTGATTTACACCATTGAAGAAATATGGTTTTTATTTGTGCTAATATAGTAAATTATTTAACTGTTTTTGATGGCATTGCCCATATTGTACTTGATAGGATTGATAAGTAATATAGAATTGGTTGAATTGTAATTTGCATTGATTGATTTTTCATTGCACCAACCTCCCATTAACGAAGATAAGTAAGGATGAACCTCTTCAATTTTGTTTTGATAGACTTGATTTTGCTCATTGTAGGGGTTTATGTTTTATGGCTTTTAAAAATTAAGACCTCCAATCCTTTGCTGAGCGATCATTCTGATGACAAAAAAAATATTCTGGAAGCCCCTTATGGTATTTCAAATATAAATGAACTTTTGGAGCTTGAGAAATTAGCAAGGAAGGATGGAAGTGGAATTGAACTTGGCTCTTTAATTGGTCTTTGGAGGTTTCTTTTTGTTTGGAAGAATGGAGAAGAGAAAATTGACTCGATTTCTAGTTCATTACTGAAGTTTTTTTCAGCTAGCTTAGAATTAAAAAATATTAAATTATCAGAAAAATTTTGTATTAGTAGTTCTATTCAGTTTGGGGCTTTATCTCTGAGATTCATGGGCTCTGGTTATTTGCAAGGCTCACAACCACTTCTGATGTTCTATTTTGAAAGGATTGAACTTGTCTTTGGAACAAGTATCTTATTCTCTAGAGATTTAGTGATCCCAAAAGAAAATAATTTTCCTTTTTTTGCTCTCATTAGTATGGATGAGAACAAAAAATGTTTAGCAGCAAGAGGTCGAGGTGGAGGCCTAGCTGTTTGGATAAGAGATTGAATATTAGATCGATTTATCCTGCTCAAATATAAGATAACTAAGAATTCTTTGACTTTAAGGATAAATTAGTATTCTCTTTTCTTGACGCAACTGCTGGTTAATAAAATCATAATTATCTTTATGTGTTTCCTATTTGATCTTCGCCTGAGGATGGTAATGGATTGCTTGCAACATCAATCACTCTTGGGTTGAGAAGAGGCTGGGCAATTTCTGTTGTTAAACCTTTAAGTACCTTTAAATCTTTTTGGAGGTTAGAAAAATCACTTGATATATCTATCACGACATCCTTCATCTTTAATACACTTTCATTCTCTCTGTTGAAATAGATCCATATACCAGTCATTACAGCTAGTGCAAATATGATATCGAAGCCAATGGTAAAAATAAAAGTAAGCATGAGCACTCATTCGTTATTATTACCATTACACATGGGTGGGATAGAGCAAGGGAATTTAAATATTCTTCTGTTCATTTCTTTAAATTGACTATTTTGCTCTATTGAATAACTTTCGACAATTTACAGACCTATTCCCCAAGTCAGGATGAGATTTTTACCCTTTACTCTCAGTATCTTTCAAGCTGTGACCTAGTTGGATGTCTGTTCTGATGGTGCTTGCCAGATATATCTAGCTCCACCTTCTTCTCTTTTTACAGCGATGCATGAGGTCGCGACATTCCAAAGTACTTTATGAATTGGTGATCGATTGAAAAGATATACCTTTGGGAAAGCTTTCTTAATTGCAAGAGTTGCTTCTCTTGCATGATAGTGAGGAATGTTAGGAGCTATATGGTGAATTACGTGAGTAGAACCGATTCTGTGGTGTAAGAAATCTAAAATCCTTCCATAAGGGCGATCAATGGAAAGAAATGCACCTCTCATAAAAGAAAACCCAGAGTCAGCAAGGTGCGGCACATCTGTATCTGTATGGTGCAGCCATGTATAGACGACAAGCCATATATTCACTACTAATAGAGGACCTAAGTAAAATGCGATTACATAAGATATTCCAGAATGAATAGACCATAGGCAAAGTGCAGTTATAACTACACCAACTCCGTAATCAGAAATCCAAACTTTTTTTGCCCAATTTGATGGCCATAGTTTCGACGAGAAGGGTGCTCTTGGCCAAAAGTGATTTGAAGTCCCATATGTTGCTCCTCCTGTCTTCCCAGCTAGTAAATAAGCAGGCCAACCAAATAGAAGATGCATTACAAGTTGAAGGAGTCCATATCGAAATTTTCCTAGTCTTCGATACGTTTCAATATCATTCTCAGCTCCTGCCTTTTCGGTTGTACCGTTTCCCTCAATTACTAATGGCACGTGGGTTTCGCCATCTGTTATGTGATTAGTAAATCTATGATGAACAGCATGTGAACGTTGCCATGAGAAGTAAGGGACAAGAAGAATTGAGTGCAGAATATAACCAATTGTTGTTTCAATTTTGCGATTGTCGGAAAAGGCACCATGCCCGCATTCATGAGCGATGACCCAAAACCCCATTGCTGTTGTGCCAGAAATGAATGCATAAACAATCCAAATAGGAACCATTGCTTTCGATAAGGGGATAGCCAATCCAGCAAAAATTACGATTGCTTGAATGGCTAGTGATTGCATTAAATAGGCCAGAGATGTAGTGGTTTGGCGAGTGAAGCATCGCTTAGGAACCACCCTCTTGATATCGGACTTGCTTGGGATGTCTTCTGAGCTCACTCTTAAAGCTTGGCCCTTTAGTCCAGAAAGCTTGATATTGTTCAGGTTTTGGAACTGAGAGACAAAATTATGTTGGCTGTTCACAAAAGTGTTAATGAGGTATTTGGAGGGATAAAAGGCTAATGGTCCTTTGTGTGAGGATTGTGGGTTTGTAAGAACTTCCTTGCTTAATTTATTAAAAGATTGATCATTTGATGATCTTATGTCTTCAGCAAGTAGCTCTTCTTCTTTTAAGGATCTAATGGTTAGAGCATTCGTATGATTATTTAAGCTTTGATTTAATTATACGTCTCTTTTTTAGAAGGAGGGGTTAACCTTTATTAAAAGCATGAGCGGATTTAGCTCATTACATACAAATACAGAATGCGTTTTCAATGGCGAAATATCATTGCCCTTATTGCTCTCCCCGTTATCAGATTCATGAGAAACGAATAGATGGAGTTATGGTTTGCGGACAATGTGGTGATCCTTTAGTCAGAAATTATTGGCTCAGACCTACTCAGCTTGTTGCCTTATGTGTGGCAGCAGCCTTTATTTCTCCTCTGATAATGATGTTATTTGCTTTCTTTCATGAATATAAGCAGCCTGAACTTAAGAATAGAATGTCCTCTAGCACATCATTTACAATATTAAATGTAGATAATTAAGTTTACTTTATGCTTTTGTAATTTTTAAAAAAATTAAATATAAAAATCATGATAGGTTTATGAAATTAGAGCTCAACCAATGTGCCATCGATAATTATTAGGGCTGAGATAATAGAAAACAAGAATCTATTCAAATTATATATATTGTTCCTTCAGCTATGGATGACAATAATACAACCTTTACTTATTGATTTCAATTGCATATTCTTAAAAATAATAGGCGAGTACGAACATAAGAGTTAAGTTATGTTTGCCTCGCAAAAATAAGTAACAATTCTCCCTCCAGGATATTGTCTTTTAAATATTGGATGATTCACATCTAACTTCCCTTCCTTGATATAGCTCCATGTCCAAAATCTATCAGTGAAACTTAGCTTCCCATAGCCGGAGATAGGAACCTTTATTTCATATTCTCTCCAATTTAAAAATATATAGGAATCTTGATCTAGTTCTTCGATATCACTTGTTCTTTCCTCTTTGCTATTAAAGTTGTTGTATACAGTCGCATGTAGGGGAGAACCATCACAATAAAAATCAGATGGAGTCATAATTGTAAGCACTATCGACATGATTAAATTAATGAATGGCATTACAAATTAGAATTTCTTTGATATAGAAATATTAAGGATTAGTATGATCATACTAACTTAAAACGCTAATGCGACAAGTAGTTTTAATACTTTTGACCCATTAAACTTTTGTCTTTGCCTCTTGACGCATTACACGCCTTAGTATTTTTCTTTTGGAGGCTGAGCGTTTCGCTTCTTTTTGCTCAGCGAAAGAAGCTGTAACACCTTAATCCTTTAGAAGGTTTTATTTTGCTAGGCATTCGTTACAGATTGATAGCTCTTGAATAGAGTGAATTACAGGAAGCATTATTGGCTATTTGATTTCCCATTATTTACATTTTTAAGCGGATCCTGCCAGGGAGCTTTGGCATATTTTGAATTTGTACATTTTTAAAAACAAAAATAATGACTTAAAGTATTGTAAGTTGCAAGGAAAGGTGTATAAATCTTTTCAGAAAGGAGAATAAGATCAGAGGTAAATACTTCTATTGCTTGCTTTGGGGAAGACTTCATCACCTGTCAATTTACGATACTTGCTTTACCTATAATTTCAAAGATATAATCATTACTTTTGAAAATGAGGGGATAAGGCTTATCTTTTATTCATGAGGATTATGCATTTAACGCAAAGACTATTGAATTAATTTTCATATCTATACAATTTAATTAGAAAGCTTTGTCGCTAGGAAATTTAAATAGTCCAAATAAGCTTATTTTGCATTTTGTCAGCATCTTCCATGATTTTGAAAAGTTCTACTGAGGAGCGGAGGCTCAGCGAGCTGAGAGGCAATAAAAAAGACCCTCGCGTTATGCTTCGGGCCTGGGTGATGGGGAACCTATTTTCTAAGATCAATCGCCAATAAAATCAACCCCCTACAAATAGTGTTTTTTCTTTCTTAAGGTGTGGCCGCCCCCATGAATAGCGTGTATCTGCTGATGACAAAACCCTTGACAGTGGTTAACCTCCTTTTGGGCGCCGGGTGATGGGGTGCAATCGGTCCTATTAAGAGCAAAAGCCCCTTTTGTCTGGAGGCTTTCTTCTTTAGTCTTTATGGATTTTTTATTTGATCCTGCGATTCAAGTTGGTAGCCCTGTTTTGCTTTTTATTGAGAGGCTTTTTTGGGGATGCTTAGCGATATTCTTTTTTGGTGCGCTCAGTTTTTCCGTCAAAAGAGGCATGAGAGGGCGGAAGGAAGAAGAGGAATGATTTGGTTTTGCAAGGGCAGCACGTTTTTCCCCTTCTTTGAACATTTCTTGCTGTCCTAGCCGACTCCTATCCATGAAGAGACGAAAGAAGGAATGGGGAGCTTGGCAGCAATAGAGGCCAATAGATTCATATTGAATTGATGAACAGCTGGAATACTCCTATCTAAAAGGAAAATTGCAAGGTATGGAATATTCAGTGCGATTTGCCATCTCCACTTGTACGTAAGAACTCCCCAAGCTTTTTTGGCGTAATTCCTTTGACTATCTGTAAGATTTTCCCATTTTTCAATAGGGAATTGCTTTAAGCGTTCAACTAGGCGAACTTCTGATAAACGACCTTGAGACTGCATTGCGTGATGTAAGAAGACAGCCTTTATAGCGCATAGGGGTTTTTACTTATACCCTTTGGGCGGTTATCCGTATCTCCTCTCATGTGCGTTGAAGCTCAATTCTTTCCCGGTAAGAAGTAGTTATTGGGTATTTGTCATAAGAAGTGTTGATTGTACGTTATAGGTTCTATTTTTTATTTATTGCTTAGTATCATTAAAAAGATTTGATTATTGGACTCATTATGTTTAATGAATTGAAAATAAGTTTATGAGATATGTATTCTTAACTTTGTTAATTTGCTTGACATTCTCTTTAAGGGCTTTTGCTTACCCTGAAAATCAGCTTGACGAATGCATTCTTAGTGCAAGGCAGAGTCCAATTATCTTAGGTGCTCCAAAGAAATCCCTGGAAAATTTTTGTGATTGTAGTCTTAAGCTAATTCTTGACAAAGGAAATGATGAAATGATTTCAATTAATAAATGTGCCTCTAAATATTTTGGATGACAACTATTATCACTTTTCTTTCTCGAATTATTAATATCTTTTATCTGGGACTGTGTTTTTAGTATTTCCTATTGGAGGCTAAAAGGTATCCACTCTCCCTGTCTTTTAGATCTTGCTGTCTATTGGCTTTTAATAGTTAAGATATATGCGTTGTGCTTTATAAGCTTTTGCTTTGTTACTGCTGTTATTTTTCGATTGGTAGATTTTCGCCTTTCCCTCTGTAAATTCTTACTTAGCATTATCAAAATAATGCAGTGCATTTAAGAGCTTATTGTGCGTCGCTCGTTACCCTGACATTTCTCGGAGGCTCAGCGAGCTGAGAGGCAATAAAAAAGACCCTCGCGTTATGCTTCGGGCCTGGGTGATGGGGAACCTATTTTCTAAGATCAATCGCCAATAAAATCAACCCCCTACAAATAGTGTTTTTTCTTTCTTAAGGTGTGGCCGCCCCCATGAATAGCGTGTATCTGCTGATGACAAAACCCTTGACAGTGGTTAACCTCCTTTTGGGCGCCGGGTGATGGGGTGCAATCGGTCCTATTAAGAGCAAAAGCCCCTTTTGTCTGGAGGCTTTCTTCTTTAGTCTTTATGGATTTTTTATTTGATCCTGCGATTCAAGTTGGTAGCCCTGTTTTGCTTTTTATTGAGAGGCTTTTTTGGGGATGCTTAGCGATATTCTTTTTTGGTGCGCTCAGTTTTTCCGTCAAAAGAGGCATGAGAGGGCGGAAGGAAGAAGAGGAATGATTTGGTTTTGCAAGGGCAGCACGTTTTTCCCCTTCTTTGAACATTTCTTGCTGTCCTAGCCGACTCCTATCCATGAAGAGACGAAAGAAGGAATGGGGAGCTTGGCAGCAATAGAGGCCAATAGATTCATATTGAATTGATGAACAGCTGGAATACTCCTATCTAAAAGGAAAATTGCAAGGTATGGAATATTCAGTGCGATTTGCCATCTCCACTTGTACGTAAGAACTCCCCAAGCTTTTTTGGCGTAATTCCTTTGACTATCTGTAAGATTTTCCCATTTTTCAATAGGGAATTGCTTTAAGCGTTCAACTAGGCGAACTTCTGATAAACGACCTTGAGACTGCATTGCGTGATGTAAGAAGACAGCCTTTATAGCGCACAGGGGTTTTTACTTGTGAGGTTTATTTGTTCTGCTCTTTTATTTCAATCGGTTGATACATGAGAAGAATTTGGGATCAAGAATTCTCTCTATTCCTCATTAGGTCACGTTGCAAGATTTACGATGCTTAGTAGATATGTCTACCTTTAGAATTAAGACTCTTTGATCTGCTTTTTTGATTTAGGAGACAATGACTCTCCATATTTTCTGGCTAACTGTTTTAACAAAGATTACTCTGTATTTCTTTTCGTCTTTTTTTCCTACTTCTGCTCAAGTTAATTGGGATTCCCCTGAAACTTTACAGTCGAAAGATTCTGTGGTTTCAACGGCTACTGGTCGTGCAGTTGCTGTGACGGCTAACCCTTTAGCTAGTGATGCAGCATTGAAAATTTTAGAGAGGGGAGGAACCGCAATGGATGCAGTAGTTGCTGCACAAGCGGTGCTGACTGTTGTTGAACCTCAGAGTTCTGGACTTGGAGGAGGTAGCTTTCTTTTGTATTGGGATGAGCAGAAGAAATTTCTATACGCTCTTGATGGCAGAGAAACTGCCCCTAGTAGAGCAGGCAAGGATGACTGGCTAAATGAAGATGGCACCCCTTTGTCTTGGATTAAAGCAACCAAAAGCCTCTCTGCTATTGGAGTTCCTGGGACAACAGCTTTGCTTTGGGAGGGGCATGGTCGATTTGGACGTCTACCTTGGAATGAAAATTTTGAAGAGAGCATACGTATTGCCGAGCAGGGATTTTTACCCAGTCCACGTTTCCTTAGCTCTATCTTTTTGGCTAAGCGTATTGGGATTAACCACAGCGATGCTTTTAAATCTCTTTATCTCCCTAATGGCGACCTCCCTAATAAAAATATCCCTTTCCAAAACAAGGCTTTAGCTAGAACCTTGACAAGGATTGCAGATCTAGGTGTAGAAGAATTTTATCGAGGAAACATTGCTAAAGATTTATTAATTGACTTGAATAAGTATCAACTAGACGGAGCAAATGTTAGAACAATGACTCTTAATGATTTGGCTAATTATCAAATCTACGAACGCAATCCAATTTGCCGACCATATAGGAAGTGGCGTGTGTGCACTTTTCCTCCCCCTAGTGGTGGTGGAATAGCGTTATTGCAAACTCTTGGGATATTTGAAATTTTAATGCCAAGAAATAACGAAAAAAAGAACGTTTTCTCCTGGCATTACCTAGCAGAATCTTTAAGACTTGCAGATGCTGATCGCTCTCATTGGATAGGAGATCCGATTGATTGGCCTGTTCCAGTTGACGGTTTATTAGAAGATTCATATATCAAGGAACGAGCTGCATTTATAAAACCAAATAAGGCGCATCTGTCTCCACTACCAGGGACTCCTAGGGGTAGTGAGTTATTGGATCTTGCAAGTCAACCTCGTACTTCTGGAGGTGGTACAACTCATCTAGTAATTGTAGATATTTATGGAAATATTGCTAGTTATACGGGCTCAGTTGAAACGGTTTTTGGAAGTCGTTATATCTCTGGCGGTATGATTTTAAATAATCAGTTAACTGATTTTTCATTTGTTCCGAGCATTGGAGGAAAATCTATTTCTAACCGTGTAGGTCCTAAAAAGCGACCAATGAGTTCCATGTCACCGGTAATTGTCTTTAGTGGTAATAGGCCTGTGATTGCAATTGGTTCACCAGGCGGATGGGTGATTCCACATTTTTTATCAAATGCAATTATTAAATTACTTGACTTAGGTCTTCCTCCTAAAGAAGCAGTTGAGACTAGCCATCTTTCGGTGAGACCAACAGAGACTATTTTGGAAAAAAATGCTTTTTGGTTCAAAGACCAATTAGATATCGTTAAAAAATTAGAGCTTCTTGGGCATCGGGTAAAGACCAGATCTTTCAGTAGTGGTTTAGCCTTAATACAGTTAAGAGATGGCCTATGGCATGGGGCAGCTGATCCAAGAAGAGAAGGCAAGGCAGTTGGCTTGCAATAAAGAAAAAATGTTCAAACCTCCTTTCTTAGCGAATAATAAAGTTCTTGAAAATTAAATTGGTAATCAAGAAAAACTTTTGATACTTTTAAATTATCACTTTTAATTTGATGCAATGAGAATATGAGCAGTAAGCATTCAAAATGTCTAGTTAAGTTGCTTAATTGCTATGAATGAACAATCGGTTAAAGAAAAAATGAAAGCAATTGAAAATGAGTTTTTGAAGGCTGAAGGTGCCAAATCGCTTTCAGGAGAGGCTTGTAGATGGATTGGTGCATTTTTGGCAATTTTTGGGACTTTGATTTCCTTAGGGATTGCTTATGAAACTGCTGACCGCAGAGGACTTACGGCCTCATTGATTTTCTTAGGCTGTGGACTTCCACTTACAGCTATTGGTAGTGTTGCCACTAGTAATAAAAAGATTGCAAAGGCTGTTTTAATCCAAGCACAACTAACCAAGATTATTCATTTTGATTCAGATAGTAATTCTGCGGTATAGGGACTTTTTTTTGAAATAGCAATGAACAATTTAAGCTCGAAATTTCAATAGTATTAACGAAAAATCAATGAGACATCTATTCAGCTGCATGAATGCCTAAGAGGGAGGGTTGTTCCTTGGAAGGTCGAGTCTCTTCCCATCCAGAATGTCAGCTAAGATCCTGAAACTATCTGCATATTTCCAGAAATCTTCCTTACGCTGAAATCCTTCTAGAAAGAATCTGCTGAAATTTTTTTGCATTCCCCAGCGTCTTTCATTTCGGTCTGATTCGCTATGGTTCATATCAACTAAAAATAGACTTGCTCTCTCATGAAGGAGGCACTCTTCTTCTGAGTCGAACAACTCGCCGTCTTGAGCTTGCCAAACTTGCTTACTCATTAACTTCTTTAAATCATCTGACAAGCATATTAAACAAAAGAGAGGGCTCAATGCTTATGCAAAAGATTAGTGTTGAATTTTGCTTTGGAAAGGAATCTCTAAGTTGGATGGCTATGGCCAGTCGCTTAAACTCATCAACTCAAAAGCTTACCCTCGTCCCTTTAAATATTTGTTTTATACCTTCAGCACTGACGAGTAGACATGAAGTTAGAGCGAAAGAACATAACTTTAAAAAAGGTTTTTTATTTTATCGTTAATTTAGTTGCCTATTCTGAAATCAAAGGCAAGGAGGTGGGGTGAAATTAATTATTACTTATTTTCATGAGGATGATTATGCCCCTTATGAAGATGCATTAATAAGGCTCTTGTTGAATGCTCTTGAATATTAGCTAACTTGCTAAGTGAAATTCCATTGTAAATTATCCCAATTGACATTGCTACAAATGAAGCAGTTGAAATATATTTCATAATTAGTGAGGCTAGTTCATTTTTTTCTTCAAGGGGGTTTGCCATAGTAAAAGATGTATCTAAACCATTTAAGCAATTAATGATTTCTTTTGCTTGGACATGAAATGAAGTGATCAGAATTCAAGCCTGATTCTTACAAGGTGTGATTTGGGAAATAATATTAACTTTGTATATAAATAATCTAATAGATTCCTTTATGCGTGCCCACAGCAAGCAATAGGATGTATGTACAAAAATTATACGAAACAATGGAATTATCAGCTATTCATATTAGGCAATTGGATTCCTGTTGCTTTATCCAATCTTAGTGGAGTAAATTAGCTTTGTCTGTCAGTTGCTCATTCGCTGGCTTGAGCTTAATAATTGATTCTTCCTTCCCTACAACAATATTAGTGAATGCCCATAGGTGAAACTGTAAATTTCAATATTGATTAGAGAACAACTTTTGATATAGACCGTTTCGGTTATAGACGTAAAAAATATTTTTGTGAATTCTCCTTTAGATTAATTTGGAGTGATTCTTTTGAATTTTAAATAGGAAACATGTGATAATATCTTGTTAACCTATGGTATCGTTAAATTATAGCTTTGTTGGTTTTTAATGGAAGAATAGAACCCTTGTTAAATTAAACCATCATGCTCTAAAATACATCTATTTTTTTGTGCTTTTTTTAATTTACTGGCAATGAATGGGATATGTAATGAATACTTTTCAACCTGAATCCTTTCCTTTAAAGTAATAGGTTGACCTTTAGATATTTTGTAAATAAGTTTTTCAATCCTTCGGCGGGTTTCTGTCGTTAAGCTTCGAATTGACATAAAAGTATTTTTAGAAAGTATAGTATTTCAATTGTATTGGAATACTTTGAATATATAAAGTCATTTGGTTGGGAAGAATAGGTGTAGTACAAAAGATTGACTTAGGGTGTTTTAATGGTTTCTATAATATTATTGTGAGTATCCTGTAACTCTTCTGGAACCTCAAGCCCGAAGCCCTCTAGGAGTTCTTTAAGAAGAGCTTTGTCGTCTTGGTGATTCTTTTTCGAATCTTTAGAGAGTTGCCTTATTAAAAATAGTGTTCCTATTGAAAGAGAGGCAACCACAGTTCCTAGAAGGCCGGAAAGTGATGGCTGGGACAACCAGCGTTCCATTGATGAGAAAAAACTTTATTTCTTATTCTTCCACCATTTGTATTCAAATGCATTATTAGTTCATAAAATTACGTTCTTATATAGGTTTTGAGCATGTCCTTTTAGTAATTAGGGCTTTGGCAAATTGCAGACACTTTGCGAATTAAAACAAATGGTGGTGACTTTGTTTATTGATCTCTTTTAAAATCCTTTTGAGTTTGGATTTAAAGAAGACTTTTTGTCAGGCTTCATTTCAATCTTCACCTTGCTTGCATATTGATTCCTAAATACTAAGATCGTAACAGTAATTAGTACAATTAGAAAAGATAGCATTACCCATATTATAACAGCAGTTGTGGAACTCATTTTATTTAGTTCTAGGGCATTAGAGAAAGAAACATCCATGTCTTTTTAATGCTCAAAGATGAATAAAAAGTCAATCTAATATTATTAAACTTATTGCTATTAAATTGTAATCTTCAAGTAATGAAATCTTCAATTAAATTTAAAAGCTGGCGAATTTTAAAGCTTTCTCTACATAGAATGGCTATTGGCCTAAATACGTTATCAAATTACCTATAGTTACATCTTTGTAAAAATTAAATGTTTAGGAAAGAAGAGAAGAAGGCTATTACCCGTCTTTTGGTTCTTTCTATTGGTTGGCCTGCGGGTCTTGATAGGTTTTATGAAGGGAAGTCTCGCGATGGAATTTTGTCAATTATTGGTTGGGGTTTGATTCTTGGAGGTTTAATCTACCTTTCTCCTTGTCATGGACATGACTATTCAGCTGGCCAAAAGATTGTTAATGATATGAGTGTTAATCCGTTGATTACCCTTCCACTTGTTTTGGGTGCTTATGGAGCAATTTTGATTATAAGAAAAGGTTTCAGGCTTTTACGTCAATTTGAGGCTGCAGAGGATTAAAAAAATATTAACTATTTTTAGTAATTTTGCAGGATAAGTTCCTACGCTTAATAAATTAAAAATAATGATATCCAATTAATACTGCATTCGTAATGAGATACCATTACTATCACAATCTAATTTAGTTTAAATAGTGAAAAAGAGCAGTAAATTAATAAGGACAATTGGCTTAACAGCAATTGTCATTGTTGCTTCTAACCGGCTTTATTATTATATATCATATTTTGTCGCTAATTATCTAGAGGTAATTATTAAACCATATCTTGCTCCTATCTACAGTCATTTTATTACTTCTATTGTCCAAGTACTTTTGATTATATCTTTATTGATCTTTTCTTATGGATTCCTATCGAAGAAGATTATAGGCATGATAAATAGATATAACTGTAATAAGGAGGCAGCAAAAAAATGGGATAAAATAGTACGAGATATCACTGGACGGTGATTAGGAATTGGCCTTGCTCGGCAATATATCCAGACTCTTTCTTCTACTTCTAGTGGTTATTATCAATTCATAACTCTCTTGGTTAACTTCAATTAGTGAGTAAATTAATGAATTTTTAAAAACTCGAAAAGGAGAAAAGTAAAGACCATTACCATGGCAAATCTGCCATGTATTCGCTCAGATTGACTTAATCGATTGAATTTCATGCTTGCAACACATGATTGGAAAGGAATAATTCTCAGGTGCAGAACTGAGGATTATTCCTTTTCTGCAGGCCGACTGAGCCCCATCACCCGGCCATATAAATTTTAGACAAAATTTGTATTCGCGTCATCAGTAGAAAGCACTATTGATAGTGCCTAAGTAACCATTCTTTAGTATATAGCTCCATATCTAGCTAGCAGGTAAAAGGTTCGATTCTTTGAGTCGCTTTAAAGTACTGATTTCTCCATCTCAATAGGTTTAGGAATTTCTTCCCAATCTGTCTGGCCTTTTAGTGATCTCTCTTTGTTAGATCAGTTGATTGTTATTAGTCTTTCTTTCAATCTTGTGGATAGCAGTATCAATGCTCCTTAGAAAGTAATAAATGGCATGGAATTGTTATAGGCGTTCTTACTTCTATCAGGTGCTATGCTCACTCAGTATTGACAAAGTTGACAATATTACATATTGATTTGATTTTTTTTAAAATGAAGGTTACAAAATCACAACTATTTAAGCATCGTAATTTTTTTATTGATTTCCTAATTTATTAGTTTAGATTTAATATCGTAGAAGGTAGATTCTTATAGCGTTTGATTCTTATAACTTTTTAAGAACGCTAAATTTATCCTATAAGAAAAATTATTCTTCCAATTTCAATGATTAGAATCAATGCAACTACTTGGAGTACAAATTTAGTATTGGTAAGCTTTTTAAATAATTCTATATTGTTTTCATTGCCAGTTTGAATAAAGGGATTGCTTTCTATTCCTTTTGTATTTTTAGGAAATATATATGTTGACTTTTCATTTGGCACTGTTTCGTTTGGTAAATTATTAAATTTTTCTTTTTGGGCTTCAAATTCTTGTGCTTTCACTTCTTCTATTAAGTTTTCCGGCTCCTTTGGAGTGTTATTAAATAGTTGGAATTCCGAATTAATGTTTTTACTTTCCTCTGCCTTCGTTTTTGTTTCTTCTTGTTCATCTGTGTTTGATTGTGGTCTATTTGAAAAACTTTCTTCTATCTTGATTCGTTTTAGCTCAGCTTCTGCTTCGATTCTCTCTACTTTGGCTTTGATTTCCTTTGTCTGTTCATCATCCTGATCATTTAGCTCCTTATTCTCTTCAGTTGCCCCTAATGCATCTGCACAAGCATTGGCGAGCTGAGTATTTCCTTTCCTTTTCCAGTCAAGCATTGCAGCTTTGAGTTGGGTTTGCTCTTGGTCCTCTAGTTCAGCAGTTTCTTGCTCAGAGTTGTCTATTTCCTTATTGGAGTTGTTTAAACTCTCGTTTTGCAATGGATCTTGTCCTTTTGACTTGGATTCTTCCATCCGATTACCTCATTAAGAATTAGTCGATATGTTGGCTTAGCTTGCCATACCCACCACCTCCTGGTGTCGTAATAATAATTGCTTCACCAGTTTTCATTTGAATGGTGGCACATCCACCTATGTCGACTAGTTTTCCGTCCGTTTTCTCAAGATGATTAGAGCCCGTATTGCCTGGTAGTCCACCTTTGAGCCCAAAGGGTGGAATCCTTCTTGAACTTGAAAGAATTGATAGTGTTAATGGTTGCAGAAAACGAAATTTTCGTAAAAGGCCATTACCACCCTTCCACTTCCCTTTCCCTCCGCTTTGTTTCTTTATTTCAAATATTTCTAGTCTTACTGGGTATCGTTCTTCAAGGATCTCTGGATCAGTGATTCGTGAATTAGTCATATTTGTTTGGATGCCATCTGTTCCATTAAAACCATTACCTGCTCCGCTCCCACCTCCAATAGTTTCGTAGTAGCTATGCTCAGAATTACCGAATGTGAGATTGTTCATTGTTCCTTGACTTGCTGCTGAAACCCCTAAAGCTCCAAACAATAAATTACATAATGCTTGGGATGTTTCAACATTTCCAGCCACCACAGCTGCTGGATGGAGTGGATTTAATAAGCAACCTTTCGGAATAATTAATTCAAGTGGTTCAAAACAGCCAGCATTTAAAGGTATATCTTCTTTTAATAAACAACGAAAGACGTATAATACAGCAGCCTTGGTTACTGCTAATGGGGCCTGAAAATTTTCATTTCCTTGTGAAGAAGTTCCACTAAAATTTAATTTTGCTTTGCCTTGTTCCTTGTCAACAATAATTTCTACAGATAGCTGTTTCCCATTGTCTAGTTCAACTGTAAAATAATTATTATTAAGTGTTTTTATTATTTCTTGGACTACATAAGAGGCATTCTTATTAAGATGTTCCATGTAAGTTTTGACTTCTACATTGCTAGTAAGAGATACAAGTCTTTCTAATTCTTGAACTCCTAAATGATTTGCGGCAACTTGTGCATCTAAGTCAGCCAACATTTCAGATGGATTACGAGGCGGATTATTTCCTTCATTTAGACGTTTTATCCATGTTGAATGGTCATGCTCTCCATTAATTACATATGTCTCATTACGGAGAAGTAGACCTTCTTCGTAAATATTTTTACTAAAAGGAGGCATTGACCCAGGAGTTATTCCTCCTACATCTGCATGATGCCCGCGACAAGCTACAAAGTATTGTGGAGTTTTTTGCCCAGCAAAAACTGGTGTTATAGCAGTAATGTCTGGTAAATGTGTTCCCCCATGGTATGGGTCATTTGTAATCACTGTTTCTAAAGGGAGAAGAGGATTCCTTCCTCCCTCCTTGATCTGAGATAAAAGATCTAATATCGATTCACCCATTGCACCTAAATGAACTGGAATGTGAGGGGCATTAGCGACTAATGAACCATCTTTATTAAAAACTGCGCAAGAGAAATCCATTCGTTCTCGGATATTTACAGAACGACTAGTTTGTTTTAGCCGGTCTCCCATCTTTTCTGCAATTACAGTAAAACGATGATGATATAACTCCAGTAAAACTGGATTAGGTGTATTTTCTTTTTCCTCTTTTGGTTGCTTAGTAGCAATGATTGTATTTGTGTCAGGATTAATTGCTCGAAGCAGAAGACATCCGTTGCTATCAATAATCGCATTCCAACCTTCTTCTAAGACTATTGAGCTTGTTTCTTCGATAATAAGTGCAGGGCCAGTAAGAGACAGATCTTGAACTAGATCCAGTCTTTTATAGGAGGGCACTAACTTCCAACCTGACCTCTCTAAATGAATTGGAACCAACTTGGGTTTAATCTCTTGTTTGTTTTTGGACTGAAGTTGTATTTTTCTTTTAAAGCATGAGGGGGCCATTACTTCTATTTCTAGACGCTCAATAATTAGAGGTTCATTATGAAGTGGTACAAAATTAAACTTTTTAAGATGTGTTTCTTCAAAACATTGTATAAGACTATTTATAGTACTTTCTTCTTCAAAATTTATTGTTAAACCCTGCTCACTTGATTGGTAGCGGATTTCTACACGTGCAATACATTTAGTTTCTGATTGACTTTTATGATTTTCAATATTCATGTTTTTATAAAGTATTATTTCTGCTCTTTTTTGTTCTCTATATCGCAGTTCATGAAGACTTCTTAATAAGGTTTGATCAAGTTTTTCCCGAATATTTTTTGTTTGGATATGTGTTTGGCTTGCAATTCCAATTCCATATGCTGAAAGCACCCCTGCTAATGGATGAACTAAAACTTGTTTAATACCTAGTTGATTAGCTAAACGACAAGCATGTTGACCTCCTGCACCTCCATAGGCAATTAGAACTGCATCGCGAATATCATGTCCACAAAAAATAGAAACTTGTTTAATTGCATCTGCCATTCTTTCTATAGCAATTGTCAAAGCACCTTCGGCAACTTTTTCTGGTGTACTATTTAACTTATCAGCAAGATTTCTGAATTCTTTTTGAACTTTTTTAATGTCAGGGTATTGATTCGCTAAAGGCCCAAAGCATTTTGGAAATTCATTTAATTGAAGTCGACCAAGAAGAAAATTGGCATCTGTAATTGTTAAAGGCCCATTACGTCTGTAACTAGTGGGTCCTGGATTAGAGCCTGCAGAACGAGGACCAACTCTTAAGCGCCCTCTTTTTGTATAGATAACTGATCCACCGCCGGAGGCCACAGTATGAATTGGTAATCTTTGAGCCATTAACTTCTGACCAGCTATTTCTGTTTCGGGATCACGTTGCCAGTTATTTTCTTGACCAGCGGTTGCATAAAAAACGTCAGTTGAGGTGCCTCCCATATCAAACCCTATAAGAGGTTGTTGGGTAAAACCAGAGATGCGCGCTATTGATATAGCTCCTACCATTCCTCCCGCAGGACCTGAAAAAATAGTGTCTTTTGCTAATAACAATTGAGGTATTAGAAGCGCTCCATTCGAACCCATCACATTAAGAGGGGTTGACTTTCCTAAAGAACCCCTCAATTCTTGTAGGTAATTTTTAAGTACAGGTGCTACTGAGGCTTCAACAAGTGTCGTTTGTCCCCTAGGTACTAAGCGAGGGAGCGGTGAGACTTGGTGAGAACAAATAATTGATCTAAATCCTATTTCCTTTAACCATTTTTCTAATTGAAGTTCATGTGTCGCGTTCTTATATGAATTGATTAAAGCAATGGCAATTGAGATTTGTTCTTTGTGTTTGTATTGATTGATAATGTCTTTAATTTCTTGGGTAATATCTATGGGTTCTATTTCTTCACCTTTGGCATTGATTCGACCTGAGACCTCTATAACTGTTTGAGCTATAAATCTTGGCCTTTCTATTTTTAAAGAAAATAGATCAGGACGTTGCTGATCTCCAATTTTCATGACATCTGCTAGCCCTTTATTACAAAAAAGGACAACAGTTGAACCTGTCCCTTCTAATAAAGCATTTGTTGCAACAGTAGTTCCTAAACGTATTTCTTTGATAAGTCCTTGAGGTATTTTCTTTTCTGGGTTGAGTTTTAGAATTTCTTTAATACACTTTGTAGCAGGATCAAACTGGCAATCTGGATTTTCTGAAAGCACCTTTTTTACAATAAATTCTTTATTTGGACCGATTCCAATTAAATCTGTAAATGTACCTCCACGGTCAATCCAGAACTGCCAGCCCATCATGTTTTAATATGAATACTCCCAAGATAAGAAGAATTCTCATGAAATTGTTCGCTAAAGTATTAATAAATTCCTTAGAAAAGATTCTTTAAAGGTTGTTGAAATATACTTTTCTTGAGACGATGAATTCCCCCCACCCTGAAAACTTACCATCACTGCTTTCTCTCCGGAAAGGTAGTTTATAAATTTATTATACTTGCTTTGGAAATAAATTTTCTTTGAGTATGGCTTTAATTAATTTGTATTTATGTTATATTCAAGTTGATTATCAAATGGCATGAAATTAATAGGAATCTCATTGACTTTTTCTTTTGTATTTTTCTTGCCACTGGTTTCCTATGCTCATTTATACGAACCACATGACCCAGAGATATGTTATGAAGACGGCTCAGAGTCTAATAAAAGGATGTGTCCTGGTTAAATAGGGTTTATTTTTTTTAATTTTGGATGGTTTTTGCTTTTACTCTTTAATGTTTGAGGATTTTCTTCAAGTAAAATGAAGGTAATAAATAAATAAAAAAGCATTTGTTCTGGTGTTAAATAATCATAAGTAAACCTGTTAGTCTTTCTAACTAAGTATAATTAAACTATAATTTGCTGATATACTTAGATTATGCAAATGTTTGCAACTATAGGTCCTTTGCAGATTGCTGGTATAGCAATAGCAGGAACTGCTTTAACCTCCTTGCTTTTGTTTCTACTCCTTAGAGAACAGAAATCCATCTTAGCGTCTGATGGAACGAGATTTTCTTCTGAATCTGCTCGTAATGCTTATGAAGAAATCCTTTCTGATATAACCAATCTTTACCTTGAAACTACAAATAAATCGGCCTCAAACGATAAATTTGGTATTAGCAAAGAATTTCTGAAATTATTGAAAGAACAAGGATTTCAAGAAACAAAAACTCTTATAAAATTTCGCTCAGACTTTGTAAAATTGGCTAAATTATTTGAGGGTAGAGAAACGGCTAAATAAATTTTTAAGCATATTATTAATTTTCTATCTGATCATTGATATCGCAAACAAGCATAAATTGCAGTTTATTTTCTTTGTTATTCAACGATATTGATAGATTTGTGAAACCTCCTGTATCCCTAGGCTATTTACCTCCCTGGCATGGCAGGTTTATAGGAATCTCCCTGTTCAGAACATTCAAGACTTTCTTTAGTTGACACTCCAGTTATTGGATTTGTACCTTCTGCAATTTTGCAAAGGTTTTTTATATCATCACTATCTAAAACAGCATAGGTAAAATCTGCCCCTTCAATTCTGGCTCCTGCAAAACTACTGCCTGATGCAATCATGTTTGTCAGTACAGCATTGCGAAGATCAGTTTTTTGAAAGTTGACCCTATCTGAAAGGGTGTCGGTTAAATTTACGCCTTGTAGGTTTGAACCTTTAAGGTCTGAAAGGGTTAAGACTGTTCCATGAAGGTCTACATCACTAAAATTTGCATCCCTTGCTACTGAGCCAGCGATTGAAGACTTCGAAAGATCCTGACCATGGAAATCGAACCCTGTGATGTCCGATCGGACGTAATTTGGTACTTCATCTCCTACTTCAAGTCTTGCTTGAACTGGACTGGAAATTAATAGGCAAATCAATAATCCAAGAAATATTGGTAGCAAATGGCCTTTAAAGTGATATTGCATTATGGGCTGAGCTCAAGAATCTTTATTTTGCCTCATTTCACTAACATCCGAAAAGCTCAGCAAGATATAGATAAAACCTTTTACCTCCTGAGGCGGCCTTGCTGAAAAAAAAACTATGGAAGGATTGAGCTAAAGCAAGTCGCCAAAATCGTTTTAGGTGCCTTTCTACTCCTAAGGTTTTAAGAGGTATTGCTATTCCTAGAAGCTAACCATAAGATTTTGTCGAAGCCCATTTGAGAAGGCGCCTCTTTAGCTAGACAAGGAAGCATTGAGTTATAAAACTCTCTTTAGGTAAGTGGCTTGACCAGTTATCGTTGGTTACGTAGGATCATCGAGCTCCTTCCACTGCTATTGAGTTGTGATTGACTTTCGACTTGTAATAGTACTTACCCCCATAATTGCTTCAGTAGCCTGGACTGTTTTTTGGCTCACTAAGTGGGGGATATTTACTTGGGATATCCCAGCACTTTTAAAAGGTGATTCCTAGTTGATTAAAAGTACAAAAATCTAAGAAAGCACTTTTCACAAGAGAAAACAGCTTGATAACCCTCCCTATAGAGAATAAAGGGAGGGGATGTTTTCATACATGAAAAAATAATTACGTAATTTAAGCTTCCTCATATTCTTAGCTATTAAATGAATAGGTTTTTTAAAATCCTATGTCTCAGCTAACATGGCCGCTATACAAGTCGATCTTGAATAGATTATATTCATTTAGAACTTATGCCTTTGCAAGCAAAGGTAGTCAGATCAGAAAAAATAATGATAATTCTCCCAATCAGGAGGGAAGAAAGGAAAACTATCTTTTGGTTTTACGACAAGGTGGATTCTGGCTTTCGTAAATGATCAATATAATAATTTCGTGTTGAGTTACTTGTTGTAGGATTGGTTCTAGTGGTTAATTGATTCTGATTTCATTGTCACTTGAAATCATAGATTAATTTAGCCACGCTAATAGTCCTAATATTTATTTTAAACTGTCCCTCTAACCCTTTATAAATAAAATTTTCGATATATATACTTGGCTTTCTATTTAAGTATACTTTTAAAGTTTTATTGGTTGAAATTTGACTTCAAAGAATTGAACTTTAAAAATTTCTTTAATGGTATAGAAAATAAGGATTTGATTCCTAAAGATCTATTCTATTGTAGTGTAGTAACTTATTTCCTCCTAGAATTCTGAAGGCAGATGGTTAAAAAGACATTTTTTGGTTTTTCTTATGTTTCCCTTTGGGTCTTGGTTTGGGGAACTATTGGATCCCTAATTGATTTACCATTCCTAAATTCTAATATCTATCAACCTGGATCCATAGGACAAGGAGCAACCTTTTTCCTTACAGCAGTTGTTTCTATTTTGTTTGCCATTCGGCTATATCCTAAAATTTTAGAAAATCAATTTATAGTACGGTTTTTGGAAACAATCAATAGTAAAAATTAACTTGATTAATATCTTTAAAGAATACGGATATTAAGGTAATTAGCTCTTTTGATTAACTGAACTGATTAAAAATTGGTTGAATGCCAAGTTTTATAATTAATAGTGTGAGACTAATCCATGCAGCTATAAAGGTTACTATTAGCCTTATTCCGCTAAAAAATGGCTTGAAATTATCAATATTTTCCCCCTTCTCTAATATTTTCTTGCATTGAATAAATTCTGATTTGCTTAGCCGGTAATAATTTGATCCAGGCAGACGTCTTTCTGAATAGTTTTTTTGCAGAATCTTTAAGATCTCCTTAGAGTCATTGCTTTCAAGAGCAATTTCTATTAGGCCTGGCTTGTAAGCCTTTTGAATCCGTTCTAGATCTTCTGTTCTCCCAATGCAGAAGAGGTCTCCATTGCGTATTAAGTAAACAAATTCTGGCATATGCCTATTAAGGAGCTTGACTTGGATTAAGTTACTCTATTCATAATATAAGATTTCTATCTTAATATAAAAGTTTTGGATTTAAAAGTTGTGGCTATTCGCTGAATATGAGCATTCAATTATTTATTTGTTGTTTTTATATGGTCAGTTGAGATTATCGATTAAGTAGGCTTCTGTAAACAATTTAAAGTGATATAAAGCCTTAAACATTTCTTTGCTTGTGTTTTTTGTTCTATGAATGGATGAGAGCTTAATATAAGTGAATCATTAATGATAGTGAGTGTGGCTCTAGCTTTATTCAATGGGAGCTATATTGGAAAGAAAAACACCGGAATAGGTGTAGTCTCTGAAAATTTAATTTCATCCCTTTCTCCAGATTTAGTAAGGTGTCTTGACCCTTTCAAGATTTCTAAGAGTGAGACTATAAAGATACCTTCAAACTTATCGCCAGACAATGGAATCCAAGGACATATAAATAGACTTTATTGGGTTCAAACCTCTATTCCTAGCCTTATCAAGGAAAGTGGCTCGGATTATCTTCTGTCTCCTTTGCCTGAGGCTCCTTTATTTAGTTCAGTTAGATCGATAGTTCTTGCGCACGATCTGATTCCTCTTAGGTATCCAATTATTGGCCCATTGCTTGCCTATAATGTGTTTTATGTACCATTAGTATTACATCAAGCAAAATATGTTTTATGTAATTCAGAAGCCACAGCAAGAGAGGTGCATAATTTACTTAAGGTTCCAATAAATAAGCTAATTCCAATAAAGCTTGGCTTTAATCAAGAAAAGTTTTATCCCAAAAACCTACAGAGAGAAGAATTTTTCTTGGTTATGGGAAGACATCTTCCTCATAAAAATTTAGTAAGGGTTTTGAAAGCTTTTTCATTATTAAAAGAAAAGAATTATAAATTAATTTTTATTGGACCAAGTGATATCAGGTATACACCGCGACTTAAATCTATATCAAAAGAATTAGGTGTAGAAGGTCAATGTATTTGGAAGGATTGGGTTAGTGATAATGAAAGACTGATTCTCCTTAATAAATGTCGAGGTTTGATTTTGGCAAGCTTATGGGAAGGCTTTGGATTGCCTGCATTAGAAGCTATGGCATGTGGTACACCGGTTATTGCTTCAAACAGAGGAGCATTGCCGGAAGTTGTTGGTAATTCAGCGATATTAATTGACCCCTTAAACTATGAATCTATTGCTAGCGCTATAATTGAACTGATTAATAATAGTAGTATAATAAATATTGCAAATGTAGAAGGCCCTAGACAATCTCTAGGATTTAGTTGGAAGTCAAGTGCAAAACAAATAGAGAAAATTCTTTTAAGTATTGACCCCTAATAGTTTTTTTCTATGTAAATTGTTTTTAACTTTAGATGCCGATGTTTTTTGATTGGTCAATGTATTTCAGATTATTCAAATATGCGGATGATGATTGATTCTCTAATTCTTTAGTCTAATTGCCATTTTAATTTATTTGTATGCTTCTAAGGAGAATCAATTTAAAGATTTCTATACGAATCTTATGAATTTCGCGCTAGAGAGGAATGGCGTCTTAAGATTTTCTTTATGAAATTCAATGACCCTTCTGAGCGTGTCCTCTTGCCGATTATTATTTCTGTAAGGGCTGACACTGCAACACTTCTCAAGGAAATGGCCAGTGAAATGGATGTTCCATTAGAAGAGGTGATAAGTGCTATGGCTGAGGATTCTGTTATTGAACTTGAAGAAAGAAGCCTTCTTTTGGAAGAAGTTCAAATTCCTGATAGTTGTAGCATTGTGGACCTTTTGAAATTTATTAAGTGAATTTTTATTATCAAAAAAGATAATATTGGAATTATTTTAATTATAGATAAGAATTGCCTTTAGTTTAATTTAAAACTAAGAATCTAGGATTGGCGAATTTCTTCTAACACTCTTAATGCTTCATTGACGTGGGCAGGGCCATTTAATAAATTGTTGAAAATATGCCTAATGATGCCATTTGAATCAATTACATAAGTAACTCTTCCAGGGATTATTCCCATGGCATTTGGCACTCCAAATGCTTTCCTAAGGTTGTTGCCATTGTCTGATATTAATGGGAATGGTAGTTGATTATTTGTTGCAAATTTCCGATGACTTTCTTCATTGTCTCCGCTTATTCCCCAAACTTCAGCGCCAAAGATCTTGAATAGGTCATAATTATCGCGGAATCCACAAGCCTCGGCTATGCAGCCGGGAGTATCGTCTTTAGGGTAGAAAAATAATACTAATGTTTTGCCGTTTAGATTTTTGATGCTACATCTATTGCCAGCTTGATCTTTTAAATCAATATCTGGTGCCTTGTCTCCGAGTCTTAGGGACATGTCTCTATGCAATTGTTTTGTCCCAACGATAATGAATGTTTTATGAAGTGCGAGAGAATAAAGAAGAATTTATCTAAGACTGGGTTTTGGAGGATAAAGAACATTCCCCAAGTAATGAACAGCTTGATCTCCTTGGAGGTCTGGACCCCTCAAATGATGAAGGCTTTAACTTAATTGGCTCTTTCTCTATCGATTCAGACACGTCAATGATGGCACTTGAAAATTCTTCAAATTCGAAGCCTGTGCCTGAAATGTTGCTAATCATTGATACGGAAACTACTGGTTTAGACCATGAGAAAGATAGTTGTATAGAGGTTGGTTCTATTCTTTTCAATGTGCCTAACCGAGCAGTAATTGCACAGCAGTCTTTTTTATTGCCAGTTGAGGACAACAATGCTCAGTTAATTAATCGAATTCCTGCCTCAATTACTCGACTGGATCAATCTTGGAGAGAAGGTTTGTCCTATTTGCAATCTTTGATTGATGCCGCTGAGGTCATAGTCGCTCATAATGCTTCTTTTGATCAGAAGTGGTTTGGGAAAGAGCCACTTCCTGAAGTCTCAAAACCATGGTTATGCACTATGGAAGATATAAATTGGCCATCGGAGCTTCAAATTAGGGCAAGGCCCTCTGTCAGAGATCTTGCTTTGGCTTACGAGGTGCCTGTATGGAGTGCCCATCGTGCTTTGACAGATTGCATATATCTCGCTGAAGTTTTTAGAAGGTGTGATGATCTTGAGACCTTGCTGATTAAAGGATTGGAGCCAAGGTCATTAATGAGAGCCAAGGTTTCCTACGAGCAAAGGAAACTTGCTAAGGATGCAGGGTTCACATGGAACCATCCAGTTGCTGGGGCTTGGACGAGGCGTATGTCTGAGAGGGAAATTCGTGATTTGGATTTTTCAGTTGTACCTGTAGATGTTGATCGCGTTAATTGATCTAATAAAAAGTTTTGGTTAAACGTATTTTGACAATATTTTCTTTAGGACTATGAAGCGGGATAGTTGATTTTGCATCTAATCGCTGAGAGTCGTCAATGTGGAGATATGGATGATGTTCACTCAACAAAAATATCTAAGCTTAGTTTGTCTAGAGGTCGGCTAAGCAAAAAATGCAATAGCCTTAAGTCTCGCATTCAACAATGGCAGCAGGTTCGCAGTTGGGGTAGATTAATTCGTGCAGCGCAAAACTTATGGAAAGTTGATGCAAAAGAAGTAAGAAGGCTTGGGGCTTTGGAATTGTTAAGGTTGTTTCAGGAAGTTCCACCAACTCTTAAAAATAGAGTTCATAGGTGGCTTGAACACTATGCTTCTTCAACTAAGAATATTGCTAATGCCAAGAGACTTAAGAGTAAATGAATTAAACATACACCTTTAAGTTGGTTTTTTAAAAGTATAAATATAAAAAAAGGCCAAATTAATTGTGCTTAATTTTATCGGAGCGGCGGGATTTGAACCCACGACCCCCACTACCCCAAAGTGGTGCGCTACCAAGCTGCGCTACGCCCCGTAAAAATAAAATATCATAAAGGAATTAGGTGTAAATGATTTAGCTTGTGGAAAACAATGGATTTCTTTGTGGTTGAGCATTCTTGAATTATTCATCTTGTAACTAATTTAGCTGTTTTTGGTGTATTCAGTTTGAAAGGGCTTGCTCATAAAATTACTATTAGATTTTTAAAGATTCATAATTTGAATTAGGAGAATCTCTCCATTCAATTGATGGTTGAAGGATTTGTTGATTAGGTCTAGTGGAGAATATCAGAGTAAAAACTAGTAATAGAGTGGCAAAAATTGCAATTATTACTGTTTTATCAGAAAGCAGATCTTTCATGGTTTGATAGGTTCATTATTGCTTAGAAGTACACAATGATTCTTTTGCCAATCAAAATGAGACCAAACACTCTCGCCTAATTTGAAATTAGAACCATCGAAACGTTCTAAAATGACATTAGTTGGCATTGCTGAACAATAAGGCCTAGAACCTGGTTTCGCTAAATATTGTTGATGGTAACTTTCAGCAAAATAAAAGATTTGATTTGTTTTGATCTCTGTAGTAATAGCGCCGAAACCTTTAAGTTTCAGACTCTTTTGATAAGCCGCTAAACTTGCTAGGGACAGGTCCGTTTGTTCTGGACTATTAGTATAAATAGCAGATCTGTATTGGGTGCCAGAATCATTACCTTGTCGATTGCCTTGAGTGGGATCGTGGCATTCCCAAAACATTTTCAAAAGATCACTTAAGTGTATTTTTGTTTTATCCCATACAACTCTTACTGCTTCTGTGTGGCCTGTACTCCCCGAACAAACTTCTTTATATGTTGGATTGATTGACTCCCCTCCTGCATATCCCACTGAAGTATTTACAACACCTGGTAGCTTCCAAAAGCTTTTTTCTGCTCCCCAGAAGCATCCACATCCAAATAAGATTTCTTCCTGATTTGAACTTAAAGGACCGTCTAAAGGTTTACCTAAAACGAAGTGGGAAATGCTAGTGAAAGGGGCTTCATCCATTTGGGATGACTTTTGCTTTAGAAAGGACCAGATCATTTAAAAACTAATTTGTTTGTTTGGGTTCAAGATGGATATGATTTAACAATGTAGTGACAAAAGCAAAAAGCAAGAAAGGAAGGCTTAGTACCAAGATCAGCCCGACGCCAATTAGAGCAAATACTGGCCTGGAAGAACCCATTAAGGCAAGCCCTGCGGCAAGGCTAACGAAAATGACTGCCATCCATGCCAAAACCTGAATATAAATATCTCCAAATGACAGATCGCAGCGAACTTTGTATGGAATGCTTTTGGAGATTTGTTGAGAGGTTGTCATCTTTCATTTAGCAGGGAGAACTTTGATTGCTCAATAATATCCAACTATTTCATAGATCAGATTGTCTATGATGCAATTTATGCGACTTTGTCTAATTGTTCTACAGCCTTTTCTCTTTCCCATAATCTTTTATAAGTCCCATCAACTTTGATCAAATCTGCATGACTACCTTGCTGAACTAGTCGACCTTCATCGATAACTAAAATCCTGTCACATGCTGCTGCTGCAGAAAGTTGGTGACTAATCATTAGTATTGTTCTATTTGTTTGCTTTCTTATTGAGGCAAGTATCAAGGAGGCAGTTTTATTGTCAACGCTTGCTAAAGCATCATCAAGAACGATAACAGGAGATTTTACTAGTAAAGCCCGTCCTAATGCCGTTCTTTGACGCTGGCCTCCACTTAACGTAATTCCTCTTTCACCAACTAGTGTTTTAAATCCATCTGGGAAGCCTTTTATATCATCCATTAATGATGCTTGAATTGCAGAAGCTTCAACTCTTTGATTGGATGCTTCTGGATCACCATATCGAAGATTTTCCTCAAGAGTGTTAGTAAATAAATAGCCCTCCTGAGGGACAAAGGCCACATTTTTACGAAGATCTTTAAGCCTTAGATCTACAACATCATGTCCATCTAAAAATAGTTGATTTTTAGGAACATTAACCATTCTTCCAAGAGCTCTAGCAAGGGTTGTTTTCCCACATCCGATTGGACCGACAATTGCCACAAGTTCCCCAGGGTTTATAATAAAGCTCAATCCATCCAGAATATTTCTAGAACTATCTTCGTATTTTATTGTTAGATTTTTAGCCTCTAATTTGCCAAGCAATTTATTATCTATAGATTTAGGTTCTTTAGGGTCTTGTATTTCTGGCTTTCTTTTTAATAAATCTTCTATTCTTTGAAGACTGACTTGACCAACTTGAAAAGTATTCAATGTGAAGCCAAGTAATGCAGTAGGGAAAACTAGTCTCTCAACATATAAGATCAGTGCAATTAGGCCTCCAATACTTAGGACTCCTCTTTCTAATTGGCCACTCCCTATAGCAATTATAAGTAAAAGTGATATAGAGGATATCCCCTGTAAAAGAGGAAATAGTGTGCTTGCAGTTCTTGCGAGACCAATAGCTGAGTCTCTGTAATTATTATTTAGCTGATTAAATGCTTTGCTTTCAGATTCTTCTTGCCCATAAATTTTTATAGCACTAATTCCAGATAGATCTTCTTGTATTAGTTCACTTAAATTTGCTAGAGCTTCTTGTTGTCTTTTTCTCTGTTTTACCATTTTGCCACCAAATAACCCTACTGTTCCAAGCATTACTGGATAAAGTGCTATTGCGGCGAGTGTTAGCCATGGATCAATAGAAATCATGGCTGGCAGAGTGAAACAATAAGCCAGGACTGTATTTGTGAGACTCAAGATTGTGAAGCCGAGCAATCTTCTGATGTTTTCTACATCACTAGTTGCTCTACTTATTACTTCACCACTTCCTATTTCTTGTACCCAGCCTGGATCTTGGGTAAGCATATGATCAAATAATCTTTGACGAAGCTCAACTTCTACTTGTCTTCCTACTCCAAATACTAATTGTCTAGATAAAAGCCTTGCCAATCCCATTGATGTCGCAAGGCAAATAATCCAAAGTGCTTGCTTTAGAACGTTCCCAATTGAAAAGCCTTCACGTAAATCATCGACAATATTTTTAACTTCCATTGGGATGGTGACGCTTAAAACATTCACCACTACAAGAGCAATAGCACCAAATAGTAGATTCTTGCGATGTGGTCTTAAATACCGAGCAATCAGGTCTATCCGAAAGGCTGCCATGTCTTCTCCTTTAGAGAACCAAGTTGGATTGGTATTTGAGCGAGAATGAATTCATTCTGTCTGTTTGGTGTGGGAGATTTATTTCATGAATGAGCAGAATCATCCTCTTTATTCGACAGATCGTGATCATATAGATCGCTTGTTGGCCAAGGAGTCGCCTGACAAGAGAGATATTGTTGATTTAGCTAGGTTGTATCTTCGTTATGAAGGTTTTCCTGGTGCAAAAGATCTTCAGGAGGACATGAATAAGGCTCTCAAGTTATGGGGTTTGACTAGAGATATCTTAAATGAAAGCGCTCGCGAAATTTGGGAAGAAGGCTATCGACCTGGAAGAAGCACTTCTGATTCTGTCGGGTCTGGCTTTGATACAGAGGATTCTGACGTGACTTGATGAATCTGCTAAGTACTTTTGATTACCTTTGCAACTTGAACTTCTGTAAGAGATATTTTAGTTATGTTTCCATCAATTCTTTCGGGGTATTAACTCCCCTCCATTACTGAAGCAATGTCCTCTTTTAAACCTAATTGGCCTGAAACTCTTGAAATGCTTTTGCAGGGTAAAGATTTAAATGAGTCAGAAGCCAGTTCCCTTATGAAAGCTTGGCTGGAGGAGGAGTTGTCTCCTGTTCAAACAGGTGCTTTTCTTGCTGCTTTTAGGTCTAAAGGACTTATAGGGGAAGAGTTAGGAGCGATGGCAAAAGTTTTAAGGGAAGCTTGTTCAATGCCTTGCCCCTCTCCAGATATCTCTATGGTAGATACCTGTGGAACAGGGGGTGATGGTGCAGATACTTTTAATATTTCTACAGCCGTTGCTTTTACAGCAGCAGCTTGTGGGGCAAATGTAGCGAAACATGGAAATAGGAGCGCAAGTGGAAAAGTTGGATCAGCTGATGTTCTTGAAGGTTTAGGCCTATCACTTAATGCACCTCTTGAAAATGTTGTAAAAGCAATTGAGCAGGCAAAAGTTACTTTTCTTTTTGCACCTGCATGGCACTCATCTTTGGTAAATTTGGCCCCTTTAAGAAAAAGTCTTGGCATAAGAACATTGTTTAATCTGTTGGGACCTCTAGTGAATCCACTTCGACCAAATGCTCAGGTACTTGGTGTAGCCAAAGCTGAACTGATAGACCCTATGGCAAATGCATTAAAACTTTTAGGGTTGCGGAGAGCTGTTGTTGTTCATGGCTCAGGGGGATTAGATGAGGCTTCCCTTTGCGGAGTTAATGAAATGCGTTTGATAGTTGACGGTCAAGTGAGCCCTGCAACCCTTGATCCCTCTGAGATAGGACTAACTTATTCCTCTATAGAAGCACTAAAAGGTGGAGATCTTCTTGAAAATCAAATTATTTTATCTTCAGTCTTGAAGGGTAAAGGAACTCAACCTCAACTAGAGGTAGTTGCATTGAATACCTCTTTGGTTTTATGGGCTACTGGCATTGAGGAGGATTTCAAGTCAGGGGTTGTCTTGGCTTTAGATTGTTTAAAGGCTGGACGGCCTTGGGAAAGGCTCGAGGACTTGAAATCTGCTTTGGAATTTCAAATTTAAATAACAAAGACCTATTCTTTTAGAGGGATGTTTATGAAATTTAATTCAGAGAATCCAGCCTTTTTGGTCCTTGCTGATGGAACTTTGTTTGAAGGAATTTCTTTTGGTCTGAAAGGCACAGTTGTTGGTGAAGTTGTTTTTAATACAGGTGTTACTGGTTTTCAGGAAGTATTAACAGATCCAAGTTATTTTGGTCAGCTTGTTGTTTTCACTTTCCCAGAATTAGGCAATACAGGTGTAAATAATCAAGATCATGAGGCAAATCATCCATCTGTAAAAGGTGTCATTGTTCGTGAGTTTGCTGAAAAGCCAAGTAATTGGAGGTCTAATAAGTCATTTGAGAGTTGGTTGCTAGAAGAAAAGATGGTTGGGATTAGTGGGATAGATACAAGGGCACTTGTAAGGCATTTACGCAATTTTGGATCGATGAATGGTGTCATTAGTACTGATGGCCTTTATTCCCCAATGGAGCTACTTGAAAAATTAAAGAAAACACCTCTAATGAAGGGTTTGAATTTGGCTGATGAGGTAACTACAAAAGAAAAATATTTTTGGAATTCTGCCTGTGAAGTCAATTTTGATAGTAGAAAAAAAACGAAGGGAGTGGCTCCTTATCGAGTAATAGCTGTTGATTTTGGTATAAAAAGATCAATTCTTCAAAGACTTGTTGCTCATGGGTGTGAGGTGACGGTGTTGCCCTCTAATGCAGATTTCTCCTCTGTTCTTGACTTGTCCCCAGAAGGAATCTTTTTGTCCAATGGACCAGGTGACCCTTCAGCTGTTAAGGGAGGTATAAAACTTGCAAAACAATTAATTAATAAAGCGGATTTTCCTATGTTTGGAATTTGTTTAGGCCATCAGATCCTTGGATTGGCTTTGGGTGGTAGAACTTTTAAACTTACTTATGGGCACAGAGGTTTAAATCACCCTTGTGGAACAAGCGGTCAGTTGGAAATCACAAGTCAGAATCACGGCTTTGCTCTAGACCCTGAATCTTTGCCTAAGGAAGTAGTTGATGTGACCCATTTCAATCTAAATGACAAAACTGTTGCAGGAATTTGTTTGAAGACTCGTCCAATTTTTGGAATTCAATATCACCCAGAAGCTAGTCCTGGCCCGCATGATGCAGATCATCATTTCGGACGTTTTGTATCTCTCATGGAAGAACGTCGATAAGGCGTGGTTGAGTTCGTTTTAAATAACTACACTTCGTGCGTTCGTAATCGAGAGGATTAACGTCATAACAGAATTGCAACGATTGACCGTTTCCTTAAGGGGTGGCTTTGAACAGCGTAAAGGGTGTCTTGTGTGTCACTTCACGGGACAACTAGATGCATATTCAGAAAAACAGTTCACGACCTATGTGGAGGATGTTCTTAAAGCCAATCTTTCTTCTTTGGTTATAGAACTGTCCACTATCGACTTTCTTGATTCCTCTGGCTTAGGAGCTTTGGTTCAAATAGCAAAGCAATGCAACGAAAGAAAGCGAGCCTTCTTGGTTGTAGGAAATCCAAGGGTTGTTCAAACTATTAAGCTTGTAAGGCTAGAAGAATTTCTTCATTTAGCCCCAGACCTTGAGACCGCACTTAAAAAGTTAGCTGCTTGACTGATTGGATACGTTCTTTACAAGCATCAGGATCTCCTGACGATTTAGGTCCTTTGCAATTGGCTTGGTTAGGAGATGCTGTTTGGGAGATGCATCAAAGATTGCGTTATTGTTCTAAACCTGCAAGATCTAAAGATCTGCACATTGCAGTAGTTGCAGAAGTTAAGGCTGAAGCTCAAGCGAAATCGCTTTTATTATTACAGCCATACCTTTCTCTTCAGGAGCAGGATTTAATACGTCGTGGTCGTAATAAGGCAGGTAGAGGTCCGCGCAAAGGAAATGCGTCTACCTATGCCAAAGCCACAGGGTTTGAGACAATGGTTGGGTGGCTCTTTTTGAAGAATCCCTCACGGCTAGCACAGCTTTTGGATCGATTGGAGGAGAGCGAATCTGACCTTCCATAGAGGAAAAAAATGAGTTCGCGCTTTGATCGTCGTTCTAATAATTCTTCCCGCTTTAATAGCTCAGGGGGAAAAGGTAAAAAAAGAAAAAATCTATCATCAGGAAGTTCTCTTAAAAGAGAAGGGTCTTTTTATGGAAAGGATTCAAGAGATTCCAAAAACATAAGAAAAGGCGAAGTTTTTGACTGGAGAGAATCAACCAAGGATGAAGGTAATAGGCGCCCTCGAGTAGAGCGAGGGCGTACCTTTGCTAAAAATTCTGATAAGCGAGACTCCGATTCACGATCTTTTCAGAGAAGACGAACTAATGGTCGTCAAAATATGTACGCTACAAGGGGCGAATTTAATAGACCTTCTGTACAAAATCCAGAAATAAATTCAGCTAATGAAAGTAATTCTTCAAGCAATTCTTGTCCAGATGACATCCTTTGGGGACGCCATGCAACACAATCAGCGCTTGAAGCTGGTAGGCCAGTTCATAGAATTTGGTGTACCTCAGAAATAAGAAGCTCTCAAAGATTTCTTCAATTACTTCGTGATGCAAAGTCATCAGGAGCATTAGTAGAAGAAGTCTCTTGGGCTCGCCTTGGACATTTAACTAATGGAGCAGTTCATCAAGGAATAGCAATTCAGACAGCAGCTTCAGAAACTTTGGATTTGCAAACGCTTATCGAAGCATGTAAAGGATTGGATGAATCTCCACTTTTGCTTGCATTGGATGGTTTGACTGATCCACATAATTTAGGCGCAATTGTTCGATCTGCTGAAGCATTAGGGGCTCATGGCTTGGTGCTACCTCAAAGAAGAAGTGCAGGTTTAACTGGATCCGTTGCAAAAGTTGCAGCAGGTGCCTTAGAGCACCTGCCTGTTGCAAGAGTGGTAAATCTCAACCGTTCTCTCGAGGAACTCAAACAAGTTGGATATCAAGTTATAGGACTTGCGGAGGAAGGCGATATAACTATCCCTGATTTAGATATACAAGGACCTGTAGTTCTCGTTGCTGGTTCTGAAGAGAAAGGTATTTCTCTTGTTACTAGACGTCATTGTGATTATTTAGTCAGGATTCCATTGAGGGGCGTTACTCCAAGCCTTAATGCTTCAGTGGCAACAGCAATCTTTTTGTATGAATTAGCACGTAGTGGTTGGATGAAAGGACTTTCTGGAAATGCTCCTTCCCCCAGAATGGAGCGAGCAAAATGTTCATCAGTTTTGCTTGATAATAATTAATTTGCTTTTTCTTCCCCTTTTTATATGGATACGGATTGGATTAAAAAGAAATTTGAATGGCTATAAATCTATTTTTTCAGAAGAAGATTCTGAAGAAATTAGAGGTTTCTTATAGACAGCGCAATGGTTTGGGGCCTTTTTTTGCAAATTTATGCTTGAGATCAAGATTTTCGTTCGTCAGGGATCACAATCCTTTAATGATTTATTGATAATTACGAGTGCAGAATGGTGCCTACATGCTTTAGCTCTTATGAGCCCATTAAGAGGGCTTCGCCGATTAGGCAATATTGTTGGTTTTGCTTGGTGGGCGAAGGTTGAGACCAATGAACCTAAAGCTACATATTGGTTTGGACCATTTTTGACTCGTAGGAGTTTGCAAGCTCATCTTTCCACTTTTGTGGAAGATCTATCAGTTGAAGGCTCTGACTCAATTAAGCATTCCATGATCCGTGGCAGTCGTGGTGAGCCACTGACCATTTAAATAACTACTGCTACAAATTACTTATAGTTCCAAAATGAATAATCATTGATTTAGATGTCTATCGCCAAATGGCGTGAACAGTTGGAGCTCGGAAAGATCTCTTCTAGAGAACTTGTTGACGAGCATCTAGCGCGTATCAAACAAATTGATGGAAAGTTAAATGCTTTTTTGGAGGTGACAGAAGCAAAAGCAAGAGCTGATGCGACAAGAATCGATGAGGCAAGGTCTGCAGGAGAAGCACTTCCACCTTTGGCTGGTATACCGTTTGCAATAAAGGATAATTTGTGTACTAAAGGTGTTACTACATCTTGTTCGAGCAAGATGCTTGAGAATTTTGTTCCACCTTATGAGTCAACAGTTACCAACAGACTTTGGAAATCGGGAGCTGTTCTTATAGGAAAAACGAATATGGATGAGTTTGCAATGGGGAGCTCAACTGAAACTTCGGCTTTTGGTGCTACCTCTAACCCTTGGGATTTAGAGAAAGTTCCAGGAGGTAGTTCAGGAGGTAGTGCGGCGGCAGTAGCTGCTGGAGAATGTATTGCAGCTTTGGGCTCTGATACTGGTGGATCAATTCGTCAGCCTGCATCTTTTTGTGGAGTTGTTGGTTTAAAGCCAACATATGGCAGGGTAAGTCGTTGGGGTTTAGTCGCTTTTGCTAGTTCTTTAGACCAAGTTGGTCCTTTTACAACTTCAGTAGCAGATTCAGCTGAGATTTTACAAATTATCGCTGGAGGTGATCCTAGAGATTCCACCTGCTTAAAAACTTCTGTACCTAACTATTTGGATTCTCTTGATCAACCTCTATCAGGTTTACGTGTTGGGCTGATCAAAGAATGTTTTGATCATGATGGCTTAGATCCTTCTGTTAAGTCTTCTGTGATTAAAGCAGCAGAAAAGCTTCAATCTATTGGAGCTGAATTAGTAGAGGTTGGTTGTCCTCGTTTTAATGATGGAATAGCTACTTATTACGTGATTGCGCCTTCAGAGGCATCTGCAAATCTGGCCCGTTATGACGGAGTTAAATATGGATACCGATCTAGTTCTGCTGAGAATCTTGCCACTATGACTACTAAAAGCAGAACAGATGGTTTTGGTAGTGAAGTGAAGCGAAGAATATTGATTGGAACTTATGCTTTGTCTGCTGGATATGTAGATGCTTATTACAAGAAAGCTCAACAAGTAAGGACACTTATTCGAAATGATTTTGAAAATGCTTTTAAGAAAGTAGATATCTTGATTACTCCTACGGCACCTACCACAGCATTCTCTTTAGGAGTCCATTCGTCGGACCCAGTATCTATGTACCTCTCGGATTTGCTTACAATCCCAGCAAATTTGGCAGGACTTCCAGCTATCAGTGTTCCATGTGGTTTTGACCAGTCTGGTCTGCCTATAGGTTTGCAATTGATTTCGAATGTTTTAGATGAAAAACGTTTATTGCGCGTAGCTCATCAATATGAACAGGCTTCTGACGTTATGTCGAGTAGACCAGCAGGAGAATTCATCCCGTAAAAGGTTTTTAAACTACATATGGTGTCTTCTTGTTGCATGATCACCCTTATGTTGTGTTTGCCATTATCCTTGGCAAATGGGATTTGTTCCTCTTCATAACCATAGTGACTACAGCCTTCTTGATGGCGCTAGTCAACTTCCAAAGATGGTGCAAAGAGCAAAGGAGCTTGGGATAGAAGCTCTTGCTTTAACTGATCATGGTGTGATGTATGGAGCAATAGAGCTTTTAAAGCTATGCAGAGCTGCTGAAATTAAGCCTATTATTGGAAATGAAATGTATGTCATAAATGGTTCTATAGATGATCCGCAACCCAAGAAAGAACGTCGTTATCACCTTGTAGTACTAGCAAAAAATTCTGTTGGATATAGAAACTTAGTAAAATTAACTAGCATTAGCCACCTTCGAGGCATGCGTGGCAGAGGTATTTTCTCAAGGGCTTGTATTGATAAGGAATTATTGCAAGCGCATAGTGAAGGATTGATTGTATCAACTGCTTGTCTTGGAGGAGAGATCCCTCAAGCAATCTTGGCTGGAAGGTTGGATGTAGCAAGAAGCATTGCCAGTTGGTATAAAGAAGTTTTCGGGGATGATTTTTACTTGGAGATTCAAGATCATGGTTCATATGAAGACAGAATAGTTAATGTTGAAATTGCTCGTATATCTAAAGAATTAGATATTAATATTGTTGCAACTAATGATGCTCATTACCTTACAAAGAATGATGTTGAAGCTCACGATGCATTGTTATGTATACTCACTGGAAAACTAATTAGTGATGAAAAACGTCTTCGTTATACAGGGACAGAATTTATAAAAACAGAAAATGAAATGAGGAGACTTTTTTCTGATCATCTTCATCAAGAAGTTATCAATGATGCAGTCAATAATACAGTTAGTGTTGCAGAAAAGATAGAAGAATATAATATACTTGGAACATATAAGATGCCTCGCTTTCCTATCCCAGATGGATTTACACCACTATCTTATCTTAAGAAAGTGTCAGAAAAGGGTCTGCAAGTAAGAATTGACAAATTGCAATTAGAAAATATAAACAATGAATATCAGACTCGTCTTGATTACGAGCTAAAGATCATAGACCAAATGGGTTTTCCTACATATTTCCTTGTCGTTTGGGATTATATTCGCTTTGCTAAACAGAAGAATATTCCTGTAGGTCCAGGCAGAGGCTCTGCAGCAGGTTCTTTAGTGGCGTATGCATTAGGAATAACTAATATCGATCCTGTTCAAAATGGTTTGTTATTTGAAAGGTTTTTAAATCCTGAAAGGAAATCAATGCCTGATATTGACACCGATTTTTGTATTGAGAGAAGAGGTGAGGTTATTGATTATGTAACTTCTCGATATGGAGAAGATAAAGTTGCGCAAATAATTACCTTTAATAGGATGACATCTAAAGCTGTTTTGAAAGATGTAGCTCGTGTTTTAGATATCCCTTATGGAGAAGCCGATCGATTGGCTAAATTAATTCCTGTTGTTCGTGGTAAGCCTGCAACTCTTTCTGAAATGATTAGTCAAGATTCTCCGAATGGTGACTTTTTAGAGAAATATAAAAATGATTTAAGCGTTAAGAAATGGGTTGATATGGCCATTCGAATAGAAGGTACTAATAAAACCTTTGGTGTGCATGCTGCAGGAGTTGTTATAGCAGCTGATCCTTTAGATAATTTAGTTCCTCTTCAGAGAAATAATGATGGACAAGTGATCACACAATATTTTATGGAAGATGTTGAATCTATGGGTTTATTAAAGATGGATTTCCTTGGACTTAAGAATTTAACAATGATAGAGAAGGCTATAGATCTTGTGGAAGAAAATATTGGTGAACGTATTGATCCAGATACTCTTCCTATGCAAGACCCTGATACTTTTAATTTACTTTCGAGAGGTGATCTTGAAGGTATCTTTCAATTAGAGTCTAGTGGAATGCGCCAAATAGTTCGTGATTTAAGACCTTCTTCTTTAGAAGATATTTCATCAATATTAGCTTTGTATAGGCCTGGGCCTCTAGATGCTGGACTTATTCCAAAATTTATTAACCGTAAGCATGGAAGAGAAGTAATCGATTTTGCACATGATTCTTTAGAGCCAATTCTCAAAGAAACATATGGAATTATGGTTTATCAGGAGCAAATAATGAAGATTGCTCAAGATTTGGCTGGGTATTCATTAGGGGAGGCTGATTTGTTGCGACGAGCAATGGGAAAGAAAAAAGTATCTGAAATGCAAAAGCATAGGGACCTTTTTGTTCAGGGATGTAGGAATAGAGAAGTTGATCAGAAGGTAGCAAATGAACTATTTGATCAAATGGTTCTTTTTGCAGAATATTGTTTTAACAAAAGCCATTCAACAGCATATGGTGCCGTTACTTATCAAACTGCTTACTTAAAGGCTCATTACCCTGTTGCATATATGGCAGCATTGTTAACAGTTAACTCTGGCTCCACTGACAAGGTACAGCGTTATATTTCTAATTGCAATTCAATGGGTATTGAAGTAATGCCTCCTGACGTAAATGCATCTGGAATTGATTTCACACCTTCAGAAAATAAGATTCTTTTTGGGTTGTCTGCTGTCAGAAATCTCGGAGATGGAGCGATTAAACAACTAATATCTGTACGTGAAAAAGATGGACCATTTAGCTCTTTGGCTGATATATGTGATCGATTGCCTTCAAATCTTCTAAATAGAAGATCCTTAGAGGCTCTAATTCATTGCGGAGCTTTAGACCTACTTGAGGAAAATGCAAACCGAGCACAGCTAATTGCGGACCTTGACTTTGTTATAGACTGGGCTAACTCCAGAGCTCGTGACAGGATAACAGGACAAGGTAATCTTTTTGATTTGGTTGCTAATCCATCAGATAGTAATCAACAAGCAGATGTATCTATGGCTCCTAAATCTAAGCCTGTTTCTGATTACCCGCCAAGTGAAAAGTTAAGGCTAGAAAAAGAGCTAGTTGGCTTCTATCTATCTGATCACCCTCTTAAGCAACTTGCTCCATCTTCCAAGTTGATAGCTCCAATTGGTTTGATTTGTTTAGATGATCAACCTGATAAATCCAAAGTAAGTGTTGTGGCAATGATCCCTGAGATGCGTCAGGTTAATACACGCAAAGGTGATCGAATGGCAATTTTGCAATTGGAGGATTTGTCAGGATCTTGTGAGGCTGTGGTATTTCCTAAAACATATGCGCGCCTTTCAGATT
The DNA here is from genome assembly GCA_902560875.1 of uncultured Prochlorococcus sp. Taxonomy (GTDB): domain Bacteria; phylum Cyanobacteriota; class Cyanobacteriia; order PCC-6307; family Cyanobiaceae; genus AG-363-K07. The sequence continues at coordinate 132,860 of CACENO010000001.1, read as the reverse complement.
TCCTTATGCTTGATGCTCGCTTATTGCTTTGGGGATCAGTTGACCGTAGAGATGATCGGGTTCAATTAATCATTGATGACTGTAGGTCTATTGATGATCTTCGACTTTTATTAGTTGATTTACTTCCTGAAGAGGCAAGTGATATTGAAGTTCAACATAGATTAAGGGAGTGTTTGTTTAAGCATCGCCCAGCCAAGGATGAATTGGGAGTAAAAGTACCAGTTGTTGCAGCTATTAGGCAAGCAAATAATGTTTGTTATGTAAGACTTGGTCATCAGTTCTGCGTTCGCGATGCAAATGCAGCCCTAAGTTCTTTGCAAGAGAAATCATTTAAAGCTACTCATGAAAACTGTCTTCTTTTATAAATTAAATCGAGCTTTTTTAGCTTTAATTATCCTGTTTATTTAATGCTGCAAATGCTGACCGAACTCTACTTATATTTGGCTTGATATTTTCAGTTCCCAAAAAAGTTCCTGGAGAATCTTCCCAACTTGCAGAAAGTATTCCATAACTCAATCCAACAAGTCCTACAAGAAAAAATAATGCTGATACCAATAATGTTGCTGCAGGAGGAATATCTAAGATATCTCTGGTAATTAATAAATAGCTAATTACAAAAATACTCATCCCACAAATTGTTGGCAAACCAGTTGTTAATGCAACTCTACGTGCCATTCTATTTGCTACTGGTTGTGGGATAGCAGAATCACGTTTTTTGATTTTCTTGGGTTTTGATTTTGTAGATGAATCCTTTTTTTTGGCCGATACTTGTCCCTCTGGCTTAAAGGACTTGGTGTTAATTGTATCGGCCATGGATTTATTGGATTTGTGAAGGAGGGTGGTACTGCTCAGCCTCTTATTCCTAGTTTGCTAACTAGATCTGTATAACGCTTTTCACTTTTTTCTCTGACATAACTCAGCATTCGTTTGCGATGACCAATCATCTTTAAAAGTCCTTTGCGAGAAGAGTAGTCATGACTATTGCCCTGAAGGTGCCCACTTAACTTAGTAATACGTTCACTCAGCATGGCCACTTGTACTTCAACTGATCCAGTATCGGTTCCATGGGTTTGGTATGTGTTGATTAGTTTTTGTTTCTCTGCTGTATCGAGCGACATGTTTTGTTCTTTTGAGTGGATTTAGGTTTTATAAGGTTAATTTAACTCTTTGCTCTCCAACTTTAGCTTGAATGATTGCTTAGCCATATAAGTGCTGCTTTCAGTAGTGCCTCAGGATCGTCTGAGAAACTCGTCACACCAGTGCTTTTTGATGTTGAGGTGCCCTTGACCTCTTTTGTAACTGTTTGAAGTGCCTTTTTAATTTCAAAGTCTTCGTAACCAAGTGTTCTAAGTGTCCTTATTAGTTCGTTATTGATACTAGGTTCAGGGACAAAGTCTTGTGATGGATTTCTTTTTGAATTGGTTTTTGCAGGTACAAAGTTGAACTTCTCGAGTTTATGTCGTAATTCAAGAGAAAGTCTTTCAGCTGTTCTTTTACCTACTCCTTGAGCTTGACGAAGTTTGTTAATGTCTTCATTAACAATTGCGCTAACAAGTTCCTCAACTTGAGCTTCCTCAAGAAGAGCCATTGCAATTTGTGCCCCAACTCCGCTGACTCCTATAAGAAGTCTGAAAAGATCTCGTTCAAATATTGTTTCGAAGCCATATAGATTTTCAGAATCCTCACGAGTAATTTGATGAATCCATAGAGTTAACTTCTCATTAGAATCTACTAACATCAAGTGACGATGCAATAGTTGAATCTCGTAGCCAACTCCACTGCAATTTAAAATGATCCCTTGCTTTAGTGGCAGTTGACTCTCTTCAATTACTTGCCCTTGAAGCCATCCAATCATAAGGTTTCCTTTGATCTTTTGATCCTGCCTGTTTTTAGAGCTTTTCCACTATTCTCTTAACCATGAGCAGCATATTTAGAAAGGTTCCAGCTTTTATTTTGATTGCGGCTATATGTATATTGCAGTATGGATGTTCAATCTCTCATAATCCTAGTGACTCAGTTTTAAAGAAAGCATTACAATTGCAAATTCAATTAACGGATCAAACACTCGCTGGATTGCTTGGTACGGAGAAAATAGTAAAAGAGATAATTCGTGTCAAGGTTGATCAAAGTAGTTATATGGATTATCCAAATGAGAAAATATTATCTGTAATGGGCCATTTTAACTATCAACTAAAAGACCCTAAAGATATTCACAAAACGTCTTTCAATTTGTTTTTAAAAAAGGGAGCCAAGGGGCAAAGTTGGAATTTGCTCAATCCCACAATATCTTCTGTTGATGGTGATTTCGATTGGATCGTTTATCAACTTCCAATAGATACATAGTGATCAACTAAATCTATTTATTGTAATTACAAATAATTAAATACTAGTAAATAGTATCTTCAAAGTTGAATTTATAATGTATTAAAAATTAAGAAAGAAATGTTCATTAGCCCCCATCGATTTGACAACCAAGCATTGCACCTGCAGCTCCTCCTGCTGGGATTGCCCACCAGCGGTCTCTGCCTCGTGACCCTGTAGTCGCTAGCCCTGCTCCTAATAGCCCTCCAATCAGTGTGCCTTCACTGCAATCATTAGTATCTTCTGAAACTTGAGGTTGAGCAGGTCTTAAGGCCGGTCTGGCCGAAGCTCTTGGCACTTGACTACATGGAACTTGAACAGCCTCGTTCCATGTCTTTACATAGCCTGGCGAGTTTTTGTTGCCAGGAACATATTCTTCTCTGTATTCGCTCCTTGCGCATGTTCCAGTAGCTGAGTAATCGTTCTTGTTGTATTCATCGGCAATTGCAGTCACTGGTATCGATCCCAGGACAAGCAATGTAGCAAGAGCAAGCTTCATGATTAAGGGTGGTTAGATGGTTATTTTGAAAAAATTGAGCAGATGTCATATCTCTATATTGGCCCTTATTTGCTGTTATAGGCAACTGTTGTTTAATTTAAATTTAAAAATTCGTTCAAATTCCAATAATTGCAGCAGTTATTAGTACTTAATCTCTTATTCTAAATTTAACTTATTTGATATGTTATTTGAAAGCTTAATCACATTTTCAATGACTGACTAATCACCTATTCTGAAATTAATTGATATTGACTATCCTTCTAGTCTCTTGGCTTATATTTGATTTCTTCTGATTTTTATCGGTAAAACATAAAGCTGTTGAAAGCAATATGAATATTGAACCAGTGATCCACCATTTGTTTATTCCTTCTGAAAAGATTAGTGCTCCCCAAATTGCTGAAAATAAAACTTGTGCATAATTTATAGAGCAAGCTTGTGCAGCTGGAAGAATGCTGAGCCCTTCTGTAATCCAAATCTGCCCAAGTTGTGTAAATATACCCACCCCTATTAGCCATATCCAATCCATGCCGATTGGCCAAACTCCGTTGTTAATTAGGAATGGTATAGAAATTGGTACAGATACCAATGGGAAATAATGAACAATTACAAGCGGATGCTCAGTTTTTGAAAGCTTTCGTACAGATACATATGCCAGCGCAGTTAGGACTGATCCTCCCAGTGCAATACAAACAGCTTTAGCTGAAAGCATTTCTAATTCAGGATTTATCCAAGATGGGTTGACTATCATTGTTATGCCTATCCATCCCGCAATTACCGCTAGTCCTATTCGACTTGTAATTTTTTCGCCAAGAAAAAATGCTGCAGCCACAGCTACAAAAGTTGGATAGGTGTATTGAAGTACTGTCGCTGAGGCCAAAGAGAGTCTGTTAATTGCTTCAAATACGCAAAACAAAGCAGCCGTACCTAGGAAGCCTCTCAATAGAAGTAATTTCTTGTCTATTCCCCAAGGAGATATTCCGGCTGATTTGAGCATCAGTCTTGTCAACAAAAGGCTAAAGACAGCTCGTGCCAAGACTATTTCTGCTATTGGGACCCTTCCTCTTAAGTGCTTTACGCATACGGTCATTAGGCTGAAAGACAATGCACTGGCAAGGAGAACTAAGAAACCTTTTAGAGGTTTGGAATTATTTTTCAATACCTTGTTCGAATGAAGATTCAAAATTCCGTTCTCTGCGATTCCCTTTTTTTCAAACCTTTTATTTTGATTCATTCTTGAGGCACAATGCTACTTCTATCTAGACCAAAGCCTTAAAGACGTTCAGAATACTTTGATGACATCACCCCGTCTTCACCCGCGTACTATTGAGGCCGTTAAAGAACGGGCTGACATTGTTGATGTTGTTGGTGAGCACGTAGTACTAAAGAAGAAAGGCAGAGAATTCGTCGGTTTGTGCCCTTTCCATGATGATAGTAAGCCCTCTATGACGGTGTCCCCGTCTAAGCAATTCTATTATTGTTTTTCTTGTGGAGCGGGTGGGAACTCTATCAAGTTTTTGATGGAATTTCAGCGTCAGAGTTTTGGAGAAGTTGTACTTGAACTAGCAAGAAAATATCAACTTCCTGTTGAAACTATTGATGGATCTCAACAGGAAAGACTGAGGAATCAGTTCTCTCGTAGAGATCAACTGTATCGAGCACTTTCTCTTGCTGCCGCTTGGTTTGCAGTTCAATTACGTACAAATGAAGGTTCATTTGCGCTTGAATATTTAAAGAAAGATAGAGGATTGACAGAAACCACTCTGCAATCCTTTGCTTTGGGTTATGCCCTTGATAAATGGGATGCTTTGTTAACGCATCTTCGGAATGTTGAAGGACTGGGATCTGAGATATTAGAGGCTGCTGGATTGATTGTTTCTCGCAAAGGAGGAGGTGGTTTTTATGATCGCTTTCGCAATCGAATTATTGTCCCTATTCGTGATCGTCAAGGACGTGTAATTGGTTTTGGGGGCCGAACTCTTGATAACTCTGAACCTAAATATTTAAATTCTCCTGAAACAGAAGTCTTTGAAAAAGGTAAGCATCTTTATGGGTTAGATAAAGCTTCTGCCTCTATTCGTAAAAAGGACAGGGCTGTTGTTGTAGAAGGATATTTTGATGTTATTGCCCTTCATTCGGCGGGTATTGATAATTCAGTAGCTTCTTTAGGTACAGCTCTTAGTAATCAGCAAATTACTCAGTTATGTCGTTCGACTGATAGTAAGCGAATTATTTTGAATTTTGATGCTGATAGTGCGGGTGTTAGGGCAGCCAGTAGAGCCATTGGTGAAGTTGAAAGACTGGCATTGCAAGGTCAGTTGGACTTGCGAGTTCTCCATTTACCTGCTGGTAAAGATCCTGATGAGTTTTTGCAAATTCATGGACCTGGCGAGTACCGATCACTTCTGGATCAAGCTCCATTATGGCTTGATTGGCAAATCGATCAGGTCTTACAGGGTCTAGATCTTCGTAAGGCAGATCACTTTCAGACCGCAGTTAGTGGATTAGTTCAACTTTTAGGAAAACTGCCTCAGTCAGCGGTTCGGACTCACTATCTTCAAAAAGTTGCAGAACGTTTGAGTGGTGGGCAAGCACGATTAGCTTTGCAGTTAGAGGAAGACCTTCGAAAACAAGTCAAAGGTCAGCGCTGGCATGGTCGGTCTAGTAGATATGAACAACCTGGAGAGACTAATCAACGTGAACGTAGCGAAGCCGAGATTTTGCGTTTATATCTTCATTGTCCTGAACATAGAGCCAAAATTCGTTGTGAGCTTAGGAAGAGGGAGCTTGAGGATTTTGCTATTCAATACCATCGATTGCTTTGGTCTTCGATAACAGATTTGGAAGAAACAAACCTTGGGGTTGGCAGGCTAGAAGACATCTCTCGCGGAAATGATTCTGGGGATGATCTTGGCAGTATTGACCTTCCTCGACTTTTGTCTGATCAATTAATGGTTGAAGATAATTCACTTTTAAGCCGACTAACTCCCCTTTTGGAACCTGGAGAGGTTCAGATGGCCTCAATGGCTGAACCCTTGCTGCATTTGCGTGGAATCACAGCTGCTTTAGAACGTCAAAAGTCATTAAAACGTTGCCGACATTTATTGGAAGCATGGAGTAGTCAGAGACTTGAAACATTGGAGAAATGTATTGCAGCCCTTGTAGAAGAAGAGCAACAGCAACCTCAAGAGTCGTTCGATATGGAAAAACGAATTGATAAGATGTTCAATGAGCTTAATAGCGATGCCTTGCATTTTCAAAATCTTTATTATTCAGAACGTAAGCATATTTTGCATCTAGATCAACAGAGATGTTCAAGTTACGGAGACAAAGAACCTCTTGTAATTTAATAGACTATCTATTCTGCAGACATTAGAATTCTCTGTATTTGTTGTCCATTTGATTTCCTAGATATAAAAATTGTTGTATTCCTTCTGAACTATTTAACTTTCTTTGTGGCTATTATACTATGTTTCTAACTAATTAAACTTAATTAATTCTTTTGTCTTGGCTCTTATGTCCCATACCAGTCCAATTGATCTTTCACAGTATAATCCTGTCAATTATTTATGGCCTCAATTTGTTGAAAAATTAGGACTTGATAGGGCTCAGAGAGCAGTGATTCAGGCGCTAGATTTACAACATATGCATGGTAGTATATCGACCATGCCAGTTTTATTCAGCGAAACGTGTGGGCTTGCTTTAGTTAATATAAATTCTGTTAGAGTTAAGACAGGTTTTCCCTGTTATGGTGATGGTCTTGTACTGATTGTTAGTATTAAAGACAATCTGGTTCAACTTCTTTGTGAAGTTTGATTTGACTGGTTTCTAATGTTTAAAGACAATATTTTTTTAAAGCTTTTATAACCATTTTGGGCCTATCTTCCATATAGTAAGCTTCCTCTTCTCTTTCTCTTTTTATATTGCCAATATTTGTTGAACGTGTTATTGCACTTTTTTTATACCATTCATGCATCTTTTTTTTCTTTGGTAATACATTAAGTAGCTGAGAATTATTGCAATCTTGAGCTACATGTGTGGCTTCGTGTCTAAGTGCTTTCCTGATTGCTATTGACGTACGTTCATTCTGATTGTATTTGTTAATACCTGGTAATAAATATCCGTTCCTCTTTTTTATATTTTCAGTGCAAATAACCACTGTACGCTGCCGTTTCTTTACAAAACCCACGAAATTATTACTAATCAAACATAAAGGGGTGTTCTCCTCTACTGAAAATTCAGCCTTGTTGATCAAATTCAGTATTTCCTTCTCTTTGGCCGCCAAAAATAATAAGAATTCCATAGTCCTTTGTTTTAAGTTTCCTCAAAGCCTGATTGATTTATTCTTTATGAATAAACAATGGGTATTTTCATGATTTCTGTTGTTGTGTTACAGCCTAACTGCTCACGGCGTACACCATCGTTTTGAGATGGCATTGATATTGCCCAATTTATGGTGCCATTTCCATATCGTTTATTAAGATGGTCCACTGTCATCATTAGTCGCTCTCTTTGTTCCATTTGCTGATTGTTGTAGTGCTTAAGAATGTTTAATTGTAGATAGTCATTATTTTGTAGGTTCTGCATTGTCACGCCAACTTTGATGAACAGACGAGAAGGTTGAAAGATTTCTTGTGTTAAAGCAAGAGATGCTTTTAGAAGAATTACGGTGTCATTGCTTGGTGTTTCCAGTTGAATCGTTGCACTTTTACTGAAAAAAGATTGATTGAAAGGACTTGTATTGGCGAAGACAGTGATCTTCCTTGTCAGTTGCTTTTGTTTTCGTAATTTCTCACTTGCTTTTATTACTTGGCTGCTGACTCTCTGTCGCAATTCTTCCAAGCTTGTGATGGGATGTTTATAGCTTCTGCTAATGCATGTTTGTTTCTTCTTTTTAGGAGTTTTCTCAAAAACAAGACATGGTTCCCCTTGCAGCTCTTTTTGTAGGCGTATACCCCTAATACCACACTTGGAAAGTAGTTGATTGCTAGGCATATCACGTAGATGGCGTGCGGTATTAATACCTCGTATGCGGAACCAGCTGGTTAGTTGTTTCCCAACTCCCCAGACATCTTTAATGTTTATATCCTCAAGGCATGAATCCAAGTCTGTGACTGTGTATAGATCGAAAATACCTGCATTGTTAGCCACTGTTTTTGCTAAGCGATTAGCAAGTTTTGCTTGTACTTTGCTAGTGCCAATACCTATAGAAATGGGTAGGCCTATATTCTGATGTACTGTTGCTCGTAATTCACGAGCCCATGGAGTCAGATCACCAGCGCAGGGGCGATCTATTTGAGTGAAGGCTTCATCAATAGAATAAACTTCTATTTGGCCACAATGCTGTGTTAGTAAATCCATTAGACGTTTGCTCATGTCGCCGTAGAGGGCGTAATTAGAGCTTCGTACTGCTACTCCAAGCCTTTTTAGTTCATGACGAATTTTGAAATATGGTTGCCCCATTGCAATCCCTAGCTCACGTGCTTCTGCGCTTCGTGCCACGATGCATCCATCATTGTTAGAGAGTACGACTACTGGACGCCCGGCTATTGATGGGTCGATATTTTGTTCGCAGGCAGCATAGAAGTTATTGCCATCAATTAGGGCTATGGCCTGGCCCATTATGCGGTTGCAATGTTTTGGAGTTTGTGAATTGAATATATTGCTACCCCCCAGATTTGAACACCGCCATATTGACGCAGGTCAATTGGTTGATAGTTGGGGTGACCTGCATCTAGGTAGAGCAATCCACGTCTGAGAGCAAGTCGTTTTAATGTGAATGTGCCATCTAATACCGCTACGACAACATTTCCTGGACAGGGGTCAAGACTGCGATCCACAACCAAGAGATCGCCATTTTGAATGCCTGCTTCAATCATGGAATCTCCACTGACACGAAGAAAGAAAGTGCTTATGGGATGCCGAATCAGTTCTTCGTTAAGGTCAATGCCAGTGTCGATATAGTCATCAGCAGGAGAAGGGAATCCAGCCGAAACGGATTCGATTGCTAGTGGTATAGAGAGTGGTAAACGCTCGGTTCTTAAGGGTATCGCCGACTTTTCAATGCTCATTAGACTGCGACCTAATCACTAGTGCTAATGTACTAGCATAGCTTGTGAGCCTTCGGGGGCTGTGTATCTTTACTGTTCGTGCATACGTTTGCTTGCGTTATTAGTCTCGGTGATATGCGCCACCTTGAGTGATATTTACAGCTCGATAAAGTTGTTCTACAAGTAATAAGCGTGCCATTTCATGAGGGAATGTCATAGGGGAGAGGCTTAATTGGAAATGAGCAAGGCTTTTTATTTCAGAAGAAATACCATCTGCACCACCTATTATAAAAACAAGCCGTTTGGAACCAAGTTTTTCCAAATATTTAGTAAAAGCAATAGAAGTTAGGGAGCTACCATTTTCCATTAAAACTATCAATACTTCATCATCTCTTAGCAGGGCCTTTATTGCTTCTGACTCTTTTTTTATAGTTGACCCACGCAATTCAATTATGGTCAACCCAGGTAAACGTTTTAGATACATGCTGATACCTTCTTTGATCCAGTTTTTTCTTATTTTTCCTATCGAAATAATTCGACAACGTGAAGGATTTAGCAAGATTCAAGAACAATTAAAATATTTGATTTACTCTTCATCTTCAAAGAGGAATCTATTGAAAGTTGCATAAAGAACTTCCTCTTCACTATTTTTTCTTGGAGGCCTTCTACGGGGGGATTGGATTTTATTTGTGGTTAAACTAGTTTGAAGGTTGGTTTCAGTAATATTTTCTTCTTCAAGTTGTTTGGCTTCAAGTTCTTTGAGCCTGTTAATGAGATGGATTGGGACGTTTCCATCCGGGCTTGCTTTTATGAGTTCTTGAAAAAGGGCTTGTGGATTTTCTTCTGTTTCGATCCGATGAGCCTTTTTGTTGGCGTGGAGTTTTTGTTTTGGAGGAGGAGAAGATTTTGGTAATGGTTGTGGCAGTTGACGGCCTAATTCGCGAAGGCGTTCAAGGCTATGAGGGTCAAAGGTCATCGGATTAAAAGGTTATAGCTTTTAGTAGATCGTGGGCTAACGCCTCCCTTGGGTCCATATTCAACCTCTTCTCTTAAAGCTTGTCGAAGTTGATCAAAAGGAAGATCATCAAAACTATCATCTTCAGCAAGTGCTGATGGTAATTCTAGGCTGCTTGTCTTAGGATTCTTTTCCGCTTGATCCAAGGCAGATAAACCTGGCTGCATGGGAACAAAAAAGAGAACGGCAGATGCGATGAGGGCTATTAGATAATTCCACATATTTAGTGTTGAGCTATTAGTTAGACCTTAGAGCTGCTTTGTGAAGGTTGAAGAAAGAGAGAATGGATAGTGATTTTAGAGAAGATTCATTGAGCTTTAATGAAGGAGAGAAGTTGACTTTGATTCATTTCACGAAATCTTGACGATTATTGTTTCAGTTATTTGGCTGAATCGACAAGGTAAATAGAGTTTTGGTTACGACCCTACAAGGAAGACATGTCTTGATATCTAGTTTTGCTGGTTAATCGAATACTGAGCAAAGATTTGATCATGCCTTTTTCAAGACATACTGCTCGAAAACGTTTTGGCCAACATTGGCTAACTGATGCATCTGTATTAGATAAAATTCTTGTAGCTGCAGATTTGCAACCTGAAGACCGAGTATTGGAAGTAGGTCCAGGTCGAGGAGCATTGACGGAACGTTTGCTTGATTCTCATGTCGCTGGAGTTCATGCCATTGAATTGGACAAGGATCTGGTTAGAGGATTAAAAGAACGTTTTTTTGATAAATCTCGTTTCAGTCTTAATCAGGGGGATATCCTTTCTGTTTCATTACTGCCTCCGGACGCAATTCCGTCTAATAAGGTTGTGGCGAATATTCCATATAACATTACAGGACCTTTGTTGGAACGATTGGTAGGCCGGTTAGGTGATGTAAATTCGACAACATTTAAGCTGTTAGTATTGCTGTTGCAAAAGGAAGTTGCAGATAGGATTTTGGCCAAACCAGGTCAAAGTAATTTTAGTGCGATGAGTGTTCGACTTCAATTATTGGCAAAATGCAAAAGTGTTTGCCAAGTCCCACCAAGTTGCTTTGACCCTCCACCAAAAGTGCATTCACAGGTAGTAGCTATAGAACCGGTTGGCCTTGAAAAGCGTTTAAATCCGTTATTGGCAAATCGATTAGAACTTCTTCTCAACAAAGCTTTTGTTTCTCGACGAAAGATGTTACGAAACTCTCTAGGAAGATTAGCTTCATTGAGCTATTTAGAAAATTTAGCTGAAGTAGCAGGTATTAGCCTTGACCAACGACCGCAGGAAGTAGCCCCTAGTGAATGGTTAACAATGGCAAAATACATAATTCATGATGAAGAATTTAGTCGATAAGCAATGAGTATTTCTAATCTTTCTAAGGATCAATCTCAAATCTTGCAAGTTAATGCTCCAGCAAAGGTCAATCTTCACTTAGAAGTACTTGGCTTGAGAAGCGATGGTTTTCACGAATTAGCAATGGTAATGCAGAGTATTGACCTTGCTGATTGTCTCCGGTTTGCAAATAATGAGGAAGGTTTAGTAAGTCTTACTATTGATGATCCAACCTTAAGTGCAGGGGATGAGAATTTAATAGTTAAGGCTGCTAATTTACTTCGCTCGTTTTCTGATCGTAGTGATTTAGGCGCTGCTATTCATCTTCAGAAAAATATTCCTATAGGAGCAGGACTCGCGGGAGGTTCTAGTGATGCTGCAGCTGCTTTGAAGGGATTGAATTCTTTATGGAAACTTGGTATTGAAAAAAATCAATTAATGGAATTGGCGGCTGATCTTGGTTCAGATGTACCTTTCTGTATGGAAGGAGGAACTCAATTGTGTTTTGGCAGAGGGGAAAGATTGGAACCTTTGTCTACTTTTAGAGATTCATCTATGTCTATTTTACTTATTAAAGATCCATTAGTTAGTGTGTCTACTCCTTGGGCTTATGGACGTTGTAAAGAAATTAAAGGAAATGATTATTTAAGCTCAGAAATTGATTTTGAAAAACGCCGACAAAAACTTCGTAATCAGTCATGGCTGCGGGCACTTGATGTCCCTCCTCTTTACAATGATCTTCAGCAAATTATTGAACCAGAGTTGTCAGCAGTTGAGAACGCATTAAAGCTTTTAGCTTCTTTGCCAGGATCAGATGGTGTAGCAATGAGTGGATCTGGACCCAGTTGTTTTGCTCTTTATCCTTCCCTTCAGTCTGCGAAAACTGTTCATGATGAATATAAGGCGGAGTTTGAAGCCTTAGGAGTAGAAAGTTGGTGCTGTCCTTTCAAGTCACAAGGAGTGAGCTTTTTCGATGAGTGATTTAAAAAAGGATGTTTCAGAATTAGGCGAAAATAAAAATTCTGATTCCAAGACCATTGAAGAAAAAGGCCCACTGAGTTTCTTTTCTGGGGCTATTACAAGTGCATTATTGGCTTGGCTTTGTTTTGTTTTAAGTGAGAGAATGGTGATTTATTTCACTATTCATTCAGTAAATTACAGTTCTCCTATTGCACAAAGTGTTGCTTCTGGATTTAAAACATTGGTAATAGGCATTTGTTTTTTGGCAACATTTACATTTGGGTTTATTGGTTTGGGTTTAACTCTTGTGTTCATTCGTAGTTTATTAGGTGGCAAGATTAATGACAGTGAATAGGATTTGATCATCTTTTATTCGTGTTCAAAGAGATTAAACACATGACACTTCATGATTTAGGCCTATTAGTACTTTTGCTTTGCCCAGGGATGTTGATCTCTGTGTTGCTGCTATCTACATTTGCAGCTGGCGGTTAAGAAGGCATAGGTTGATATAGCGTGGGTTATCAGGTATGACCGGGAATCAGTTTTGGCCGTGACAGGGACACTCCTTTTCAACGCTCTAAGAGAAGCGATCGATGAAGAGATGGCTTTAGACCCCCATGTTTGTGTTATGGGAGAGGATGTTGGCCAGTATGGAGGCTCTTACAAAGTCACAAAGGACCTATATGAAAAATATGGTGAGCTCAGAGTCCTAGATACTCCAATTGCAGAAAACAGTTTTACTGGAATGGCTGTGGGAGCTGCTATGACGGGCCTTAGGCCGATAGTCGAAGGTATGAATATGGGATTTTTGTTGCTGGCTTTTAATCAGATTTCTAACAATATGGGGATGCTTAGATATACGAGTGGTGGCAATTTCACTATTCCTACTGTTGTCAGAGGACCAGGTGGCGTAGGTCGTCAACTTGGTGCAGAGCATAGTCAACGATTAGAGGCTTATTTTCATGCAGTACCGGGAATCAAGATAGTTGCTTGTAGTACGCCTACTAATGCAAAAGGCTTAATGAAGGCTGCCATTAGAGATGACAATCCTGTGTTGTTCTTTGAGCATGTTCTTCTTTATAACTTAATGGAGGAATTGCCTCAGGGTGATTATGTTTGTGCTTTAGATCAGGCAGATCTTGTCCGGGAAGGAAAAGACGTCACTATCTTGACTTATTCGCGTATGCGTCATCATTGTTTAAAGGCTATTAATCAATTGGATGAGAGTGGAATAGATGCCGAATTGATTGATTTAATTAGTCTAAAACCATTTGATATGGAGACGATTGCCCGTTCAATTAAAAAGACTCATCGAGTAATTGTTGTAGAAGAATGTATGAAAACAGGTGGTATTGGTGCTGAGTTGATTTCTTTAATCACTGAACAATGCTTTGATGATCTTGATTGTCGACCTGTTCGGCTTTCAAGTCAGGACATTCCAACTCCTTACAATGGACAATTAGAAAACCTCACGATTATTCAACCTCATCAAATTGTTGAGACTGCGCAGAAGATGATTCTGAAGGAGCTTTAAATTTATGGCACGCCAACAGGGCTGGTTTGCCTTAATTCTTGCTTTAGCTTTCTCTGCGGCTGCTGTATGTTTGAATTTCCCTCTTCAATTAGGGTTGGATTTAAGAGGGGGAAGTCAACTAACACTTGAAGTGCAGCCAGCAGGGGAAGTAGTAAAAGTTGATACCGAAGAATTAGAGGCAGTTAAGGCTGTAATGGATCTTCGAGTAAATGGATTAGGGGTATCTGAGTCGACTATTCAAACTATTGGAAAAGATCAACTAATTGTTCAACTTCCAGGTGAGCAGGATCCATCAAGAGCGGCTGAAATTCTTGGCAGTACAGCCTTGTTAGAGTTTCGTGCTCAGAAAGAAGGTACAGAATTTAAGTTAAGGGAATTGCAAAGAATTAAACGTATAGCAGAAAGTTCACTGAAAACTTCTATCAGTAATTCCAATTCTTTAAATGATTTGTCTGATTTAGGCGATGATTTAACAGAAATTGGTTTAGATCAAAAAGCTTTAGGCATTGAAAGTTCTTCTGTTCCAGAAATAGAACAACTTCAACAATTAGTTGATAAATCTCGAATTGAAATAGCCAAACTTTTCGAACCTGCTGCTTTCACTGGGAATCTTATAAAAGCAGGAAGCAGGCAAGACCAAAATGGATCAGGTTGGGAAGTTACTTTGACCTTTAATAGTGAAGGTGGAGAAAAGTTTGCAGATCTCACTAGGTCAATAGCTGGTACTGGACGTTTACTTGGCATAGTGCTTGATGGAAGATCTATAAGCGAAGCTTCTGTTGGTGAGCAATTTAAGGCAGCAGGAATTACAGGTGGATCTGCCAGCATTAGCGGCAATTTCAGTATCCAAGATGCTCGAGACTTGGAAGTAAAACTAGATGGAGGATCCTTACCTTTGCCTGTGGAAATACTAGAAGTGCGTACCATCGGTCCGACACTTGGTGCCTCAAATATAAAAAGAAGTCTCACTGCCGCCCTTTCTGGGCTTGTCTTGGTTGCAATATTCATGTTGTTTATTTATAGATTGGCAGGATTTGTTGCTGTTCTTTCTTTGAGTCTTTACTCTTTATTTAATATTGCGCTATATGCTCTTCTTCCTGTAACTTTAACTTTACCTGGGATTGCTGGCTTTATATTAAGTATAGGCATGGCAGTTGATGCCAATGTACTAATTTTTGAACGCGTGAAGGACGAATTGCGTCGTGGAAATACTCTGATTAGGTCAATTGAGACTGGTTTCTCACAAGCTTTTTCATCAATTATTGATGGACATTTGACAACACTTCTTAGTTGTATTGCTCTCTTCACATTGGGGACAGGCTTTGTTAAGGGTTTTGCTGCAACTCTGGGAATTGGTGTGGTTTTAAGTCTTTTTACAGCGATGAGTTGCACTCGTACACTTTTGCGATTTTTGATGAGTTATCAAACACTCCGTCGCCCTACAAACTTTTTGCCTTTAAATCAGTTGCCATCTTCTTCTTCCTGAATTATGGCTGACTTCCCAAGATTGAATTCATCTAAGAGACAATTGAAAATCCACCTTTATAGAAATCGCAAACTTGTTTGGACGATTTCATTTTTTGCATTGGTTCTTAGTTTGATAGGTCTTTTTGTTTCGATGATTAATCCATCTATTAATGCGCCTTTACGGCCAGGACTTGATTTTACAGGTGGGACTCAGATTCAACTGGAGCGGATTTGTGAGAATTCTTGTTCATCACTTGATACCTCAGACGTTTCAGAAGTTTTGAGAAATATTGATTTGCCAAACGATGGAGAGAAAGTAACACCAAAACTATCGCAATCTAAGGTACAGCTTCTAGATGATTCGAAATCTTTAGTCCTGAGGTTGCCTTTTTTGTCTGCATCTCAGGGTCAAAAAATTATATCGTCAATGCAAATATTTGGACCTTTTCAACCTGGGGGACAAGCAGTTGATACTATCGGTCCTAGCCTGGGAAAACAGCTGCTTAAAAGCAGCATTATTTCACTTTGTGCTGCGTTTATTGGTATAGCTTTATATATAAGCATTAGGTACGATCGCCGCTTTGCTTTATTAGCGCTAATAGCACTTTCACATGACATTATAATTGTTTGCGGCATATTCTCTTGGCTTGGGCTGTTTATAGGGTTAGAAGTTGACAGCCTTTTTGCAGTCGCATTGTTAACAATCGCCGGTTATTCAGTAAATGATACGGTCGTTGTTTTTGATCGAATTCGTGAGCGAAGTCGAGAAGATTCTAATTTGTCTTCTGTTGAGCAGATAGACAGTGCTGTTTCTTCGACCTTGACAAGAACTTTGTATACAAGTGGGACGACTCTTCTACCTTTAATAGCTTTGATATTTTTTGGAGGACCTAGTTTGTATTGGTTTGCGATAGCTTTGGCTTTAGGTGTGGTAGTTGGTAGTTGGTCAAGCATTGCTTTGGCGCCTTCATTGCTTGGGTTAGGTAATGAAAGTTTAATGCAACCTTTAAATGATATCCAAGACGAGCAATTTCAAGATGAATAGCTTGCTCAATTTTAAGAGATATTTATTTAACCATACAATTCCAATTGCTTTGATCGTTGCTTCACTTTGGGAATTAAAATTAGAGCTTAGGTTGTTATTTGAAAACTTTACTTATACAGCATTATTCTTTTCTATTACACATCATCCCCTACCTGTCTTGGTTTTGCTCAGCAGCCCTTCATTACTTACAGTATATAATTTTCGAAGAAAGTAGATTAAATTCTAACAACAGAGGTTGCTAATTCTTTATACCCATTTATCCATAACTTTTTTGATTATTATTTTGTGAAAGCCAACTTGTATTACAACGGCTAGAGGAAGGGCTATCAATACTCCTGGCAAGCCTAAAAGGGTACCTAAAACAACCTGAGACATTAGAGCCACTGTTGGCAATAGATTTACAGTACGATTAAGTAGTAGGGGAGTTAAGACAAAAGCTTCTAGGTTTTGTAGGATAATTCTAAGAATTAACACCTCTATCATTAATCTTGGAGATATAATTAATGAAATCCCTAAAGGTAATAATGTTGCAATTGAAGGGCCAATAGTTGGGATAAAAGTTAGGACACCACATATCAATGCAGAAAGCAAGGCAAGGGGAACTTGTAAAAGGGTTAGACCCGCCCAGGTAAGTACAAACATGCTGCTAGCTGAGATTGTCATGCCAGTAAGCCATCCTCCCAATGCTCTTCTAAAATCAAGCAGTAGATTGCTTACATCTTTTCTATATGGTTTTGGAGTTAAACTAATTATAATTTTTTGGTGTGATGCTGGATCAAAAGTAAATAGAATTGCCAGAAGACTTACTAGTAATATTTGAAAGATAGTATTAGCCGCACCACCTGCAAACCCTAGTAATTTAATTCCAAATGGTTCTATTCTTCTCCAATCTATTTGATCTGGAAGTGATTCTTGAATTTCAAGTAATCGAGGTTGACTGGCAAGTATAGCTTTAACTTTTGCTATAAAGGTTGGCAAGAGGATGCCAAGCTCTTTGATTTGGTTTATGAGCTCGGGAACAAGTAGCTGAAAAATAAAAATGCCAGAGATTAGTAGTAAAAGTAAAACTATTATCAATGCAAATGAACGTTGTAGTTTTAGATGTTTTTGGGCTATATTTATTAAAACATCAAGTGCAACTGCAATAACTATTGCGCTAAAGAAGATTAAAATTACTAATCTTAAATGCCAGGATAGAAAAGATAAGACTATTAAAGTAAGAGTAATTAATAAGTTCTTGGAATTCATTTTAATATACGTCTCTTTTTCCATTGATCTAATAAATCTTGAATTACAATTTCTTTGATGAATACCTGAAGAACTACAGCTAATGGCAGAGCAAGGATTAATCCAATAGGACCAAATATTATTGTGAAAATAAATTGCGCAGTAAGTGTTAATCCAGGTAGAAGTCTTACTTGATGATGCATTATTGATGGAGTAATTACATAACTTTCAAGGTTTTGAATGATTATATACATACCCAGTACAGCTAACGCTTTCCATGGTTCATCAAGAAGTGCTACGGACATTGGGAAAATTGTGCTAATAACTGGTCCTAAATTAGGAATAATATTAAGCATTCCTGCTAATAGTGCATTAGCAATGACCAGTTTTACTCCTAGGATAGATAGTCCAATTCCGGACAAAAGTGCCACAAAAAGTGAACTAATTAATACCCCTACCATCCAACTGCTAAGAGCACTTCCACATTCAAGAAATATTAATCTAGCTCTACGTCTGTAGAAAGAAGGAATGAGAAGAATCGCTACTTCTCGATATTCAATAGGCTGGAAAGAGACCATTAAACTTATTGCAAGTACGAATAAAAGTTGTATTATTCCACTGCCCAGATTGCTTGCTAATCCTAGGATTTTTGAGATACTTTCTGTTACTGCATTAGCTATAGTTGAACTATCTGGTAATGCTTGCAATCCATATAGTATTGATTTTTGGCCGATATTCTCTTGCAGGGAATCACCATAAATCAATACATTAACTCGCTTGATGTTTTCAGTTGCTATGTCTAGAAATGCCCCTGCTGCATTTGGTAATTGGATTATTAATTGTTGAAATTCTTTAGTAAAAGGAGGAACAACAATAACTATAAGAATTCCAAAAACCAGTATTACACAAAGCAAACAAATAACTAATGCTAGTGATCGTGCTATTGGTAATTTAGAACGTAACTTCTCTACGAGAGTGCAGAGTGCCATTGCTAGAATAATTCCAGCAAAAATTAATATAAGTATTTCTCGAAGACTCCATAGGATTATCCCTGCTGATAAAAGTGCTGATAGGGCAATCCAATGGTGTAGTTTCATATTTAATTTGTAGATTTGTCTGTATAACCCATTCCATGAGAGTTTGCGTATCGCTTTGCAAATCGCATAAATCGTTCAAAATCAGTCTCTGTTTTCCATGTATAAATAGCCTCTAAAGCGCTTGGCTCTCCATTGATAAATCGAGCGTTAACCTCTCTTGTAACTAATTCACCTTCTTCATCGATTAGTAGCATTCCTTTTATTTCTGTCATTGATTCTTTGGTAAGTGCATCGGGATTCTCAAAGACGAAAAAAGCTTGGCCTGCTCTTCCATCTCGACTTCTGGTAAGCCTTATCTCAGGAACTGCAGGTTCATCCACACCCCGAAAAAATTGTATTGTCGCGGAGTTTGATTTGGCCATGGAGTCCTGCGAAAGTTGAATACTAGGCAAGTATTGTTTGAGTTGTAAGTCTTTGGCTTAGTTGACTAGACCTTGGTTGAGAAGCTTTTCAGCTGCCATATCAGCGGTAAGGCCTGACATGTCAACTGTATTCCGATGAGGGCTTCGAGCTAAATCATGGTCATAACATCGGTCGTAATAATCAAGCATTGCTAAACAAGCATCCCCCCATTCTTCATCCTCGATGGCCTTCATCGCCTTGGCAGTTCTTTGAGGACCAAGACGGCGGTTTATCCTTGTTGTGGCTTCTAGGAGTTCTTCTTTATTTTGATGAGAATATATTGTAACTAGTTGCTGAATTCTTTCTTTTTTGGACCTTTCAATTTCAATTACCGAAGCTAATCTCATTTGCTTGAATAGTTCATGTGGAATTCTGCAACGACCTAAATGTGCACTTTCATCTTCCATCCATATCTTATGAGTGGGATCTATTTTGCAATTATCTAAGGATTCTGCAATTAGGTTTTCGTAATGTTCAGATGTTGGTTGTAGTGGCATTCCTAAGCCCCCGAAACTACTACCTCTGTGGTTAGCTAGACCTTCTAAATCAATTGTTGAAACCCCTTTTTGAGCTAATGCAGAAAGAAGATCTGTTTTACCTGTCCCAGTACGGCCGCCAATAAGGGCTATTGGTAACCTTTCATTGAACTTTGCAAGTACCCAATTTCTGTAGGTTTTATATCCTCCTTGAAGAATTGCAGGTTTTAAATCTAAAAGATCTGCAAGCCAACCAACACTAGAAGAGCGCATACCTCCTCGCCAACAGTAAAGTCGTAAACATGGAGGCGCTGGTTGGAATTCATCATCTGAACTCTTGCTTACCTTATCCAAGGTTTCTGAAATACTTAGAAGCTTTGTTCCTGTAAATTTAAGGCCAAGAAGGATAGCTTTCTTTCTCCCTTTCTCTTTATAAGTTTTACCAACAGCTGCCCTTTCATCATTGTCAAATAAGGGAATGTTGATTGAGTCTGGCCAGTGCCCTTGGCTGAACTCCTTAGGGGTCCTTAGATCAATAATTGGGCCGTTTAGTTGGCGGAATTCGGTTACCGAGAAATAAGATTGAGGACCAATACCTGACATAGTGGGAAAATCCTTGGCCACTCTGTCCTGATACTGGAAGCTTTTCATGCTTTCTGACAAATCTCTTTCATCCAATATCAACATTGAAGACTTGTTAGAGCAATTCTCTAGCAGTTCAAATCGCAAGCGACGTGGTCTTATTAACTCTTTAGAGGAAAGATCACAAGATATCGCTTGTTTAGGTGTATCTCCTTTGATCCCTTATGACCCTGAAGGAGATGATTGGGCTGCTGGCTTTATCCTCCAATTATTAAAAAGACAAGATTCTGAAATTCTTTTGCAAATTGTTCCTTCTGATTCTGGAGGATGGTTTAACTCTCCTTCATCTTCAGGAATTGATTATGCACCTTTGCAAAATGCTCTTATTTCAGAAGATTTTGAGCAAGCTGATCGTTTGACAAGTTCTTACCTGCGTAAATTGGCAGGACAACAGGCTGAAGCTAGGGGGTATGTCTATTTCAGTGAAGTAGCTGATATTTCCAATATTGACTTGGTAACGATGGACAGACTTTGGAAAGCTTATTCACAAGGCAGATTTGGCTTCTCTGTTCAGGCACGTCTTCTAAAAACTTTGGGTGGACGGTACGATCGACTATGGCCTCGCATTGGCTGGAAAGTAGATGGAGTCTGGACTAGGTACCCAAAATCATTTACATGGTCTATAAATGCTCCTGAAGGCCATATGCCGCTAGTGAATCAACTTCGTGGGGTTCGCTTGATGGATGCTTTATTGACTCATCCAGGGTTGTCTTCGCGACTTCGTGATGAACGACCTTAATCAATTGGGCTCAAAGTTCTTTTAGGGATTATCTTCAAAGAAGACAAGTTCGTTCTTTTGCTTATGAGCTTTTAGAAAACTTTTTTGTATTTGTACAAATTGATTCTGTGTTGTGGGTAAGAAATTTCTATGGAATGACTTCGTTCATCCTTCTACTCTTCAGCTTTCTTCTTTCATAGAATTGCTGTTAGAACCAATTGAAATTCACGAATCAATATTCAAGGTCCAATTGGGCCTGCATGAGGCACTTGTTAATGCTGTTAAACATGGAAATGAAAGCGATCCGAACAAGTCATTAAGAGTTAGACGGATACTTACCCCAAACTGGGTTGTCTTTCAAATTCAAGATCAAGGAGAAGGTTTGCCTTTTGGAGAAAGGACAAATAATCTTCCAGAGGAACCAGAAGAAAATTCAGGAAGGGGCCTATATATTATTCATAGTTGTTTTGATGATATTAGATGGAGTTTTAAAGGTAATCGTATTCAAATTGCTTCTCGCCGTATAGAAAAACCTACTTTCTTGGGCAACTAGGTTGGGCTATTTCTTTGTTAAGCCATCTTTTTGACTGCGATAAAAGTTCATCTACATCAGAGATGTTCCCATTGGAGAGTAGTTGAACCATTGCTCCAGCCAATAATTCTGCAGCACGTCGATTTGAATTGTTTTTTAATTTATGCCAATTGCTATCCGTGAGGGTCAGATTTGAATGTAGTTCTACAGCTAAAGATTTTGCATTTTTGGGCCAATTGGAAGAAGCCATTAAAGGAAAACATTTCTTTCTTATTATGGCCAAAAATCAGGAAGAATGGAAAAGAGAATTTAATTTAGGTTGGTAAAAAAGCATATGATTACATTTGTTTTATTATTTTTAGACTATTTAGTCGAGTATTTATTACAAAATTGGTCTTGAATTGAAAATTCTATTTATCTGGCTTTGTCGCTGTCCATACTCTTGTCATGAAGTGTGACTCTGCTTTTACGGATTTAAACCCACATTTAGTTAATCTTGAATTTATATCATCATTTATGTAATCACTATAGTATGGTTCATGAAAAGTCTTATGGAAGTCTTCCAAAATACTTTTAAATTTTGGAGAATCGGCTATTTGAATGGAATCAGCTAGAACAATTGTTCCACCTGGTTCTAGTACTCTAAAACAATCTTCTAGAACATTCTGCCTGGCAAAGCCAGGCAATTCATGCAGGAGAAATACACATGTTATTGCTTGCATGCTTTCATTCGTAAATGGCATATCCTCTGCATTTGCTCTTATTAATTGTGCAAGATCTCCTTTACTATTATTTATATAATGACTAGCTTTTCTTAAATAGGCAGAGGATAAATCAATTCCTAATAATTCGACTTTAGGCAGTGCACTACGAATTTGCTTTAGTGTTCTTCCAGTTCCAGTTGCAACATCAAGTACCCTTAAACTTGCTTCTGGCCTTTCTTTAAACCTTTTTAAGCCTCTTTTTAAAGGTGCAAGAATCCTTCTTCTCATGGAATCTGCAGTTCCATTAAAGAGAATTTCAACTTGAAGATCGTATAGCCCTGCAGAATAGTCGCTTAAGTATCCATCTGTTTGGTGATGGAAGTTTTGAAGATAATATTTAGGGTATATTTCACTATCTATTCTTGTGGGAATATCTCTTGTTCTTTTGTTTCTACGCCTTAGCCAAGTTGATGGTAAATCAAGCCAAACCAAGGGGTATCTTGCTGCCCATTCTAGCCAAGGAGCATCAAAAAGTTGACTCACAGGATATATACCTTCTTCAGCATCTTTCCAATCTGACTTCTCTAATTTAGATATTGAGAGTCTTAGTTCTTTGAAAAGCTCATTAGGAATTGGTTGGGTCTTTGGCATGGCTTCTGGAGCAAATAGCTCAAGTAGCTTTGTGCTGAGCTGTTTGTGAGCAAGACCTGCAATGCTTTTCCCTTGTTGAAGGGTTTGGTAAGCGATTCTGGTGAAGTTCGGCTCTACCATGAAATTTTCTTTAGGTTTTTCTTGATGCATTTCATAGAATTCTACGTTGAGACTAGTAATCTGATTATTTTGAAATACTTCTCAAATCGAATTTTCTTTCGTGAATTAAGAAACCTCTCTTCGATTTTTTTCTGTTTATTTAAGTAGAAAGCAAAATGCTCTGAATTTTATATCTTAGTAAGAATTAGCAATGTTTTAAAGGTATTTCTAGTAATACTAGCCTGATCTCTTTCCAATTATAATTGGGCTCAATAACTTTAATTTTATCTTTCCACTTGTAAATTAAGTTAGCGGCCGTATTTGCATGCTCACAGGCTTCTTTGTAATTTCTATTTCTTAATCTAAATTCTAAGAATTCAAGTTCTTTGTTGATTATAGAAAGGAACTCCTTTGATTCTTTATTGTTAGATTGGTCTGAATTTGCAATAGACCCAAATGCTATTATTATTACTAAAAATAAAGATATGTTTGCAATTCTATGAAATTTATTTTTTACAAGAGAATAAAACATATTAGTTAGGATATAGATGTGATTTTATTATTATCATTATAACGACTATAAAAAGTAAAGTTCCAACTGTTTACAGTCGGAACTTTTGCCTTAAGTAATTTGTTGCTCCTATGAGTTAAGCGTCATAATACATAACAAATTCATGTGGATGAGGTCTTTGTCTTAGTTGCTGAACTTCTTCATATTTAATATCTATCCAATTGTTAATAAAGTCATCGGTAAACACTCCTCCTTCTGTGAGGTATTTGTTATCTGACTTCAGTGCTTCTAGAGCATCATTAAGGGAGGATGGAACTGTAGCAATACTTGCTAACTGTTCTTCTGGGAGCTCAAATAGGTCAACATCAACACCATCCCCTGGATCAATTTGATTTTTTATTCCATCTATGCCGGCCATCATCATTGCACTAAATGCTAGATATGGGTTCGCCATTGCGTCGCCAGGGCGGAATTCAAAACGTTTTGCTTTAGGGTTTGAGCCTGTGAGAGGAATTCTCACAGCTGCTGATCTGTTTCCCTGAGAATAAACGAGGTTGACTGGAGCTTCGAAACCTGGAACTAGACGTTTATAACTGTTAGTTGTTGGGTTGGTAAATGCAAGAAATGATGGTGCATGTTTAATAATGCCACCTATATACCATCTGGCGGTTTGAGAAAGGTTTGCATAAGTCCCTTCCCCAAAGAAAAGTGGCTGTCCTCCTTTCCAGAGGCTTTGGTGCACGTGCATTCCAGTTCCATTATCATTGAAAACTGGCTTTGGCATAAATGTGGCTGTTTTGCCATATTTTTTGGCTACATTTCTAACTACATATTTGTAAGTCATTACATTATCTGCAGCATTTATTAGTTCTGCAAACTTCATACCTAACTCATGCTGTCCTGCTCCTGCTACTTCATGATGGTGTTTTTCTATCGGGATTCCAAGTTGCCCCATTAAGAGCAACATTTCAGAGCGTATATCTTGGGCTGTATCGTTAGGTGATACAGGAAAGTATCCTTCTTTTATTTGAATTTTGTAAGCAAGGTTTCCGCCTTCTTCAATCCTTCCTGTATTCCAAGGAGCTTCAATTGTGTCAACACTGTAGAAGCATCCACCTTCACTGGAGTTGTAACGAACATCATCAAAAAGAAAGAACTCTGGCTCGGCACCGAAAAATGCTGTATCAGCTAGCCCAGTTTGTGAAAGATGTCTCAGTGCTTTTTGAGCTAATGCTCTAGGGCATCGTGAATATGGCTCACCACTTCTTGGTTCTTGAATTGAGCAAATCAAACTCAATGTCTTATGGCTATAAAAAGGGTCTATCCAAGCTGTATTTGAATCCGGCACCATTGCCATGTCTGATTCGTTAATAGCTTTCCAGCCACGAATTGAGGAACCATCAAAAGCAAGGCCACTTGTGAAGGCTTCTTCATCAACCATTTCGGAAGTGACAGTTAAGTGTTGCCATTTCCCATGTAGGTCAGTGAATTTTAAATCGATTAATTCAATGTTTTCATCCTTGATCTGACGAAGGACGTCCTGGGGAGATTTGCCCATAGGTATGTAACGACCTAAATAGAGATAATTTTCAACGGTAGTGATCGTTTGAAACTAGTTTTGTATCAACGGGTACTTTTTTGTCCTTTCTTTGTTGATTTTTGGCACTTGCAAAAGTTTTTGTCTCTTATCGCGTGTCTTGAATTCTGGATAATTCGTAATTGGTGTTATATCCCATTGCAATCTTCCAAAGATTTTCACGGGTGAATCCATGCCTGTTTAGGCTCAAATCAAAATGAATTTGACCAGGGCCTTGGCGACAACGCAATCTTTTCTCCCTGTTGATGAGTCACATCTCAATAAATTTGCATCAATTGCAGTTCCAGAGAGGCTTCTTCTAGGTCCAGGACCCTCAAATTCTCATCCTGATGTCCTTAAAGCATTGGCTTTACCTCCAATTGGCCATCTTGATCCTTTCTATGTTGATTTAATGGGTGAAGTTCAGGAGTTGCTTAGATATGCATGGCAAACAGACAATCGTTTAACTCTCCCAATGAGTGGTACAGGGAGTGCGGCTATGGAAGCAACAATTGCTAATTCTGTAGAGCCTGGCGAAAAAGTTCTTGTAGCAATTAATGGTTATTTTGGAAACCGTTTGGCTGATATGGCAGATAGATATAGGGCAGATGTACAAACTATTAACAAGGCTTGGGGTGAAGCATTCTCATTAGATGAAATTGAAGCAGCTTTGATCAAACATCGACCAGCAATTTTCGCAATGGTTCATGCAGAAACGTCTACGGGGGTATGTCACCCAATGGAAGGCATTGGTGATATCTGTAAAAAATATGATTGTCTTTTGCTTCTTGATACGGTTACTTCCCTTGGAGGGGTACCTCTTTTCTTAGATAAATGGGGGGTTGATCTTGCATATAGTTGTAGTCAAAAAGGATTGAGTTGTCCTCCAGGTCTAGGTCCTTTTACAATTAGTCCTAGAGCCGAAGAGAAGTTAAATTCACGTCAAGGTAAAGTACCTAATTGGTATTTGGATGTTTCACTACTAAACAAATACTGGGGAAGTGATCGTGTTTATCACCACACAGCACCAGTCAATATGAATTTTGGAATTCGTGAAGCTCTTCGCCTTTTGTCTGAAGAAGGTTTGGCAAATTCTTGGAAAAGACATCGAAACAATGCAGAAGCACTTTGGTCAGGCCTAGATAAATTAGGGATAGAGCTACATGTTAAGAAGGATTTGCGATTGTCAACTTTGACGACTGTTAAAATCCCAGAAGGAATAGATGGAAAAGCATTCACGCTTTATTTACTAGATAAATATGGCATTGAGATTGGTGGGGGTTTAGGTGATCTAGCAGGAAAAGTTTGGAGAATAGGTTTGATGGGATATAACTCAACTTCAGAGAATGTAAAAAAGGTTCTCAATATTTTCGAGTCAGACCTTCCGCGGTTTTCTAAGTAGTCTTCCGCCGCTGTCTAAACCAATCCTCTATTTGTCTACCTGCTTCATTTTCTAATACACCCTTCTTAATAACCATTTTGTGATGTGCACTTGGATGCGTAGATAAATTCAATGACCCTCCAAAGGCACCCCTTTTAGGATCTGTTGCGGCAAATATTACTTGTCCCATTCTTGCTTGTATAAGTGCACCAGCACACATGGGACAGGGCTCTAATGTGACAATCAAAGTGCAATTATTGAATCTCCAATCATCCTTAATTAGTGAAGCCTGTTTTAAAGCTATAAGTTCCGCATGCCCAAGTGGGTCCCTTTGTCTCTGTCTATTGTTGCTTCCATAACCAATGCAGTGACCAATTTGATCAAGTATTACTGCGCTTACGGGAATCTCTCCTAGTTGGCCTATTTCTTTTGCCCTTTTGAGGAGTCTTGACATCCATCTTTTGGTTTGAATTGTGCTGAGTTCTATGGGTTTAGACAATGGTTTATCTATCAAGAGACTAGTGATCAAACGACGCCATGAGGAGGGAGAATGTTAGTTGTTAGTTTTTTAGTTCTTGGCTGGCAATACACACATAAAGCCAGTGAGCTTTTTAGAACCATTTGCTTCTCCCGAACATTTAGATCCGGAGTTGCAACTTTTTCTAGAGAAGGCTTCTTTGCGCTTGTGTAAATGGCTAGCAAATGCTGGCCATAGTTCTCCTTTGCCTTCCATCAGCGTAATGCCTGAAATAGCTCCTCCCCTCAAGGGGCTTTCTGCTGATGCTCTGCTTGATGAGATTCAGTTGGTAATGGATGGCTCATATCAACCCTCTCATCCGGGTTCTCTTGCTCATTTGGATCCACCACCACTAACGGCCTCAATTGCTGCGGATTTGATTTGTGCAGGGCTTAATAACAACCTTCTTGCTGAAGAACTTTCGCCAAGTCTTTCTCGTTTGGAAAGGCTTCTTTGCAATTGGTTTGCCGAACGTATTGGGATGCCGCCCCAATCAGGTGGGGTTGCGGCAAGCGGTGGAAGCCTCAGTAATCTAATGGCTTTGGTAGTGGCTCGCTACCAATCAGGATTGCAAAATGATCCTAAAGCTGTTCTTTTAGCAAGTTCAGAGGCACATGTTTCTTTGTCTAAAGCTGTTCGTGTTATGGGACTTGATGCAGAGGCATTGCAAACTATCGAAACGAATAATGAAGGTCAAATTTCAATTGAATTACTGGAATCTCAATTGAAGAGAGTTAGAGCTGAAGGCGGAAAATGCTTTGCAATAGTTGGAACAGCTGGGACCACTGTTCGAGGTGCTGTTGATCCCTTAGTCGAACTTGGAGCATTCTGCCTTCGTGAAAGCTTGTGGTTCCATATTGATGGGGCTATAGGTGGAATATTTGCTATTTCAGAGAAAACTTCTCATCTAGTTAAGGGCATTTCATTAGCCAATTCAGTCACTTTAAATCCTCAAAAATTATTAGGTATCACTAAGACTTCTTCTTTGTTACTAGTAGCTAATAGGTCAGATTTGATTTCTACTTTTGCAACAGGGTTGCCATATATCGAACCTGCTTGGGGAACAGAAACTCATGGAGGAGAGATGGGAATTCAGGGTACAAGACCAGCAGAAGTTTTGAAACTGTGGCTTGGTTTACGACAACTTGGTGAAACTGGAATAAATAATTTATTGGAACAATCAATAGAACGTAGAGTTTGTTTAGAAAACAAACTTGATCCTTCTAAATTTCAGTTGATCAGTGGACCATTGCATTTAATATCTTGCACCCCAGTTGGTATAGATAAAGAACAATCAGCAAAATGGTCAGCAGAAACGAGATTGGAACTATTGGAGAACCAAATAATGCTTTCAAGGCCTCTTCATCAAGGTATCTATTATTTAAAAGCTGTTTTGGGAAATCCTCATACGAAAACACCTCACTTGGTTAAATTGGCAAAAATTTTGAATTGCTCCTTAGGAGTTTGATTAGATGAAAGAACAAGACACTAACGGTAAATGGGTAGCAATCATTGCTGGTACTTTCTCTATAGCAATTGCTCTTGTTTATTTGACATTAACTACGGTTTTGGATGCTCGTGGTCCGATGCGTCCACCTCCCCCCGAGGCCTTTGGCGTGGTGGCAGTTGCCTCTGCTGATTTTTATGAAGTGGGTCAACAACTCTTCTTAATGCCATTTCCATAAACTTTTTGAGAGAGGAATCTCGTCGATTTAAATCATAGTGATGCCTTACAACTTCTTGAATGCCACCATCTCCCCAGTCTTGATCTTGTTGGAAGTAGGTAATAAAGGTTGCTCCTGCTATTCGAGTTAACCATGCGGCAGCCACACCTTGTATCGTTTTACCTACGATATAAGCAGGCAAATTTGTACTTAGAGCTGTTCCAATAAGAGATACCCCTCCCTTTACGACTCCTATAGCTGCTAGCGTTTTTCCAACAGAGATGGCGAGCTCTTGTGCTCTTTCTCTTGTGAGCTGGACTCCGTATGTACGAGCTATTTCTATTACCATCTGCGCATTGACTGCCGCTGTTCCAAGAAGATCTATTCCTGGAAGAGGATTGGCAACAACAACTGCACTACTAATCCAGCCATAACGATCTATACATTTTTTAGCTTTATTCCGTCTCTGATTATCTAGTAAATCTCTCCCTGCATCGCCTAAGTTTCCACATTGAAGAAGAATATTATCGGCGAGTAGTTCTTCTCCATCTTCATGGAGTACCTTGGCTAATCGACGTAGAAGCTTGTCTACTTCTACAGGAGGTTGCCATGGCCTCCCGCCTGGTACTGGAATAGATTGGGGTGATGCGCAACTTGGGATAACATCTTCATTATTGAGAAGTCCTTTACAACGACTCCTTATTAATGAAAGTAGTTTTCGTTCTTCTTCTTCTCCACGAAGGTCACATTTATTAAGGACTAGGATTAGCCTTTTTCCAAGACTTGCAAGGTTTTTAATGACTTCAAACTCTGCAGATCGAAGATCACTATCGACTACTACTATCATAAGATCTGCACGACTAGCTTTTAGTCGTGCCTCCTTCTCACGACTACGCCCATCTACGCCGGCCTCTAAAATTCCAGGAGTATCTATTAACTGTAATCCCCTATCTAGTCTTTTAAGTCGAAGACGATATGTTTGACTTGCATGGGTTGACCCCATAGGGGCTCCGACGACACCAACTATCTCATTTAGCAATGCTCTTATCAGAGAAGTTTTCCCACTAGATCCTGTTCCAAAAATAACTACTACGAGGTCACCTCTTGCTAGTTCGTTCTCAACACGATTCCTTTCTTGTCTGAGGGCTTCTGCTTCAACATTATTTTGTAGCCGATCAATTATGCGGTCTATGCTCTCCAAGCTTTTTTTGGCAGCTTGTTGTCTGCTTTGTGATATAGCTTGTTTATTTTGAAGTTTAGACTCTTTGGTGAAAAATCTATTTTGTCTATTTTTCCACCAAGGCCAAGCAACTTGGACTAATACTGTCCCAATAAGGACTGCAGCAAGAAGAAGTATTGGATTAACTAACCAATAAGGAAGAAAATATTGTAATGACCAACGAATTTCATTTACCAAGCGGAGGACTGCCCCAATTACAGCACCGATTATTAAAAGAAGTACTAGGGCTCCAGAAATCAAAAGTAGAAATTTCTGACGATTCATATCTGGTTGTTGGTAGTTTTATTTAAAAAAACATGATCTAGCAATTTGAATCTGTTAGGTACGCTGTTTTTGATCGTTGATGATCACAGTGTCTATGATCAGACAGAAAACTGCAACGTTGATTGCAATATCTGCACAGTTAAAAATAGGGAAATTAATAGGTATTAACTCTATGAAGTCAATTACATATCCTAATCTCAATCGATCAAGCCCATTTCCCATACACCCACCTAATAGGAATGAAATGCCTAAACCTTTCCATAGAGGAAAGAACCTATTCTTTGATATCCATAGAACTATTCCAACTGAGACCGAAAGACTAAGGATACTTAAGAAAACCGTTCCTTCAGTGAACAAACTGAATGCGGCCCCTGTATTCTTGACCAGATGTAAGTTAATTAGTAGTGGTATTAGCGTAATAGAAAACTTCTCTGAAACTACCTGACTGGCCCATATCTTTGTTGATTGATCTAGAAGAAGTACTAAGAGGCTAATAAGAAATAAGTATTTTCTTTTTAGTAGAATATTTTTCATTCTATTAATAATAAACCTCGCAATGAAAGGGAGATAATTCCTACAGCTGGACATAGAATTGTTTGAGCTACTAAGGGAATTATTGAGTAACTAAAAAGAAGATCTACGAAAGGATCAGTCCAGTAGCCAATTAATACACCAGCAATTAGGCAAAGTACACCCCAACTTTGTAATACTAAAACACCAGTAAAAGCCGCTATAGATAAACAAGCGAGGTCATTCTTATTTGTTTTTTGAACAAGAAGTCCACTTGCCCATGCGGCAGGAATAAAACCAGTTAGGAAGGCGAAATTTGGCGTAAACAAATAACTAAAATATCCTCCCCCTTGGAATATTGGTAGATGAACAAGACCGACAGTTATGTAGGCAACTGCAGCCATAGTTCCAGCTCTTGGGCCACAAACAATTGCAGATACTAGTAAAAAAGGGACTTGCCATGTGCTAGCTAGATCTAATAGTTTTAGTGGTGAGTCAAATCCAGGCATAATTAAAGCAGATGGCATCAGCCCACCCACAAAAATCATCATGAGCCCAGTAAGCGCTCCGCTCCAGATGGCTAAGACACGCAAAAGAAGCTATACAGCTTGCTCCATCCTGCATTATGAATTGCTTGATTACTAGTACTTATGGACTTATCTATAGGAGATATGGTTTCTATAAAGGTGCCTTTACCTTATTTGAAAACCGCAGATCCAATGCCAATGCTTCGTCCTCCTGAACTCGTAAGTCCAGATGAAATAGGCCAGATTACTGGTTTAAATGCTTTTGACTTGGTAAAAGTTAAGTTCAGGAGAGGCACATTCTTGATACCTATTGATCGACTTGTCAAAAAAAGAATGGAAGCTCATTAATCTTTGGCCACTGTCACCCTTTCCAGATTTTCGCCAGCTTATTAACTGTTTTGGCCGGCCCGCAGAGGCTTAGCAATGGTTTTTGTAGATATTTTTGAGCAGTATTTTGTATGTCTTTGCTTGTTATGGATTCGATAACTTTAATGCTTTGAATATCGTAATTATCGACAAGTCTTAAGCTGCGCAATTGAACTTTTCTCTCTGCTCGTTGACTAACTGTTTGAGATCCGTGGGCTATTTGACTTCGAAATTTTGCTTTTGCCAAAAATAATTCCTCATCAGATATTGCATAGTCTTTAGTACATGCCCAAATTTCTTGGATCAGTTGAAGTGTAAGTTCAGACTTCTCTTCACTTGTGGAAGCATGAATCAAGAATGGAGCTGCTCTTCTTCTCGCAGGATGATGTATGCCTACATCATAAGCAACACCATGGTCTTCGCGTAGTGATCTAAAAAGAATGCTTGACATTCCTGCCCCTAAGTGACAGGAAAGAATGCGTAACTCTAGATCATTTTTGTGTCCATGAGGGAGTGTAGTTTGTCCTAACATAATTACTATTTGTTCTGTATCTTCATAATGTAAAGTAAGAGTTAGATTGCTTATTCTACTAATTACTTGATCTTGTTCAATAATCTTATTAGATATTACATTTGGTTCATTTAGTAATTGAGCGAAGGGCTTGATTTCATTGATTTGACTTTCCAGATCGTTTGGTAATGTCCCAGCAACTGCGATTATTTTTTCTGTGGATTTATTATGTTTTGCAATTGCTAGAAGTTCAGCCCTTTTGATTTTCTCAAGATCTTCTTTCTCTCCAAGGGGATCATGTGCATACGGACCATTTCCGTAAGCTAGCTTTCTCCAACCATCGTATGCGAGTTGAAAAGGATTCTCTTTCTGTCTTTGTAATGCTTGTAAAGTTAATTCTCGTTCTAGATTTATTTGATCTAATTCAAGATGAGGATCAGCAATCATCCAACCAACTATTGGAAGTAGCTTGTTGGCATCATTACTTGCACATTTTAAGCTAATTAATAATCCATCCTCGAAAGTATCGCACCGTAATCCAGCACCACATCCTTCTACAAGATTTCCTAGCTCAATGTTTCCATAAGGTCCGCAACCTCTACTAATGACCGAACCTAGCAATTGGTGAATCCCTTTTTGATCTGGTGGGTCAAAACTGCTTCCTCCATGGATCCAAGTTTTTACTGCCAGTATCCCAGGAACACTAATTCGATCTAATACGATATTCAGAGGACTCATAAATCAATTTCCATTGGTTTTGCAACTAAAGTGCAACTAAGCTCTGGCTGTATTTTTGAAAAAATGTTTTCTTGAAGATGTGATTCAGTCCAATAGTTTATGTATTTTAAAGGTTCAAGTAATGGTTGAGAACGATTCCAAAGAGCTTGTGATCCTGCTATAGCAGCCACTTGACTAGAGGCTTCTAAATTGAAACATAGACTATTCTTTACTAGATGACCTGCTCTTTCAATTTCTTTAAGATCTATAGGCAATTCAAGACTTTCTTTGAGTATCTTATGCGTTTCATTTTCTACGGCTTCTAAGTCCTCAGGCCTACAGTAAGCCTCAAGAATTATTATCCCTCCTTCTTCTAAAGCTGTTACATCCATTTCGATAGATTCAACTAATTGAAGATCTTCCCTCAAAGATTGAATTAGTCGACTTCGCCGACCTTCTGCCAACAGAGAAGTTGCTATGTCAGCACCCATTACCTCACATTGATCTTTAGCGGAAGTTACAGGCCAAGCCATAAGTAATCGAGCAGCTTCAAGTCTTTTCAGCTGATATTCATGACGCCCCACGTTAAATTGTAGTGATATTTTCTCATTCTTTTTTGCTTTGGGACTTGATATTGGATTGATTGCCCCAAGTAGGCTGTTGTTAACCAAAGTTTCAATGTCTTTAGGTATTTGCCCAGCAATTGAAAGGCAGCAATTGTTACCCGTATATAACCTTTCATGAAAACTTTTCATTTGTAAAGGATAACTTTTCTTCAGAGACTCTTCGTAACCAAGTATTGGTCTTCCATATGCATGCTTTGCCCAGCAAGTACTTAAGAGTCTTTGGAAAACTTTTTCGTCTGGTTGGTCATGTTGTTGGGCGATTTCTTCCAGGACTACTTCTCTTTCCGTAAAGTACGAATCTTGAAGAAGAGCAGGATTTAGTACAAGATCTAGTAGAAGCTCTAATGCTGGGCCGATTACCTTAGGAGGTACTAGGACGTGAAAATGAACGTCATCGAACCCAGTAGCAGCATTACTGCTGCCTCCAAGCACTTCAATTGCTCTATCAAATTCTCCAGCTTCATGGTTGTGACTTCCTTTGAAAACCATATGTTCAAGAAAGTGCGCAAGACCTTCTTCGCCAGCATTTTCGAAAGAACTGCCAGCTCTTATCCAGAGATCAATACATGTCAGAGGAGTCTCCGGCATAGAGGCTATGACACAAATGGCGCCGTTTTTAAGAACCCAACTTTGAAGGTCAGGCCCATATGTTGAGTTATCCAGAGTCTTTTCTCAAAGCCCTATTCTGATGCCTTAGCCGTCGTGTCGTTTAACTCTTCAAATAGCGACCAATTACTTCATCCTTTTTTGGAGGCCATTGCTGATCGGATTAGATTGCATAGGTCTTTATTGCCTGATTTAAAGCAATTAGAGATTGAATCTGATTTGATAAATATAAAAGGAAAATTAGGTAATGATGATTTGTTTATAGCTAATGAATTACATATTTCAAAAGGTTTTAGAAAATTACACTTAGAAAGAGCTAAGATTGGCTCAGGATTACATGTTCTTCATTGTGTCTTTTTCCCTAGTCCTGCCTTTGATATACCTATATTTGGAGTAGATGTAGTTGCTACTCCCGTTGGGATCTCTGCTGCAATTGTTGATCTTTCCCCAGTTGATAAAGACCTACCCTTGAGGATAAGTAGTCAAATAGAAGATATAATAGTTCCAAGTTTTAGCCAAAAAAGAGAACTTCCTGTTTGGGGAGATATCTTTTCTAAATATGTATATTTCATTCGTCCTGAAGGGTGCGACGAAGAAGCTTCTTTTATAGATATTGTTGATCAATATCTGAGAATTCTTGTGGAATCTATAGCTTTTATAGAACCTGACCCTCCAAATTCATGCGTTACTATTGGTAGATATGACTACCAGAAGCTTTATTGCATTCAGCAAAAACGCAATGATAAAACTAGAAATGTTCTGTCAAAAGCATTCAACCCAAATTGGGCCAATCGCTATATAGAAACTCTTTTGTTTGACTGTCCGTGAAGAAATTAAAGCTCAAATTTTTAATTTTTCTCGTCATACCATTTATTGGCTATATCTGCACAGATATTTTTTATGGTATTAGTCAAAAATCAAAAAGAATAGGTATTGATAAAACAAACGCATCAATAGTTCGACGTGTTGAAGCAGTTGCAGCCTTAGGTCAATTAACACCTTTAGGAGAAGTTAGACAATTAGCAGCCCCAGTCAGTGGGATGGGAGGAACGCCAAGGATTGCAGAACTTCTTGTTAACGAGGGTGATCTTGTTAGTAAGGGACAAATTCTCGCACGTTTTGATAACCGTACTCAGATATTTGCTGATTTAAAAGTTGTTCAAGCTCGAATCAATACTCTAGCATTAAAGATCGAAATGTATAAAAGTCAAGTATCTAGGTATAAGAAAGCTTCTCTTCAAGGAGCAGCAGCACTTGTTCTTTTAGAAGAGAAACAAGATCAATTAATTAATTTTCAAGGTCAAAAGGCTGAGGCTATGGCGGAGTTAATGAAATTGGAAGCAGACTTTGCACATAGCGAGTTGAAGAGTCCTATTAATGGGATTGTATTAAGAATTAGAAGTCGAGCAGGTGAAAGACCTGGCGTCGATGGTGTTTTAGAAGTTGGTGATAATCAATCAATGGAAGCCTTGATAGAAGTATATGAATCTGACATTAATAGAGTCAAAATTGGACAATTTGTTTCTTTGACAAGTGAGAATGGAGGTTTTGGTGGAACGCTTAATGGCAAGGTAAAAAGAATCAGCCCACAAGTTAGGCAAAGGAGAGTTCTATCAACTGACCCGACCGGAGATGCCGATGCAAGGATTGTTGAAGTAAGAGTAACTCTTGAAGGCCAATCAGCAGAGTTGGTAAGAGAATTGACAGGCATGAAAGTTATAGCTCGATTTAGGCCATTGTGAATTCAAAATTTTGGCAGAATAGAAGGATTCCTTTGGCCTGGTTGTTACTCACAAGGCAACCTTTACGTCTTTTAGTAGCACTTGCAGGTATTTGTTTTGCTGGAATATTGATGTTTATGCAATTAGGTTTTCGAGATGGTTTATTTGATGCAAGTGTAACTGTGCATCGTTTATTTGATGCAGATTTGGTGTTGATAAGCCCTAGATCAATGAGCTCTATAAGTATGAGTGGTTTTCCTAGGAGGCGACTTATTCAATCGATGGCTCATGAAGATGTTGTTGGTATTACACCAGTTAATTGGAATTTTCTTTTGTGGCGAAATCCTCAGACACTTAGTACCAGATCAATACTTGCACTTGGTTTTGAGCCTGATGATTCTTTATTAACAGATTCGCAATTTGCTGGAAAAGCGCAACGATTAAAAAGTCGCGGCAGAGTACTTTTTGATGAACTCTCTAGGGATGAATTTGGACCCATTGCTAGTTGGTATAGAAATGGCCGAATTATTGAAACTGAAGTTGCAGGGAAAAGGGTAAGAGTTGCTGGATTAGTAGCTTTAGGCCCATCATTTGGAGCGGATGGTAATTTAATAACTAGCCGTGAAACTTTTTTAAGGTTGTTACCTTCAACTCCTCCTGGGAGCATTGAAATTGGTTTAATAAGGTTGAGAAGTGGATCTAATTCTACTTCTGTAGTTAATTCTTTAACTAAAATATTGCCGAATGATGTTCGTGTTCTGACACATCAGGAATTTATAGACTTCGAGAAAAACTACTGGCGCTCGAGCACCTCAATTGGTTTTATCTTTACTCTTGGAGCAGCTATGGGATTTGTCGTAGGATGTGTAATTGTATATCAAATATTGTATAGCGATGTAAGTGACCATTTACCTGAATATGCAACATTAATGGCTATGGGTTATAAACTTAAAACTTTATTAGGTGTTGTTGCTCGAGAAGGAATTTTGTTATCAATTATGGGTTATGTACCTGCATATTTGTCTGGGCAGGCACTATATGCATTAGTTAGAAGTTCAACTAAATTGCCAGTTGCTATGGACAGCCAAAGAGCTGTTCTTGTTTTTACATTGATTTTATGTATGTGTATGGGATCTGCTTTGGTTGCAATGCGACGCCTTTCAGATGCTGACCCAGCTGAGATTTTCTAATGATTGAGATTAGAACTTCTTTTGATAATAATTTTCAAGGTGTATTGAATGACCCTAATTTGGCAGTAAAAATTCAAGATCTTTCTCATTGGTTTGGAAAGGCTTCTATGAGACGTAAAGTCCTTAATTCAATATCAATGGAGATTGCATTAGGAGAAGTTGTTTTATTAACAGGCCCTTCAGGATGCGGCAAAACAACCTTGCTTACTCTGATTGGTGCTCTACGTAAAGTGGAAAAAGGGAATTTGTCAGTTTTTGGAAATGAACTTCAGGGTGCGACTCGCCGCACTCGTCAGAACTTACGACGCAATATTGGCATGATCTTTCAGGGGCATAATCTTTTGCGATGTTTAACTGCTGAACAGAATGTTCAGATGGGTTCTGATCTGATTCATGGCCTTTCCTACCGTTCTCGAAGAGATTCAGCACGCGAATGGCTGAGAGCCGTAGGACTGGAAGATCAGATGAGTAAGCTCCCTCATGACCTATCTGGTGGGCAGAAACAACGAGTAGCTATTGCAAGAGCTCTGGCGGCTAGACCTAAATTATTGTTGGCTGATGAGCCAACTGCAGCTTTGGATAGTGTTACTGGTAGAGAAATTGTTAATTTAATGAAGAAATTGGCTCAAGAACAATCTTGTTCTGTCTTGATGGTCACACATGATCCAAGAATTCTTGATGTTGCTGATCGCCTCATAAAAATGGAAGATGGAAAATTGCTTCCCTCTATTAGCTAGGTTGGATACATATCTTTGAATTAACGGTCAACCCTCATGGCAAAACGTAGAAACCTCAAAAAGGAAAAGCAGGAACGTAATAGAGCCTATGCTCGCAAATTTAAAAAGCGCAAACTACGGAATGATGGTCGCGGTGAGGGAGCTGGAAATGGAGTCACTGGAACTGCTAACAATGGTGGTGCAGCAGACTAGGTTTTGTTTAAAGACTTTTTAGTTAACATTTGTCCATTTACTTTCGTTAGATGCGGCTTTGCTCGCTTTTAAAAAACAGTGGTTTTAGAAGATGTTTGTAAGCGTCGTCATACCTACATATAACCGAAAAAAGATTCTTGAAAAGTGTCTTTTTGCATTAGAGGATCAGTCTCTAGGCGATTTCATAGCAGGTTATGAGGTGATAGTTGTAGATGATGGATCTACTGATGGAACGAAATTATGGTTACTGGAACAAAATAAACAATTACCTCATGTTCGGTTGATCGAACAAGAGCATGCTGGTCCTGCTGTTGGGCGCAATCGTGGTGTGCAGAATTCTAAGGGAGAAGTCATTGTCTTTATAGATAGTGATTTAGTAGTTACAAAAAACTTTTTAAATTTCCATTGTAGGAAGTTATTACAATCATGGACTCGTTTTGGTGATCGACTTTGTTTTACTTATGGTTCTGTAGTTAATACAGCTAATTTTGACAACCCAACTTCTGAACCTCATAAATTGCGAGATATTTCTTGGGCTTATTTTGCAACTGGCAATGTTGCAATTGATAAAAAAGTGCTAGTGAATTCAGGACTTTTTGATATTGGTTTTTGTTTGTATGGTTGGGAGGATTTAGAGCTTGGGGAAAGACTTAGGCAGATGGGTGTAAAGCTTGTTAAATGCCCTAAGGCCGTAGGCTATCACTGGCATCCTGCGCTAAGCATTGAACAAATTCCAGCTTTGATAAGAATCGAAAAAGAAAGAGCAAAGATGGGATTGGTTTTTTATCGGAAGCATCCTTCCCTTCGAGTCCGATTCATTATTCAATTCACTTTCATTCATCGTTTCCTTTGGGAGTTTTTATCTGTAGGAGGGATTCTTAATGAACGAACTTTAAGACCTTTGCTTGCCTTTTTAATTAGAAAAGGATATTCCGGATTGGCTATGGAATTGCTGAGAATCCCCTTAAATCGTATTGGAGTTAGGGAACTGTATAAAGAAGCCAACTTAAACAACCTCAGATGATGCCCCTTTTTGATAAATTATCTAGGTTCTTTAATAACGCACACTTGTCTGTTTCGGGTGATGTTTGCTTTTTAAAGCCCAGTTGCTTAATCATCATTCATCCCTGACAGGTGGAGGCGAACCCGAAACCCTAAAAACATGGCTGTTGTAACTCTCTCCGAGATGATGGAGGCTGGTGCCCACTTTGGACATCAGACAAGAAGATGGAATCCAAAAATGTCTCGCTACATCTATTGTGCGAGAAATGGCGTCCACATAATCGACCTCGTTAAAACTGCTGTATGCATGAACAATGCATATAAGTGGACTAGATCTGCGGCAAGAAGCGGAAAAAGGTTTCTATTTGTAGGAACTAAAAAGCAAGCATCCGAAGTTGTAGCTATGGAGGCAACAAGGTGTGGCGCTTCATATGTGAATCAACGTTGGCTTGGTGGAATGCTTACTAATTGGACGACAATGAAGGCTCGAATTGATAGGTTGAAGGATCTTGAGCGTATGGAATCCAGTGGCGCTAT
Source organism: uncultured Prochlorococcus sp. (assembly GCA_902560875.1). Taxonomy (GTDB): domain Bacteria; phylum Cyanobacteriota; class Cyanobacteriia; order PCC-6307; family Cyanobiaceae; genus AG-363-K07. The sequence goes on along the minus strand of CACENO010000001.1, from coordinate 93,682 downwards.
CGCTATGCGACCTAAAAAAGAAGCTGCCGTTTTAAGAAGGGAATTGGAACGCCTTCAGAAGTACCTAGGTGGTTTAAAAGGAATGAGGCGATTGCCAGATGTAGTTGTTTTGGTTGATCAAAGGCGTGAGACTAATGCTGTTTTAGAGGCTCGGAAGTTGGATATTTCTCTTGTCTCAATGTTGGATACCAACTGTGATCCTGATCTTTGTGAAATCCCGATTCCTTGCAATGATGATGCAGTGAGATCTGTTCAGTTGGTCCTTGGAAGACTTGCTGATGCTATTAATGAAGGTCGTCATGGTTCTAATGAAAATAGAGGCGGTGACGATAGCGGAAATTAAATTCGCATCATTAACTAAGCTGCTTATGCTGAAATAATCACTAAAATTTTGGCATCTTTCCTTTTACTACAATCTTTTTAAATTCAAATGGCGGACATATCAGCCAAGCTCGTTAAACAATTGCGAGACAAAACTGGCGCAGGGATGATGGACTGCAAAAAGGCTCTTAGTGAGACTGAGGGTGAAATGGATAAAGCTGTTGAATGGTTGAGACAAAAAGGGATTGCAAATGCGGAGAAAAAATCTGGCAGAGTGGCTGCAGAAGGCGCAGTTGGAAGTTATATTCACACAGGAGCAAGAGTTGGTGTCTTATTAGAATTAAATTGTGAAACTGATTTTGTTGCAAGAGGAGATTTATTTCAAGGCCTTTTGAAAGACGTTGCAATGCAAATAGCTGCTTGCCCAAATGTTGAATATGTCTCTATTGATGAAATCTCTAAGAACATTGTTGAAAAGGAAAAATCTATAGAAATGGGTCGTGACGATCTATCTGGTAAGCCAGAACAAATAAAGGAAAAAATAGTTGAAGGAAGAATTGGAAAGAGATTAAAAGAATTAGCTTTAATGGAACAACCTTTTATAAAAGATAGTTCGATCACAGTTGCTGAACTTGTCAAGCAAGTAGCTGGTCAGACAGGCGAAAATATCCAAGTAAGAAGATTCACTCGCTACACATTAGGTGAAGGAATAGAGTCAGACAAGTTAGATTTTGCAAGTGAAGTTGCCTCTATGTCAGCTGGTTGACTTTGGATTCAAAAAAAGTACCCTTACAACAAGTTGATCCAGAGAACCAGCTGGAGCTATTAAATCTGCAATGTAAAAATATATCTCCCAAAATTTATAGAGCCTATGCACTCTATTTGCAAGTTTTAAGGTCTACAATCACGGAGGCAGTTCATAATTCAATTATTTTCTTAATTTCTGAGCAAGGGCACTCTGCTTTAAGTTTTATTCCTGATAAAACAAGTTGTGAATTCCAGGAAAATATAGATAAATTAATATCGACATGTAGTTCATTGCTTACAGTAGAACATTTAATTGAGTTGGCTGCACAAATCGATAAAGATAATAGGATTAAGATTGAGGCAACAAAAACACAGATATTATCAGCCCTGAATAATGATAAATCCAGTTCAGTTGGTCCTTTCAATAAACATTCGCTAGAAGAATCAGTGAATATAAGTTATGCTCCTCCTATAGATAATCCTTCTCAAATTAATAGCTGGTTTCAATATAATCAATCTGAAGATGATGAGCTTATGTCTGAAGATTTATATGAATCAAATTCCTCCAAGCAATTGCCTAATGACTTTTCAGAACTCTCTAGCCATGAAGATATTGATCTGGAATTGCCTCATGGAAACAAAAAAAATAATGGAAAAGATCTTCTTGGATCTATATTTGCAATGGCAAGTCAGGTTTTTGATTCAAAACTCTCATCGGAAAGTCAGAGTCTAGAAAAAGATTCTAAACCCCTAGCAGATTTAGAGCCTTTGAGTAACACTATTCAAAAGGGCTTAATACCGGAAGATCCAAGTATTTTATCTGAATGGATTAGTACCTTAGAAGAGGCTTTAGCCAGAAGACTTCGAAATCTATCTCATGCAATTAATGTTGAATTGCTTAGAGTTGGAATCGTTAATAGTATTGTCCCCTTAAGTTTATTAGATGCTGTTCTTGAAGGGCAGATGAACACTCAATATAGTAATTCTAATATATTAAAATTGAATGTAGCCTCAACTAGTCCTTCCTATGCTGAGCCAATAGAGATTAGCTGCTTATTAATCCGTCTCTCAGAATTGGAGTTCGATGATTTAAGACTTAGGCATTGTCGTTCATCACTTAAAGATTATCATAAGAAAATATTTAAGATGGTTCGCCAGCAACGTTATTGGCAGGGCCGTTCAATCGCTTCTCAGATTCATCAAAACTGGTGGCCAAATACGACAGAAGCATCTCCAGTCAACCCGCCAGAGAATTAATTGATGATGAACAAAGATCTTCTGTTCAAGCTTGGTTAAGGCTTCTTCAGCAGGCTCTTGCAGTAGAAGCAGATCATGGATTTACGAATCTATTAGGCAGAGGAGAGACGTTCCAATCTTTCATGGTTCGAGAATTAGGTTGCTTTCCTGTCTCAAAAATATATGAGACAGTTAACTCAGATTTGATTAAAATATCTGATAATTTCAATGATTATCCAAATCACTCTGAATCAAATAGACGCAGATTAGTAGTTAAGACAAGGCAATATCTTTATCAGTTAAGCCAACAATTTGCTATACCTGACACCAAATCTTCTTTTCACCTTAAGTTAAACCCTAGAAAACAACAAGTTGATAAGTCAACCTTATTAAATAGTCAAAAATTATCTTTTTCTAGCTTAGTAATTGATCTTAAAGGAGTTGGTGAAAAAATTTCTGATAAATTATCTCGTATTGGGATAATAACTATAAAAGATCTACTTTTACATTATCCAAGGGACTACATTGACTATTCTTCTCTGCTTCGTATTTCAGAGCTAAAGGCAGGTGAAACTGCTACTCTTATAGCTACTGTTAGAAAATGTAATTCCTTTAAAAGTCCACGAAATCCAAATTTATCTATTTTAGAGTTGAATCTTGTAGATATAACTGGTCGAATTAAAGTTTCTCGCTTTTTTGCAGGAAAGAGATTTAGTAACTATGCCTATTTAAAGGCTCAAGTTAAACTCTACCCCCCTGGTTCTACTGTTGCAGTAAGTGGAATTGTCAGGGATGGACCTTATGGAAAAACTTTTCAGGAGCCATTGATAGAGGTTATGGAAAGTAAATATTCACAAATCCAATCAAAGTCAATAGGAAGACTTGTATCGGTTTATTCCCTTACAGAAGGATTAACTGCAGAACGTTTTAGAGATCTTATAGACAGTGTTTTGCCACTCGTTTCAGAATGGAAGGATCCCCTTCAACCTTCAAGACTCAAACTATTATCTCTTCCTAGTAAAAGCGAAGCAATTCTTTCTATACATAGACCATTTGATAAAAATTCATTACAGGCGGCAAGAAGAAGATTAGTCTTTGATGAATTTCTTCTCTTACAATTAGGATTATTACTAAGACGTGAAGAGCTTAAGAAAAGAGAGGCTCCTCGGTTATTAGGCTCTTTTGATCAAGGTGAATTGGTAGGTAAATTCCTAGATAAATTACCTTTTTCACTCACAAATGCCCAAAAGCGAGTTTTATCAGATATCACCTCTGACTTAAAGAAATCTGCACCTATGTCTCGTTTACTTCAAGGAGATGTTGGGAGCGGAAAAACTGTTGTTGCTATAGCTGCTTTGTTAAATGCTGTCCAATCAGGTTGGCAAGGAGCATTTATGGCTCCCACTGAAGTATTAGCAGCACAACATTACAAGACATTATGTGATCAACTTATTCCTTTGAATGTGAATGTTGAGTTGCTTACAGGATCAACATCACGCCCTAGAAGGAGAGCCATCTTAGCTGATTTGGCTAATGGCTCAGTCAAAATTCTTGTTGGTACCCATGCATTAATTGAAGATCCAGTTTCTTTTTTGCGTTTAGGTCTGGTTGTTGTAGACGAGCAACATCGCTTTGGAGTGCAACAGAGAAACCGACTTTTAAGCAAGGGATTACAGCCCCATTTGTTAACTATGACTGCAACACCTATTCCTCGAACATTGGCGTTATCTATTCATGGAGATTTAGATGTTAGCCAGATTGATGAACTTCCACCAAATAGAACTCCCGTTCAGACCAATTTGCTTTCATATTCATCAAGAGATCAAGCATACAAACTTATTAGGAAAGAAGTTTTAAAAGGTCAAAGTGCTTATTTTATTTTGCCTCTTGTAGAAGAGTCAGAAAAAATTGACCTTAGATCAGCTATTGATGTACATAGACAATTATCTGAAGATGTTTTTAGTGATTTGTCTGTTGGTTTGCTTCATGGACGAATGAATAGTTCTGATAAGAAATCAATTATTAATGAGTTCATGCTTGGAAAGTGCCAAATTCTTGTTTCTACAACTGTTGTGGAAGTTGGAGTTGATGTTCCAAAGGCTACCGTTATGGTGATCGATCATGCTGATCGTTTTGGTTTGGCGCAACTACATCAATTAAGAGGTCGTGTTGGTAGAGGAGGAAAAACATCTTATTGCTTATTGATTAATGACAGCAAAAGTTCTCTAGCAAAACAGCGACTTGAAGTCCTTGTATCTTCTAATGATGGATTTGAAATAGCAGAAATTGATTTGCGCCTTCGTGGTCCTGGTCAGGTTTTAGGGACAAAACAATCAGGTTTGCCAGATTTTGCTCTGGCAAGTTTGCTTGATGATGCTTCTGTTCTTGAACAAGCGAGGGAAGAAGCAACATGGATTATTGAAAATGATCCACTTTTTGAAAATAATGCGCAGTTAAGGATTGTCTTGGATCAACATTGGGAACAATTCATCAACAAAGGTAATTTAAATTAAGAGTCGTTTTCCACATCCCTGAGTCTCATTTGATACCAGGTTCAGGGAAAAGATTTAAACCGAATGAACTTGGTAATTTTATTTTTTGTTTTTTTTATGAATTTGAATGAGATGATTTTTTTTCTTTTTTTAAAGGTTGTATGAAAGTGCCGTATTGCAGTTGTTCTGAAAGGCTTCAAATTCTCATATCATGGAAAGTTGTTCAAATTCTCCTTTGTTGATTTTTTCTGATTAAATTTTGCGATCCTGTCACTCTATTGATAATGGGTGAAAAGAACGAGATCATTCCTGTGGAAAACCAATCAAAAACTGTGGAAATCATCTTTTAAGGAGGTTCGTCTTGACAAAGTCATGGAATGTTTTTCCGATTCAAGAATGTGGTGAAGCCCTTCAAAAATTAAAGCCTTTGCTTTATTGCCTTGATCCACATCCTTATTTGTCACTTGGAGCACCATATGGAAAATTTGCTGATCCTTGGAGATTGCGTTCTGGTGTAATTAATAGATTAATTATTGCGCAGCATTACCTTCAGGTAGATAACCCTTCGCTTCAATTTGCGATTTTTGATGCTTGGAGACCAATATCAGTACAAGAATTTATGGTTGACCATGCAATTGACGAGCAGTGTCTACTAAATGGGTTTAACAGAAAGGATCCAAGCAAAATTTCCGAGCTTAAGCAGGTATGTAAGGAGGTTCAACAATTTTGGGCCTCTCCAACTCGAGATCCGTTGTCACCCCCTCCCCATAGCACAGGAGCTGCAGTTGACTTGACCCTTGCAGAATTAGATGGGAATTCTTTATCAATGGGAGGGAAGATAGATGAAATTGGTGTGGTTTCTTCTCCTGATTACTATTTAGATGCTGCAGATAATGATACTGATGGCAAGTTATGGCATAAAAGGCGTGAACTTCTTTCGACTGTGATGAAAAAGGCTGGATTCGCTCAACATCCAAATGAATGGTGGCATTTCAGTTTTGGGGATCAACTTTGGGCATGGAGAAAAAAATCCCCAAAAGCGTTTTATGGTGCTTATGAATTTTTAGAAAGTAATGAAATTACTTTTTGATCTCCTAGATCTTTGACATGTTCTCCAAGACTTTTTCGTCCTCCTTCATCTCTCCAGCTTATTAGGAGTGGCTTTATAGTTGATTCAAGTTGCTCTATTGGCATTTTCTGTAGATATGGTTTTGCTAATCGTTCTAAGTTTGGAGAGCCTCCTAGCCAGAGTTGATACTGTCCAACTCCACTACCAACTAGAGCTAATTCTGCCATGTATGGTCTTGCACATCCATTAGGACATCCTGTCATCCTTATAAGAATTGACTTCTTTATTGTTAGCTGACTCATTAGAACTTCTATTCTGTCTAGCACTTTAGGTAAACTCCTTTCAGCTTCTGTAACTGCAAGTCCACATAATGGAAGAGCAGGACAAGCAATCGCATGCCTCCTAATATTATTTACCGTCTCAAATTGTTTGATTCCCAAACAATCAAGCGCATCTTTGATGCTTGATTTCTGATGATTTCCGATATTGCAAAGTAATAGATCTTGATTAGGTGTTAGACGAATTTCAAGTTGAAATTTCTGAACTAATTTACGTAAGCCTATCTTTATACTACCATCCAATCTCCCAGATAATAGCGGAACTCCTACAAACCATAGCCCTTTAGATTGTCTATGCCAACCAAGATAATCTTCTAACTTGAACTTGGGTTCAATGATGGGTTCCTTTATTGGCCTTGAAAAATACTTTGCTTTTAAAATAGTCTTAAACCAATGTATCCCTTTGTCTTGAAGTAGGTATTTCATTCTCGCGTGTCTTCTGATTTTCCTATCGCCATAATCCCTTTGTAAAGCAAGGATTGACTGTACTAGCTCTAATATGTGTGAACCATCAACATAACCTAGTAAATCAGCTGTACGGGCAAATGTTTGCTCGTTGTTATGGGTTCGTCCCATACCTCCACCTATATAGACATTACAACCTTTTAACCTTCCGTTGCCTTTGACAAAGACAACAAGACCTATGTCATTGGTAAGAAGATCAACTGAATTGTCGCCTGGAACAGTAACGGCACATTTGAATTTCCTTGGCATATATGTACTTCCATATAGTGGTTCTTTTTCGTCCCCACTAAATACACCTCCCTTTAACTGTTGAGCTTTTATTTTTTGAACATTTGCTTTTGGTTTGATTTTGTATTTTAAATTTCCACCAACCCAGAGATCTAAATAAGATTCCTGGGCTGCAGACGGTGTAAGCAAGTCAGCAATTTCATTGGCTAATTTTCGTGCAGATGGATAAGCGCCTTTCTCAAATGGGGCTGCTGGAGCCATTACATTTCGAGTTATATCCCCACATGCAGCAAGAGTTGAGCCCATAGATTTGATAATTGTTCCAATTACTTCATGTAAGTTTTCTTTCTTTACTCCATGCATTTGAAAAGCTTGTCTCGTCGTCGCTCGAAGGGTCCCATTTCCAAGACGATCCGAGAGATCATCTAATGCAATAAATAATGATGCTGGAATTACTCCTCCCGGACTGCGGAGCCGAAGCATCATTTGCCAATCTTTATCTGAGCCTTTTTGCCTTTTTTCTCTGTTGTCTTGTTGGTAGCTTCCGTGAAATTTCAGAAGTTGACCTGCATCGTTTGTGAAATGGTTAAGTTCGTTATCCAATTCACTTGCTAATGGTTCTAGCAAATAGTTGCTATCAGACTTGAAATGCTCAAATTTCGTAGGCTCTGCATTATTAGCAATGCAAGGAAAGAGGCTTTTATTTGCTGTTTGGGCAGACTCTTGCTCTCCTACCATCACCGCGTCTTTTTTTTTCCTATTGCAGCGTAGCTAAACGCCCACTGATTTATAGGTAGATTGTTCAATAAAATGTGATATTGCTGCAACTTATTCTCTGTGTCGACTTTTTTGCTTGAGATCGGGACTGAGGAATTGCCAGCAGACTTTGCTCGGCTTGTTCTGTCTCAGTTGAGTGGGGTTGTCACTAGAGATTTAGATCAAAACCATATAAGTCATGGAAAAATCAAGTGCACAACAACACCTAGGAGAATTGTCCTTGTCGTTGAAGGTCTGCCGAAGGCCGCTGAAGATTCTCAGTTGGAAAAGAAAGGACCACCGGCTTCACAGTCCTTTGACAATGGAGTCCCAACCAAAGCAGCCTTTGGTTTCGCTAGTAGGTTTGGACTACAGCCGGAAGATTTAATAATCCAGGAAACATCCAAAGGGCCTTTTGTTTTTGCAAATATTGTTGAAAAAGGAGCTCCAACCGATGTTTTGTTGAGAGAAATGATTCCTGATTGGATCGGGAAGTTGCAGGGGAGACGCTTTATGCGATGGGGCAATGGTGAAAGTCGTTTTTCAAGGCCAATTCGCTGGATAGTTGCTTTGATAGATGAAAATGTTATTTCTTTTTCACTAGAGGGCACGGACCCACAACTAATTGCAGGCAATATAAGCCGAGGCCATCGTCTCTATAGAGATGAATTGGTTATTACATCCGCTAAGGAGTATTTCACCATTTTAAAGGGGGCAGGCATCTTTTTAGATAGGGATTCTCGTTACTCTTATATACAACAACTAATTATAAATTCCGCATCAGAAATTAAAGCAGTACCTGACCTTTCAGAAGATCTATTAAATGAATTAACTGATTTAGTTGAGTCACCCTCTCTTGTTTGTGGTGCTTTCAGCGAGTCGTTTTTGAATTTACCATCAGAAGTTTTATGTACTGTTATGAAGGTTCATCAGCGTTATGTCCCTTTGTATGTTGACAATACTATAAAAGACCCACTTGAACTAAAGGCAAGCCAGTATCTTTTGCCTAAATTTTTATGCATATGTAATGGATTATCTTCAGCAAAAGATATTATTCGTCATGGTAATGAAAGAGTTCTTAAGGCTCGTCTTGCGGACGCTGAGTTCTTTATAAATTCAGATCTTTCAATTAACAGTTCGGATCGGCGTGAAGCACTTAAAAATGTAACTTTTTCAGATGGTTTAGGTTCTTTATTTGATCGTGTAGAAAGAATTGAATGGCTCTCTAAAAGCATATTTGATAGTCTACAACTATCTATTGATGTAGATAATATTCTCAAAGCCGCTTATTTTTGTAAGCACGATTTAGTAAGTCAAATGGTAGGAGAATTTCCAGAACTTCAAGGAATAATAGGAGCCAAATATCTTATAGCTGAAGGTGAAACTAGAGAAGTTGCTTTAGCAGTTTTGGAACATTATTCACCTCGTAGTGCTTCTGATGATTTGCCTAAGTCTGATGAGGGATCTGTTCTCGCGTTGGCGGAAAGAGTAGAACTCCTAGTAAGTATTTTTGCAAAAGGTGAAAGGCCTAGTGGTTCATCTGATCCATATGCATTGAGAAGAGCTGCGAATGGAATCTTACAAATACTATGGCATAAGGATTGGAAGCTTGATTTATATAATATTATTAGTATCTCTTTAGAGTATTGGGCCTTAATTTTACCTCATCTAAATATCAACAAGTCATCACTTCTTGATTTAGTGAGTGAGTTTTGTCGTCAAAGAGTCGCTAATTTATTAGAGGATAATAATATAGATCAAGACATAGTACAAGCAGTGCTAGGTCAAACTATTTCAGTTAAAAGGATACTTTCTGACCCTTCTGATGCAAGAGACCGTGCAAAATTATTGATGAATATGAGAGAATCTGGAGAACTATTGGCTGTTTATTCTGTAGTAACTAGAGCATCAAGAATAACTGAGAAAGCTGATTTAAAATTAACATCTTTAAGTGCTTCTAATGTGGTAGATCCGGATTTATTTGAAAGCCGTAGTGAGCAAGCAGTTCTAGAGGTTTTGTCCTCACTTGAGCCATTTTTAACGGAAATTTCTACAAGTAGTTATCTGAACTTAGCAAAGGGACTTGCTGCTGGTTCAGAAGCTCTTTCGCAATTTTTCGATGGAAAAGAAAGTGTTATGGTTATGACAGATGATTTAAAAGTGAGAAACAATAGGTTAAATCTTCTAAAAGTTCTATCTAATCAAGCAAATATACTGGCTGATTTTAGCCAATTGACTAACTAAATATTGACCTAATTATTAAATTTATTTCTTTACAGGGACCTTTATTCCTCCTTTAATAGAACTCACTTTAAGCATTTCATTTACTTCCTTATCTTCTCGAACAGTACTGGGAACTGGTTTGTATTTATCTGGAGCTAGAGCTCGCCCTCTTAGAACAGAGCCAATTGTCTTAAGGGTTAGTTTAATTTGTTGAAGGGGCTTCATTGCAACAACTGTTTTGTATAAGTAACTATCAAAGGTGAGCCTTTGAACATCTATGTCATCGCACATTTCTACAAATGCTTCTCGGGCTCCATCATTTGAATAAAAGATATTTTGTAAAATCTCCAGAACCTTATAAGTAGCACCATATTTCTTATCCCAAGTATTAAGATATTTTTTTAAGTCCTTTTCTGTAGGAATTACTTTTCCACCTTGACTTGATTCAACAATTTGCTCTGCACACATTCGACCACTTTTAGCAGCAAAATAAATGCCTTCACCAGAACTTTTGGTTACGTAGCCTGCAGCATCTCCAACTAGAGCCATTCTTCCTACAACACGTCGAGGGCGAGGATGCTCAGGAATTGGATGTGCTTCAACCTTGATTACTTCACCATTTACAAGCCTTTTTTGGGCTCTTTCTCTAACTCCTACCTGAAGTTTCTTAATTAAGGATTGGTTCTTTTGCATTGTTCCAGTACCAACAGCTACATGGTCATATTTTGGAAAAACCCAACCGTAGAAGTCTGGTGAGACATCAGTTCCTACATACATTTCAGCTAAGTCTTCGTAATAAGACATTTCCTTCTGAGGAAGTTTTATTCTTTCTTGAAAGGCTATAGCAACGTTGTAATCTCCAGCATCCATTGCTTTAGCAACACGACTATTTGCTCCATCTGCTCCAATTATTAGATCTACTTCTAGGGTTTTAGTTTCGCCAGTTGCTTCTCCAGTTGAATAGTCAGAATAGGTTAATTTGTACGGTCCTTGTCTGTTCGAACCAGTATCGATATTTGTAACTAATCCATTGATTAAATTTGCTCCCAAATCAGATGCACGGTCTCTCATATATGCATCCATAACTTCTCTACGGCACATGCCGATATATTCATTTTCTGTTTCTCCATAAACCTTGTCGAGGCTTATATCAACCTCACGATTTGATGGGGATATCATCCTCATATTTCGAACTTTTCGATCAATTATTGAATCGGGGAGCTCGAATTCTGCAACCATGCAAAGGGGGATTGCGCCACCGCAAGGCTTTGCATTGTCGAGCTTTCTTTCAAAAATCCAGGTTTTGATGCCTGCTTTTGCAAGAATTTCAGCGGCACACGAGCCGCTTGGGCCACCACCAACTACTGCAACACGCAACATCTGTATGCCTTTTAACTTGTATAACTAACAGAAACTAGCTTGCCAAAAGAATTCTCGTAAAGAGTTCTTGCTGCGCCCGTTACGATCGAAACATCAAGATTGAATTTTTTGTGGCTCGAGCTCAATCCTCAGGAGGCAATCGAGTCGATGATATTCCCCTCGCAAGAAGGGCTAGTCCTCTTAGAAAGCCCTCTCGCAGAGAGCTAAAGCTTATTGCATTGTTCTCTTTGCTATTAGCAATTTTCTTGGTTGTATTTTCTTTTACCGTCTTCAGCAAATTTGTTAAGCCAGGATTTGTTGGTGGGAATGTTGCCCCATCTGCAGATGGTCGTTTGCTCGGGCATTTCCCTTATCAAGAAGTATCGAAAGATTCTTTGATTGCTGTTTATCCAGGACTTGAAATACATCGAGACACCTATGAAGCATTAAGAGCTATGAGATCAGCCGCCGTCTCAGATGGTGTAAACCTTGTCCTGTTGAGTGGATATAGGTCAATAGATCTTCAAAAACAAATCTTTTATGGTAGAAAATCAGCTAGAAATCAGATTGCTATTGAGAGGGCAAAAGTCTCTGCTCCTCCAGGATATTCTGAGCACAGCACTGGTTATGCGATTGACCTGGGGGATGCAACCAGGCGGGATACCGACCTTGAAGTTGAATTTGAAACAACAAGAGCATTTCGTTGGCTGAAAGAAAATGCAGCAAGATATCACTTTGTCCTTTCCTTTCCGAAGGGCAATCCTCAGAAAGTCAGCTATGAGCCATGGCATTGGAGATTTGAGGGCACTGTTGAGGCTTTAAGGCTGTTTGAGACGGCAAATGAATTCAGGAGGGCTCAGGGCTCTTTTAGGTGACTTGCTTAATTTTCAGGTTCTCTCCCAATTCTTCCTTTCCTAAAGGTTCCTCCAGTATTTTTTCTTTGATGATTCCGTGCTGATATAACCTTTCGCAATTAACGCTTAATGCGTCTTACTCAAATAGAAAGCTTCAAATAAAAATGAGTGCCAAGGAACAGTCGATCAGAAATATCGCAATTATTGCCCATGTGGATCATGGCAAAACCACTTTGGTTGATGCTTTGCTTACCCAGTCAGGGATTTTTCGAGATAATCAGGCTGTCCCTACTTGTGTATTGGACTCCAATGATTTGGAACGTGAAAGGGGAATCACTATCCTTTCAAAAAATACAGCCGTTAATTATAACAATACTCGGATAAATATCGTAGATACACCAGGTCATGCTGATTTTGGTGGTGAAGTTGAAAGAGTTCTTGGAATGGTAGATGGTTGCCTATTGATTGTTGATGCTAATGAAGGACCTATGCCTCAAACCCGTTTTGTTTTAAAGAAAGCATTGGAGCAGGGATTAAGGCCAATTGTATTTGTTAATAAAGTTGATAGAGCCAGAGTCGTTCCAGAAACAGCTTTAGATAAAGTACTTGATCTCTTTTTGGAATTAGGAGCAGATGATGATCAATGTGATTTCCCATATTTATTTGGTAGTGGTTTAAGTGGCTTTGCTACTTCTGACTTGAAAAATAAAAGTGATAACATGCAACCCTTATTTGATGCAATACTTCGACATGTTCCTCCTCCAGTTGGAGACCCTAATAAACCCCTTCAATTGCAAATAACAACACTCGATTATTCTGATTTTCTTGGTAGGATAGTAATTGGTAGAGTACATAATGGGGTTATTAATAATGGGCAAAGTGCAATTCTAATAAAGGAAAATGGTGTTAAAAAAAGAGGAAGAATTAGTAAATTATTAGGTTTTGAAGGCCTAAAAAGAGTTGAGATAGAAAGTGCATTAGCAGGAGATCTTGTTGCTGTCGCAGGCTTTAATGAGGTGAATATTGGAGAAACAATAGCTTGTCCAGATGAACCTGAGGCTTTGCCTTTGATTAGGGTCGATGAACCTACTCTTCAGATGACATTTGTTGTTAATGATTCCCCATTTGCAGGTAAAGAGGGAAAATTTGTTACTAGCCGTCAATTGCGAGAACGTTTGCAAAAGGAACTTCTTACAAATGTTGCCCTAAGAGTTGAAGATACAGGGTCGCCTGATCGATTTGCAGTCAGTGGGAGAGGCGAATTGCACTTGGGGATCTTGATCGAAACCATGCGTAGAGAGGGCTATGAGTTTCAGGTTTCTCAACCCCAGGTAATTTTTAGAGATATTGATGATGTTTCCTGTGAACCTGTTGAAACTCTTGTAATGGATGTTCCTGAGGTAGCGGTTGGTGCATGCATTGAGAAATTAGGAGTAAGAAGAGGTGAAATGCAAAATATGGAAACAGGTTCTGATGGACGCACACAACTTGAGTTTATTGTTCCTTCAAGAGGACTGATCGGATTCCGTGGTGAATTTGTAAGAGCTACTAGAGGAGAGGGCATCATGAGCCATTCATTCTTTGAATATCGCCCTAAATCTGGAGAATTTGATTCACGTAGGAATGGTGTTTTAATTGCATTCGAAGAGGGTGTTGCTACCTTTTATTCTTTGAAAAATGCAGAAGACCGTGGACAATTTTTTATTAATCCGGGGACTAAGGTGTATAAAGGAATGATTATTGGTGAGAATAATCGTCCACAGGATCTAGAAATTAATATTTGCAAAACAAAACAACTAACAAATATGAGATCAGCTGGGGCAGAAGAATTAGATACATTGCAAACTCCTATGGAGATAACCCTTGAAAGGGCACTTGAATATATAGGCCCAGGAGAAATGCTTGAAGTTACACCTGAATCAATAAGATTAAGAAAACTACCATCTAAGAGAGCTAATAAAAAATAATGACTAGTTCTTTAGGTGATATTTCTTATGTACTTCCTGATCAAAGATTTGAGAAGGCAATAGGACTTTTTAATACAGGTCAATGGTATTCAGCTCATGATGCCTTTGAGGAGTTATGGCATGAATCTGACTACCCAGAGAGAAGTACTTTGCAAGGCCTCTTGCAAATAGCTGTTGCTCAGTTTCATTTACAACAAGGGAATAAGAATGGAGCTACAATTTTATATGGAGAAGGCTTAGGGCGTTTAAAGAAAATAGGATCGCCAGATCTAGGTTTGGATATAGAAAAATTATGTGAATGTGTTAATCAACGTCTTTTACTCCTTCAGAAACATGAAGATCCCGATAGATATGCGACTCCATATATTCATAAAAGAAAGTAGGAGAATTTTGAAATGAAATCTCCAATCCCTACTATTACTAATTGGGTATACCAATTTTATAGGCTTATTAATCTAGGTTTATCGAGAATTGGCATTACCCTTATCTTATTGTTGCTCACTCCTATATCGTTATTGTCTCAAGAAAATAGGAACTTAATTGGTAATTTAAGTGACGAAGATATCATAATAGAAGCAGATAGACAGAGTAGCAATGGAACAGGCGAAATATTTAGTGCTTATGGAAATGTAAAAATAACTTTCCCAAAAAAAGAAATCTATGCAACATCTAGGCAAGCTCAATACTTGCAGAAAGAAGGAATACTTGTCTTGACTGGAGATGTTGATTTAATAAGAAATGGAAAAGCTTCTTTACATGGTGAACGCTTAGTATATTCACTTAAAGAGGATCAATTAACAATTGATCCTAAGCAAGACTCACAAGTTCTTTTTAGAATGAATTTACTATCAGAGGATTTAAACCAAGGAAATATGTTGCCATGACCTTAGTTCTTGATGAGGTTGCCTTAAATATTGCAGGGCGACCTTTAGTTAAGGATATATCTTTAACTATGAAACTTGGAGAAGTTGTTGGTCTTTTAGGACCAAATGGTGCTGGAAAGACTACTACCTTTAATCTTGTAATAGGCTTACTTCGGCCAAATTCTGGTCAGGTTTTACTGGATGGCAAGTCTATTAAGGATTTTACAATGCCATCTCGGGCTCGGTTAGGTATTGGTTACCTCCCTCAGGAACCAAGTGTTTTTCGTCAGCTTACTGTTCGTCAAAATTTAGATTTAGCACTATCTCAAAGTTATTTGTCACCATCTCTTTCTCGTTTGCGTAGGGAGGAGTTGATTGATGATTTCAACCTGTCTCCTTTTATTGATAGATGTGGATATCAATTATCTGGTGGGGAACGACGTCGATGTGAGGTTGCTAGGGCTTTGGCGGTTGGAAGAAAAGGACCCAGATATTTACTTCTTGATGAACCTTTTGCAGGTGTTGACCCTCTAGCTGTGGCAGAGTTGCAAAATTTGATTCAGAAACTAAGAAAGCGTGGAATGGGAATATTAATTACTGATCATAATGTTCGAGAAACGCTTTCCATTACAGAACGGTCTTATATTCTCAATGATGGGACAATACTGTCTTCTGGTCCTTCAGAAGAAGTAGCTAATGATCCACTTGTTAAACGTCATTATTTAGGTGAAGATTTTAAATTATGAACCAGTATATTTCAGATTCTTTTCTTAATCAAGACAGTTTCTTCTGGAAGATTAAAAATTGGGTCTTGGCTAAATGGCGCTCATTACCTCTTTTAGATAGATGGCTTTTTGGGGAATTATTTCCTCCACTACTTTTCGCAGTAGCCGCTTTTACTGTTGTTTCATTATCAGTAGGAGTGATGTTTGATTTGGTAAGGAAAATAGTTGAATCTGGATTATCTGCACAAATTGCATTGCAAGTCTTGATTCTTAGATTACCTAGTTTTCTTGTAATTTCTTTCCCTATGGCCATGCTAATGGCCACGCTCCTTGCATATAGCAGATTATCTGCAAATAGTGAATTGAAAGCACTTCGTAGTGTTGGTGTTTCAACTAGAAGAATGGTGGCTCCAGCCTTGGTATTGGCTTTACTTATGACTGGTTTGACCTTTGTTTTTAACGATAGTATTGTTCCTAATTCCAATAGAAATGCTGAGTTAATTTTAAATCGCTCCATAGGGAAGGCTGTTGCTACTGAAATAGGCGAAGATATAATTTATTCCAGAAAAGGTTTAATTACCGACACTATAACTAGTCAAAAAAGAAGAGGTTTGACTCATTTATTTTATGCATGGAAATTTAGAAATGATGAAATGCAGGAGATAACAATGGTTGATTTTTCACGTTATGGATATATCCAGTTAGTAGTAGCTAAAAAGGCTTTTTGGAATGATAATGAAGGTAAATGGGATTTTAGAAATGGCAAAATTGTTACCCTATCTCCAAATGGTGCATCTAATACAGCTAAATTTAACCGTTATCTTTACCCATTAGATAAAGGTCCTATAAAAATTGCTGAACTACCTAAAGATGCAAACGATATGACTGTTTTACAGGCATTAAAAGCTGAGAAATTATATTCAGAATCAGGCAATATAAAGGAGGCTAGACGAATGCAAGTTCGTATACAAGAGAAATTTACATTGCCAATGGCTTGTATAGTTTTTGCATTGATTGGAAGTAGCCTTGGTGCTAAACCAAATACAAGAACAAGTAGAAGTCAAGGTTTTGGACTGAGTGTTGTTTTGATTTTGTTTTATTATGTTCTTAGTTTTAGTTTTAGTTCATTAGGCGTTAAGGGTACTCTTCTCCCTGTAGTGGCAGCTTGGTGTCCAGTCATTATATCTATGTTTGGGGGGGCTTTCCTTCTAAGGCAGGCCAGCCGATAATTCAATGTTTAGATGATATAAGAATAATATTTAGGATAAGTTGTCAATGATTCGCTTGCCTCTATATTTGAATTTTTAAAGGAAAATTCCTCCCCTTTTTATTGTTTCCTGACAAAGCATAAGTTATGACATTAAAAAATCCTCTAGTTAATCGAGCACCAAATTCAATATTTATAGAATATTTCTCACAGTTCTTATATATTTTTGTTGGATTATATGCCGCATTTAATCATTCTTTATGGCGTGATGAAATGCAGGGTTGGCTTGTTGCCTGGAAGAGTCATAGTATTTATTCCCTTTGGCAAAATAATGCTCCTTCAGGCCATCCTATTTTATGGTCTGGCCTAATTTATTTAGTAAAAAACTTAACGGGTACTCCTTTAAGTATGCAATTACTTCATTGGTTCTTGGGAAGTATTGCATTGCTTTGTTTCTGGCGTTGGAATCCAATGCAAACATGGATAAAAGTTCTTTTTACTTTTGGTTATTACCCTTTTTGGGAATATTTTTTCGTATGTAGACATTATGTATTGGCTGAATTAATTGCTTTTATATTTTGTAGTTGTTTCCCTTTTCGACGCAAAAGCTATCTTCCTGCGGCTATTTGTATTGGTTTGTTAACTAATAGCCATGCTTTTTCTTGGTCATTGGCCTTTGGATTTTTAGTGATCTTGATATTGGAATGGTGTTTTGTTCCTACTCAAAGGCTGGTTTATTTGAAAAATAAATATTGGCTTATAGATTTTATTCTTAGCGCTTCTATTCTTGTCTTGTTAATCAGTTTTGCAGGTTTTAGTTTGCTCCAAGCAAGAGATGCTGTAGAACTTTCTCCATCATTAGATCTTCGACATTTCCTCAGGGTCGTTGGGAGGATTTTTGGAGGGTATCTTTTAATTATTCCAAATTCTAAGAGTTGGTTTGATTTATCATTGTGTGCATTTATTACCTTTGGAATACTAGCCTCTACGTTGGCATTCTTACGACGTTCCTGGTTAGCAACTACATTTTTACTATCTGGTTTTAGCTTCCTTTTCCTTTTCAATTTTTATGTTTATTTAGGAGTAGGCTCCCGACATTATGGCTATTATTTCTTGATATTGATCTGTTCGATTTGGTTAGCATTGCATCCATCGGAGAAGACAGAACCCATTAGCTTTTATCGAATAAGGTTTAATAGTTTTAGCTTTACTAATAACCTTGATTTTCTTTCTAGCATATTTCCCTATGTACTGGTTTTTTGTTTAACAGTTCAAATGATTGCAGGTGTACATAGAACTATATATGATTTTTATGTACCTTATTCTGCCGGGGAAGAAACAGCAGCATATATAACCTCAAAAGGTTGGTCAGATTCCCCTTTGTTTGGGACACGAGATGTTGAATTGACAACAGTATCAGGGTATTTGGATCGAGATATATATTATCCAGAGTTGAAACGTAAAGGCTCTTATACTCAGTGGAAAAACAGAGTCTCTCTTGAACGTAAGGATACTTTTAAGCATATAAAAATATTCTTTGAGAATCAACCTAGGGTCAAACGTGTCCTTTTGATTCTAAGTAGAGGCTCAGCTTTTAGAAGTATGGAATCTGGTGATGTATTGATAAAAGATGGTATTAGAATAATTGCAGATAAAAAATTTGAGCATTCATGGGTGAAGCCAGAAAGATACTATCTATATTGGGCTGAGATACAAGCTCAAGAAATTACTGAACCTCGTTGACAAGAGGAAAGTGCCTTTGTTTATTGATTTTTGAATTTGTTACTTTGCAGATTTTTATCGTGTTGCCTTCCTTTCAAATGTCAATTGTTGATCCTGTTTTAGCTCTAGGCCTGTTTGCCTTCGCTTTGCTTCTGTTAGCACTCCCTTTTTCTTTCTGGGCTGTTGGAGGAAATCTTCGTTCTTCTGTGGCAACTATTTTTGTTGCTCTAGCTAATTTTGCATTAACAGCAATGTTGATTCTTAGGTGGTGGCAATCCTCTCATTTCCCAATAAGTAATCTCTACGAATCACTTTGTTTCTTGTGTTGGGCATGTACATTTACTCAGCTTTGTGTTGAGAAATTCTTACCTTCACCTTTTGTTTCAGCCTCAGCTACTCCAATGGCAGTTTTACTTATTGGTTTTGCAAGTTTTGCTCTTCCTGAATATTTACAGGAAGCATCCCCTTTGGTTCCTGCCTTAAGGTCTAGCTGGCTTGTAATGCATGTGAGTGTGATTATGTGTAGTTACGCTGCATTAATTGTGGGTTCTCTTTTGTCATTCGTTGTTTTAATTGCAGATAGAGAACAAGATCTTGTAATTAGAAGTAGTTCTATCGGTACTGGTGCTTATACAAAAACTTCTTTCCAAAGTATTGGTGATGAGGCCTCTAATCAGTTAAATCTTCAACCAATTAGTATTAGTAGAATTGAACAGTTAGATAGTCTTAGCTATAGAACAATTACAGTAGGTTTTTTATTTTTAACATTAGGTTTGATTAGTGGTGCCGTATGGGCAAATGAGGCATGGGGTAGTTGGTGGAGTTGGGATCCTAAGGAAACTTGGGCTCTTATTTGCTGGCTCGTATATGCAGCTTATTTACATGTTCGTTTAAGTAGAGGTTTGACTGGTAGAAAGTCCGCAATAGTTGCATCTATTGGCCTTATTTTAATTGGTGTTTGCTATATAGGAGTTAATCTCCTGGGTGTAGGATTACATAGTTATGGATGGTTTTTAGGTTAGTAGATTGATAAGTATATTTATTAAAGTAAAAAAGACCTTTTAAATTTAATTTAACACCTCTCTTAGTTGTTAGGCCTTTTGCTATTGCGAATACCTTCTATTGCTTCAGCATAATCTGGTTGGTTAAAAACACCTGAACCACTAACAATTGCATTTGCTCCTGCTTCAATTACTTTCCAAGCGTTATTTGCTTTAATACCTCCATCAACTTCTATCCAGGGATCTAATCCACGCTCATTACAGATTTTTCGAAGATTTTGAATTTTTCCAATTTGATTGTCAATAAAACTTTGTCCGCCAAAGCCTGGGTTTACGCTCATTATTAGAACCAAATCACAGAGCTCTAGGCAATATTCCAAAGTATCGATAGATGTACTGGGATTTAATACTGCGCCTGCTTTTTTTCCCAAGTCCTTTATTTGTGCCAGGTTTCTATGTAAATGAGGACATGCTTCTACCTGTACATATATGTGGTCGGCTCCAGCTTTTGCGAAATCTTCAACATATTTTTCAGGTTCAACAATCATTAGATGAACATCTAATGGTTTTGTTGTTATAGGTCTCAAAGCTTCGACAATTAGAGGTCCAATTGTGATATTAGGGACAAAACGACCGTCCATTACATCAACGTGAATCCAGTCAGCACCTGCTTTGTCTACTGCTATGACTTCTTCTCCCAGTCGTGCAAAATCTGCAGAAAGAATTGATGGTGCTACGACAAGTGGTTTGGTGCTCATAGATCTATTACTTTGACCTGAGATTCTATTGATTGATGGGCTTAGACCATCTTGCGTTACTTGCACTGATACAGTTGACGGCGCTTAAGAGCTGAGAACCACTGCGGCATCAAGTACTTTTTCTTTGATGAAAAATCGGTTTTCATCAGTTGAGTACTGCCTTTCTCGCCTTTTTTGCAGAAACACTATCCTTACCGGCGCTTACAAGTGGACCGAACTCTTATTCAAGAAATCCTCGAGGTTGTAGAGCAAGCAGCTATTGCCTCCGCTGAGCTAACTGGCTTAGGGAAAAAAGATGAGGCAGATGCTGCTGCAGTTGAGGCCATGCGTAAGAGAATGGGACTTATTGACATGCAAGGCCGCATAGTCATTGGAGAAGGCGAGAGAGATGAAGCTCCAATGCTTTACATCGGAGAAGAGGTCGGCAGTGGGACAGGACCAGGTGTTGATTTCGCTGTTGACCCTTGTGAAGGTACAAATCTTTGTGCGAATAGTCAGAGGGGGTCAATGGCTGTTCTTGCAGCCTCTGACCGTGGCGGTCTGTTTAATGCGCCAGATTTTTATATGAAAAAACTCGCAGCTCCTCCAGCCGCTAAGGGAAAGGTTGATATCAGAAAGTCTGCAACTGAAAATATCAAAATACTTAGTCAGTGCCTTGGGCTCGCCGTAAATGAACTCACCATTGTTGTTATGGACAGAGCTCGCCATAAAGATTTGATATCTGAAATTCGATCAACTGGAGCAAGGGTTCAGCCAATATCTGATGGAGACGTACAAGCAGCTATAGCTTGTGGCTTTGCTGGAACTGGGACCCATTGCTTAATGGGCATAGGTGCAGCACCAGAAGGAGTTATTTCAGCCGCTGCAATGAGAGCTTTAGGTGGTCATTTTCAAGGCCAACTCGTCTATGACCCAGCCATAGCTCAGACAAGTGAGTGGGCTGATTACACAAAGGAAGGAAATATTGCTCGTCTTAACGAAATGGGTATTACGGATATTGACAAGATTTATGAAGCTGATGAGTTGGCTTCAGGAGCAAATGTAGTTTTTGCAGGTAGTGGAATTACAGATGGTCTATTGTTCCACGGAGTCAAATTTGAGAATGATTGCACTAGAACAAGCAGTCTTGTAATAAGTACTCTTGATAACACAGCTCGATTTACTAATACAGTTCATATCAAAGATGGTGCCAAAAGCATCGCCTTGAATTGAACGTTAATTAAGTCAAAAGATTAAAGGGGGTTTTATGCATATTGCCGTCGTAGGTCTAAGCCATCGCACGGCACCAGTGGAAGTCCGTGAAAAGCTCAGTATCTCTGAGCAGGCAATGGAATCCTCACTTAAATCTTTAAGGGAAAATGAACAAGTATTAGAAGTTTCTATTCTTAGTACGTGTAATCGTTTGGAGATTTATACCCTAGTAAGGCATCCAGAAATGGGTGAGGCTGCAGTACGTGAATTTCTGAGTAGTCATTCAGGATTAAAAGAAGATCACCTCAGTCCTCATCTATTTTCATTTAGGAAAGAAGATGCGGTGGCCCATTTGATGAGGGTTGCTGCTGGGCTAGATAGTCTTGTGTTGGGTGAAGGACAGATTCTTTCTCAAGTAAAAAAAATGCTTCGGCTTGGGCAAGAACATCAATCGATGGGCCCAATCCTTAACCGTTTACTTACTCAAGCAGTTAGCACAGGTAAAAGAGTTAGAAGTGAAACTAATCTTGGAACAGGAGCTGTTTCAATTAGTTCTGCAGCAGTCGAATTGGCCCAACTAAAGCTAGGCCAATCACAAGGTAAAGATCAGCTTGTAAGTCTTGAGCCTGAGAAAGTTGCCGTTGTCGGGGCAGGTCGTATGAGCCGACTCCTATTGCAACATCTTCAATCTAAAGGTTGTTCAGCATTAATCCTTGTTAATAGGACTAAAGAGAGAGCAGAGTCCTTAGCCGCTGATTTCCCTGAATTAGAAGTCGAGTGCCGCTTATTGCAAGATCTTGATAGTTGTCTGAGTACTTGTTCTTTGGTTTTTACTAGCACTGCTTCTGACATTCCAATTATTGATGCATCTCGATTGAATAAGTTGTCATTATCAGCACTTCGCTTAATAGATATTGGTGTTCCTAGGAATATTGCTGCAGATGTTGAGGGTATCTCTTGTGTCGAAGCCCATGATGTTGATGACCTTCAAGAAGTTGTCTCTCGAAATCAGGAGGCCAGACAAAAAGTTGCCCAGGAAGCAGAAAAGCTTTTGAAGGAAGAGGGGCGACTTTTCTTGGAATGGTGGGACAGCCTTGAAGCTGTTCCAACTATCAACCAACTAAGGGCATCTCTTGAAGCCATACGTAGTGAAGAATTACAGAAAGCCTTAAGTCGTATGGGACCAGACTTTTCTGCTCGAGAGAGAAAGGTTGTAGAAGCCTTAAGTAAAGGGATTATTAACAAAATCCTTCATACACCAGTAACGCAGTTAAGAGCCCCACAATCCCGCACTGATCGTCAAGATGCCCTTAGAGTTGTTGAATCCTTGTTCAATTTAAATTTGTCCGATAAGTCTTGAAATTGCACATTCTTTTCTCAACATTCATGAAATTTCATTCATATGTAGCCATTCGACTATCTGCCCTTCTAATTAGTTATAAGGGCCTACATTCCAGTAGGTTTGCAACGCAAAGCAGGATTACATAAAGGAATGAAGCGAGTACTGGCAATAATTTTGGGAGGTGGTGCAGGTACACGCCTTTATCCTCTTACAAAGATGAGGGCAAAACCAGCTGTTCCTCTGGCTGGGAAATATCGCTTAATTGATATTCCAATTAGTAATTGTATTAATTCAAGCATCAACAAGATGTATGTGTTGACACAATTCAATAGTGCTTCGCTTAATAGACATTTAACTCAGAGCTATAACCTTAGTGCACCTTTTGGACAAGGTTTTGTCGAGGTTTTAGCAGCACAACAAACACCAGATAGTCCGTCTTGGTTTGAGGGTACTGCAGATGCTGTTAGAAAATATCAATGGTTATTTCAAGAATGGGATGTTGATGAATACCTGATTTTGTCTGGTGATCAACTTTATAGAATGGATTACAGTTTATTTGTTGAACATCATCGATCTACTGGAGCTGATCTAACGGTTGCAGCATTGCCAGTTGATGAAGAGCAGGCAGAATCCTTTGGACTAATGCGTACAGATAATGAGGGAAATATAAAAGAATTTAGTGAGAAGCCTAAGGGGGACTCTTTAAAGGCAATGGCTGTCGATACCTCACGATTTGGCCTTACTCCTGAATCAGCTAAATCAAGACCATATCTTGCCTCAATGGGGATTTATGTATTTAGTAGATCTACTTTATTTGACTTATTGAATAAGAACCCTAACCATAAGGATTTTGGTAAAGAAGTTATACCTGAAGCTCTTTCTAGGGGAGATTCTTTAAAGAGTTATGTTTTTGATGACTATTGGGAAGATATCGGAACAATAGGAGCTTTTTATGAGGCAAATCTTGCCTTGACTCAACAACCTACTCCCCCTTTTAGTTTTTATGATGAGAAGTTTCCAATTTATACCAGACCTAGATATTTACCACCAACCAAATTAGTAGATGCTCAGATAACAGATTCAATAATAGGGGAGGGATCCATCTTAAAATCTTGCAGTATTCATCACTGTGTTTTGGGAGTTAGAAGCAGGGTAGAAAGTGATGTTGTTCTTCAAGATTCATTGGTAATGGGATCTGACTTCTTTGAATCTGCAGAAGAACGATCATCGTTGAGGAATGGTGGTGGGATTCCTTTAGGTGTAGGCCAAGGGACAACTGTTAAAAGAGCAATTCTTGATAAGAACACTCGCGTAGGAAACAATGTCGCCATTATTAATAAAGATCGAGTAGAAGAAGCTGATAGATCTGATGAGGGCTTCTATATAAGAAATGGAATTGTCGTAGTGGTGAAGAATGCAAGTATTTCTGATGGGACTGTTATCTGAAAAAATGTTGCTATGACACGACTTTCTTCTTTCCTTCTCGTTAAATGATTTGATTCTTAAGGAATTTTCTTCTAACTAACAATTTTTCATTGCTGACATTGCTGATTTATTAGCAGCGAATTTTGCTTTAGAGGGTCACACTGGCAAGGTCGCAATTTTCATTGGCATGTCCAAGGCACATTTTGGTTTGATTGGTCTTGGTGTTATGGGCGAGAATCTCGTTCTAAATGCTGAGAGAAATGGATTCTCAAGTGTTGTTTTTAATCGGACTTATTCAAAGACACAGGAGTTCCTAAACGGACGTGGAGCTGGTAAGTCCATCACTGGGGCTAGAGATCTTCAAGAGTTTGTTGACAAGCTTGAACGGCCCCGCAGAATTCTCATGATGATTAAGGCTGGCCCTTCAACAGATGCAGTTATTGATCAAATATCTCCATATTTATTAGAAGGAGATCTGCTTATAGACGGAGGTAATTCTGAATTTAGAGATACGGAGAGGCGAGTTTCATCACTTGAAAGCAAAAGCTTTGGCTATATCGGTATGGGTGTTTCCGGAGGCGCCAAAGGAGCTTTAGAAGGACCGAGCATGATGCCAGGTGGAACAAAAGCTTCTTATGAAGCTGTTGAGAGTCTTCTTTGCAAGATGGCGGCCCAGGTAGAAGATGGCCCTTGTGTGACTTATATAGGTCCTGGTGGCTCAGGTCACTTTGTAAAAACAGTCCACAATGGGATCGAATACGGGATAGAGCAGATACTTGCAGAGGCTTATGACCTTATGAAACGAGTGGCTGGAATGAATGGGGATGAAATTTCAAATGTCTTTGAATTTTGGAATAAAACAGAAGAACTTTGTTCTTATCTAGTAGAGATAACAGCGGCTTGTATGCGCCAAAAAGACGAAATCAATGGAGGTGATTTGGTTGAAAAGATTATGGATAAAGCGGGTCAGAAGGGGACTGGGCTCTGGACTGTTATTAGTGCTTTGGAGTTAGGAGCTTCCGTCCCAACTATTTATGCTTCCCTAAATGGCCGTGTAATGAGCTCTATGAAGTCTCAGCGTATCAATGCAGAAAAAATATTAAGTAGGCCCTTAATTAAACCTTTTGATCTAGGAAGTAAATCTGATGGGATGTCACCTTTAATGGATGCTGTAATCCTGGCAACTATTGCAAGTTATGCACAAGGTATGGAATTAATGCGAATTGCATCTGATGAATATAACTATAACTTAAATATGCCATCTATCGCTCAAATCTGGAAAGGAGGATGCATAATTCGATCACGTCTTTTAAGGCGAATTCAAAATGCATTTGATAATGACCCACGTTTGCCTAATTTATTACTTGATCCATGGTTTGCTGAGCAAGTGAATAGAAGGCTTCCAAACCTAACTAAAGTTGTAGCTGGTGCAGCTAATGCTGGAATTCCCATCCCATGTCTTAGCAGTACTCTTGATTATATTAATAGTTATCGAACATCAAGATTGCCACAGAATTTGGTGCAAGCTATGAGAGATTGTTTTGGATCACATACTTATGAGCGAGTAGATATTAAAGGTACATTTCATACCGACTGGATTTAATTTGTTTCCTTTATGACTTCTTATAAATTAAAAAAGGTATCAGATGTTAAGTCTTTGGCAGTTGTAGCTAGCCAAATAATTGCATCTCATATAGCTCTTGCTTTGGATGAAAAAGAGCGAGCCCAAATTTCACTTTCAGGCGGTTCCACTCCATATGAGACTTATAAATTACTGGCAAAAGAGCATCTTCCATGGGATCGTGTCGATTTGTTCTTAGGAGATGAACGTTGGGTAGATCCTGGTCACGAAAGTAGTAATGCCCTGATGCTTAGTAGGACATTGCTTTCTTCTGGACCTGGAGCTAATAGTAGATTTCATCCTGTACCTACTGTTAAGTTTCCAAGTCCAGAGGAAAGTGCCGATGCTTTCTCTGATCTTTTAAGTGAAATTTGCCCAGGAGAACCTCCTGTATTTGATTTAATTTTGCTTGGTCTTGGTGATGATGGTCATACAGCCTCATTATTCCCACAAAGTGAATCACTTTTAGTTAAGGACCGATGGGTCACCGTTGGTTACGGGAAAGGTCTTGAGCGAATAAGTCTTACTGCACCGGTTCTTAGCGCAGCCCGACAAGTTATCTTTTTAGTTAGCGGTGAATCTAAGCAAAATGCTTTGAAAAGATTGTTAGACCCATCTGAATCTTTTCTTAGAACCCCAGCTCGACTGGTACAACCCAATTCAGAAGTTTTGATATTGGCTGATGAGTCTGCTGCAGCTTTTGTCTGATTTTATTTAATTTTTAGTACTATTTCACTCTGTTTTTAAATCAAGGTTATTTTAAAAGTGAATCAAAATCAAATGTCTAGTTTCCATAGCGAATGTATTTTCCCAAATATGTACCACTTAAGAGGATGGACAGCTTTAAATGATTCGATTATGGGAGGCTCTAGTTATTCTGAATGTTATCTAACCCCAGAGGGCATTCGATTAGAAGGGTTTTTAATTGAAGAAGGAGGAGGATTCGTTAGTTGTCGTTCTCCACTTTTTAATCCAACATTAGATTTGTCTAAGTATAAAGGAATTCAATTAAATATAGATGGAAAAGGGCTTACTCTTAAATTTGCAATTGCATGCATGGATGGAATGTTTGGCCTGACCGATTTTTTATCTGGAGGGCTTAGGTGGATTTCTGAATTCTCTACTGAAACTTCAGGAACAACATCACATAATATATATTTTGATGATCTTGAAGCGTCGGTAAGGGCTAAACCAGTGTCTTTTCCTGTTAGTTTTTCTTCCTCTAAAATAACACAATTCCAATTACTTTATTCAAAGTTCGGAAAGCCTGGAAAATTGAACCCTAAATTTCAGCCTGGCAAGATTAATATCATACTTCGCTCTATTTATGGTTTATTTTAATTTGTCAAGTGAGATAGCTACAGCAATTGCAGCAGCTGCAGACTTGACAATGAAACCCTGGAAGCATTGTGTTGTTCAGGATGATTCCCATATAGATGTTCTGCAAGCAACTAATGGTCAGTTTGAATTCATTATGCGTATTGAATGTCGTGATATTCAAGGTAGAAGATATGAAGCCAAGGATTTAGAACTAGAGATCTTTTCTAGTGGTAATGATATAAATTTGATGTTGTCATCTTGTAGTTCTTTGGATGTTCCAATGCTCTGGCAAGGGCAACATTCAGTTTGGATAGATAGCGAAACAGGAATGCGATGTAATGCTCCAGAGAAGGGGATCATTCTTGAGTCTTTTGCACGAAGAATACGTGCTTTATTTGAGAATTACTAGTGGTCTTACTATATGCGATCAGTTAATGCACCTTTGCTTGAACTACTAACCAATCTTGCATATTTACCAAGTATCCCAGATTTGTATCGTGGTTTTGGTTTCTCCCACTTCAAATGTCTTTCCTTAAGCTCTTTTTCAGAAATATTTAATTGAATTAATTTCTTGCTGGCATCAACAGTAATGCTGTCTCCTGGTTTGATTAAAGCAATAGCACCACCAACTGCAGCTTCAGGGGAAACATGACCTACGACTAATCCATATGTTCCACCACTAAATCGTCCATCAGTAATTAATGCGACTTTGTCCCCTAATCCTTGCCCAACAATCGCTGATGTAGGGGCAAGCATCTCCCTCATGCCAGGGCCTCCAACTGGGCCTTCATATCTAACCACTACTACATCTCCTTCTTTTATTTCATTGTTGAGAATTGCTTTCAAGCAATCTTCTTCGCTTTCAAAAACCTTTGCTGGACCAGTTAAAACAGCCTTTTTAATTCCACTTATCTTTGCAACACTTCCTTCAGGCGCTAAATTGCCCTTGAGTATTGCTAAGTGACCTTTTGTATAAATTGGATTGTTTATTGGTCTAATAACATCTTGATTTGATTGTGGTTTGGATGGCACATCCTTAAGTATTTCAGTTATAGCTTTTCCCTCAATATTGCGACAGTTTGAATTAAGTAAACCGGCTTCTAGAAGTATTTTCATGACCTGGGGAATTCCACCAGCCTTATGAAGGTCAACAGTTACATATTTACCACTTGGTTTTAAATCACAAATAACAGGCACCTTTTGACGTATTTTTTCGAAATCATCTATCGACAAATCAATATCTGCCGTTCGGGCTATGGCCAACAGGTGAAGGACAGCATTTGTAGAGCCACCAACTGCCATAACTACACTTATGGCATTCTCAAATGATTCTTTTGTAAGCAAATCTAGAGGTCGAATATCATTACTTATTGCTTTGACAAGGATTTCTGCACTTCTGGATGCGTTAATTGATTTCTCTTCATCTTCTGCTGCCATTGTTGAACTATAAGGAAGACTTAAACCTAATGTTTCTATTGCTGCTGACATTGTATTAGCTGTAAACATTCCTCCACAACTTCCTGCTCCAGGTATTGCATTTTTTTCAACTTCTATCAGCCTCTTTTCATCTATTTTTCCACTTGTTAGTTGTCCTACAGCTTCAAATGCACTTACAACAGTTAGATCTTTACCATCTAATCGCCCTGGTTTGATAGTTCCCCCATAGATAAAGATGGCTGGAATATTCATTCTTGCCATAGCAATTATTGCTCCAGGCATGTTTTTATCGCATCCACCTATAGCAATTACGCCGTCCATGCTTTGACCATTACATGCTGTTTCTATTGCATCGGCAATAACTTCTCTTGAAACAAGTGAATATTTCATACCTTCTGTTCCCATCGAAATGCCATCACTGACCGTTATGGTCCCAAACATTTGTGGCATTGCGCCGGCAAGTTTTGTAGCTTTTTCAGCCTTTAGTGCTAATTCATTTAACCCTACATTGCATGGTGTAATGGTACTGAAACCATTAGCAATACCAATAATAGGTTTTTCAAAATCAGCATCTTCAAAACCGACAGCACGAAGCATTGCTCTGTTTGGAGATCTTTGGATCCCCTGAGTGATAGCTTTTGAACGAAGCATGGTTCTTTGTTAGGGGGTGATAGTTATATGTCGTTCGAATTTGTTGATTTAATTTCTGGCGCCAAGATCTTCTAGTTGTTTTCTTACGTCTGCAATAGCCGAATTTAATTGTTCAACTCTTTGCTCCAACTGTTCGCTATTTTCAGTTTTTAGTGCATTTGGTGATGTCTCAAGAGCCTCTGACCCATCTTGAATGCGAGGTGCATACAGCATTGCTCTTTGTTTCCTTGTTTGCTGTCGACGCTCTGCTTCTGAGAAAAGCCACCAAGCAAGACCTGCAGCACCTAGAACTGCTCCACTTATCAATGAAGAGAGGCTGCCTGTCGATGATTCACGATACTGACCCATGATTGTTTTTTAGATGAGTTAATCCTAGTGCAGGCCTTTGGTTTTGGTATTAATACGTAAGGATGGATTTCCTATCCCTGGTTTTATCTCACCATTTTCTTTTAACTCTTCATCAATGCATGCGCAGTAGATATTTAAATCCGATATGGCTTCTCCAATTCTTTGAAGCCCTTCTTTTGCTGATAAAGCTGTAATAACCCTTACTCTTTGTGATTCGACTTTGTGGATTTTGAGTAATTCAAGAGTTTTTAACAAATTCACTCCGTCTGTGATTTGATCTAAATAAATAATGATGCCTTCATTTTTCTCAATTGATTCAGGAATTCCTCCTATAAATAGGTTTGGATTTGGCAAGATATTTCTTCCTCCATGCCATAGCTCTATGCCCCCAGGATTCAGTGGAAGAGCAAGGATGGGGACTCTTGATTCAACAATGCTCCCATTGTATTTCCCAAATGAAGTATTTACTTCCTCTGTTCGGACAGGCAGCCATTCCCTAATCGCTTCGTAAGTCAACCATCTACCTAGTTCTTCTAACCCCTTTGCATAAAGAGGCGCTGGAGTAGCTATCTCCCTTAGCATTGTTATCCAATGAGAAATAAGTGGATGTGGAGGAACCACAACTCTCAATGTCATAGTCATATCATTCCAATTGGCATTTCTTTGCCATAACGTAAACAACAAGTTACTGGCTAAAGGCCAACCTTTTAAGACATGTTCTTCCTCTCACATTTGATCTCTCGCTTTAGAGAGTTTGTTCTTCTTTCAGTTTTACTTCTAATCTTTCTTCTACCATCTGCGCAACTCTCTGCTAAAACTCCCCCTGAGATCCGTAATCAGGATGATTTAAAGATCTCTATGGACATGCATGGGCAAGATTTGAATGGAAATGAGTTTATAAAGCTTGATCTTCGAGATGTTGATTTTGGAGAATCAGATCTTAGAGCCGCCATTTTCAATAACAGTCTTTTACAAGGGTCTGACTTCCAGGGTGCTGATTTAGAAGACGCCGTGGCTTTTGCTTGTGATTTTGAGGGGGCGGATTTAAGAAATGCAAATTTTAAGCAGTCACTCCTTATGGAAAGTAATTTTGAAAATGTACGAATTGAAGGTGCTGATTTTACTGATGCAGTTATAAGTAGAATTCAACAAAAGCAACTTTGTTCAATTGCGGATGGAACAAATCCAGCAAGTGGTGTAAGCACAAGCTATAGCCTTGGTTGTTAAGAAAATCTGACAAATTAGCAATTTATCTTATGCATAAACGTATCCCAGTTACCGTTGTTACCGGTTTTTTAGGTTCAGGTAAAACAACACTCTTGCGTCACCTTATTGTTAATACTAAGCAACGATTAGGTCTAATGGTAAATGAATTTGGTACTGTTGGTTTAGATGGAGATTTGATTCGTAGTTGCGGTTTCTGCAAAGATGAAGATTTCGAAGGACGTCTTATTGAATTAAATAATGGTTGTTTATGTTGTACTGTTCAGGACGATTTCTTACCCTCAATAGAGAAAATATTAAATAGATCAGAAAGTCTAGATGGAATAATCATTGAAACAAGTGGATTAGCTTTGCCTCGCCCTTTAGTTCAGGCTCTCGATTGGCCTGAAATTAGGGCAAAGGTTTTTTTGAACGGTGTAGTTACTTTGGTGGATGGCGAGGCTCTTTCAGCTGGATGTTTAGTTGATGATCTTTCATTAATAGATCAACAACGTCAAGCAGATCCTAGCCTCGAACATGAAACACCTTTAGAGGAGCTTTTTACTAATCAATTAAATTCAGCTGATCTAGTCTTGATAAGTAGGGCTGATATCGTTTCTTCTATCCAATTAGATAAAATCAGTACTAATTTGGTCGAAAAAGTGAGAGTTGGTACTCCAATTCTTTCAATTAGAAATGGTGAAATTGACCCTGTACTTCTCCTTGGTATTAATTCGGAGAATAAGTATGAAACACAGGAGGAGTCCATATTAGAGAATGAACATGAACATGAACATGAACATGAACATGAACATGAACATTTAAAAGTGTCTAGTTCCTTGGTTCGAATGGAGATGAGCTTTGATAAATTTCAACTTGAAAAGGCCTTGCCAGAGTTGGCTATCAAGCACCAAGTACTGAGATTAAAAGGACGCTGCTGGTTACCTGGCAAGTCAATTCCACTTCAGATTCAAATGGTGGGTCCCCGCTTAAATATTTGGTTTGAGGCAGTTCCAGATTCTGCATGGAGGCCTCAACATTCAGGACTTGACTTAGTTGTTTTAAGTCTTAACGAGGATTCTTTTGATTCTTTGCGAGCAGAAATCAAAAATTTAGCAGTGCTTAAGGACAATTAAATACAATCTTTAGATGATTTATATGACTAATAGGTTGTTTTTTTTCATTAACAAGCGATTGTAACTATGCCATTGGTGCATCCGTGGTAATGCTTTCTACCCTTTTCTCCTTTGAGTGAGAGCTCTGTGATCCCATCTCCAAACAAAACTCAAGTAATCTTCCATTCATCAAGTGGAGATGAATTCCTCAAAACTACAATATGCAATGAATGTGGTGGAAACGGATACATGAAAACAACACCAAATTGTTACCACACTTGTCTCAATTGCCTTGGGAGAGGAACCGTTGGAGAGCATTCCAAGTCTTGATAGCTTTTTTATTGTGAACTCATTAGTCGGATATTTGAATTTCTAAGCATAAATCCTTTAATTAGTTAGTCTTGTTTGAAAGAACTAATACAAACAATCTAAAAAGTGCCAAATTTTCAAGCACAAGTTCTAGTAAGTCTAAGACCATCGGTGTTAGACCCTGCAGGAGAAGCTGCTAAATCAGCCTCAAATAGGTTAGGTGTACCTGGAATCAAAAAGCTAAGAATTGGGAAATCTATTGCATTAGAAATTGAAGCTCCAAATGAATCTGAAGCGAAAAAGCGATTAGAACTTCTTGCAGATAGATTGCTAGCGAATCCAGTAATTGAAGACTGGAGTTTGGAAGTTAAACCATCTCTTTGATACCAATGGCTATAGGAATTGTTGTTTTCCCTGGATCAAATTGTGACCGTGATGTTCGTTGGGCGACAGAGGGATGTCTTGGCTATCCAACTAGATTTCTTTGGCATGAGACAAGAGATTTAACTGGCATTGAAGCCATAGTTCTTCCTGGGGGGTTTAGCTATGGGGATTATCTTCGATGTGGAGCCATAGCTCGTTTTGCTCCTGTTCTTCAGTCAATTGTTGATTTTGTTGGTGAAGGAAGGAAAGTACTAGGTATCTGTAATGGATTTCAGGTTCTTACTGAACTTGGTTTGTTGCCAGGGGCATTAATTAAAAACCGAGATTTACACTTTATTTGTGACAATACTCTCTTAAAAGTTTCAAGTAGGAGAACTGGGTGGTTTTCAGAACGCCAAATTGGAGAGGAATTTTCACTGCCTATTGCACATGGAGAAGGTAGATACCATTGCAGTGATGAAACCCTTCTACAACTCCAAGAAGATGATTCAATAGCACTACGTTATGTCTCTAATCCAAATGGTTCAGTAGCAGATATAGCAGGTGTGACTAATAAAGAAGGTAACGTTCTTGGATTAATGCCTCATCCGGAAAGAGCATGTGACCCTATTACAGGAGGTATAGATGGAAGGACTATTTTGGAGACATTGCTCACTTAATAAATAAAGGAAAAGATCTAAGGTGGATCCTTTCCTTTTATTTATAAATAGTATTTCAGACCTTTAAAGCTGTCTTGGGATCAAGATCACCTTTTGCATAGAGATTTGCATAATAATTGATACTTTGTTGCTTTATTTTGCTTGCCTGTCCAGCACACCAGAATTGATTATAACGATCTAAACATACTTGCTTCATGTATTTTCTTGCAGGTTTATTAAAGTGCCTTGGATCAAAATTGGTGGGATCTGCAGCGGCTGCCTCGCGCACGGCAGCTGTAAAAGCTAAGCGATTATCAGTATCAATATTTACTTTGCGAACCCCATTTCGAATCCCTTCCTGAATCTCTTCTACTGGAACACCATAAGTTTCTGGTATGGCCCCACCAAATTTATTGATCATATCTAACCATTCTTGAGGTACAGAACTTGATCCGTGCATTACTAAGTGCGTATTAGGGAGTGCTTTATGGATTTCTGCAATCCTGCTTATAGCAAGCACTTCTCCGGTTGGTTTTCTTGTGAATTTATAAGCGCCATGGCTTGTCCCTATAGCGATTGCCAACGCATCTACTTTCGTTTTCTCTACGAAATCTGCAGCTTCAGCAGGATCTGTTAAAAGCATGTCTTTTGAGAGTTCACCCTCAAAGCCATGCCCATCTTCTGCCTCCCCCTTCCCAGTTTCAAGTGAACCAAGACATCCAAGCTCTCCTTCAACGCTAACCCCTACAGAATGAGCAAAATCTACAACTGTTTTAGTGACATTTACGTTGTAGTCGTAGCTTGCAGGGGTTTTTGCATCAGCTTCTAAGGAGCCATCCATCATTACAGATGTGAAACCATTTATAGCTGCTGAATAGCAGGTGGATGGATCATTTCCATGATCCTGGTGCATAACGACTGGAATGTTTGGATATGTTTCTGTGGCAGCAATGATCAAGTGCCTAAGAAATATTTCTCCTGCGTAGCTTCTGGCGCCACGTGAAGCCTGAAGAATGACAGGGCTGTCTGTTTCAGAAGCGGCCTCCATAATTGCTTGAACCTGCTCAAGGTTATTTACATTGAATGCAGGAATGCCATAACCGTTTTCAGCGGCATGGTCTAGTAGAAGCCTTAGCGGAACGAGGGCCATCGAATTCTCCGAGGTGTCATTAAGGACCCAGATCTAATTTAAAGCCCGGGTCAGGGGCCCAGGACTTTAAAAGATAGAGGGATGAAATGTCACCTTAATAAGCCGATAATTTTTGATCTTTCATTCGGATTTAGGTTTAAACAAGGATTTAGGCTGATTTTGTAATTTGTTGCCTAGGCATTCAGTAGTAGATTTTTTGTCCTGATTGATCTGATTCTCTTGACATCTCACACGCTCTTTGACTTGCATAACCCTCTGCCAGTCCAGGAATAATTGGAGAACCTGTCCTAATACTCTGGGCCCACCAATTTTGCAATCTTGCTACAGGAGCAATTCGGCCATCTGTCCAGGTTTTTGAAAAAACCAAATCTTGATCTGCACTAATATTTATGGTGTTTTCTTCTCTTTGGGTGAACCAAAGCCCAAATCCATGAACATAATCTTTTTGGTTATTGTTACCAAGTTTTACGGATCCCTCACTACCATAAATTTCAATCCAGCAACCTCTTCCTTCACGTGCTACTGAAGAGAGTGCTATAGCTAAAGGAATTTTTTGGTTGCTTGAGATATTTTTGATTTCTACATTAGCTAAAACCACATCTTCACTAGTAACAATTTTATTTTTTCCGGTTATTGTATCTAGCCGATCTTGAATTGAAGTGCTTATTGACGCGCTTATTGCTTCAGTAGGGCCAAAGAACCAATGCAAAATATCAAAGGCATGTGTGCCAAGTGCTCCTAGTACTCCACCCCCTTGATTAACATCTGAGTACCAATTCCATGGTCTAGATTTATTAACTCTGCTACTCATTAACCAATCAAATTTTATAAGCCACGGATCTCCAATATCACCTCTACTAATTATTCTCTTTGCTTGCATAAAAAGAGGGACAGCTCGATATTCGAAATCTACAGCTACGCTCAGTCGATTTTTAATTGCAATTTTCTGTAATTCTTGTATTTGATCTGAATTAATTGCTACTGGCTTTTCAAGTAGCAGATGCTTTCCAGCTTCAAGTGCTTCATAAGCTAATTTGAATCTAGGTTCAGGCGGAGTAGCAATTATTATTCCATTGATATTTGGATCATCTAAAAGGCCATGCCAACTACTAGTACCTTCTACTTGATGTTTTTCAGTTGCAATTTTTAAGCGTTCATTCCTAGGGTGCCATAAGGTAACTAAATCCAAATCTGTATTCGAATTTAATGCAGGGATGTGAACAGATTCACCAAATCCTAGGCCTGCAATAGCTATACCAAGTTTGTTGCTGGAATTAGAATTTGAAAAATTCATCTAATTAAGTTAGTGAGCTGTACAGATTTCTTTGATTAATTCATTAATCAATATAATGGTTTTGTATTATACCATTTACCTTTTTCTTGAGCTTCATTAATTATCTTAGCATTGCAGGATTTTATTTATATATTTATAAATTAAATATTCTAAATATAGGATGATCAGCATTTTCTTCTAAACTAAGTATCTAATTACCTCTACCTAATTCTCTAACTCTTTCATCTATTAAGGCCAATCCTAAAATTTAATGAAACATTGCATTATTAATATTACGCATCTATGCAATAGTTTTTAATATAAAACTTTAGAAGATATGAATAGAATAGGAGATAGATTGTTATAACTTAAGTAATTAATATAAAACTAAATCTTGAGTCTCTTTTCTTATGTCACTAATTTTATTCTATTACTTTGGCTTATTGCCATGAAGTCTTAAAAGTGTACCTAATGTATTCCTTAGCTTAGTTCTAGGGACAATTGTATCAACAAATCCATGTTCTTGAAGATATTCAGCTGTTTGGAAATTATCTGGTAATTTCTCACGAAGTGTTTGTTCAATCACTCTTCTACCGGCAAATCCTATTAGTGCTTTTGGCTCAGCAAGAATTAGATCTCCCAGCATTGCAAAACTTGCTGTTACTCCACCAGTTGTTGGGTGAGTGAGTAGAGGCATGTAGAGCAATTCGGCATCTCTATGCCTGTCAAGAGCTCCTGAGATTTTTGCCATCTGCATAAGGCTTAGCATTCCCTCTTGCATTCTTGCGCCACCTGATGCGCAAACAATTAATAACGGCATTTTTTTACTAGTTGCCTTTTCAATTAAACGGGTTATTTTCTCTCCAACAACAGATCCCATTGACCCTCCCATAAACCTGAAATCCATAACAGCTAAGGCCATAGGAATTGATTCAACCTTGCAGATACCTGTTACTACCCCATCCTTCATCCCTGTATTTGCTTGACTTTCTCTTAATCGATCTGCGTATGCTCTTCTATCCTTGAAACCAAGTGGGTCAGTAGGACTGATATCTGTGTCAAATGATTGAAAGCTACCTGGGTCTGTAATCAAATTAATTCTTTCTTCGCTGTCGATGCGGTTGTGATAGCCACAATTGCTGCAAACGCTTGCATTGGCTATTAAGTCCTTCCGGTAAACAACCTGACCACATTCAGGACATTTGCCCCAAAGGCCATCACTATCGTCAGCCTCTTGGATTACTTTGCCTACAAACTGACCCTTGCGACGATCAGCGAACCAGTCGAAAAGAGACACGGTGATAAAAGTCTTTTGACTATATGTAATCCAAAGGCTAAGTCATAGTTGGCCGCTTTCAGCTAAAAAGATCGATATAGATCTGTTTCATATCACACATTTAAGATAAAAGAAAATCAAGTAGTTATATATTCTGAGTTATGAGCTAGCTCGATTAGCTTTAATATCTTCTTAGACTATTTATAATCTCTTTCTTAAGTGCACTTTTCTGATCGAAATGGTTACCCAGAAAAACTTTTAACTTGACTGTTCTCTGATTATTTTGAGATGAGTAACCGTCCTGATACAAATGGATTACAAGCTAGTTAATTGACATTTGTAATTAATGTCCCTCTATAGTTATAGGAATAGGCTTAAGAGATTCTTTCATTTACATAGAAATATTTGTATTTATAGTTCTTTACTATTATATTATCGAGATTGATTTTTTTCTTGTCTATCCAATAACGTTTTTTATTCAGTGTTCTTTAGTATGGCTTCTTATTTTCTCTGGAAATATATTTTTAACACTTAAGAAGTATTCTCGCAGTAAAAGACAGGGCCTTTTAAATACGACTCTCCCTTTACCTGTGACTTTGTCTATGACCACTCCTTTTGGCTTTTTTGTATTTGTAGTTGTAGATAGATGCTCAAAATAAATCTTCCTTGCATAACCTATTATTGCTTGACTGTTTACCTTATCCCAATTATTGAAACTGCTATTAACAGTATCAAAATGAGGGTTTATTCTAAAAGAAGGCGTATTAGAGTTAATTGATTTACAAGAATGTTTGATTTCATATTAGCTTAGTTTAATGGATTGTATCTTTTATCAGGAATTTTTCTTTTCTTCAATCATTCGATGAATTATTGGTGTAAGTATAAGCTCCATTGCAAAGCCCATCTTTCCACCATTTACAACAATACTTGTAGGACTTGACATAAACGAATCATGAATCATTCCTAAAAGGTATTGAAAATCAATTCCCCAGTTTTCTCTTGCTCCTTTTCTAAAGTGGATAATCACAAAACTTTCATCTGGTGTTGGAATATTTCTGCAGATAAAAGGGTTTGATGTATCTATCGTTGGCACTCGTTGGAAGTTTATATCTGTTCGACTAAATTGAGGGCAAATATGGTTTATATAGTCTGGCATCCTTCGTAAAATCGTATCGACGATTGTCTCTGCTGAATATCCTCGCTCTGCATTATCTCTGTGGATTTTCTGAATCCATTCAAGATTTGTTATAGGTACTACTCCAACGAGAAGATCTGCAGCTGAAGCCACATCGTAGTTATCTCCTACAACACCTCCGTGAAGGCCTTCGTAAAAAAGCAGGTCTGTACCACTAGCGATTTCTTCCCAAGGGGTGAATTGACCTGGAGCGAGGTTTGTTCCTAAACGAGTGTTGTGCTCTTCTGCTTCCTCTGGGCTATGTAGGTAGTAGCGTTTTTTTCCATTTCCAGTATTTCCATAACTTTTAAATAGTTCTTCTAGTTTGTCAAAGAGATTGGCTTCTGGTCCAAAGTGTGAGAAATTTTCTCCTTTGGAAAGAGCTTCAGCCATCGCCTCCTTCATTGGTGTCCGTTCGAATCTGTGATAGCTATCCCCTTCGACAACTGCTGGAACAATGTTTTCCCGGGCAAAAATATGCTCGAAGGCTCTTTTTACTGTGCTTGTTCCTGCTCCTGAGGATCCAGTAACTGCCACAACCGGGTGACGCTTCGACATCGACGCTTATATACAGATTTAGAGATCTTCGCAGGTCGTCAGTCGATCTGTTGACTTCATGAAGACTCCTCTATGTTTTTTGATTAAAACTTGGGGAGATAGTTATGCAGTTTTTCTCCCATCTCAGAGCAACTAAGTTCAATACAACCTTCATTCATAAGATCTTTCGTCCTAAAACCATCCTTAAGGACATTGTTTACAGCCTCTTC
The DNA here is from genome assembly GCA_902560875.1 of uncultured Prochlorococcus sp. Classification (GTDB taxonomy): domain Bacteria; phylum Cyanobacteriota; class Cyanobacteriia; order PCC-6307; family Cyanobiaceae; genus AG-363-K07. The sequence continues at coordinate 54,727 of CACENO010000001.1, read as the reverse complement.
AAGTGCCTTTGCAGCTTTTTGTTCTTGAAATCCAATATCTAGCATCATCGCGGCGGAGAGAACCATTGCAATAGGATTTGCCTTGTTAAGTCCTGCGATATCTGGAGCTGATCCATGAACTGGTTCAAACAATCCAGGCCCATTACTGCTTAAGGAAGCAGAAGGAAGCATGCCTATTGAGCCAGTAAGCATTGCAGCTTCGTCACTCAAAATATCTCCAAATAGGTTTCCTGTAAGGATTACATCAAATTGTTTAGGGTCTCTAACTAGTTGCATCGCTGCATTATCGATATAAAGATGACTAATTTCAATATTTCTATGATCTTCAGCTAGTTTTTCAACACGGTCTCTCCACAATTGGCTTACATCTAATACATTTGCTTTATCAACTGAACAAATTTTCCCCCTTCTATTTTTTGAGATTTCAAAGGCAATCTGAGCGATTCGATCAATTTCTTTAGCGCTGTAGGTCATTGTGTTAAATGCTCTTTCTTCGTTTCCTTGACCTATTCGACCTTTTGGATTGCCAAAATATATTCCTCCTGTTAGTTCTCTTACAACAATTAAGTCAACACCGCTAATTACTTCCCTTTTAAGAGTACTTGCATCTATTAATGATGGCCAGACTTTCACAGGCCTAATATTTGCAAATAGTTCTAAACCAGCTCTTAATTCAAGCAGTCCAGTTTCAGGCCTTTTATCTCTTGTTAGGTTGTCATACTTTGGACTTCCAATTGCTGCCATAAGGGCTGCATCACTGTTTTTACATGCATTAAGTGTCTCTTCAGGTAAGGGGTTCCCAAAGGTATCAATTGCTGAACCTCCTATTAGTTTCTCCTCAAAAATTAAATCAAAATCATATGTATTACTTACAGTGAGTAATAGATTTTTTGTTACTTTGGTGATTTCTGGTCCAATACCATCACCGGGTAATAAAACTATTTTGTACTGTTTCATCAGAAATGGTTGAAGATTAGCTCTCCTGAAGGTTACTTAGCAGAGTCTCGGGTTAGCACTTGTAATGCCTTTGCAAAATCAGGAAGTCTTTTGAAATTGGCCGAACAACGAAGCCAAAGTCGATTTGGCATAGCAGGAAAGCCACTAACAACCTCGTTTGGAGATACATCTGCATGTATTCCACATTTTGAGCTAGCTATTACCCTGTCGCCAACATTTACTCGATTTCCTACTCCAACTTGACCAGCAAGGATCACTCCATCACCAATATTTGCTCCTCCAGCTATCCCAACTTGTGCGGCCATTGCACAAGCTTTGCCTGTAATTACGCCATGGCCTATTTGAACAAGGTTGTCGATTTTTGTTCCTTCACCAATTCTCGTTTCTCCTACTGCAGGCCTATCAATTGCGCATCCACATCCAATTTCTACATTATTTTCAACAATAACTATTCCAGTTTGAGGCATTTTGTACCAACCAGATTGCATTGGCACAAAGCCAAAACCATCCGACCCGATAACACTATTCGAATGAACTATGCATCCTTTGCCTACTTTTGAATTAGGATGAATGACACAATTTGCATGAAGCTCAGTTTCATTATCTACAAAAACATTGTCGTATAAAATAACACCTGGGTGAATAATACATTTATTTCCTACATGACTATTGTCTCCAATGCAAACATTAGGACCTATTGATACATCTATTCCTAGGTGTACATTTTTACCTATAACTGCTGTGGGATGGATCGCAGGTGTAGGTAATTTCCGGGGATTAAGTAAACCCAGTGATTCTGCGAAAGCCAATCTTGGATTTTTAAAAGCAGCCCAAGATTGCCTATTGGATTTTGCAATGGCTATAAGTTTATCCTTATAGGGAAGGAGAACGGCACCAGCTTTACTTTGTTTTAACTCTAAAGCTAATGCATTTCCTTCTTCCAGAAAACTTAGCTGATTGGAAGTGGCCTGTTCTAAAGAAGCACCAATTAATAATTCTGGATCATTGCCTAGGTCATGATCTAGTAAACCAGCATTTCCATTCTTTAGAGCATCTATTAATTGACTAAAGCGCATGGTAATAAAAGTGTTCGATTAATTCGTATGGTCCCTTTTTAGCTGAATAAGTCACTAGTTAGCACTAGTACGTCTCTATGAATAACTATTGGAGACCGAGATGATCTGTTGGAAAGAGCTAGTGCCTTCTGAATAAACTCACTACTAAGAGAGCTTATCCCTCTTGCAATTTCAATGTTTTGAGTGTTGATAATTTTTACTGGTTGGTTTACTGAGAAGCTACCTTCTATTTTTGCAACTCCTACAAGGAGCAGAGATGCCCCTCTATTTTGAATTGCATCACAGGCACCTTCATCAAGATAAATGTTGCCTATGGGCTCTATTGCATGAGCAAGCCAATTCTTGCGCGATGTAATTGGTTTTGGGTGAGGATGAAACACAGTTCCTCCCCGATGGCCCTTTAATAAATTTTCCAGCATCTCAGGGTTGCGTCCATCTGCTAGGTGAACGGTTATTCCGCTTGCGGTAGCGATTCGAGCTGCAGATAGTTTGGTTTTAATTCCTCCGGTCCCCCAATTGTTATTTAGTGTACTTTCTTTCTCTAAGGATTTTAATTGATTTGGATGATGCACCTCTGTAATAGGAAGTGCATTGGCATCTATTCTAGGATCAGCTGAATACAACTTATCTACATCAGTTAGAAGAATTAATTGATTAGCTGAAACAGCTGTTGCAACTAGAGCAGATAGCGTATCGTTATCTCCATAACGAAGTTCTTCAGCAGAAATTGTGTCATTTTCATTGACAATAGGAACTACTCCCCATTCTAGAAGTTTTTTTAATGTCAGAGCAGCGTTGTGATAGCTTTTTTTTGATCCAAGATCTGCTCTTGTAAGCAATATCTGTGCAATATTGAAACCATATCTGTTCATTGCAGCTTCGTAAAGCGCCATAAGATGACCTTGTCCTATAGCTGCACTTGCTTGTAAACTTGATAGGTCTTCAGGCCTTTCTTTAATTCCTAATTTTAGACATCCTAAACCCACAGCTCCGCTAGAGACAAGAATAACTAAGTCTCCTTTGTTTTTACATTTAGCAATACATGAACAATATTTGTCAATTATATTTGCCGTAGTTTTCTCATTACTTCCTCTTAGTAGGCTCGTACCGATTTTAATCACCCATAGAGTCATTAATTTTTTGCCCCTAAAATGTTAGCAATATATTGTTCAATTAATTGGGCCTTATCTTGTTCGTATGGAATACCGTCTGAATCCAATGGTCGTATTAAAATTGTATAGATACCTAATCTATTTCCTGCTAATATATCTGTGAAAATCCTATCACCAATTATAGCAAATTCATTAGGTTCTAATTGAAACATATTCATTACTTGTTCTAAGGATGATTTCCTAGGTTTAGCAGCTCTATATGTGTAGCTGGAATTAATTTGCTTGGCTATTGATTCTATTCGTCGTTTTGAGGGGTTATTGCTTAGTAAATGTATAAAAAAGGAATGTTTAGCTTCTTTTAGCCAATTTACAACTGATTCATGTAATCGAATATCTCTTCTTGGTAGCAAAGTTCCATCTACATCAAGAATAAGTGCTTTGATTCCTATCTTTCTCAGATGTTCTAATGGAAGTTTTGATATGCCTAAACCAGCTTCCCAGTCTGGTTTAAGACAATGCTTTGTCATTAATCTATTCCTCCTCTTTCCTCTATTTCATATTCTATAAGTGGTTGTATTTTGTCAAATTCTTCTCCTTTAACTAGAACTGCTTCTCCATTTTCTAATTTTCCAACCACGAAGAATGGATCTAGAGGGATATAAAGACCATATTCATCATTCTCTACCCTGAAAGTAACAAGTAATTCATATGTCTCCGCTTCGTCCTCGTATTCTTCTTCTTCTAGCTCCTCGGCCTCAGGCTCCTCTAATTCTCCAGTAACTGTAAGCGTCACTGCCGATCGAACCAGGGTTAATTCATGTTCTTGGAGTACCACATCTGCTACGGCTAGGATTGGCTCCGTGCTTGAGATGCGTTCAATTAGCTCTGGATCACCTCCTTCTGTTAATCGAAATAGTGAAACAGGTGTGTCTACAGGAGTAAGAAGGGCATATTCGGTTCCGCTAATAGGAATTAATTGTTCTAGGTAACAGAGTAGTGAGCTCCCATTACTGTCACTAATAAGGATAGTAGGGACTTCGTTATTGTTTTTTGAACCTTGGTCTGGCATAACTTTTTTGTTCTTATTTCTCAGGTTCTAGCATCTCGGTGCACTTGCCTTAATGTTTATGCCGGCATTTTCACTGGTTTAAGTTCCGGACCTTCTCTTAACCATTGCTCTAACAGCAATGCTGCGGAAGCGCTATCTAATTTCCCAGTCCGATCATTGTGCAAGTTGTACTTTTCTTTCGCTTCCCAGCTACTGCTGTGTTCATTTACCCAGGCAACAGGTAATTCGAGTGCTTGTGCAACTTTTAGACCGTATTTTTGGCAAAAACTAGCTTGTTTTGTAATTAAACCCTTTTCGTCAAGTGGTATTCCTATTACCAGACCTTTTACCGCTCTTTCTTTGCAATAGATTTTGATTGTTTCTAAATCTTCCATAAGACTTTTTCTTTGAAGTGGAGGAAGACTAGATACTGTTATCCCAAGTGGATCACAACCTGCAAGCCCTATACGCTTTCTTCCTACATCGATTCCTAAAACAGATTTTGGTTTAGGTATTGGCATGCTTTATCTAGGTTCAAGTGTAGGAGTAGGTAGGGGAGGCCTTTGTGGCTGCAGCTTTCCTAGCATTGACTCTATTGGCTTCGTACCTTTAATTATTCTTCTATTATCTTTACGTCTCAATATACTTCTTCCTAAAAGAAGTTTCTCTTCTTTTAGACCCCATCCAATCTGCTGAATGCAGTTATTTAAATGTTCATCTTCGTGTGAACATTGAAGGCATATCTGTCTATTTTCAAGCGATAATTTCTTTAGTAACTTTGGTAAAATAATTGATATTCTTGAGTCCCATGCGAAGTCTCTTATTATTTCAAGATCTATTCTTTCATCAGTTAATTCATTACAAATCATTCCAAGTATTGGATTTGCTGATTCTGAATAATTATTTATGATCATACCTGAGAAATTGCTTCTTGGGTATAGAAGATCTTTCCAACTTTTATCTTGTATTTGTCTAAGATGACTTGATTCACCTGCCTGTTCAAGTCGCAATAAATGAAAAGCATTGTTTTTATTGACTCTTTGCCATTCATAATTTTCTGGCAGATCTAATTGTGATAGGTCACTTTCTATAGAATGGTTTGGAAATTGTTTTAATGGTGACCAACAATTCACCATCTTAAGTGGCTGAAAGCCAGATTCTCTTGCTATTGAAAGTAGTCCTTCATTATTGGTTGGACAATTGATTAACCAACTTTGAACCTTTTCATTTTGGTTGTTTAGAGCATAATCTAATAATTTATGCTGAATTTCAGTAAATGAAAATTTGACTGGTGTAGATATTAATTCTGGGAAATATAGAGACCAGCATGTGCCTTTAACGTTCAAAGGTTTAATAATTAAAATTGCTATGGGGATTTCGCTTTCTAAAGCGATAAAGCAAATAGGTCTTCTGATTGGGGTCAATCCAATGAGATTATTCGAAGCTTGTGCAATCCATGTATTTAAAAGCATTGATTGCAGCGACCTCACTTTCTTCGCTGGTTGAAGAGAAGCAAGTTTATAAACATGACTTGCTTTTAGTGGGTCAACACGAAGGGGGCTGTTTGATTCCACGATCAATCTCAGTCCACTAATAATAAATACAATTTATCTATTTCACAATATTATGCTTGTTTTTGTTTGATAGGCCTGATTAAAACTAAAGGAGTTTGTTGGTTTGCATTTCCTGCTGGATTTGTAACTAAGGCTTCCTTCACTAAAGAATTAGGACAACTCTTACTTGATGCTAGGACTTTTACTCTCCCAAGATCATTCACATCAACAATAGCTATTTGTATTCCAAGTTCTTCAGACAACTGGTCACAGACCTTTCTAGGGGACTTAGGACCAAGAACAAGTACTTGATCATACGGAGGTGTAGTTCCTGTTATGTCATCGATAAGCCTTGCTTGGTCTCCAGCAAAAACATAGAAAAGGCCGTTTATTCCTAATAGCTTTCCTAAAATTCCGATTACCCAAGCGGCTATTACTCTTGTTGGACCTACTATATCTACAAGTGTCTGTAAACCAGTGGCGGTAGCTAAACTACTGGTTGGGTGAAATACTCTACACAAAATTTTTGTATAAAAAGTAGGGTGTATTGTGCTTGGATGAAGATATCGGCCTTGGGTTACAGCTAATGGAGTTTCACCAATAGTTAGAATGTCACCAGGTCTGATTATGTTTTCTACATAACCTGAGATTACATTATTTATATCGTCTATAGGACCGAGGATATGAGTTTTGATTGCTAACAATTGATGTTTTCTATATTGTTTAAAATATGCATTTCGATGAGTTAGGGCTTTTGGATATTTTAAAGGAATTACAAAACCCTGGCGAAGTTTTAGCCTTCCAAATGGACCATAGTTAACCCAATAAATATCAATCCATATATTTTCAACAAATAATTCTTTATCTGTAGAATCCTTGTCTTGTATTTCTACATCTACTTTGATATATGTTCTCTGCTTGCTTTTTAGAATATATGCTTGCCAGTAATTATCTTTCCTAGGCTTTTCATCTGGATGTTGAGCCATCACAGATGTTTGAACATTTAGTTCATTTATATTTTCTTTCCCTAGTAATATTGGGTTTATTTTGAATTCCGGTATCATAACCTCCATTCGTTTATGAGTATTAGTTACTTGGATTAAACCAGTTGCTTTTATTCCATTTAAGGTTTTTGTTATTGTCCATTTAAGAGTCTTCATTCTTAGAGGCGAACTAGCTCGAAGATGGTGTGAAATCTCTAGCAGAGCAATAAAGCAAATAAGAACTAATAAGATCAGTATTAATAGGGACATAATTTTCAGCTTTATAATGAATTTAGAATCAATCTAGTAGATTTTCAGGAGAAAATAAATTCAGATTCTTTAAGATATTACTTTTTGGTTGAATTGTAACTTTTAACGCGGGTCTGTATAGCCATCTTTTGATGGCTCGCTGTTGTATTCGTTAAAACTTTTTATTGTTATAGAGAATGATGGTTCATCAAGACCAGTTGCTTTACTTATGGCTTTATTTATTGTTTCGATTTCTACTTGGCCGTCTTGATCTAGAACAATATTTCCTTGACCATCTATTACTAGTATTTGGGGAATTTTTCCTTTCCAATAGTATGCTTCCTGATTTGGTTTAGGTGAAGGTTGATTTTGAATCTCGTCAGTGGTAATAGGTAATAAATCAATTGAGGAACCCCAAAGAAGTTTTAATCCAGAAACAACAGGAGCAAAGGCTTTGCTTGTTGCGCTGTCATCTAAGTAATAGATAATTACGCTTGTTCTTTTATTGGAAAGTGATTCAGAGAGTGTTGTAGGAGGTGGTACTAGGGAGCCATTCCCAGCATAAATAGGAAAGATATTTCCGTCATAGCTGTTTGAATCCCTAGCTGCATAGGCTTGACCTGCAAATAAGTTTATTACTAGAAGTAGGCTCAAGATTGCATTTCGCAGATGAGCCATGATTGATTTAGCGCAGATAACTACTATTTTGAACATTATTTAGAAAAAATATCGTTTTTTTAGCTTCTGCCCATAGTTCGACCCATACCTTGAGCAATACCACGGCCTACAAGTCCTATCGCTCGTCCAATTATTTGAGTTAAAACAAGTACCATCAAGTTACCTAATTTTCGTATTAAAGCTTGTAGTTGAGGGGCTATAGCATCTCTTGTTTCAACTAAAAGTGCTACTTGCTGCTGCCACCAGTCAAGTTGTCTTAGTTCATCATCTCTAGGTTCTGTAATTTGAATAGGTTCTATGTTTCCTTTTGACAAACGATAGAAGAGTCTTTTGCTTTCATATAGTTGGATTGGTCTTTTAATAAGTCTTTGCCATTGATTTTGACTATTGAGCTGGTTTCGAAGTCTTTCAAGCTCTCTAGTTGAAATGAGTTCTGGATTAAGAACATATCTACGTAATTCTGGCCAATCTCCACAAACAGCTATGACTTCTGAACTAATTAACTCGGCTGTTCTAATTATCCAATTACTAAAGAACATCTCAAGTTGCATTAATGCTCGAGGGTCGTCAGCAGGTAGTAATTGACCATCAACAATTAATGGTTTGTTTACTAAAAGAGGATCTAGCATTATTTCTATATCTGGCAGTTCATCATCTTTATCATTTAACTCAGCCAAAGTTAATAGGTGTTCTCCTACTGGGGTAAGGCTCCCATCAAAAGGAATTCTTACATAACTACCTGTCATTTCTCTTAAGGCTTCTTGACGAAGTTCCTTTTGAATTTGAACCCAGGTTTCTTTATATGGAATTAAATTGTTTTTTTGTTGATCTAGTTTTCTAATTACGTTATCTAATTGTTTTAATAAAGCAATTAATAGCTGGTATCTTCTTGATGTATTAAGACCTTCAATAGCTAAGATATTTCCTGTCTCATTTGTAACTCCTGACTGAATAGTTGTAGAAAGACGTTCATAAATTGCTTGCCAGACGGCCATTCCTTCTCTTTCCTTTAGGTCTATATTTATCTCATACTCTTGATTCATAGGGTAGCCAATAGGGCCAAGGTTAGGGTCTGTCAGGTCATTGGGAATTCTTCTGTTTGTCTCCAGGGGATTTATAGAGATTTTCAGGGGGCCCCACAATAGAAACAAGAGGTTTTTTGAGGCATTTAGTTCTCTTTTTCTGCCTAGGATTAAAATTTGGTTAAATGAATTTTTTGTGATTTGACCCTGATAAATATCTAACTTGTGGAGCTCATTATTGATTTGCTGTATTCCACTTAAAAGCAACCATTGGCTTAAACCCATGGTTGAATTATTATATAAAGTATCATTTTTAGTGTTATCCTTAAGTCTGACAACTCTGCCCCCACCTCGTAAGGTTTGAATTGATTCTATTAAGGTTTCCAAATCTGGATCTTGAAGTAAGCCAGGGCAATCGAATTGAAGAAACTCCTTTGTTTTGAGTTCAAGTTCTGCTGGAAGAAGAAGTAAAACTGGGGCAGGACTCCAATTTTCTTGAAGGCGCCTTAACTCAAGCTGAATGGCGCTTGGTAAAAGGAGACTTTCAACAGACCATATCACTAGGCATGGTTGTCTTGATAATCGCTCTTTTTTTAATACAACTTCTAAATCTGATTCTGCCGTATTCAATTGCAGGGCAAGCGTCTCTCCTAGTAAAGTTGGAGCAAGTAAGAGGATTTGGTTTGACTCGTTATCCGTCAAATTAATTACCTTTGATCCAATTAGCTATAAGTTAACGAGTGTTAGGCCAATCCTCCAGTCCTAAATGAGATTATTAAAAAAAAGGGACTCCTTTGTTAGCGGTTTTAATCTATTGTTCAATCTTTACGCGATGTAATTAATATTATCCATTGGATCTTGTAAATATCCATTTTTGAGGACCTTTATAGCTTCTTTAATATCTATGGCTCCGTCATAGAGCGCTCTCCCAACAATTACGCTGTTAACGCCATATGCTTCAAGTGGGATTAACGATATTAAATCAGTAATAGAGCCAACTCCTCCAGAAGCAATTACAGGAACATCACTGACTAATGCAATTTCTTTCAGAGCTTCTAAGTTTGGCCCATTCAAAGTGCCGTCAGTTGATATATCTGTACTAATAATCCCTGATATTTCCGAATTCTTGAAACTCTCTGCTAGTTCAGTCGCGCTTGTCGAACTTTGATCAATCCAACCATGTGTTGCTACTTTTCCATTTTTTGCATCAATACCAACAACTATTTTTGCTGGATGCTTATTGGCTAAGTCTTTTACTAAATCAATGTTTTCTATAGCTAGGGTCCCAATTATTACTCGGTCGAGCCCGTAATTGATTAGCTCTTCTGCCCTTTCTTTTGTTCGTACTCCTCCACCTAGTTGAATTGGAATTTTTAGCGCAGATGTAATTTGCTTGATAATGCTGTCGTTTGCTGGGCGGCCAGTTTTAGCTGCATCTAGATCTACTAGATGCAACCTGCTCGCTCCTTTTTCTTCCCAAATCAGCGCCTGCCTTAGTGGGTCATCATTAAATTGTGTGACCTTGTTGTAGTTACCTTGATTTAGTCGAACGCATTTACCATCTAGGAGGTCAATAGCAGGGATGATTTCCATAAGGTTGGATCTTCTTATCTAATTAACCATGTTGGATGTCTAAGAAGGATTTTAACTTGACAATTTACGCGCTTGAATAGTGTGGTTTGCAGCTTTAGTTCTTTGAAAATTCTTGTGCTCGGTGGAACCCGGTTTGTTGGGAAGGCCCTGGTTTCTAGCCTATTGAATAGAGGGTATGAAATTACTTTGTTTAATAGAGGTACCCGATCACATCCTAGTAATGTCTCTCATATCAAGGGTGACCGCACATCTAATGAGGATCTTGCAAAACTTAAAGGAAGTGATTTTGATGTAATAGTAGACACTTCAGGTAGACAGTCAGAAGATACAGAAAGGGTTTTAGCTTTTACTGGACCACCTAAATACAGATTACTTTATGTTAGTTCTGCTGGAGTTTATTCAAATTCTACACTTTGGCCCTTAAATGAGGAAAGCCTAATTGATAAAAAGAGTAGACACTACGGCAAAGCAGAAACAGAAAAATGGCTTAACAGCAATGGTGTTGAATTTACAAGCTTTCGACCCACATATATTTATGGAAAAGGTAATTACAATCCAATTGAAAGATGGTTCTTTGAAAGGATAGTAAATGAAAAAAAATTACCGCTTCCAAACAATGGAGAATGGATAACTCAATTAGGCCATGTCAATGATTTAGCTGAAGCAATGACTATTAGTCTTGACTATAAAATTGCTTCTAACCGTATATATAATATTTCTGGAACAATGGGAGTTACTTTTAGAGGATTAGTAGAGAAGACAGCAATTGCATGTGGTAAAGAACCTGATGATATTGATTTCATTTATTATGATCCTAAAATGTTAGATTCTAAAGCCAGGAAGCTATTCCCTTTAAGAATAGGACATTTTCTTACTGACACAACTCGAATTCAAAAGGAACTAGACTGGCATCCAAAAATAGACCTCGATTTAGGTTTAAAGGATTCATATAATAATGATTATATGTTAAATCCAACTAAAATTAATGATCTTCCTGATGATTTAAGCATTATTCGCTCGTTAGATAATCATTAGCGGATAATAAAGCAAAAGCTATCGATATCCAGAAAATAACTATACCGATTTCTTGTAGAATATATTTATTCATATAACTCCAATTACTGGGCCAAAGTATTAGTAGTAATGATATAAATTGAAGAATAGTTTTGGCTTTTCCAAAAGATGATGCAGGACCACCCTTTGATCTGTTAGATCTCCAAGCTGAAACTATTATTTCTCGTGATATTAGTAACCATATCGACCAAATTGGCACAACGTTAGCAACAGCAAGCCATATAAAAGGAGCAGATAATAAAATCTTGTCAGCTAATGGATCGAATTTTGCCCCCCACGGTGTACCTCCCCCTGCCAGTCTGGCCAGATACCCATCTAAGATGTCACTTATCCCAGCTATTAGAAGCAATAACCAAGCGATTTCAAATTGGTTCCGTGTAATCGCTATTAAAATTGGTAAACCAGCTAACATTCTCAGAAATGTGAGTGTATTAGCAATATTTCTTATAAGATTTGCTTGCTTATGCTGTTGTTGTCCCATTGATCGTTGCTTAATTAATTTAATATAAGCACTAATGATTGCATTTATCTCCAATAACTGCGAAAATATTAATTGATATACCATTTTCTGATGACTGTTTTTTTACTTCTGGTTTTAATAGGTTCTTTAATTGCCATGACATTCATTGTACGTAGGCTTGAGCAACAATAATTATATTTTTTAATAAAAAATTGCTTATAGTATCTTTCCTAAAATTCTAATTGAATTCTGATAAGTTACAGATAAGTTCTGCTGTTGCTTCACAAGGCAAGGATAAGAAATTGTCTAATAAAAAGTGACCAGTCTTTGGTACAATTGATCTTCCTATTAACATTTGAGAGACGTAGCTTTTGTCATTATCAAAAGCATATTTATTTTGATTAATTGTTTTTAGTGATGTATTAATATGAAGTTTAGGTGCTTTAACAAGGGAAAACAAAATCAATATAAATTCTGCTTTGAACTCCAGGTAGAGTTTATTAGTTATTGTGTTAAATGTACCTTGAAGTATTTTAGGCACGATCTTTATTTCTAAACCAGGCATTAAAGGAATTCCAAGTATTTTTGTGTTTCTCCATGATAATGATGGGATGCTAAATGTTTCTGTGGAAAAATAAATATTTCTTATGCCCATATCATTGACAGGCCCAAGGATACCTTTACCTCCCCCTCCAGTCGCATTATACAAAAATTTAGGGAAATTCCCGATGTATAAACTAGAATCTCTTTGGCTTTCTAAAAGCATAAATATCCAGCATTAGTTAGATTACTATTTTATCTTAGCTGAAGTGCCTAAAGAAATTATTATTTCAACAAAATCATAATCCAAGCAATAACTTTCATTTAGTATCGATTTGGGATGATGATCTCTTAAACTTGGTTTCCGAACGATTTTGTCTATGCAAACATTACCCCTAAGCCTCCCTGCAGGCAGTGACCTTCGAATGAGCATAGAGAAGTTAGGACGCTTACAAAAGAAGGAAGGCTTTATCCTTGGAGTCGTTGGCAATCTATCTAAGGCCGCTTTTCAATGTCCAGGTAGAGAAAAGCCAACTCTTCTAGAAGGAAATCTTGAAATAATTACTTTAAATGGTACTTTTTCAGAAAATGGAGTTCACCTTCATCTGAGTATTTCTGATGGTGATTGTCAAGTATGGGGAGGTCATTTGGAGCCTGGAACGGTTGTTTTAAAGGGCGCTGATATTTTACTAGGAATAACGGAATCCCATTCTAATGATAATCATAGTACAAATAGAAAAAATCATTTAAATCCTCGATTAGAAATTGCTATTTTACCAACTTGTCCTTGGTCAGCCAGGGCCTTGAGATTGTTAAGGACTCTTGATATACCTCATCAAATTCATACTATATCTAATGATAATGATTTTAATCTATTTAAAGAGAGAAGTGGAGTTACAACTTTCCCTCAGGTATTTATTGATAACAAATTTATTGGTGGATACCAAACTTTGACTGACATGCATGCTTCAGGAAACTTAAATAATCTATAATGGAAGTTGATAACGAAAATTATATAAAAGCATCTTTTTGGCAGGAAAAACCATTTTGGTGCCAGCCATGGAGCATTATTTTGACAGGTATATTTATAGTTATACTTTCTGTTATATGGCCTCATAACTTCTGGTTGACTACATTTATTTCATTTGTAATTTTAATTTGGTGGCTAATTTTTTTGATCTTAGCTCCTAGATTATATGACAGTATCGAAGAATAAATCTTTAATTTATATTCTTCTAATGCTATTTGATCAGTTAAACACTGAGCATTTTTTAATAAATCCTAGTTAATATATTATTTTTTAAATATTTTGGTTGTACAAGGCTACAACCAAAGTTGATTTAATAGGATATATTAAAATTAATTTGCACTAAGTAATTATCGACGTCACTACAGATAATCATTCTTTTCTTAAAATTAGACCATTGAAAAGAAGAGATATCCCACTTGTAACTCAATGGTCAAGAGTTGAAGGATTTGCCCCTGGTGCAGGAGATGTCAGTATCTATAGGCATACTGACCGTCAGGGGCTTTGGGTAGGTTCATTAAATGGAAGACCTATCGGTTGTATCGCAGGTGTTCGTTATAACGCAGCCTATGGGTTTATAGGTCTTTTTTTAGTAATTCCAACCGAAAGGGGAAATGGCTATGGAATTGAACTTTGGAAACATGCACTCAAGCATCTAAATGATCTTCCTTGTATAGGATTAGAGGCAGCATTGAATCGTGTTGAAGATTATTCAAGTTGGGGCTTTTCAGGATCTTCTCCAACAACAAGGTGGCAGTGTATTGGTAAGGATGAATTAGTACCTGAGAATATTCCTAAAGAGGCGCCCTTTGAGGATCTAATGATTCTTCAAGATGATCAAATCCCTTCAGATGTAGTTCAAGCATATGATGCAAATAGGGAAGCTTCTCCAAGACCACATTTCCTCGCTGATTGGCTAAATCATCCTGCTGGAAAAGTTCTAGCACTTGTAGACAGCAACGGGTTGTGCCACGGCTTTGGTCGCATTCGACCATGTCTTTTACGAGCAGGGGAGGGATGGAGAATAGGTCCTCTATTAGCTGATTCACCTCAACTTGCTGAATACCTTTTACAGTTACTTCTACAACGCCACCCAGGCGTTGTACTCCTTGATTCTCCAGGTCTAAACCCTTATGCAAATTCTCTTTTGGTAAAGCTTGGTTTTATTGAAATATCCCAAACTTTGCGAATGTATAAGGGTACTCAGCCGCCAATATCAATGAATGATGTATATGGTTTGGCTTGTTTAGAACTTGGATAAGTAAATAGTTTTTTTATATAAAGCTAATGAGTATAAATATAATAATGTAAAACTATAAATTAATTTTTAAATTTCTCATTATAGATTTTTCTTTCATAAGTTCTGACTCAAGTTGTTCAATTAATTTAGTAACAAGTGCCTGAAATTCTGGTTGACATCCACGAAATGCAGCCTTATGCCTTATAGGCTCATTACGTGTACGCAGATCTGTGAGCATAAGTTGTAAAGCGTCGATTTTCGGGTTGGTTTTCATTTGTGATTTCAATCCCGATTCAATTAATCATTTTTTATTTTAAAGCCTTCTATCGCTTCTTTCATGGAAATTAGATTTTGGTTTTGGTTACTTGTTATTTCTATTATTTGACCTATAGAATTTTGAGTTTTGATAGCTTCAACACAGCATTTGGCTACAAGCCTTCTTGGGATATACGCGTCTTTTTGCCTGTCTGCTCCTGAGTAGACAATTTTTTCATTTGTTAAATCTTCTCTCTCGTTTAACCCGCCAGGTCTGATAACTGTCCAATCAAGTCCACTTGACTCAAGACTTTGTTCTCCAATTCTTTTCCAGATAAGAATCAATCCAAATAGGTTTAAAGGATGGAAAAGTTGTCCTGAACATAATGAACTGACAAGAATTACACGTTTAACCCCAACTCTTTTACAACTTTCTATTTGCTTTTTGACTCCTAGAGCATCAATTCTGAGCGGTCCAGTTAGATCAATAGATGGTCTTGCACCTGTTGCAATGATTAGTACTTGGCAATTTTCGAGTGCCTGATCTAGCGTATTATCATTAGATAGAGAGATAATTGCTTTTTCCGCAGACTTGAGATTTTGCGGAATTTCTGACTCCTCTCGTAATAGAAGTCGAATATCATATCCAGCACTCAATGCCTCTTCGGAGACTCTGAATCCTGTTTTGCCAGAGGCTCCACTTATTGCTACCTTCATAATTAATTCAATAGTGAAAAAATTTTAACCTTGATCTTAGATATTAGTCGGTTGAATTGAGTTTTTTGTTTGATTTCAAAACCTAGGGACCGGAAATCGCATCTCTATCCCACCATTGGTGCATTTCAATCGAACATTGATCTACATTGTATAAGATAATATTTTCAAAATTAGATTGAATCATCCGCCAGTGTTTGCCAGATTTTAAATAACCACACCGTCTCCAACAGTTAAGGCTCTTTTCACTAAATCCAAGCATCTCACTGGCATTTTTTGAATCAAACCATTTTGAAATGGCAGAACGCAGAATAAACAAAATTAAAGATTCATATAATTTTTTATAACGTAGTAATTTCTCCAATGCCCTAGTTAATAGTACTTAATTATTGTGAATGGTTTCACTTATAGAGACTTTAAAGAAACTCTTCATGCTTTTTGATGTTTAAAGGGTTTAATCCTCTTTGGGTAAAGTTCCTTGCAGATATGACATACAGTCCCATCACATTTTCTTGCTGAACAGAATTCTCTGCCATAATAAATAAATTGTAGGTGTAGTTTGTTCCATATAGATTTTGGAAATAATCGTTTTAAATCAGTTTCAGTTTGAACAACATTTTTTCCATTCGTAAGGCCCCATCTTTGTGCAAGACGATGAATATGAGTATCAATTGGAAATGTTGGAATTCCAAAAGCCTGTGCAAGTACAACACTTGCTGTTTTGTGTCCTACACCAGGCAAGGATTCAAGTACTTTTAAATTGTTAGGAACTTTGGAAGAAAATTCTTCACATAGTCTTTTAGATAAATTGAATATGTATTGTGATTTTTTCTTAGAGAGACCTAATTCCTTTATGTATTCATAGATTTTATCTTGTCCTAAATTATACATTGTACGTGCATCATTAGCTTTATTAAATAGATTTTCTGTTATTTCATTCACTTTCTTGTCTGTTGATTGAGCACTTAGTAGAACAGCTACTAATAAGGTAAAATTATTTGTATGATTAAGAGGTATTGGAGGAGAAGGGTAAAATTCCTCTAATCTTTGTATTATTATTTGTACCTTATCTGAAATTTTCACTTTAGTTGATAGTAGATTTTCTTGTTATTTGATTTGAGATAATTGCTAGTATAAAAATACCCAGTAGGCCTACAAAAACAAATTTTTTGCCTCCTTCTAGGAGCCCTGCACCTAATGCTACTATTGGAGGATTTGATAGTAATATGCTAATAATAAGAGCAGGAAGAAATCTTTTATACGAGGTTTTAGTAAGACCTATTGCATAGCTTACGAAATCAAATAAACCTGTCATTAGGAACCCAGTCATAAGAAAAAAATTGTTTTCAAGGTGCTTTTTACTTATTTTTTCAATTTTAATTATAAAATTATTTCCAAAAATATTTCTTATAATGTTTTTACCAAAAGACCTAGCTATAAAAAAACTTGTAGTACATGAAACTAGATCTGACATACAGATTATTAATATTCCCTTCTCGAATCCAAGTAATGCTCCTGCCAAGATCGAATATGCTGTGCTTGGCAGTGCTGGAATAATCACACTTGTAAATCTCAGTACAAATATACCCAATGGAGCCCATATCCCAATTTTATTAACTTCATTTCTTAGTGTTTCTAAGCCATATTTGTTTAAGTAATATACTAATAATACTAAAAATGTTGTTAGTATTATTATTTTTAGAAATTTGAGGAAGACTTTACTCATTCCATTAAGATTAAGATTAATATTGAGCACTACACTCCTGTCATCATTATTTTCAAATTATATTATATAACTGAAAAAATTTAGTAATAAATTCAACTCAATGATATCTTTTCTATTTATATTTTGCGTTTATTTGACATGAAGGCAGTTTTCCGCTTTTTAATGTGTAACAAAAGATACCTGTAGATGATACATGAGTTACAGCAGAGGCTTAATACTGGTCTATAGGTCGACGCGGATTTAACGTTCAAAATTTTATATTGGTAAAAATCTCTTTTATCTCATTACCTTCTCCAATGGGTAGGACTTCCCTTTAGTAAATAAGATTTTGAATTCTTCTTGTTTGAAAATAGAAGATACATGGTTCAAATATCCATCTAATGGATCTGATCATTGGACAATCCAATCGGTCAATTTTTCTCTTAGGAAGGGCGAACTGGTTGGACTACTTGGTCCTTCTGGTTGTGGTAAAACAACTTTGCTTAGATTGATAGCAGGTTTCGAGAAACCAAGTCATGGAACTATCTCTTTAAATGACATAACAGTTGCTACACCAGACTATTTGGTTCCTCCTGAAAGACGAGGAATAGGAATGGTTTTTCAAGATTATGCTTTATTTCCTCATTTAGATACTTGGAGAAATGCATGCTTTGGTTTAAAAAAGGGACAAGACAAAAGTAGAGCAAAATGGCTATTAGATCTTTTAGGCCTTTATGAATTCAAGACAAGATACCCTCACCAACTTTCAGGAGGACAGAGACAGCGTCTAGCCTTAGCAAGAGCCTTAGCACCCGGCAATTCAATTGTTGTTTTAGATGAACCTTTCTCTAATCTTGATGTAGAAGTGCGCTTAAAACTACGTAGTCAATTGTCAGATGTGCTTAGTAGTTGCTCGGCTAGTGGAATTTTAGTTACACATGATCCAGAAGAGGCTTTGGCAATTTGCGATAGAGTAGCTGTCATGAGTGAGGGGAATTTTGATCAATGTTCAACTCCTTCTGAAATAGTTCATAAGCCTGCAACTCCTTTTGTTGCTAGCTTTGTTTTACAAAGAAATATTATTCCAGTTAATATTTTTGGACCAGATATTCAAACACCTCTTGGAACGATATCTAATCCTTGCATTAATACTTTGAATTCACCTAGTCAATTGATCTTGGGTGAACAATGCCTTGAGGTTAAAAAGCATCCTGATGGAAATGCAGTAGTTAAGGCTTTAGAGTTTCACGGAACTCATTGGCATCTCAGAGTTCAATTAGAATCCTATATTTATAGGATTTGGCATCCTATTGATAATCCTTTAAGACCTGGTGATAATTGCTTTATAAATTTTAGACATGATGACTATGGATTGCTTTTCCCAGGATGTATTCATTGTCCTTTAAAGTAAATTAATGGCCGCATTTACATTTCCCACCTTTCCAATTTGAACACTTACCCTTTTTACAATTTTTCTTCTTATTAGCTCTAATAATTTGGCTTATGGCTTTACTTTCTTTGCTGAAGATTCCAAATGGCTCAGACATCTTAGTAAGAACCTGCAAGACTTAGAACTTTTCTAATACTAGTCTTTAAGGGACTTTGGTTGCATTAACTTTTTTTTAGTTAAAATTGAAGTAACATTTGATACGTAGCCTTTTTTTTTCTTTAAGGCAAATTTATGTTCATAGACAACTAAAAAGCATGACAACTCTTAAACCAGCGTCCCTCAAGGTTGCAATTGGTCCTACAGGCAGGGCAATGGCTGAGGCCATGCCTGCTGAGCTTGTTGAATCATTGCATCAGCATTTAACAATGGAAAGAAGTGCAAGTGCTCAATATTTTGGATTTAACATTTGGTTTGCTGAAAGAGAGCTTAGAGGCTTCTCTAAATTTTTTAAGAAAGAATCCGAGAATGAACAGGTTCATGCAAGTGAATTTGCTGATTATTTGATTGCTCGAGGTCAGTCTGTCAATTTAGAAGAATTAGCTGCACCTAAACAGGATTGGAGCTCAATTGAAGATATCTTTATAGCAGCATTTCAAATGGAATCTGATGTTACGACATCCTTGCACCAATTATATGCAATAGCAGAAAGGCATTCAGATTTTAGATCAACTGTTTTTTTAGATCCTGTGATACAAGGCCAAACAAATTCAGAGGATGAATTTGCTTATCTTCTTGGTAAAGTTAAATTTGCAAACAACCAACCATCAGCTTTACTAATAATTGATAGTGAATTGAATGTTTAAGTAAATATTGTAGATAACTAATATTAGACAGGCCTTTTGCAGATCTCAATAAGATATTCAATAGATAAAGATTCAATTAATTTATTATTTTGTAATTCCAAGGCTATACTTAGTATGTCTTGTCTTCTTTCTTCTAGAATCTTAAATTCTTCATTAAGTCTTGAAATTAAAGGTTTGCTATTGCAGCTAGGTAAGGACATAATGATTTTATAAACCCTCCTTCTAATTAGATTTGCTTCACGTGAAAGGCTTCCGATCAAACTATTAGATGAATAGGCTGTTAATAACATTATATTATTAAAAATCAGGCGGCCAAAGGAGCACTTTCTATTAATGTAGGAGCAAGTCGTAAAATTGGTTCTCCAGTTGGCACGACAAGCAATTGTTCTGCTCTAAGTCTTGAAATAAGACGCGTTGATGTAACCCTGGTTGATCCAATTAGTTCGCCTATCCTTTCGTGGGTGAGGCGAAATGGAAGCTGACACCAATCTCCACATCTTCGCCCCAGCCTGTTCACAAGAAGTGCTAATAATGCCTGAAGACGCATTTCTGCACTTCCGAGGTGTCTAATTCTCAGTAATTGAAGTGTCCATTCATTAACAGGGTCGAATCCATTATCGTTTGCTTCTGCATCACTTCTAAAGCGAAGAGGTGTCAATGCTTCAACGCATACACCTTCGCTACAAAGGCGATCTGTCCTTAGCTGATCATCAGCTTGTAGGAATGCGAGTGTCATTCCTTCGGTCTCTTCACATGGACAATAAACTCGTGCAACCCCTTCTAGTACTTCTATGCAGCTAAAGCCTGACCTGGATGAAGTATCTATTAATACTGATTGACCAGTAGGGACCCTCACCGTTGATACTGGTTCGTCTGGTAGGAAACGGAAGCTCATTTGTGGCTAAATGCAGCTTGTTGAGAACAGATCTCAACCTATAACGAAACCCTCCGCTTTTGCAAGCGATTCTCAATAGCAATTGACTTGTTGAGAGAAATTTGTCTTATGACAGGTCAATTTGTGATATTTGGTACATATTTCACAGGTTTTTCACATCTATGTTTTTGTTTTCAAATAAAGTTTTTTTTAATTATGAATTTGGGCTCACATTTTAATTGATGATCTTATTTATATTGGAAAAATTGATAATTATGATTTTGAAAGAACATACATTTTATGAATAAGGTTTGTTTTTACAGGGAGCTTTTAAATATTATTCCGATATTTTATAAAAAAAAAGCCCTTTAATTAAAGGGCTTTTAATATACTCTTCGAAGCTAATTACTCATTTACATGAGGTTATTAGCCAGCTGAGATTTTATTGGATTCAAGATTGTTAAAGATTTCTCCCACTCTACGGAAGTCAAATCCCATAGCTCTCAATCCATGCCATAGGTGTCCTTGGAGGTAGAAAAAGCCAACATAATAATGGAAGTTAGCTAACCAAGAACGACCTGTATGAGCACCTTCAGCCAAAGATGCAGTGTCTAAGAAGTATGGAGCAATTTCTAACTTGAGATTAAGAACCTCTCCATATAGTTCTGTTGGGTAAATAGTTGTATTAGTAGAGCACCAGAATGCAGCTACAAATGCTGTATACGCAGCACCTGCTAGTGATGTTGATAGTACCCACTCTGCGCCAAGGAGACCTTTGCCCTTGAATTCTGTGTATTCACCAAAGTTGCTAGTGAAAATATGGAAGGCAGCACCAGCAGCCATGAAGAAAGCTAGGAATGCATGTCCACCCATTACATCTTCCAAGCTATTTATAGAGAGGAAGTCTGCTTGATGAGCCCAGATAGCTCCAAGATCAAGGTTGTATTCAACTTTGCGGACAGTGCCTGTTGCAGTGTCATAAATCCCGTGGTATTTAGCCCATTCAACGAATTGAACACAGCCAAGTGCTAGGAAACAAAGGTGGTGGCCAAGAATAGATGTGAGTCTATTTGGATCGGTCCAATCAAAAGCAAATTTGTTTGGTCTTGAACCTTGGGGATACTCTTCTAATTTCTCTTTATATCTAAATGAGTGGAGCATTGCTCCACCAGCATAAACAGCAGAAAAAATTAAGTGAAGTACAGCAACTACTGTCAATGCGTAAGGCTCAGTAATTACTCCATTTTCAATTCCACCGATTCCAAGACCAGCCAAATGAGGAAGTACAACTAGCCCTTGTTCGCCCATAGGCAAAGAAGGGTTGTAGCGGGCAAGTTCGAAAAGGGTGTTAGCACCAGCTCCAAAGCAAATTAATCCTGTATGACCAATATGCGAGGCAATAAAACGGCCTGAGCGGTTTGTAACTCCAGTATTACCCGCGTACCACGCGTAGGTAACATTGGGGTTCCCGTAGGTCTGCACGAGAATAAAATTAAAAGGGCGAAATCAGGATATTTTTAATTGACCAATCATGCTTATTCTCTTTACAGGGCTTAATATAGTTTTTAATTTGTCTTCCTTTGGAACATTAACTTGTTACAGAATTTACAAGTAATTTCTTCAAAGATTCTATGTTTTGATACCTAAGGGGTATTGAAACTATCAATTTAATTGTCATTCACTAATCATATATTTAAATATTTGCCTTCCTATTTTTATTGTCCTGGTCCACCCTTGACTGTTGTGAGGGCAGTGCCATCAAGGAATTGTTGGTCTAAAAGTAGTAAAGCTGCGCTGTTGTCACCCGCCAAACGAAGTCTTTTTCTAACAAAGCGAGCTTCAGCTTCTTCTTGTAGTTGTTCTGCTACAAACCAATCAAGCATTGCTGTAGCACTTCTTTCGCCCGCCTTTTCTGCAATCGAATAAATTCGGTTAATTGAAGCTGTAACTGCTTGTTCCATTTCATAGACGTTGTCAAAAAGTGTTTGAGCTGAAGTCCAACTTCTTTGAGGCGCTTCAACACTAGGAAGCTCCACCTGCTCATCACAATCAACCAAATAGGCAATCAGCCTGTCGGCGTGGCCTCTTTCTTCTTGGCTTTTTTTTTGCATATATAATGAGAATCCAGCCAGATCTCTTTCTCTTAACCAGATTGACATCGCAAGATATGTATGACTAGCCTGAAATTCACATGATAAATGATTGTTTATAGCTCTAGTTAGCTCTTGCATAAGAATCAAAACCCTTATCAATTTTACTGATTTTAGTGGATTTTAGAAAATAGTCAAAATATAACAGCAACGAAATATTCTAAATTTAATGTTTCATTGTAAGGTGTTAAGGAAAATAATCAGAAGAAATTAATGCGCGAAAAGAATTGTAGTGAGTCAAATATTGGACCACTTATTGAAAGGATAAGAGCGGAGAAGGGGCATAACTATAAGTACTTATTTATAATTTTTGGTATTCTTGGTGATTTTGACAGTTTTGAATATGCACAATCAATTGTAAATAGTTATCGGTTAATTGAACAATCGAGAATCAAATTACAAATTATAGGCATAGGAGATTCATTATCAAAAGAGAAATTCTGTGATTTCACTAAATTGCCTCGTGAACTTATAACAGTTGTTAATAATAATAATATACATACCCAATTAGGACTATATAAAGGGTTATCACTTCCGATTGACCCTTGGCTTAATTTGCTTTTAATGTGTTCAGGCTTTAGATCACCAGGAACATTAAAAGAGGTATTCAGAGGTTATCTTGGAGATAAAGAAGCTAATCAGATATTTCCTTCTGATCACAGTATTGATTTGAAGTTTATCCCTAGTTTTAATGGTGCAGTCTTTAAGCAAGCTGGTGGTGTTGGCTTTCAAAGACCATTTGAATTGGCTACTTTAAGGTTGCTAAATATGATCGAAATTCTTTCCAATATAGATTTATATTTTAAGAATAAAACATACCTAACTCAAAGAGGTGGTACTTTTCTATTGGATTCTCAAGGAAATATACTTTTTGAGTATAGACCTACTAGTTTATTATCTTATTCACAAAATATGTCTAAACCACTTAACTTTTTAAGGAGCCACTCCTAGGTTGGAGATTTTACAATAATTATATAAAGAACATAAGCTACAAAGCATTTAATTTGTCCAATGGGGATTGGCTACAAAAAGCTACCATTACTTAAACTGGCTGGGTTATGCATTTTATATTTCATGAGAGCCATCAAATGTCAAAATTGTGGGTCTACCAGCTTCAGGGCAGATAGAGCTCTTGCAGGACGTTTGATTTGTAGAATATGTGGGACACCAGCTGGATCAAGGAAATCAAGACAAAGGAAACAGATTAAATCATTCAATAAAAAAAACTATATATATATAATAGTTTTTATATTTATTTTACTAGTTGTACTAATCTGAATAACTTTGTAGAGGTAATACTTTGTAAAAATCCTTTGTGCTAATTACTTCTATAGGTGTCTCATATACTTTACTCAAAATATCAGATTTCAGACATTGATTAGGACTTCCGTCTTTAATTATCTTTCCTCCTTTTAGTAGTAGGACTCTGGTAATTTTTTTAGAAATATTGTCCAAATCATGTGTTACTTGTATAATAGTAGTATTTTGATGGTAAAGCTTCCCTAGGATATTTAGTATCTGGAACCTTGATCTAATATCTAAGTTTATAAGTGGTTCATCAAGTACAAGAATTTGAGGGTTATTTATAAGTGCCCTAGCAATTATTAATATTCTTTTTTCTCCATCAGATAGACTTCCATAACAAGCAACTCCCAAGTGTACAATAGAAAGCATTTGCATTATTTCGTGTACAATTTGATTTTGAACTTTATCAATCGGATGTGAGTTTCGTAGGGAATTTCTTCCTAGGAAACCAGATGATATTACTTCAATTCCGCTTGCATTATGAGGGATACGGTTAGAAATTTCCTTAGATACAAAACCAATTTGAGATCTAACCTCCCAAAGGGATATATTTTTCTGGTCAAAAAACCTGAGATATGAATTGTTTTTTATAACTGGATATATGGTTTTATCAATTAGCTTAACAAGTGTAGTTTTACCTGCTCCATTTGGACCTAATATAATAACATTTTCATTGTAATAGAGGGATAGATTTAAATTAGAAAAAATTTTCGTATTTTGTACATAAGCATCAATATTTTTAAGTTCCAACCAAGGTTTTAACTTTGACATTTTATTCCTTTAAATTCCTATAATTTAGCCTCACTATAATCAAATTATATATTAAATCAATTTAATTGACATAGGATTTAGAGACCTGCTATTTCAACTTTTAGTTGATTTGCCCAATTAGTTAATCTATCATCAGTTAAATCTGACTCACCATCCTCATCTAGCGGAAGGCCACAGAATTTGTTTCCTATAAGGCTTTTGGACTCCTCAAAGGTATAATCTCCTTTATCTACATAACCAACCATTGTGGCTCCTGCTTTAACAAAATAAGAATGAAGTTCTTCCATTGCATCGCAGAAATTTTCTGTATATGTAGATGAATCACCTAATCCAAATATTGCTACCTTTTTTCCATTTAGATTTAGATTTCCGATCTCTTCAAGTAGTGAATCCCATGCGGTACCAGATCTTTCCGTATCAGCGCCTGTATTCCATGTTGGAATTCCGCAAATGATTCCATCATGGGAAAGTAATTCAGATGCTTCTGATATATCTGCCAAATCCTTCGGTGAATTAGCATTTGCAAGCAATTCATGAAGTCTGTCAGCAATATCTTCAGTTTTTCCAGTTGTGGTTGCGAAGTAAATTCCTACGCTCATGTTTTGATTAAAATAACATTACAGTCCTAGTTCATTAGTGGATTTGAGTACAGACCATTGGGAACTTTTAAGGCTGATAAATTATACAATAATGATTGACAGATTATCTCTACTAATAACTGACTCGATAAATAATGAGAAAATTGTTTAATGATTGATTAATAACTATATACCTAAGTTCAATCTTATATGTTTCTATTTTTTATAAGAATTAAGTTAGTCTTGCATTCCAGAACTCATATAGTTGCCAACTTGACCAAAGAAATATACCAAGGAATGCCCAATTCATCCAAACTGGCCTGGTTTGATTTTCCATCCCAATAACTATAACTTTATATACGTTAGCATTGTTTAATGTCTGGCATCTAAATGGTTATTAAATCATACAAAAAGCAAGATTAGTATAATTGGTATTAAAATTCTTCTAGCTACTTTAAATATTATAGTTCTTTTATTTTGTATTGCTAGCTTGGGATTTTCAGGAGGATATAGCATTCTCATATCCTTATGAACTGCATTAGTGTGTTCATTTGTTGGGTGCAAATCCCATGGATTCTCCTTACTCAGTGCATTATTTAGCCAATCCCAATAATATTGGACCATTTTATCTTCTCCTAGTAATTTGACATTATCTTTCTCTACATATCCCATTTGCTGATTAAATGTTTGAGTCTTTAAGATCATGTAGTCTTCTGAGAAAACTTTGTAGAAGACTTGATGCTGTAGGTTTTTGAATAGAAATATTCTCGTAAATAATTTATTTTTCATAAACCTTCTATAATGTCTGACAATTACCCTTGCTCTATTTTCAGCAAGAGGTACATGGTCAAGAACTTGAACATACCTTGAGGTTTCTTCTTCTCCTTTGTAAATAACCACTCTGCCTGGTGGTATGAATTTAATAGTTATAAACTCTCCTTTGTTTTTATCTTTGTGGTTATATTTACTCTGTATTTGCCTAGACTCTCGTTTAATGCTCTGATCAAAACTTGTTATTACATTTTTACTTACATCTTTGTCAGGAATTGTATCGCCATGTACCCAGAAAATATGTAGAATATCAAGATGATTCTCAATTATTCGAGCCCAATCTGCCTTAAAATCTACAGTAACTTCTTCGAATTCATATTCTGAGGTTTTAAATCCATATGATTCTGCCAATGTATTTTCTAAAGGCTCTTTAATTTCAAATTCATTCAGATTTGTCTTTGATTTACCAGTATAGTATATGTAAATATAGCCATTTTTCTCTACGCAAGGGTATTGAGATAGATGTATTTTTTTTGCGTAATTATCGTAGTTAGTATCAACAATATGAGAGCAAGTGATTCTATCCAGGTTTGTACACTCTCCTTGTGAGGAGTAGCGAGCACCATGGTATGGGCATACTAATTCTCCTTGCTTAATTTGACCATCTATGAAAGAGGCTCCTCGATGAGGGCAAAGGTCCTTAATGCATTTAACAATTGAATCCTTATCTCTATACAGAACTAGTGGCTCGTTATACATGGAGAAATGGTAAATGTCTCCAGCTTTTATTGCATTACTTGATGCAGCTGCATACCAGCCTAAAAGCCCAGCTTTAAGTTGATTAGACGGCTTTAGAGATGTTTCATGTGATACTTTATCATCTATATTTTCATTTATAGGGGATTTCAATGTGGCCTGTTCGGCCTTATTAAACGAATTAAATTCTGTCAACTCCTCTTCACTCATGGTTGATTGCCAAATTATTTAAAAAATTAAATAATTATTAGTTGAGCTCTACCACTCTACGCCATGGAAGAATTTATAGAGTCAATAGCGTGAAATTTATAGTTTCTGTTGTAACGGCTAACATTTGCGGGCGAACACCTGCCTCACAGTTGTTTTCACGTATATTACAAAATATTATTAAATAAGAAATTAGGTTCCAAAAGGACCATTTAGGTGTATATAGGTATGCATTGATTAGTAAAGGATATATAATTAAGATCAATTTAGTCAGCGAATAGTCTCTTCCATAATCTAAATCTGTTCAAATGAAAACTATAGCGGTAGATTCATTATCAAAATCTTATCTTGTAACTGAAAAAAAGCCAGGAATTAGAGCTAGTTTAAAGCATTTTGTTGCTCGAAAGACAAGCTTTATTAGAGCAGTCGATAATATTAGTTTTAATATTAATGAAGGTGAGATAGTTGGTTTTATCGGTTCTAATGGTGCTGGGAAGACAACTACATTAAAAATGTTATGTGGGCTTATCTATCCTAGTTATGGAAGCGTTTCAGTAGCAGGGTACATTCCAAAATTAAGAGAAAAGTCTTTTCTTAGAAAAATAACACTTGTAATGGGCCAAAAACAACAGTTGATTTGGGATCTCCCTCCAATGGATTCGTTACGTGTAAATGCAGCAGTCTATGGACTTACAGATAGAGAATTTAGCCTCCGTATAGACGAATTGGCCTCTATGCTTGGATTGAATACAGAATTATCAAGACCGGTAAGAAAGTTATCCTTAGGTCAAAGGATGAAAGCAGAATTATTAGCTTCACTTTTACATAGACCAAGTGTTTTATTCCTAGATGAACCAACACTAGGATTAGATATAAATGCACAGCTTAGAGTAAGAGAATTTCTTTCTGCATATAATCAAAAATACGGAGCAACAATTTTGCTAACAAGTCATTATATGGGAGATATAACATCTCTATGTAAACGTGTCTTGCTAATTGACAAAGGTAAGCTCTTTCATGATGGTTCATTATCAGCATTAACAGAACAATTGTCTCCTTGTAGATTTGTACAAATTGAACTTGCGGAGCCAGTTAACGATATATCTCTTGCTAAATATGGAGAGATTGTTCATCAAGAAGGCCAATTAGTTAAGTTATTAATACCGAGAAGTGAACTTACTTCAAGAATTACCTCAATTTTGAGCAACTATCAAATTAAAGATTTGGAAGTTAAAGATCCACCAATAGAGCAATTAATAGGAAAATTACTTGCTCTAGGTTCATTCAATGATTAAATTATCTAAGGACCTTTTCAAGTATATTATTTCTTGGCTAAGAGTTCCAATTGCTCTTATTTCTACTCAATATTCTTTAATGATTGAATATAGGGCTGAAATTATCTTATGGGCTATTTCTGGTATCCTACCTCTAATTATGCTTGCAATATGGAAAGAAGCAACTATAAGTGAAAGGATTGGTTTAAGTGATGACTATCTGACAAGATATTTTGTTTCTGCATTCATAGTTAGGCAATTTACTGCTGTATGGGTAATGGTTTCTTTTGAGGAGGATAATTTAGAGGGTAGATTATCTCCTTATCTCCTCCAACCATTGATGCCTTTTTGGCGTTATTTCTCCTCACATATAGCAGAACAAATTAGTAGAATTCCAATAGTTCTTATCATGCTTCTTGTCTTAAATGCTTCAATTCCTAATATATTGTGGATACCTAGCCTAAAAACATTGGTAATTTTCTGTTGTGCATTGTTTTCTGCATTTTGTGTTCGTTTTCTTTTGCATTGGATGTTCTCTATGATATGTTTTTGGAGCGATAGGGTAAGTGCCCTGGAAAGATTACTTTTAATACCATATCTTTTTCTTTCTGGATTAGTTGCACCATTAGATACATTTCCAACCCCAATTCGTAATTTTGCTAATTTAACTCCATTTCCTTATATCCTAGCTTTTCCTTCTAATATATTGGCTGAAAAAAAAATAGATTTAATTAGTAATTTTACTTCCCTTTTCTTTTGGGCAATACTTCTTTTTTTACTAAGTTATTTATTTTGGAAACGAGGAATAAGGCATTATTCTGGTATGGGGGCTTAATGATTAAATATCTAAGAAGTACAAGTGAAGTTTTTAGAGTTTTATTTTCTTTTTGGTCGACAAGTATAGCTAGCGAGCTTGAGTATCAACTAAATTTGGTTATAGAAATAATATCCGTTGTTGCCAACCTAACTGGAAGTATATTTATTTTATCTCTTTTTTATAGTCCTACGACTAATCTTGGAGGCTGGAGTTGGCATGCATCGTTAGTAGTCCTTGGCATTTATACAATTTTAGATGGCTATACCACCTCTTTTTTACACCCTAATCTAAGTAGAATAGTACGTCATGTTCAAAATGGAACATTAGATTTTGTTCTCTTAAAACCAATAAATAGTCAACTATGGCTATCATTTAGAATTTTTTCTCCATGGGGTATTCCCTCAATATTATCGGGTATTACTTTAGTAATAATAGGTTTTATAAATAGTCAAGCAAATTTTAGTATTAAGTCTCTTTTACTTTCTATCCTAATGGTTTTGTCTAGTTTTATTATTCTTTATAGTCTATGGTTCTTGATTGCTACAACAAGTATTTGGTTCGTCAGAGTTTGGAATGCTAATGAAGTTCTTAGATCAACATTAGTTGCTGGACGGTATCCAATTTCAGCTTATCCAGAATCTCTACGTAGAATATTTACTTTTATTCTTCCAATTGCATTCTTAACTACAGTTCCTGCTGAGGCCATTTTAAACATTCTTTCCTATAGAATTGCTTTTTTGTCTCTAATTCTTGCCATCGCATTTTTGTTTATCTCCAAAAGATTCTGGATGTTTGCTTTAAAGTTCTATACCTCAGCTTCAAGCTAAGGACTTTAGGGTCTCGCCTTATGAAAAGATTAATCATTTTGCAAAATATAGCTCATGAGGGACCATCTCTATTTGAATCTGTAGCAGCTGAATTTGATTTAACAATTGAACTTATTTGCCCCTTTAAAAATGAAACGATTCCTAAGCTTAATAAAGATGACCTTTTATTAATTTTAGGGGGGCCAATGGGAGTATCAGATATAGATAATCAAAATTATCTTTGGCTCAAAGACGAAATTAATTTAATTAAATATGCTCTTAAGGAATTAATCCCTTTTATAGGCGTATGTTTAGGAGCTCAATTGCTAGCTCATGTAGTAGGAGGTTCTGTTAGGCCATTAATAGACAAAACATCAGGAAAACCAAAGGCTGAAATAGGATGGATGCCTATCCAATTTAAATCACAATATATAGGAGATTTAGTACCTTCATATAATCAATATAAATTTTATGTTTTGCATTGGCATCTTGATAGGATTATTCTTCCTTCAAATATACCTTTGTTAGCCTCATCCTTAATGTGTAATGAGCAGCTATTTAGAATTGGAAGAAATGCCTTTGGAATTCAATTCCATTTGGAAATTGATAAAAATGATATAGAGGAATGGGTTTTTAATGATAGCAAATTCATTAACGATCAATTAGGTGTACATGGAGCACATATGATATTAGAACAGGATAAAAAATATAACTTAATTAGCCGAGATTATCGAATTGCTATGATAAGAAGTTTATTTAACTTGATAAAACATTCTAATTAACGGAACATTCAATTCTTATCCTCAACACTGGATAAATATTCTGAAGCTTCATCTACATCATTGCAAAATTTACATGAACCAAGGTAACAACCTAGATATCGTTGAAAGGATCTTTTTCCTCCTGTTAACTGGTATTTATGAATTGTTCCACCCTGTGGTGTTGCGTGGACAAGTTTTGGCAGATTCATTGAAAATTCTCATACAAACATCTTAATGCCGAATTTTTACAACACATGCAATAGGTGGAATTACCTTATTTTCATATTCCAAGTAAAAAAACATAAGATGATTTTCACTGATTATATTTAAAATTTATTGACACTAGCCTTATTTGCCACATGATGTAATTAATAATACTTGAATAAATCTGAATAGATTTAATCGTATTTATAATGATAGCAATGACTTTGGAGTTAATTTGTTAATGTTAATACTTTAATTTACCTTTTTTGTATTAGGAGTGGAAATCATTCAAATAATTCAAAAATATAATTATTTATATTTAATTAACTGATTAACATGTCGCAATTTAAATAGAAAAAAAATCCGCCATACGGCGGTGGAATTATTTGGTGGCGGGGGGGAGATTTGAACTCCCGACCTTCGGGTTATGAGCCCGACGAGCTACCAGACTGCTCTACCCCGCGATGTACCACAAGCATACCTCCTGGAGCACTCAAAGTTAATGATCTGCTTGGGTTTCCACAAATCCAAGATTTCCAATTACCTCTAATTGAACACCGGGCGAAATCAAGAGCATTTGGTCCTCTAGTTCTTGCAGGGCAGTAGGTGTAATCCAGTCAAGTTGTTGAAGCAAATGTAGGGCTACAGCCTGTTTTGCTCTTCTTGACCCGTCCTCTACTTTTATGGCCAGTCCTATACCTTCTCCAATTCTGCCAATACATTGAATTCCTTCTGCTCCTCCTTTGCTAATTATTTGACCATGAGCTCTCTTCATTAACTCAGTGTCAAACCTTCCCTTACCTGCTACTAATTCTGGATATCCAATCATTGCTCTGCAGATTTTTTCAAACTCTGGTTGTTTAGATCCACATAAGTGCCCATAAAGTTGTGCCATTTGAACAAGTTGCAAAAATAATGTTGGAGCTCCACAGTCATCTCTAGCGGCGACTAATTCCTCAGTTGGTAAACCAAGTAGTTCAGCTACTCTTCGATTAATTTCTATTTGTATTGGGTGTTTTGCATCGAGATAATTTTCCAATGACCAACCCAACATTTTTGATGTGGCTAGAAAGGAAGCATGTTTCCCTGAACAGTTATGTTGTAATTGACTTACATAACCTTCTGGAATTGGACACTGTAAATTATTAACATCTACAAAAGAATTCCAAAGTAATTTAAAAACCTCACGAGCATGAGAATTTGTACCGATGTGCGATGAACAGGATATCGCAATTCCTTTTTCGCCACTATGGATTTTTTCGGCAGTGCCACTACTTATAAAAGGCAGAATTTGAAAAGGCTTTAGAGATGATCTAATAAATGTTTCATAGTTTGCTGTACCTGCAAACATTAGTATTCTTCCTTTTGAATCACTAGCAACTGCATGAACCTTATGGATTGACTCTACAATAGAGCCTCTTTTTAATAACACTAATATAGGCTTTGTCTTATATCTTGTACTTGTAATATTATTAGTAAAGTCCATACTAATTTAGGATTAATAATGAGAATATACTAAGCAAAATTAAGTATAGTGCAAACTTAGTTGCTCTATTTAAAAGATCTATTATAGGCTGTACCTCGTACTTAGCTATTAGCATATCTTTTTCTTTGTAACTCATCGGTTTTTCCCAAATTTGTCCATCGTACCAACCTGATTCCTCATATTCAATTTGATCGCTTAGAAGTCTCTTTAAGATATAATTCCATGAAAGCAATTGCCTAATCAATAGAGTAATTGGTGCTATTAGACTAAATACAATACTATAATGTGCAAGCTTGAGTGGATCATTCTTTAAAATATAACTCCCATTTGAAACGATTAATGTTATTGGAAAAAATATTATCCAACTATAAGATAGATTTTTATATAGTTTGTTATTCCTATTCAAAGCCCATGAGAAGAACCATGATTCTGACAAGGCCTTATATTCTTCGCATGGTATTTGTTCTTTAGGTACTGGACAATCAATAGAATTTTGATTCATTATCATTTAACCTTGGTTTGCTGAACTTTCATAGGTTTGAATTTCTCCATGACTCCAAAATGATTCTAGTTCGTAGTATCTACGTTCATTTGGTTGGAAAACATTTACTATCAACTCTCCGTAATCGAGAAGAGCCCATTTTGCCTCGTTTACTCCCTCTTTTCTTATAGGTAGACGATTTACTTTGTCTTTAAGTTTATCTTCAACAGACTTTATAATTGCACGTACTTGTACATCCGATAATCCTTCTGTTATTAAGATCCAATCTGTAAGGCTTGAAACCTTATCTACCCGTATTAATTTAATATCTTTTGCCTTCCTATCATCACATGCTTCAGCCGCTAAATCAATAAGTTTGTCACTATCCATATACATTTTCGCTAGTAATTGATTGACGCGAACCTTCTTGCTCAGCCATTTCTGCTCTTGCTTTTTCTGCACTTTTCCGAAGAGCCTCAAGCCTATCTTCAAAAATGGAACGCTTTTTTTTCTTCCTAGTTTTTTCTACTAGCTCCTTTAAAGCGCCTCCTAGGCTTTTATAGGCGTTTGGAACGCTATACCCAAAACGGCAAGCTAGATCTATTGCCCTTTCATCTGCTGCAATTGCATCTTGAAGGCGTTTTTCCGAATTATTTTTAAGGTAAAGGCGATAGCCAGCGAAACCTGAAAGGCCTAGAGCCATTAAAAGGAGCAATCCATCTTGCACCCATAATTCTCCAATTGCACCTCCTAGACCAATGGCAAGTGCTGCCATTTCCCAACCATCTCTTGGAATGGTGTCATTTTGAATCCTCCCAACTTCATGCCAAAAAAGCATGTTTCTGTGATCTTGAGCTAGGTCATCCCAATGCTCAAGGTCAACTTGGATTTCCACCTCGTCTCGACCTATCTCTTCAAGGGTTATTAGTGGGGGATCAACCGCCACAGCTGCCTCCACGAACACCCAGCTTTGATTTTCTGGAGGCAGCAGCCCTTTAAGGCGCTGTAGTTCGCTCATGGCCTGGAAATCTCTTGACAAACAAATTTAGCTAGAACGGTGCAGTATTTTCATACTTTACTAAGTACTCTGCATACACCTTCATGGGAAGCTGTTCTGATTGGAGTGAACTTTAAAGCTTATGCCACGGCGTACTGATTTACGTCGAATTCTTTTGCTTGGCTCTGGACCCATAGTCATTGGCCAAGCTTGCGAATTCGACTATTCCGGAACACAGGCGTGTAAGGCTCTCAGAGCTGAGGGCTTTGAAGTGGTTTTGGTTAATTCGAATCCAGCTTCAATAATGACCGACCCTGAGATGGCTGATCGTACATATATCGAACCTCTTACTACTGAATTCGTCGCGCGAATTATTGAAAAAGAAAGACCTGATGCGCTATTGCCAACAATGGGAGGTCAAACAGCCTTAAACATTGCACTGGATCTTTCTGAAAAAGGAATACTTGACAAGTTTTCTGTTGAACTAATTGGAGCTGATATTTCGGCTATACGCAAAGCAGAGGATCGTCAACTATTTAAGCTTTCGATGGAGTCTATAGGTGTAAATGTATGCCCTTCAGGGATCGCATCATCTCTTGAAGAATCAATAAATGTAGGAAAGGAAATTGATACTTTTCCTCGAATCATAAGGCCAGCCTTTACTCTGGGAGGAAGAGGGGGTGGAATTGCTTATAACGAAGAAGATTATCGTTCTATTTGTCAGACAGGGTTAGAAGCAAGCCCTGTTTCTCAAATACTTGTCGAAAAATCATTATTGGGTTGGAAGGAATTTGAACTTGAAGTTATGCGAGATATAGCAGATAACGTTGTAATTGTTTGTAGTATCGAGAATTTTGATCCTATGGGAATACATACAGGAGACTCTATAACTGTAGCTCCTGCCCAAACACTTACTGATCGTGAATATCAACGCCTTAGAGATCAATCTATTGCGATTATTAGAGAAATAGGTGTAGCAACTGGGGGTAGCAATATTCAATTCGCTGTTAACCCGGTAGATGGCGAAGTAGTAGTAATTGAGATGAATCCTAGAGTCAGTAGGTCTTCTGCTCTGGCTAGTAAAGCGACAGGATTTCCAATAGCAAAAATAGCTGCTCTATTGGCAATAGGGTACACACTTGATGAAATAATTAATGATATAACTGGTAAAACCCCAGCTTGCTTTGAACCCACTATCGATTACATAGTGACAAAGATTCCTAGATTTGCATTTGAAAAATTTAAGGGTACCCCAGCTGTTCTAAATACATCAATGAAGTCTGTGGGAGAGTCTATGGCAATTGGTAGATGTTTCGAAGAATCATTCCAGAAAGCCTTAAGGTCGCTTGAAATTGGCTTGTCAGGTTGGGGTTACGATCATGAAGATGAAAATGTGACAAATTCCGAGTTGGAAATTCTTTTAAGAACACCATCTCCAAATAGAATAATGGCAATTAGATTGGCAATGTTACATGGAAAAAATGATGATGAGATATTTTCTCTATGTAAGGTAGATCCATGGTTTTTATCTAAATTAAGAAATATTGTTGATGCTCAAAAAACTTTATTAGAAAGTAAAAGCTTGGAAGAAATTGATAAAAATAGTATGTTCAAGTTAAAAAAACTTGGGTTTTCCGATCGACAAATTGCATGGTCAACCAATTCTAATGAATTGGATGTTAGGAAATTAAGGAAAGAAATGTTAATTGTACCGGTTTATAAGACTGTAGACACATGTGCAGCTGAGTTCTCTTCAACAACTCCATACCATTACTCCACATATGAGAGACCAATTTTTAAGCTTAACACTGACAATAGTTTAGAGCAAATAAACATTCAAAATGAAATTGAAAAAGACGATTGTAAAAAGGTTATGATTTTAGGTGGAGGGCCTAATCGGATAGGACAGGGAATTGAATTCGACTATTGCTGTTGCCATGCCTCTTTTGAAGCTCAAAGACTAGGACTTGTAACCATAATGATTAACAGTAATCCTGAGACTGTCTCTACTGATTATGACACAAGTGACAGATTATATTTCGAACCACTTACCCTTGAGGACGTCTTAAATGTTATTGACCAGGAGGAACCAAATGGCATAATAGTACAATTTGGTGGACAAACTCCTCTTAAATTAGCATTACCACTTTTAAATTGTTTAGCATCTTTTGACAAGACTAAGATTTGGGGAACATCTCCTATTTCTATTGATAGAGCTGAAGATAGAGAACTTTTTGAGAAGATACTAGTTTCATTAAATATAAGACAGCCTATGCATGGTATAGCAAGAACTAAAGATGAAGCATTGGAAATTGCAAAAGAGATTGGTTATCCAGTTGTTGTGAGGCCTTCTTATGTTTTGGGAGGAAGAGCAATGGAAATTGTGTTTGATAAACATGAGCTGGATAAATATATGCTTGAAGCTGTACAAGTTGAACCTGAGCATCCTGTACTTATAGATCAATATTTAGAAAATGCTGTTGAAGTAGATGTTGATGCTCTATGTGATAAAAATGGCGAGGTTATTATAGGAGGCCTGATGGAGCATATTGAGCCTGCAGGAATACATTCTGGGGACTCAGCTTGTTGTCTTCCATCATTCTCTCTTGGTGAGGATTCACTAAATACAATTAGAATTTGGACAAAAGCATTGGCGCAATCACTTGATGTTATTGGTTTAATTAATCTCCAGTTCGCTGTGCAAAAAGATAACTCTGGTGAAGAGATAGTATTTATAATAGAAGCAAACCCTAGAGCCTCAAGAACTGTTCCATTTGTATCTAAAGCAACTGGTATTCCTTTAGCTCGTGTAGCTACAAGTCTTATGGTCGGCAAAACTCTTGACGATGTGGGAATTCATAATGAACCTGTACCACCATTGAAATCAATCAAAGAAGCTGTACTCCCTTTTCGCAGATTTCCTGGCTCTGATAGTGTTTTAGGCCCCGAAATGCGTTCTACAGGAGAGGTAATGGGTTCGGCCTCAAGTTTTGGAATGGCATATGCGAAATCAGAATTGGCAGCTGGAGATGCTCTTCCTACTACAGGTACTGTCTTTTTATCTACTCATGATCGAGATAAGCAAGATTTAATACCAATTGCAAAGGATCTTTATAGCTTAGGGTTTGGATTAGTAGCTACTTCTGGAACAGCAGATACTCTGATTAATGCTGGCATTATTGTAGATAGAGTTCTTAAAGTTCATGAAGGAAGGCCAAATATTGAGGATTTGATTCGTTCTGGCAAGATTCAGTTAGTTATTAATACACCTATTGGTCGTCAGGCCGCTCATGATGATAAATATCTCAGAAGAGCAGCATTAGATTATTCTGTTCCTACTGTAACTACCTTGGCAGGTGCCAGAGCAGCAGTTGAAGGTATTAATTCATTACAAAACCAAGTACCTTCTCTAAATGCACTTCAGGATCTTCATTCATGACTCGAACTGAATCTGAAATAAATCATTCTCAATTATTCGATTGTCGACACCAATTTAGATTGGCATATGAGAATCGTTATACCTGGGATCCTGAATTCAGTGGATATATAGGAGATTGTAAGTGGTCCGATGGTTTCAATAGCAAAAGAGGATCTTTTATTGTTGATCGTAATTTAAAAGTAATGGTCAATGATATTAATGATGAAAATATTTCCAAAAAGATTACTAGCCAGTTATGGGAAGTAACAATACATCGTGTTCGCCGTCCTTTTGATGAAGTCCATGGAAAAAATATTTTCAAAGCAGGCGAATCAACATCAAATGGATTAGAAGTATTAGTTAGTGGAAAAAATGCTGGTGACAAATACAGAATTAAGGATAATATAGTTACAATGGTAAATCGAAATATTCATGGTTCCCTTATTAAAATTTATACAAAAAGTACTTACAATACAAGAAATGGTTATTTAGGTAAGGAATATTCTAGCCAATATTTTGACCCTGAGTCTGGAGTTCCAAGAGACAATAAAAAATTTTTTTCAGATAAGTTTGTTTCTTTGTTTGAAGGCGGACCTTGGGTTTTGTCCGAAAGGAAAATATTTACAGAAACGTTTAATGAAGAGAAAACTCCTATTGAAGTCTATTCTTTTTCTAATTTAACAAAGTATGATTTAAGCCCAGAAATTCTTGCCAGCCCCGATCACATGTGAGAATATCTAAGGATCTGTAGATTTACTAAGTGACTTTATTAAGTTTTAGTGTTTCAGATTCATTTGTATTTGCAAAGGCTTCTGGAAATTTAACAAATATTGTTGAGCGCATAAATAATCCTATTAACAGTTTTGCTTGGGGTTGGCCAACTGTTGGTCTAATTGCTCTGACAGGCATTGTACTGATGTTTGGCCTTGGCTTTATGCCTATAAGGAGAATTCCTTATGGTTTTATTTCTATGATCCGATCATCCTCATTGAGAAGTGTGGATGACGAAGGAGAGATAACACCTTTCCAAGCTTTGATGACATCTTTGTCTGCAACTATTGGAACAGGAAATATAGCTGGTGTTGCAGCAGCTATTGCTGTAGGAGGTCCGGGAGCAATATTTTGGATGTGGCTTATAGCTCTTTTTGGAATAGCAACCAAATATGCAGAAGGAGTATTAGCCGTCCATTTTCGTGAAATTGATTCTTTAGGTAATCATGTTGGTGGTCCTATGTATTACATAAAAAATGGTTTGGGCGAAAAATGGGCTTGGTTAGGAGGGGTATTTGCTCTTTTTGGAATGTTAGCTGGCTTTGGAATAGGAAACGGTGTTCAATGTTTTGAAGTTTCAAGTGCATTAGCTATGGCTGGTATACCAAGACTTTTAACAGGAATAGTTTTGGGAGCTCTTGTATTTATTGTAATTATTGGTGGAATTAAACGAATTGCAAAAGCGGCTTCTTCAATAGTTCCTTCTATGGCACTTTTATATATTGCAGCTTGTTTATTAATTTTAGCTAATAATTTATCTTCTATTCCTGATGCCTTTTCCACTATTTTTTCTAATGCCTTTACAGGCAAGGCAGCATTGGGTGGTTCTTTAACTCAAGTAATACTTATGGGATTTAAAAGAGGTATTTTCTCTAATGAGGCAGGTCTTGGAAGTGCACCAATTGCACATGCCTCCGCGAAAACTAGTGATCCAGTTAAACAAGGAACAATTGCAATGCTAGGAACATTTATTGATACAATTATTATCTGTACATTGACGGCATTAGTAATTATCACAACAGGTGCCTATTTGTCTGGAGAATCAGGGGCGAATCTTTCTATAGAAGCATTTAATATGGGACTTCCAGGTACTGGGTGGATTGTTTTAGTTGGCCTAGTTGTTTTTGCCTTTACAACAGTCCTAGGTTGGAGCTTCTATGGAGAAAGATGTACAGAATATCTTTTTGGTGTTAATGCAATACTTCCATTTAGATTTGCTTGGGTTTCAGTAGCAGTTATTGGTTCAGTTGCTGGTAATAGAGGAGTTGTTTGGGCAGTTGCAGATACTTTGAATGGCTTAATGGCGATCCCAAATTTAATTGCTCTTCTTTTACTTTCTGGAACAGTATTTAAATTATCTAAAAGCTATAGTTTTAAAAACTAATTAACTTCTTTACTTAACTATTAGGAATAGGGGCTACCCCTTTTAACTTTTGGTTTAATTGCATTGCCATAGATTGTCTACCAACAGCAAGTACTTTTAAGGTGTCTTCGTGCATACGCAGTTGTGCATCAGCGACTTGCATTCCTCTTACAAGCTCCTTTAATTCGTCAGGTAGAGCGTTTAGGTCATATTTCTTTCCCTCAAAAGTAAGTATTGGATCATTTGGCTTGGAAGAGAAGTCAGTCATAGGATTTTGAAGTGCTTTAGGTTGTTAGTCAGATAATTCTAGATCTTAAGGTTTAAGTTATTCAAAATCTCAATTACACAAATTATTTTGTCATTGTCTAATTAGCTGTCTTGAGCAAAGATCGTTGTAACGACCTCTTTTCTTTATTAGTTCATCATGAGTACCAATGTCGCAAATAGAACCATTGTCTAAGACTATGATTTTGTTTGCTTCCTGAACAGTTGACATTCTATGAGCAATAACGATGACTGTTCTTCCAACCATTGCTTGACTTAGACCTATTTGAATAGATTCTTCAGCTTCAGCATCAAGTGCGCTTGTTGCTTCATCAAGAAGTAGGACTGATGGATTGCCTAAGATTGCTCTTGCTATGGCAATCCTTTGAAGTTGCCCACCTGACAAATTTGTTCCTCTCTCCTCAAGTTGAGTCTCATAACCTTCAGGCAGAGACATTATAAAATCATGAGCATTTGCAATCTTTGCTGAATTAATAATTTCATCCTTTTTTGCTTCTCTACCAAATTTTATAGAATCATAGATACTACCTGAGAAAACAACCACTCTTTGTGGGACCAAAGCTAATTCTTTCCTAAGGTTTCTTGTTTTAAGTTGACTTATTTCTTTTCCATCAAAAAATAGTTTTCCTTTTTGAGGGTATATAAATCTCATTAATAGTGAGAAAATTGTACTTTTTCCGGCTCCTGAAGGACCAACCAATGCCACAACTTCTCCTTTGTCTATTTCAATATTTATATTACTCAAAACTTCTTTTCCATCCTCGTAAGAAAAGCATAAATCTTCAATTTTAATTTCTCCTCTTGGTTCTCTTATTATTTCAGCTCCTAAAATATCTTGTTTTTCCAGTGGTTCTTTTTCTATCTCTCTCAACCTTTTTAATGAGGCCTGACCTTGTTTAAATTCATTGTAATTAGTAGTTAGATGGCTAATAGGATCTATAACCATTAGTAAAGCTGCTATATAACTACTAAAACCCTGAGAGTTGAGGCCTCCACTTTGAATTCTTGCTGCCCCAATAGCTAGTATAGCCAGGATGCCAGATGCTTCTATAAAACCAACAACTGGATGTTGTAGCGCTAAAAGCCTTAAAGTCTTGAATCTTGCCTTTCTATGTTGCTCTATTTCTTTGTTAAATCTTTCTTGCATCCATTTCTCAGCCGCAAAGGCTCTTATAAGAGATAAACCTTGTATAGCTTCTCCTATAAGACTTGCTAAATTGCTAACCTGTTTTTGACTTCTTTCCGCAGTTAGCATTACTTTTGAACCAAATATACTGACCAGTATTGCTACTAAGGGTGCTAAAATAAGTGTTGCAAATGAGAGTTGCCAATCTAAATAGATCATATATCCGAATACCGCAACTAATTGCAGGAGACAAGGCAATGTATCTTGAATTGTTTTATATATTACCTCACCAATCCGATCTGCATCCTCTGTTAATCGGTAGGTAATATCACCAGATGATAGCTTTTCTAATGCCCCAAGTTCAACTCGTTGTATCTTACTGAAAATTTCCTTGCGAAGATTTTGACTTATACGAAGTGCTGGTCCAGCTAAAATAGTATCTTGAAAGAATTGTGCTGTTTTTTGTATTAGAAAAACTATTAATGCTGTTCCTATTACCTGAATAACTTTTACAAAGTCACCTTCTCCGATTTTTGGTATTAACTCTCCAGCCAACCAAGCAAGAATAGGCCAGCATGCTACATAAATAGCCATGCTGAAGAAACCCCAAAAAAGTTTTTTGAGGTAAGGCCTTAAGAATTTAAGCAGTCTTCTAAAGCCTGCTTCTGATTGAATAAACATTCGGTCAAACTATCAGTTGTTAAGCCCGAGCAAACTGCAATGAAGCTTGATCAGTTTCTCAAATGGGAAGGTTTGGTGTCTACTGGTGGTGAGGCTAAAAGCCTTATAAATTCTGGTCTTGTATCAGTTAACGGCTCAGTTGAATTTAGAAGAGGACGTAAGCTTATTCACGGTGATTTGGTCGTTTTAGGCAATATTAAGTTGATCTTTGCTGAAACTGATCCACAAGGCCGTAGGTTGTCCTTAGAAGATCAATAGAGGGAAAGCGTGAGAAAGCCTGTTATTGCTGGCAACTGGAAAATGCACATGTCCTGTGCAGAAGCAGAGGATTACCTAGGTACTTTTCTTCCATTGGTTAAAGACGCTCCTAATGACAGGGATCTTGTTTTGGCACCGCCCTTCACAGCCTTATATGTCCTTTCTAAGGCCTTAGTTGGAACGAATGTAAATCTTTCAAGCCAAAACGTTCACTGGGAGGATCAGGGCGCATACACCGCAGAGATTTCTCCAACCATGCTTAATGAATTAAAGACTAAATATTCGATAGTCGGTCACAGTGAACCAAGAAAGTACTTCAGTGAGAGTGATGAACAAATCAATAAACGTGCTAGATCAGCTCAAGCTCATGGTTTGATTCCAATTGTTTGTGTGGGAGAAAGCGATGAGCAACGCGAAAGGGGAGAAGCAGAAAGGGTTATCCGTAGACAAATCGAACAAGGACTTGAAGGTACAAATCCAGATAACCTTGTTGTTGCCTATGAACCTATATGGGCTATTGGAACAGGAAAGACGTGTGAATCTATAGAGGCAAACAGAATTTGTGGCCTTATTAGAGACTGGGTTGGTTCTCCTAATTTAATTATTCAATATGGTGGATCTGTTAAACCTGGAAATATTGATGAATTAATGTCTATGAGTGATATTGATGGAGTGCTTGTAGGGGGAGCGTCACTTGACCCGGAAAGCTTTGCCAGAATTGCTAACTTCCAACGCTGATAGATCTTATTGGCCAAATAATTGGAAAAAGGTTACTTGTATAATGGGGGTTATCAATATAACTCCTGACTCATTTAGTGATGGAGGAGAATATCTCGATTCTTCAACTGCCTCAAAAAGGGCCACTGAACATATAAATAGTGGAGCAGATGTTTTAGATATAGGAGCACAAAGTACTAAACCAAAAGCAGCCATAATAGGATATGAGCAAGAAATACTCAGGCTCAAATCAGTCTTGAAGGCTGTTAGGACATCTAATCCTAAAGCTCTAATTTCAGTAGATACTTTTCATTCAAGAGTAGCAGAATATTGTTTAAAAAATGGAGCTAACTGGATAAATGATGTTACTGGAGGTAGACATGATCCTGAAATATTTAAAGTAGTGGCTGAATATAATTGCCCATATATTTTGACTCATAGCAGGGGAGATAGCTCCTCAATGGATAGCCTTACTTCATATAATGATGTTACTAATGATGTTCGAGAAGGGCTTCTTAGGAGAACAGAAAAAGCAATTTATTCTGGTGTTCCTAAAGAAAATATTATTTGGGACCCAGGATTAGGTTTTGCAAAAACGAATGATCAGAATGTCTTGTTGATTAAGAACATAAACAAGATTTGTTCTGAAAATTTCCCTGTATTATTAGGACCATCCAGAAAAAGATTTATAGGAGAAATACTTAAAGAACCTAACCCTAAATTAAGAGATTGGGGAACAGCTGCAATTGCATGTCGCTGTGTACAAGACAAAGTTACAATGATAAGAGTTCATGAAGTTGCTCCTATCTACCAAACAATTAAAGTTGCCTCTAAAATATTTTAATTTAGTGATTATTCACCAGGAGGTGTTACTCCTTCAATTCTATCTTCAACTTCTTGATATAGCTCTTTGAGTTGCTCAATATTTTCTTCAGATGTTTCCCAGTATCCTCTTCCATTTACCTCTAACAATGTTCCAACTATTCTTCTGAAACTATGAGGGTTCATCTCCATAAGACGTTTCCTCATTTCAGGGTCATTTATAAACGTGTCATTTGATTCTTCATATACAAAATTATCTACTTGGCCGCTTGTTGCACTCCAGCCTAATGTGTAAT
This sequence comes from uncultured Prochlorococcus sp., assembly GCA_902560875.1. Lineage (GTDB taxonomy): Bacteria > Cyanobacteriota > Cyanobacteriia > PCC-6307 > Cyanobiaceae > AG-363-K07. Next base: position 11,213 of record CACENO010000001.1, on the reverse strand, counting down.
TCAATCGATTTGAAACTTCTCTTACCCCTTCATATCCAGATTTAAGCATCCCTTCATACCATTTTGGATTAAGAAGCTTAGTTCTAGAATCAAGTCTAATTGTTTCACTTAATGATCTAACTTGAGCATTAGCTGTTGTTGTATCTGCTATATAACTACTAGGAGCTTTCCCATCATCTCTCAGATTTTTTATTAAATTGGTAGGGTCTGAATCAAAATAATGACTAACATCTGTTAGAGAAATCTCTGAAGAGTCAAGATTCTGAAAAGTTACGTCTGCCGTTTTCATTACAGATTCAAAAACTTCTCTTTTTTGGTTCATTTCTCCTGGATTATCAGCATTAAATGCATATGTTTTTCTTGATAAATACATTTCCTGTAATTCATTTTCTTGTTCCCATGTAGAATTTTCTACAGCAAGGTTTACATTTGAGCTATAGCTGCCACTTGCGTTAGAAAAAACCCTACAAGCAGCTTCTCTTATTGTCGTACCTTCAAGTTCTGCTTGTTCTATTGAATGTTTTCGTACAAAATTACTCTCTAGCGGCTCATCAGCTTCTGCAGCAATTTTAACTGCTTGGTCTATTAGAGCCATTTGGTTGATAAAAAGATCTCTGAAAACTCCTGAGCAATTAACAACGACATCAATCCTTGGCCTACCAAGCTCATCTAAAGGTATTAGTTCTAATTTGTTTACGCGACCTACTGAATCTTGTTTTGGTCTAACTCCAACAAACCACAATATTTGAGCTAATGACTCTCCATAGGTTTTGATATTATCTGTTCCCCAGAGGACACATGCGATTGTTTCGGGCCAGTCTCCCTGTTCTTCCTTTTGACGTTCAATTAGCTTATCAACAACAATCTTTGCTGATGCTACAGCAGCTGTTGTTGGTATTGATTGTGGATCTAGAGCGTGAATATTTTTTCCACTAGGAAGTACACCCGGATTTCTAATTGGGTCTCCCCCTGGACCTGGCAAAACATAATCTCCATCTAATGCTTTTAATAAACTCTCCATCTCTTTGTCTGCACAAATTTGCTCGAGACAAAATCTCAAATAATCAAACAGTTTATTTAGTGAATTTGAATCAACATTTTTAAATCCAGACCTTCTACATACTTGCATCCATGGTTCTGGAAAAGTGAATCCAATTATTTTTAATAAATCAATGATTTTGGTTATCAGTGATTTAGTCATATTAACTCTTCCATCATTCCCTGTTAGGGCTAGAACCATCGAACTAACAGCAGATCTGCTAGTCTCTGTAATTGATCGATTTAATTCGACATCAGCGAGTATTCCATTATTATTTCCTTTATATATATCTTCAATATTCCTCCCAACTGATTCTGCTAATAGTCCTGGCAGTGATCGCAGACCATCATCCTCTCTTTCGAGAGCTGAAATACTAACTAATGTCGCAATAGCCTCTTCTGCTGTAGGAGGTTTTCCAATTGTATGAAGTCCACAAGGTAGTAAACGGCTTTCTATTTCCATCAATTGGCTATAGACAGCACCAACAACAGCATCTCTACCTTCTTGGTCTAGAGCTGAAGCATCTTCTTCTGGAAGATTTATGTCTTCATTGAGATTGCATTGTCGAGCGGTTTCGACAATCGCATTTACTATTTGAACTCCTCTTCCACTTTCTCTTAATTGTTGATAGGAGCCAACTAGTTCACTTAGTTCCTTTAATCCTTTGTAGAGCCCAGCATTTTCTGCTGGAGGTGTTAAGTAACTGATAGTTGAAGCGTATCCCCTTCTTTTAGCAATTGTTGCTTCTGATGGATTATTTGCTGCATAGTAATAAAGGTTAGGAAGACCGCCAATTAATGAATCGGGATAACATGTTTCACTCATTCCCATCTGTTTGCCAGGCATAAACTCAAGAGAACCATGTGTTCCAAAATGAAGAACTGCATCTGCACACCAAATTTTTTCCAAATATGTGTAGTAAGCAGCAAAACCATGATGAGGACTTGCACTTCTTGAATAAAGGAGTCTCATAGGATCTCCTTCGTAACCAAATGTTGGTTGAACACCTACAAAAACATTGCCAAAATGTTTTCCATAAATTAAAAGATTCTGTCCATCACTATTAAGGCTGCCAGGAGGCTTTCCCCAATTTTCTTCAAGTCTGTCTGAGTAGGTAGTTAATTTTTCATATTCCTCTACACTCATCCTATGTGCTATTGATAATTCGGGGGAGCCTTCTAAAGCTTCTGGATCATTGATCAATGCTTCCATCAAAGCCTTAGGGTTTTTAGGTATATTCTGAATCTCATATCCTTTGGATTTCATTTCCTGAAGTACACGATAAATAGATCCAAATACATCTAAATAGGCAGCTGTTCCAACATTCCCTTTGTCAGGGGGGAAACTAAAGACAGTAATTGCTAGTTTCTTTTTATTTCTAGGTTTGATTCTTAGAGAAGACCAACGGATTGCTCTTTCAGCAATGGCGTCAACTCTGTCTTGCAAGGTGTGGGCTTTACCAGTTGCATCATCTCTACCAGAAAGAACGATAGGTTCTATTGCTCCGTCAAGTTCTGGAATCGCTATCTGAAGGGCAACCTGGACTGGGTGAAGCCCTAGATCACTTCCTTCCCATTCCTGTGTGGTTTGGAAAACAAGTGGTAAAGCAACCATATAAGGTCGATTTAATCGCTTTAAAGACTCAATTGCTTTTGGATGGTCTTGTCTTGCGGGGCCTCCAACCAAGGCAAATCCTGTTAGTGAAACTACCCCATCTACATGAGGATTATCTTTATTAATTGGATCATAGAAAAATGCATTTACAGGTTTAGAGAAGTCAAGTCCTCCACAAAATATTGGTATAACCATTGCTCCTCTAAATTCAAGTTCCTGAATAATGGCAACATAATGTGCTTCGTCTCCTGTGACGATGTGGCTTCTTTGTAGAACTAGTCCAATTACTGGACCACCTTTAGCTTTCTGAGATAAATCTGTACGACTATTATTCCAATTAAGATATTCTTTTATATCCTCAAACATATGAGGAGCTAATGGGTGCCAAATTCCTAGATCTGGGAATATTTCAGGTTCTGAAATTTCAACATTTTTGTTATTTAAAACTTTCAACTCTGGGAATACATATTTGTCCCCTAACATGAGAAGAAAATTCTTAAGATTATCAGGAGTTCCTCCTAGCCAATACTGGAAGCTAAGCATAAAACTTCTTGCATCCTGAGCTTTATCAACTGGTAAATATTTTAAAATTGCTGGAAGGGTATTTAATAGTTTCAGCATTGAATCTTGAAAGCCAGCACCTCCTGATTCCTTGCGCTTCTTCATAAAGTCGCCAATTATACTTTTTGTTTGTCCAAGCTGCGCCATTGTGAATGTTCCCATCTTGTTAAGCCTCATTACTTCAGGCATCGATGGGAAAACAATTGAAACCTTTAATTGATCTCTATGTGGTTCAACAGCATCAACAACTTTTTGTGCTAAATCCTCAATAAATATTAGAGAAGCAATAAAAATATCCGAGGATTTAACATCTTCCTGAAAGTTTGCATAATTTTCCTCGACCCTTAGTTCTTCTATTAAATATCCATTTAGTTCTATGCCAATAGGGCCATTTAAAGCATTGAGAGAATTTGCTGCTTCTGTCAAAGCATTCTGGTATTGAGGCTCAAGAACCACATAGACAACTTTCATCACTGAGTTGTGCTGGTGATTCTCAGCAGGTGAAACTCTGCGATTGGCGGAGCGTACCTGCGTAAACATAATTCCCCTTAAAGTTTCGACAAGCCTAATGTTCTATAGGCCTAGTTCGCGATTATTTTTGCTGGCGTGTTACAACCTTGGTCCATTGCTCCTTTTTTGCCTGTTTAAACAATGACTGATAATGACTCTTTGAGAATTCCTGTTGTAGTTGCAGGAGCTCTTGGTCGAATGGGTAAAGAGGTAATACGGGCTATTGATTCTGCTGAGAATTTTGAGCTCGTAGGGGCTGTAGAAGCTTCACTATCTAATGAAGGTGAAAGTATTAAAACTTTGCTTGGATTAAATTCAGAAGATGTTCTCTTGACTTCTGATTTGGAAGGATGCCTGTGCAGTGTTAGTCAGGCAGCCAGGCAAAATAAAAAAGAAAACCCAGTAGTGTTAGTTGATTTCACGCACCCTTCTGTTGTTTATGAACATACAAGAGCAGCAATAGCTTATGGCGTTAATCCTGTTATTGGCACAACAGGATTAACTACCGATCAATTGGAAGAACTTGCTCAATTTGCAGAAAAGGCATGTATAGGGACAGCTGTTATTCCAAATTTTTCAATTGGAATGGTTTTACTCCAGCAGGCAGCTGCAGTAGCCGCAGGATTTTATGATCACGCAGAATTAACTGAGTTACATCACAATCGAAAGGCTGATGCCCCAAGTGGTACTTGTATTAAAACAGCAGAAATGATGGAGGAAATCGATAAAACCTTTAATTCAGCTGAAATACAAGAATCAGAATCACTAACAGGAAGTAGGGGGGGACTTCGTTCGAGTGGTTTAAGAATTCATTCAGTTAGGCTTCCTGGATTAGTTGCACATCAGGAAGTCATTTTTGGTTCAAAGGGCGAGACTTATACCCTTAGGCATGACACATTGGACAGAGCTGCATATATGCCAGGAGTTTTGCTTACTATTAGGAAGGTGAGGCAATTTAAGGGCCTAGTCTATGGCCTCGAAAGGGTTCTGTAGGAGTAAATAGATGTTAATTCCATTAAAAACAGGAGAGTTAAATAGGTTAATACCAGCTGTAGCAACTGGAAACCAGTTTCGAAAAGCCCTTGGAAATCCAAGGAAGATTCTTCAAAGAATAATGATTTCTTCTATTGGAGGCTCGATAACATTGGTAATTAGCCAGAGTCAAGTTGCAAGTCAATTCTATTCACTCTGGTTATTGGTAGGAGTTTCCTTTCTTTTATTTATTTTGTGGGGACCAATTGTAGAAGCTGGTAGAAAAAATTCAGAACTTAGAAAATTTCCATCTGCGGCTATCTTTGATGGTGAAATTATAGATATTTATACTAAAGAGCGTATCGAGAATAGGCAAGAACAAGCAAATAAAATCGGCAATCTAGAGATTGTAGAAAATAGACGCACTTGGATTTACCTTGAATTAGAAGATGAGGATGGTTATCTAGGCAAGATTTCCTTTCCAATGGAAAAAGGTCATCAAATAATTAGAAAAGGTATGCAAATAAGATGCCTTGTTTTAAGTCAGTCAAGGAATTTTAATTCAATTGCAGCCTTGAGTGACGCCTGGCTTCCTGGCCTTAGATTATGGGTAGGAGAATATCCATATTTGCTAAGGCCAGCCTTTGAAGAACTATGCTCGATCAGAATGCGAGCTCAATAACTAGATGATATATAAAAGTCACACGAATAAAATTAGAATAAAGGTATTAGGCGCAGGACCTACAGGGTCTATTCTGGCGCTAGCGTTAGCTAATATTGGATCAGACGTTACTATTTTTGATACGCAATCAGTTAAACAAATAAAGTCTAGAGACCGAGCTTATGCACTTACTCAATCAACTAAAAATTTATTTGAAAAATTAGGAATTTGGCAAGATCTATATTCAATTCTCACACCATTTGAGCAACTTATTATAGAGGATAGAGAGTGTGATTCCTTTATTGATATGAATTATTTGAATTTACCATATTCTAATAACAACGAAATAGGTTGGATAATAGAACACTGTGAATTAATGGATATAGTTGTCAAACATTTGTATAAATCTGATAATATAATAACTAATTATAATACTCAAGCTTCTATAGATATAGGTGATTTTGATTTAGTAATTGCTGCAGATGGACACAATTCTACCTTGAGGAATAAAATCGATATTAATCTTTTTCGAATAAAATATTCACAATCCTGCTTGACTGCTAAGGTTCTTATTAGAGGAGCAAAGTCTAAAGTAGCTTATGAAGTTTTTAGGCATGAAGGTCCTTTAGCTGTGCTCCCAATGTCTAATAATATATATCAAATTGTATGGAGTGCTCCAACTTCCTTATGTAAAAAAAGATCAAAGCTTGTACCATCTATATTTTTGGATAAATTAGCAGCGATATTACCAACTGAACTTGAACCAGATATCTTGATTGATGAACCTTCAGTCTTCCCATTACACTTATCGATAGCTATGAATTTATTTAAAGGTAGGGTTCTCCTTATTGGAGAATCTGCCCATTCTATTCATCCTGTAGGAGGACAGGGGTTAAACCTTTGTCTTAGAGATGTCAATGGTTTAACTAATATAGTTGAAAAATTTCTTGAAGGTTCAATTAAATTACATAATGTTCCAGTATTATATGAAAGGACTAGATTTATAGATATTGTCTTAATATCATTTTTTACAGATTTCTTGGTTCGGTATTTCTCAAACCGTTTTCTTCCATTAATTTTAATACGCAGAATTTCTATATTGATTATAAATAAATTCCAATTAATGAAAAAACTCTTTTTGAATTTAATGACTTATGGTTATACTAACTCCCTGATAATTAATATATTTAGAAATGATGATTAATACGAGCCATCCTCAATCAAAGCCTTCTAAAAAGCTTATTGATTTTCTTCAGGTGAAGATAGGGTTATCGCAAAATGCTCTTGATCTAGGTTTGCGGCAATCACAAATTGAACAGGCACCACTTCCTGTAGTGTTATGGAGTTTTGGTCTGCTGAGTCTCCAACAGTTTCAGCAAGTTCTAGACTGGGAAAGAGATAATCAATAACTGATTAGTTTAATTATTGGTATATTTGAAGGAAGTTTGTTCCTACCTAATAATTCAGATAACTCAATTAAAAAGGCAAATGCTGCCAATCTCCCACCAGCTTTATTGACTAAACTTGCTGCTGCTTGAGCTGTTCCACCGGTAGCTAGGAGATCATCAATTAAGATAATATTTTTGTTATTATCAATGAGTCCTTCTTGAATTTCAAGTGTATCTGAACCATATTCTAAATCATAATTAATACTAATAACTTGTCCTGGCAACTTACCTTTCTTTCTAATTGGAACAAAACCTATACCCATCTTTATTGCAAGTGAGCTAGCCACAATAAAACCTCTCGATTCGATTCCAACTAATAAACTTGGTTCTAATTTTTTACATCTTTCTTCAAGTTGACTAATTGCATAAGACCAGGCTTTAGGATTTCTAAGCAAAGGATTTATATCTCTAAATAAAATACCATTTGAGGGGAATCCATCAATTTCACTTATGTAATTCTGTAGATTAAATTCAGGAATGATAAGTACGTGAGTCTTGTGTGCGATTTAATAAATTACCACCAATCCTACCTAAAAGTACTTGAGCATGTCATTATTTAACTTATGAACCTGACTCCAAAACCAATACATCAAAATTATCCCACGAAGAATTCATTTGGAGAATCGCTTCCTACCAAGAATTCCTCGGGCTATGTACTTGGAAGAAGGGGATTGGAGAGGCTAGATCTCCTATTGTTAGCGATAGAAGCTTTGGATTTAAATGGAAGTCAGAGTATGCTTTGGACCTCAAATAAACTAGGCCTAACAGAATATTTTCCAAACCATGTAGAAATCTGGAAATGTAGATGTCATAATCCAATGAGAAAATCCTCACGTAGAGGCCCATTGAATTCAGACTGTTCAGAAGCATTAATCCTTTTAACTAGCACAATGGCAGAAAGGCTATACCCTTCCCTAAGAATGCTTATCTCTTCTAAGGAACCATTATCAATTCATGAGCAAAGATGGAATTTATTTAATAGACGAATAAAAGAACTTATAGAGGAGAGAATGAATAAACGTAGAGGAGCAGTTCAAAAACTCTTGTATTCTGAAATGTCTGAACCTATTCTCCGTCAATTAGTCTTTTCGCTTGCACTATCAGTTGGATCTGGTGGCGTTGATAGATTACGATCAAGTTTGCTTGACTCCACAGTATAAATATAGATGATTAAGAAATCTTTTATTTATGAACAAAATTCAGCCCAATTAAAGGTTGATGGTTTACCCGATCATTCGCTTGGTCAAAGTGAAGAAATGATTGGAATACTTTCAGGGTGGGAATTAAAGTTAGTTGGTGCACCAATTTTAGAAGGTAACAGGCTCCATCTTCAATCATTAATTATAGTTGTACTATCTTATAGTCGATATTGCTTATCAGGTGTTTATAAACAATTTGGTAATTCAGATGGCCCTGTTCAAATTTTACCATGCAAATTAGGACACGAAATCATACTTACCAGCAGTCAGGAAGGAGTTGAACCACTAAAGATTCAAATTGATGATGCTCAGTTAACAGATTTAGTTAGGTGCTTAGATGATTTATTGCACGACAATCGTGTCAAAATTAATTGGAAGCTCCCTTTCTACAAACCTTTGAATACAACTGATTTAACTATCAATACACCATTTTTAGAACGTTTTACTCCAGCAATCTCAGGAATTACAGCTATTTTCGTATTTTGTTTGCTTTATATTTATACTCCACAAGAAGTAAATTTAAATAATAAAGAGAATCAAACATTACATTACCAATTAAAATAAACTCTGATATAACGTATATTATTGAACAAATAATATGTTTAATATATTAATACAATAATGACATTCTAAAAAACATAGCTATTATAGATTCATATATAAATTAGTACTATGAAGTCAACCATTAAAACACCCAGACACCATTAAATAAACAAGAATTAATCATTATGCCAATAGGAAGAAGAAATAGTTACAGAAGAGTTTTCAAAAGCCGGTCACATCATGCCAAATTTAATTATTTAAAACAATCATTCGAATGTATATTATTATTCATTTCGGCCATAATTTTAATAGTACTGATAAATTCAATGCCTCAAAGGCAATTATGGATAGATAATCTTCCCAATGTATTTAATATCCTGTGGATAGGACTTTCTCAAGTATTAGAATCAATTATTTTTTTATCATTTGGATTGATAGTATTTTTTATAATTATTATCTCTGGCCTATTTCTAATATCCGCAATAACTAGACTTCTTAGAATCACCAAACATTTAGTAAAGGACTACAAATTCTTTAAAAAGAATTTTTGAACCATCTATATTTTTTTAAATTAGAATAACTAAATAATGTAATAAAAAATCAGAATTTTATTATATTAACATTAGCTTATAATTTTGGTAGAATTATTCAAGGTTTACAATAAAGTAAAATGGTACCTAGGAATAAAGAGAGGCGTGTTACTAAAAATTACTCAGTGATTGTATCCTGGTTCGCTATCTTATGTATTGTTTACGCTACCGTGAATCTATATTTAATACAGGTTAACTTATGGACTATTTCATCAGTCATCGCAATATTATCATTCATTAGAATTAATTTAGGAAATAATTTTTTTGTATTACTCTTAAATTATTTGCATCAAAGTAAGTTCGTCCTCAGATTTTTTATTCAAACATTATCACTTAGTTATTTTGTAACTTCTATATATGGATTCATCTCAATAGTCAAGGTACTTCCCATAGTAGATAAAAGTGTTACTTTTCTTCCTGTATTGGCTATCTCTTTTCTTTTTGGTGGTTCTGCAATTGGTTTGTTTTATTATGAAGACTAAGCTAATATGATAAATATAAATAATTTTATAACAAAGATTTATGTTGCTTTTTATATGCGTAGAATATTATTATAGTATCGATAGAAATTTTGTCAGCTATGCCTCTAACGATTATTAAATTTAGCTCTGAGGATTGTGGCACATGTCATCGAATGAGTCACTATGATTCTCTTGTATCAGAAGAACTTGGTTGTAACTTTATAGGCGTTATGCTTCAAGATATAGATACATATAAAAAATATAGAAAAATATTATTAAAGCAATTTCCTAATAAGGAAGGAATGGGTTGGCCTACCTATTTAATTGTTAAAGATCCTGAAGAAGATTTTGAAATTGTTGGGGAATTAAAGGGAGGAATGCCAAAAGGAGATTTTAGGAATAGACTATCCAAGTTATTAGAAAGTTATGAAAAAAATAATAACTAGAAATTATTCTTAATTCTATAGTATATATATAATTGGTAATTATTCATGAAATAAATGTAATTATGAGTTTGATTTACACACTAATAACTTCCTTATTTCGATCTACTTCTTGTTCTCTAATATCGTATATATTGAATCCATCAGCATTTGGTATCATCTTGATCATCAATTTTAGCCAATCAATCAGTTGATTAATTTGTTTATCTACTGATAAGACTCCAAGCCCACGTATCAAGATAAATGATTTACTCCCAGACATAGATTTGAAAACAAATCTAGTATGTAAATGTTCTGGTAAACCCTTACGTAGAAGTCTAAAGGCAGCTTCCTCCATTGGTGTTTCTAATATTAAATTATTTTTTTCTTGTCTTACTCTAGAAATACCACATTTTTTTGCTAATAATTTTAATTTCATTACCTCAAGAAGTGATTGTACTGCAAATGGTAGTGCTCCATACCTATCTGTCCAAATAGAAGCTATATCGATAAGTTCCTTAAATGATTCGCACTGTGTAGCGGATCGATAGGCGTTTATCTTTTCTACATTGTCAATGATCCAATCACCTGGTATAAATGCTGTTATTGGTAAGTCTATTTGACATTCTTCTACTGAGGGTATGTTTTGACCCTGAATGTCTGCTAATGATTCTTGTAGTAATTCCATATATAGATCAAACCCAATAGCTTCCATCTGCCCACTTTGTTGTACGCCAAGAATATTGCCTACCCCTCTAATTTCCATATCTCGCATTGCTAATTGATAACCACTTCCTAATTGTGCAAATTCCTGAATAGCCCTTAGCCTTTGTCTTGCTGAATCACTTAGTGATGATTTAGAAGGGTAGAACATCCAAGCATGTGCTTGTATTCCACTTCTGCCGACTCTTCCCCTTAATTGATATAACTGAGATAAACCAAACTTATGTGCATCCTCAATAATTATTGTATTAACTCGAGGAATATCTAAACCGCTCTCAATTATTGTTGTACAAAGCATTAAATCGGCTTCACCTGAATTAAAAGCAACCATAGCATTTTCTAAGATTCCTTCATTCATTTGCCCATGGGCAATCAAAAGTTTTAAATTAGGGACCATTGTCTTTAACTTAATTCCGACTTCGTTAATACCCTCAACTCTTGGCACAACATAAAATATTTGACCACCTCTA